>NZ_JALDPT010000001.1 GCF_022695515.1 Phenylobacterium aquaticum
CCGGCTGCGCGCCTTCGTGACCACCCTCGAGGATCTGACCGATATCGGGCTGGTCACCTTCGAGAAGGTCGAGGTTCTCCGGTACGGCGGGCACCACCCCGAGCATCACGATTAGAAACGGCGCACACACCGATGGCCGATGACCTGCTGCGGCTCAACCCTTCCACCTTGCTTTCGAACGAAGCCGGCGGGTGTCGCCGCTGTATAGACGCCCTCATTCGCGATGTCGGCTCACAGCCGGGCGTGAGTTCGGCTGACATAGCTCGGGCGGGGGATGATTCCGAAGTCATCTCCGTGCGCTTTGATGGGGAGACGACTTCCGCCGAGCAGCTCGGCGGGATCGCGCGGGAGGCCGGCGCCGCGTTGGACGCGCAGTTCGGGCACTTTAGCCTTCCCGTGGGTGGCGGCGCTCACGCGAACGCGGCGGAAAGGATAGTCGACCGACTACGCGAAGAGCCCGGCGTCAGCCAGGCTGTGGTCGGAGCGGATGGGCACAGCTTTGTCGAATACGAACGTCATAAGACCGACGAGGCCCGCTTGCGGGCGGCAATTCGAACGCTCGGCGTCGAGTTCGAGTCAAGCGCCCCGCCCGCGGCGCAGGCTTGGCCCCGCGGTGATGCGGCGTCGGAGGGCGCCCGTCCGGCGGCGCCGGAGACCTCACACGACGCCCACGAGGGCAAGGAACATGCTCCTGGCGATCACGATCACGCGCACGGCGGCATATTTGGTGAACGCACCGAACTGATCTTCGCGGTGCTCGCGGGTATCATGCTGGGCGCCGGCTGGCTCACGGAGAAGTCTGTCCAGGGCTTACTGCCACTCGCTTGCTACGTAATCGCGTACGGTTTCGGCGGCTTCTTCACCCTTAAGGAAGCGCTCGACAACCTGCGCCATAGGCGTTTCGAGATCGATACTCTGATGCTCGTGGCGGCGGTGGGCGCGGCCACCCTTGGGCAGTGGGCGGAAGGCGCCTTGCTGCTCTTCCTATTCAGCCTCGGCCATTCCCTCGAACACTACGCCATGGGCCGGGCGCGGCGTGCGATCGAGGCGCTGGCGGAGCTTGCCCCCGAAACCGCGACCGTTCGGCGCGCCGCGGCCACGAAGGATGTCCCCGTCGCGGAACTGCAGATCGGCGACGTCATCCTGGTCCGGCCCAATGAGCGGATCGCGGCCGATGGCGTCGTAATCGTCGGCGAGAGCAGCGTGAACCAGGCCCCAGTGACAGGGGAGAGCGTTCCCGTCGACAAGACGGCCGCCGCAGATCCTGATCTCGACTTCGCCAAGGCGAGCGCCGAACAGCGCGTCTACGCCGGCACCATCAACGGCGCGGGCGCCCTTGATGTCCGGGTCGCACGTCAGGCTTCGGAGACCACCTTGGCCCGCGTCGTGAAGATGGTGGCCGAGGCGGAGGGCCAACGGTCCCCGACACAACACTTTACCGACCGCTTCGAGAAGATTTTCGTTCCTGCCGTCCTCGTAGGCGTCGCGCTCCTTATGTTGTCTTGGATGGTCGTCGACGAGCCGTTCAGCGCGAGCTTCTACCGGGCCATGGCGTGTTGGTGGCGGCGAGCCCCTGCGCGCTCGCCATCTCCGTCCCCAGCGCCGTGCTGAGCGGGGTGGCTCGGGCCGGTCGTGGCGGTGTGCTGGTGAAGGGCGGCGGCCCGCTCGAAAACCTCGGCACCCTGACGGCGCTCGCCTTCGACAAGACCGGCACCCTGACCGAGGGCAAGCCCCGACTGACCGACGTCGTGCCGGCCGACGGCGTCAATGAGCAAGAGTTGTTGGCCGTTGCTGTCGCTGTGGAACGGCTCAGTGATCATCCCCTCGCGGCGGCGGTCGTGCGCGACGGCGGCGCCAAGCTCGGCGGTCATCCGGAGCCCCGGGCCGAAGCGGTCGAAAGCCTCACGGGCCAAGGGGTCCGCGCTCAAGTGGCCGGTAAGACAACGATGATTGGCAAGCCGGGGCTCTTCGAGAGCGGGGAGGGCCCACCTTTCTGAAATTATCTGGAGCGATGCACGTCGCCTGGAGACGAGCGGCCGAACTGTGATGGTGGTGCGCCAAGGCGACCGCTACCTCGGGGTCCTGGGGCTCATGGACACCGCGCGACCGGCCGCCAAGGCCGTGATCCAGCGCCTAAGAACGCTCGGCATCAAGCGCATGATCATGCTCTCGGGCGACAACCAGTCCGTCGCCGACGCCATCGCCAAAGAGCTTGGCCTCGACGAGGCCAAGGGCGGCCTGATGCCGGAGGATAAGGTCGAGGTCATCAAAGCCATCAAGGCGCAGGCGGGCAAGATCGCCATGGTCGGCGACGGGGTCAACGACGCACCGGCCATGGCCAACGCGACTGTCGGCATAGCCATGGGCGCGGCCGGCTCCGACGTCGCCCTGGAAACGGCCGACGTGGCCCTGATGGCGGATGACCTCAGCCACCTGCCGTTCGCCGTCGGTCTCAGCCGTCGCACCAGCGGCATCATCAAGCAGAACCTTTTTGTCAGCCTCGGGATGGTTGCCTTCCTAATCCCAGCGACGCTGTTCGGGCTGAAGATTGGGGCTGCGGTGATCTTCCATGAAGGCTCCACCCTACTGGTGGTGGGTAACGCGTTGCGCCTCCTTGCTTTCAAGGAAAAAACGGTGTGAGGGCATCGGTATCGAAGAACGCGGACGGCGATGCTCCCCCTCGATTGGCGCACGCAGGTTTCATGATCCGCCGGGCTGCGACGCGGATGGGCCTCGTCGGGCTCCTGGCTGCCGGCGGCCCACTGGGGTTCGTGCTCGGAGCTCACCCCGGTTCAACCCCCGAGAGGTGGGTCCCGGCTGCCGCAGTCCGAATTGTGGCCGGACGATCCGAGATCGCTGGCATCGACCTCGACGGTGACGGCCAGCCTGACATTGCCCGGCCAGTCGCCAATCCCGTTCGCGGCGTCGACGTCTACGGTTCGGGGGCCTTCGGCGCAGCGCGCGATGGCGGCCGCCGGACCCACCATGGCGTGGATCTCGTCGCCGTCGCTGGGGAAGCCGTCCGCGCGCCGATCGCGGGTGTGATCACCCGTATCGGACCGGCCTATGCGGGGCAGGACAAGCTCCAATTTGTCGAGATCGCAAACCCGACGACCCACTATGTGGCGAGGGTGCTCTACGTCGGGCCACTCGTCAGGAAGGGCGTCACGGTCGCAGCAGGGGACTTCATCGGGACAGCCCAAAGCCTGGCTGAACGATATCCAAAGGGCATCATCAACCACGTCCATGTCGAGCTCACCGGACGGCTCGGCGACCGCCTCGACCCGCTTGTGGTGCTGCCACCGCTCGCCGCCCGCGAAGCACCAACAGCATGAGCGCGGCGTCCAGATGAATAAGGAGCCACGCGCACGACCCTCCATCTGGGCGGTGCTGCTGCTCGCAGCCTCCATCGGCTTCCTCGTGACCGGGGTCACGCTTCTCGTCTTCGGATGACCGCCAAGCCCCCCAGACCTGAACTGGAATTCTCGCCATGAACCCCCTGATGACCGCCGGCATCCTTGCTTCATTCGGGCTCGCCGGCTGCGCGGCTTATGGCGGCGCGACCTTACTGAGCTCGCCGATCGACGTCGCGCCATCGCGGAACGCGTCTGTTTCGACGCCCGATGCGATCCAAACCGCCACTGGGACCAGGTTTCATGGATCGGTCTGCCGGAGAGCGCCCTGGACCTCCCCGACGCGGATTCGCATTGAGCGGATCGGACAGGACGGCACGGTTGTCGGGGTGGCGTCACGTCCCATCTCAGGCCTCGGCGGACGGGGGTCGCGGTGCGCCTTCTATGACGTGCCGACCGACTGGACCATCGCCCCGCCAGAGCGGGTGCGCGTGTGCGCGGCCCGCTCAGATGCACCGTGCCAACCTGCGGCTCCGTCTGGATCATGATCGTCTCTTGCGAGACGGAGATTGCTGCGCCGCCGATCAAGGTCTGGCGGGCGCTCAGCGACTTCTCGACCTATCGCCGCTGGAACCCATACCGCGAGGTGATCGGGTCAGCAGCGCTCGGCGCGAAGGTCACACTGATGATCGGCCCAGACCCGGAAGGACGCCGGAAGCTCCGAGCGACGATCAGCGTCTTCGAGCCCGGACACCGGATCGGCTTCACAACCGGTCGGCCACTGCTGGGTCGCGCCCTGGAAACCTACGTCATCGAGCCTGGCCGGCGGGGCACACATCTTCTGCACACCGCCGAGATGAACGGGCTTGGCGCCTTGGTGCTCGGCCGCCGCTCGTTCGAGCCGCGCCTTTTAGGGGTCTATAGGCGCGTCGACGACGCCTTGGCCAAATACCTGGAGTCCGGTTCGCGGGGGCAGCCCTCCGCCAAATCTCGCGGGAGACGCGCGTCTTGACGCTTCGGATGGAAGACTCCCACAAGCGCGCGACCGTAGCGACCTCGCTATCGTTGGGCGGGCGACATGGGAGCGGCCCCGGCTTCGGCCACGTAGGGCTGAAGTGCGACCACTTCGGGTGTGCCAGCACGGTATTCCAGATGAAACTGAGCGCGGTCGCCGACTTTGACCCGATCGAGCAGGCTTGGAGGCCGCACCGCCGCAGTCATGGTGAGAACGGGCCAGTCCCCCGGCGAGCCTGGATCGTGTTGCAAGGTCAACCGTCCACCGGTGCGGTCAATCGCAACAATCCTACCGAGGCTGACGCCGCGGGCCGGGACGTCGGCGATGGCGACGGGCTTGGTCGGTCCATCATGGCGGGGAAGCTCGCCCGCGCGGAGATGCGCCGCCATGGCCTCCGGCGTCCTCTCGACGAGCTTGTCGTTCCTGCCGCACGCGCTGACGCTCAAAAGGCCCAACAGAAGCCAACATTGGGACAAGCGCCGTTGAGAGGCCGCCTCCGCGACAACCGAGGATGCCGACATACGCAAAGGCGACACCTCCTCATTTGCGGGCCGGATACTTGCGAGGCGCATCCTAAACCTGGGCGCTGCAACCGGCTACCGCCAGACGATTTACAACCTAATCAGCCCGCCAGCCTTGATCCTCTAGGGGCTCGAGGATCTACACCCACGCCAGTTAGAAAGAGCAAGTAGATGGCGCAACATCAGCACGGCCATGATCACGCGGATCACGCGGATCACGCGCACGAAGGGCACGGGGATGGAGGAGGGCATTCCCACTCGCATGCGCCCGCCAGCTTCGACCGGGCCTTCGCGATTGGGGTGGCGCTGAACGTCGGCTTCGTCGTCATCGAGGCGACCTACGGCGTTATCGCTAACTCCCTCGCCCTGCTGGCGGACGCGGGCCACAACCTCAGTGACGTCGCCGGCTTGCTGCTGGCCTGGGGCGCGGTGTGGCTGGGCCGCCGCGCGCCGACCGCCAAGCGCACTTACGGATTTGGCCGCACGTCGATCCTCGCCGCCTTAGCTAACGCGGTCCTGCTGCTCGTGGCGATCGGAGCGATCGCCTGGGAGGCCATCCGCCGCTTTGAGGCGCCGCAACCGGTGGAAGGCGGGACGGTGATGGTGGTGGCCGCGATCGGCATCGTCATCAACACCGCCACCGCCTTGCTGTTCATGCGCGGGCGCAAAGGCGACATCAACATTCGCGGCGCCTTCCTGCACATGGCCGCCGACGCGGGCGTTTCCGCCGGCGTGGTGGTGGCCGGTCTGGTGATCACCATGACGGGCTGGCTGTGGCTGGACCCGGTCGTCAGCCTCGTGATCGTCGTCGTCATCGCTTTGGGGACCTGGGGACTCCTCAAGGATTCCGTTGCGATGGCAATCGACGCTGTGCCCCCAGGTATCGACCGGGACGAGGTCTTCGCCCACTTGCAAGGCCTCGAGGGGGTGAAGGAGGTGCACGATCTGCACATCTGGCCGCTCAGCACGACATCGACGGCCCTGACCGTGCACCTGGTGCGCTCCGAGGACCGCATCGATGATGCGTTCACGGCGACAGTCACCGACGCACTGAAGGACCGGTTTGGGATCGGCCACGCGACGATCCAGTTCGAAACCGGGCAGGTCTCCTGTGACCTCGAGCCCAACCACGTCGTCTAGCCGCAACCAAAAGCCTTGGACCGGACAACCGAGAAGCGCTGATGAACGCCCTAACCTACACGCTCATCCCCGTGGGCGCCGCTGTGGTGGGCGGCGGCGTCGCCGTTTGGCGCCAGCCCGGACCCACGCTCGTCAGTACGATTCAGCACTTCGCCGCCGGCGTCGTATTCGCTGCGGCAGCCGGCGAAATCCTACCGGACGTCATGCATGGGGGATCGCCGACGGCCACTTTGGTAGGGGGCGCGCTCGGCGTCCTCGTGATGCTGCTGATCAAGAAGTTCGAAGAGCGGGCGCGGGGACCGGTCGGGCTGCTTGCCGCGGTCGGTATCGATATCCTCGTCGATGGGCTGGTGCTCGGCCTTGCGTTCATCGGCGGGCAAAAGGCTGGCGTGCTGCTCACAATCGCCCTCACGGTCGAGATCCTCTTCCTCGGTCTGACGGTGACGACGGAGCTGAATGACTTTCTCAAATCCCGCTGGAAGATTTTCGCTGCGACCGCGGCGTTGTCCGTCCTGCTCCCCTTGGGAGCGATTGCGGCGGCGCCTGTGCACCTGCTGCCAGCCGTTATGGTAACGGGATTCCTGAGCTTCGGGCTGATGGCTCTGCTTTATCTCGTGACAGAGGAACTGCTGGTCGATGCGCACCAGAAGCCTGACACGGTCTGGATTAGTTCCGCCTTCTTCGTCGGCTTCTTGGCGCTCCTCGCACTCGAGGAATTGATGGGGTAGCCGAAGCCGCTCAGCCGGTCCTTGGAAGTTAAACGCGCCAGACGAGCCGAAAAAGTGTAAGGAGCCATTTAGAGAGATTGCTTTATCACCGGACATACACGCGGGACGGGTGAAGTCTACTGGCGTATACGCCGAGGTTTAGCTAGATATTGGCTCAACATACCCCTCACGATTTCTCGTTCCGTCAAATAACGTCGCCAGCTCTCATGGCCGCTACAAGCAATCCGAGAGGCTAGGCCGAGGCCAGTTTCAGCTGCGGCGAGCGGGACGACCTTCAGCAGCAATGAAAGCCTGATGAGGGAGGTTAGAGCTCGCGACGTCGCGATGGCTGCGTTCGTTGTTGCCCAGGCTGAAACACGACGCCACCTGAGTCTGGCCATACGTCGCCGGATATCCATCAATGTCGTCATGGGTGAGCGCCTCGCGGCTAGCCCCCCCGCGCCAGGGTCGCAAACATCGCGACGGAAGCGACCGCCATGACGCCAGTAGCGGCCCAGCCCACGATCTTCAGCGGCCCGGACAGGATGAACCCCCCCATAATGTCCCTCTTGCCGCCCATAAGCATCATCAGCACCATGACCGGAACCGCGACAACGCCATTGATCACGGCGCTCCAGAATAGCGCTTTGATCGGATCGAGCTTGGTGAAGTTGAGCAGGGCGCCTACCAAGGTCGCGACGACGATGACGGCGTAGAAGCCGCGGGCGCGATTGAGCTTCCGCGCCAGCCCGACATGCCAGCCGAAGGACTCGCCGATGGCGTAGGCCGCCGAGCCGGCCAGGACCGGAACCGCCAGCAGGCCGGTGCCCACGATGCCCAGCGCGAAGATGACGAACGCGAATTGGCCGGCGATCGGCCTCAAGGCTTCCGCCGCCTGGGCCGAGGTTTGGATGTCGGTGACGCCCCGAGCGTTCAGGGTAGCGGCTGTCGACAGGATGATGAAGAGCGCCACCAGGTTAGAGAAGCCCATGCCCAAGTAGGTGTCGAGGCGGATGCGCGCGAACTCCGCCTTGGCTTGTGAGGGTGCGCGCTCGAGCGGTTTGGCCCCGTCACGTTCCTTGACCTCTTCGACTTCTTCTTCGGCCTGCCAGAAGAAGAGGTAGGGGCTGATCGTCGTGCCGAGGATGGCGACCACGGCGGTGATGTAGGCTGGTGTCCACGCGATTTGTGGCGCCACGAGACGGTAGGCGACCGTGCCCCAGGGGATCTTCACGACAAAAGCCACGGCCACATAGGCAAACAAAGCCAGGGTCAGCCACTTCAGCACCGACACATACCGGGTGTAGCGGACAAACACCTCCAGACCGATGCAGAGCACAGCAAAAAGGCCGACGTAGAGCAGTTCCGGGCCGCCCATCACCAGCTTTAGCGCCGCGGCCATGGCGCCGAGGTCCGCACCGAGATTGATCGTGTTGGCCGCCAGGAGCAGGGTGACGATCACCGCGAGCACGCTGCGCGGATAGTGCTGCTTGAGATTGCCGGCCAGCCCGCGCCCGGTCACCCGTCCTATGCGGGCGGAAATCTCCTGGATCGCGCACATCAGCGGCCAGCTGAACAGCATGGTCCATCCGACGTTGTAGCCAAATTGAGCGCCGACCTGAGAGTAGGTCGCGATCCCGCTGGGATCGTCGTCGGAGGCGCCGGTAATCAGACCGGGCCCCAGGACCTGAAGGAGCTTGGGCCGTTCAGGCTGCTTGACGTCGGCAGACGCATTCGGCTCGCCCGCCGGGGTGTCCACCTCCTCGATGTCAGCCACCTGCGACGCTCCTGCTCTGTCGAATGACAGCTCGACCGTGGATATCAAATGATGAGCCAGCGTTTCGTTCCGTGTTCCCGGATGGCGAGCGCCGCGGCCCGGCCGTGACCGGCGGCAACGCCTTCCTCTAACAGTCGTTTAGGCCAGACGTCCGCCGGGCTCCGGGTGATCGGGCGCAGGAAGAGGACTGAGTGATGAACGGCCCGACACAACCCCCGAAGGCCCCGAACCCATCCGGTGGCGGAGCCTCTCCGAAAGCGCCTCAGCCGGAGTCCAAGGGCGTTGGGGAGCAGGGTGGCATGATCGGCGAAGGCACATCCGGCGAGCCCGCGGCGGACGTCACGGAAGATGACCCAAGGACGACGCGCCCAGGCGGGATGATTGGTGAGGGGTAGTGGCCACGGCGACGCGCTGTCGCTTAATCGTCGTCGCCGCCGTTACCTTGCGCTGCCTGCTTCATTGGACGCGCGCAGCGCAGGGTCAGGAAGGTGGTGAGGCTGAGCACAACGGCGATGTCGTAGAGCCCGTAGCCGACGGCGGCCCCGAGGGCGCCGGTGGCCCACAGGCTGGCGGCGGTCGCGGTGCCTGTCGCCTTGCCGCCCTCCTTCAGGATCGCGCCGCCGCCGATGAAGCCCACGCCGGTGATCAGCCCTTCCAAAATCCGGGCCTGGCCCATCGATTCGCGGCCGAGCACGGCGATCCCCACCAGCACAAACCCGCAGCTGGCGATGGCGACGAGCGGAAACGTCCGGATGCCGGCGCTGCGATCCTCGCGCTCGCGATCCCATCCGACGGGCAAGGCGAGGGCGTAGGCCAGGCCCAGATTGAAGACATGGGTCGCGATCTCCCAGAGGCCGGCGGCGTTGGCGGTCATGGGAATCCCCGTCTCGATGTCTTGTGCAAGATGAACAGAAGATGACGCCGACCGTTCCGTCTGAGTTCAGGCGCGCGGAGAGAAGATGCCTGATCGCTGGATGGGTTCGCCATCCGGCAAAGGAGACCACCCATGAGACTCCTCATCGCCGCCACGGCGGCTGTTTCAGTCCTCGGCGGCTCGGCGGCGCTCGCCCAGCCTTACGGCTACGGCGGCCAACAAGGCTACTACGACCAGCAGCCCTATTCCCAGGGGCAGCCGTACTACGATCAGGGGCAACAATACCGTGGCCAGAGCTATGGTCGTGGCTACGCGCCGCCGGTGCAATACGGCTACGCCCAACCCTACGGGGGCAACGCATACCACGGCGGCTCGCCCTACTACGGCGCCCAGGTCTACGGCTACAACACCCGCCCCGACCGCCATGTGCGCCGCGAGCACCGTCGTGACCGGGACCGCCACTATATGGCCCCGCGCGGCGGATACGATCGCCACTGGTAGGGCGAATGCCGGCCCTGACCCGCAAAAACAGCGCCTCGCTCGCCCGAGCGGGGCGCTCGTCAGGAGACTCCGATGACAGATGCCGCCCTCACCGCTTCGGCCCGCCACGAGCAGGGCCTGATCTGCCCGGCCTGCCGGGTAGACCTGGTCATGACAGACCGACAAGGGGTCGAGATCGACTATTGCCCCAAGTGCCGGGGCGTCTGGCTGGACCGCGGCGAACTCGACAAGATCATCGAGCGCAGCGCCGCCTACGAGGCCGGCCTCGGCCAACCGCAGCCTGTCGATGAGCCCCAGCCCCGCACTGCGCCGGGCTATGGCCAGCCCTGGGGCGGCGGCTATTCGGAGCATGGTGGGGGACACGGGGGCGGCCACGGCGGCGGAAAGCACGGCGGCGGCATGGTGGCCGGCGCCGGGGATTCCTCGGAAATCTGTTCGACGATTGACACAGCCCTGCAGATCGCCTGGCCGGCGGTCAGCTAGGAGCGCAACGCGAACGCGCGGCAGCAGTTAGGTCTGAGCCTGCCGCGCCACTGTTTGGTTTCGCAAGGCCGCCTTCGTTCTCAACCCTGCCTCGGCGCCCAGCGCCTGCCCTTGTGAGCCCCCTATGACGCCTGATCTGGATCTGCGTTCGCTTCGCGTCGGGGCACTGCTCAACAATTCCAGCGGCGGCTGCGACGCAACCTCCCGCGAGGCGCTGCTCGCCATCCTCGAAGGGGCAGGGATTGAACCCGCCAAGGTGTGGGATGTCGTCGGCAAGGACGTCGACCAGGCCTTGAGCGAGGCGATCGAGACCGGGGTGGACGTGCTGATCGTCCTGGGCGGTGACGGGACCATCCGCTCTGCGGCTCAGCGCTGCGACCAGGACGGCCCGATGCTGGTTCCGCTTCCGGGCGGCACCATGAACATGCTGCCCAAGGCGCTCTACGGTGCACGGCCCTGGCGGCAGGCGCTCAGCGATACCCTGAACGCACCGTTCATCCAGGCCGTCCACGCGGGCGAGGTCGGCGCCCATCGGTTCTTCGTCGCCGGCGTCTTCGGTAGCGCGTCCCTACTGGCCGAGGCGCGGGAGTCGATCCGCGAAGGCGACCTTGTCGGGGCATTGGGCCAGGGCGTTTCGGCTATCCGCCAGGCGCTGGGGCATGAACTCACCTATCGCTTCGAAGGCCAGGCGCCGTCGAAGGCTGAAGCCGTGGTTGTGCTCTGTCCGCTGCCGCCGCCGCAGAGCGATCTGGACGTGCTGCTGGAGGCCGCGGCCATCGACATCGGGGGTGCGGGCGACGCTGTTCGGCTGGCCCTGATGTCGGCGTTCCGGGACTGGCGGGCGGACCAGACCGTGACCCATGCCCGATTGCAGAGCCTGGACATCGCTTCGGATGATCCGATCCCCGCTATCCTCGACGGGGAGCGATTCACCCTCGGGCGCACGGCGCGCGTGGCGCGGGTCAAGCAGGCCTTCTACGCCTTGCGGCCCGCGCCGGGACCCGAGGACGCTTTGGATGCATCGCCGACGGAAGGAACCTAGTCATGGCTGACTATGACGTCGTCATTATCGGCGGCGGCCCCCGGCGGCTACCCTGCTGCGATCCGCGCCAGTCAGCTCGGCATGAAGGTTGCCGTCATCGAGGAGCGGGACCTGCTGGGCGGCACATGCCTGAACATCGGCTGCATCCCCTCCAAAGCGCTGCTGCAGTCCACCGAGCGTCTGGTGGCGGCCCAGCACCTCGCCGCCTTTGGCGTCCTGGCGGACAATGTGCGCGCCGATCTGACCGGCGTCATGGCCCACAAGACCAAGATCGTCGGCGAGCTGGGCGCCGGCGTCGCCTATCTCTTCAAGAAGAACGGCGTCACCTGGCTCAAGGGTCGAGGCCGCCTGCTCGCCGCCGACCGGGTTGCGGTGACGAAAGCCGATGGGACGGTCGGGGAGATCAGCGCATCCCGCGCGGTGATCATCGCCACTGGCTCGGAGTCCACACCCTTGCCCAGCGTGCCCGTCGACGAGCGCCGGATCGTCTCATCGGCCGGCGCCCTCAGCCTGTCGGAAATTCCGAAGCGGCTGGTCGTCATCGGCGGCGGCTACGTCGGTCTGGAATTGGGGTCGGTGTGGCGGCGGCTGGGCAGCGAAGTCATCGTCGTCGAGTTCATGGACCGGATCGCGGCCGGATTGGACGCCGAGATGGCCGAGGCGCTGCAGAAGGTCCTCGAGAAGCAGGGCATGACGTTCCAACTCGCCCGCAAGGTCGTAGGCAGCCGGCCGACGGACGGCGGCGTGACCCTCGACCTTGAGCCGAGCGCCGGCGGCGAAGCTGCCCAGCTCGACGCGGACTACGTCCTGGTCTCCATTGGCCGGCGCGCCATGACGGCCGACGTCGGCTTCGAGGACGTTGGCGTTCAGCTGGACCCGAAAGGCCGCGTGACGGTGGACGAACGCTTCCAGACCAGCGTGCCCGGCGTCTACGCGATCGGCGACGTCATCGGCGGGCTGATGCTTGCGCACAAGGTGGAGGAAGAAGGTATCGCGCTGGCCGAGCAACTCGCCGGCGGATTCGGCCATGTGGACTACGCAACGATACCGGCCGTCGTCTACACTTGGCCGGAACTGGCGTCCGTCGGGCGAACCGAGGAAGAACTGAAGGCCAGCGCCGTCAACTACAAGGTCGGCAAGTTCCCGTTCTCGGCCAACGCTATGGCCAAGGCGCGCCTGGAGCCTGGGGGCCTGGTGAAGGTCTTGGCCGACGCGACGACCGACGAGATTCTGGGCGTTCATATCCTGGGTCCCGACGCCGGATCGCTGATCCATGAAGCCGTGGTGGCGATGACCTTCCGGGCGGCCTCGGAAGACATCGCCCGCACCAGCCATGCCCACCCGACCTTGCCGGAGGCGCTTCGCGAGGCCTGCCTGGCGGTGGAGAAGCGGACAATCAATCTTTGAGCGAGGGCGGTCGCCCGTTCAGCGTCGATGGCCGCCGTGGCGGTGGCCGCCGTACCCGACGATATCGACCGCCTCCAGGGTCACCAGGCCGGTGTCGTCGGAGACCTCAAGGGTATCCTGAAAGGCCTGCAGCGCCGGCTTGGTGTCCGTAAGTTCGAATATCACATGCTTGCCGGGCTCGAGGTCCGTAGCCTTCGCCATATGGACAGTGGAGGCCGGCCCGAAGGCGTCCAACACCTGCAGGACCGCTGCGTTGGTGATCCCCATGGACCTGGCCCGGGCCATCAGGACCGCCCAGTAGGGCTGTCCGTCGCGCAGCGCCGCTGCGTCGACGTAGACGCGCAGCAGGTGTGTCTGGCTCATGGTTGTTCCTAGCCTGTGCGGTCCGTCAACCGACCCAGTGCAAAGGACAGCGCAGGGTAGACACCAGCTCAGTGCCGCCGGCCGCCCAGATGGCCAAAGCCGTTGTGGCCGCTCGAATATCCGCGTGAAGGATAGGCGTGGCGATCATAGCGGTAGGGCGCGGCGTAGATCGAGCCTCGTCCGTAGCCGTAGGGCGCGCGGTAGGAAGCGCTCGGATAGGATCGTCCGTAGTAGCCGTAATCGCCGGCGCCGTAGGTCGAGCATCCGGCCAGAGCCAGTCCGGATAGTCCCGCAGCCACCAGCATGGACACCTTTCTGACGGTTCTCCTCGGCATCGCCGGTCTCCTTCATTTAGACAACGTCCCATAAAGACAAACGTCCCATCGCCCCCGTTCGTTCAGAGGTGGCGTCGGGCCAACCGGGGCGCCACCCCCGCCGCGACTCGCGCGGCGTGCGTCGATCCTTGATTTCAAGCGTTGCGCCTCAGCGGATCGAACAAGGACAGGGACCAGACCATGGGTGCAGGCCACGACCACGCCGGCGGAACCACCAACAGCCGGCGGCTGATGATCGCGCTGGCCCTGACCAGTACCTTCCTGATCGCCGAGGTCATCGCAGGCCTGGTGTTCAACAGCCTGGCGCTGCTCTCTGACGCGGCCCACATGTTCACCGACGCCGCCGCCCTCGCCATCGCCCTGATCGCTATCCGCATCGGCGCGAAGCCCGCCGATGAGCGGCGCACGTTCGGCTACCGCCGCTTTGAAATCCTGGCGGCCGCCTTCAACGCGCTCCTGCTGTTCGGCGTGGCGATCTACGTGCTGGTCGAAGGTATCCGTCGTCTCTTGACCCCGGAGACCGTGCAGTCGACCGGCATGCTCATCGTCGCCGTGCTCGGCCTGGGTATCAACCTCATCTCCATGCGCCTGCTCGCCGGCGGCAAGGACAAGAGCCTCAACGTCAAGGGCGCTTATCTGGAAGTCTGGGCCGACATGCTGGGCTCGCTCGGCGTCATCGTCGGCGCGCTCGTCATCCGGTTCACCGGCTGGCCGTGGGTCGACCCGATCGTGGCCATCGCCATCGGCCTGTGGGTGCTGCCCAGGACCTGGATCCTGCTTCGCGACAGCACCAACATCCTCCTGGAGAGCGCGCCGCGCGGCGCGGTCCTCGCCGACATCCGCACGGTGATGTCCGAAACGGAGGGGGTCGCCGGTGTGCACGACCTCCACGTCTGGGTCAGCGGCGCTGATCAGTCGAGCCTTTCGGCCCATGTGTTCCTGGCGCCGGGCGCAGACGCCGAGGCGGTGCGGCTCGCCGTCGCTGCGCGGCTTCGTGACGACCACAAGATTGAGCATTTGACGCTGCAGACTGAGCGGGAGCCCTGTCAGGACGCCGCCATCGCGCACCTCTAGGCCATGCATTATGTTCGGACGCTCACCACGGCAACCGTTGACCCGCCCTACCTCGCGTGATGGCCCTCAGCGCCTAGGATGGGGCCGACTACGGCTTCGAAGGCGCGGCGGAATTGCCAATGGTCGATCGGCTTCTCGACGACTGCGGGCGCGGCGACGTCACGAAGCATGTCGAGGTTTCCCGTGACATAGAAATGAGGAATCGTGCCCAATTGGCGAACGATGGACTGGATGGCGTCGATCCCGGTGCCTCCGACGATTCGGATGTCAGCTGTTATCAGGTCGGGGCGCCGGCCGATGGCCCGCTCCAGCGCCTCCGCGGTAGATGAGGCGAAGTCCACCGACGCGAGTCCCAGGTCTCGCAACAGTATCTCCACCTCCAGGGCGATGATCATTTCATCTTCGACGACGAGCGCGTGCCGCACGACCTTCGCCATCGTTCTACCTCGTGTGCCGACAGCGTAGCCCCAGTTGACTTTGCCGCCTTCCCTCGAAGGGCTGTCTCCACAATGGCTATACAACAGAATCGACCTAACCGTCAGGTCGAGTGAAAGGCGTGTGCCGCAAACTCTAGTGGGGCGCGGGGCGCTGGATCCGCGGACCTAGATTTTCCAACACCGCGCGCGCCTCGAAGGCCGCGGGATCGTCGAGGGGCTTCGCACCCCTAGCCATGACGATCTCGGCGGTCGCCTCGAACTTCTGGATTGTGCGGACGTCGATCCGGTTGGCGAAGAAGGGGCCTCCCATGTGCGAATCCCATGTATTCCAGCCGTGGCCGCCATGGTAGCGCCAAGTTGGGGCGAAGTGGCCGAAGTGGGAGCCGTACCACGAATTGTAGAACGGGTCGGTCTGCAGATAGGTCTGAGTCCGCCGGTCCGTTTGCCGGTCAGCGATCGAGAACCAGTCGTAGCCCTGGGCTTGGGTGAGTTCGGCCGCGCGGAACAGCAGGTAGCTCTCCACCGTCTCGCGCGAGGTGAGGCTGTTGCCGGCGAACGTCACCCGGAAGCGGTTCGGCTCGATGCGTTGTTCGGAAAAACCCCCCGCGACCGCCTGTTGCGCCAAACGAGGCTGATAGGGCGTGGCGGTGGCGCAGGCGCTGAGGGCGGCGAGCGCCGCTACAGCAGCAAGAGCGCGCATCGTCGAAGCGGCAAATCTATTGTTGGTCATGGTTAGTCAACTCCGGGTGCGGCGACACGGTTGCCCAGGGCGGACATCAGCCGATCTAGGCGCGCCGACAAGGCAGGTCACTCACGCCTAACGGGCTGTTCGGGCTCCGTACCGCCCGTATTGCGGGCCCCGCGGATCAACGCAGCGGCCGTCATCGGTCCACCCTGACCCGGTCGGCCACAACTGCGTCGTGTTGAAGCGCCGTCGACAATCGCCGGATCGGGCCGAATCTCCAAGGTATAGGGAGACGCCGACCGACTGGCGCGCGCCATGGCCGAAGTTCCCGAGGCCGCCGGAGCCGAAGGCTCCATAGGCACCTGGCCGGTCATAGCCATAATCGTAATAGCCTCGATACGCGTGCTCGCCGCGGGATTCGCTCACGGCGACGCTCAGCATCCCCGTCTCGCCGATCGGAATGTCAGTCTGGACAAACGCGCTTCGGTAACCTCCCGTGCCCACCGCCACGCCGGCCTGGCCGTGGATTTGCCGCTTCACTTCGATGTCCTGGCCTGTGAGCGGGGCATAGTTGCTCCAGGGCGTTGACGGCGCGCTGCGGATGAAAGCGTCGATCTGCGCATCGGTGCTCATCGGAGCCTGCGGGACGACCGGCGGCCCCTCAAACCGCGAACTCTGTTGGACCGCGGCGACAACAGGCGGGGCCGTGGCGATCGGATCCTGTTCCGCGTCGGCGACCGCTGCGGTCGCCATCAGTGAGAGTGACGCGGTCATGGCGGCGCACGCGCAGACATTGACCGCGTCCCGGGCCGGAATGCGGCGGCTCGCAGTCGCGTTAAGCCCGAAAGTCCTCATCGGCGGAACGCCGCACGCGACAGCTCGTCGCTGGCCTTCGGCGCAGGCGCGGGCGGCGGGGGCGCCACGGCAAGCGGCGGCTCCCTGACGACGGCAGGTTTGGGCGTGAGTGACTGCAACTGAGTGATCTGCTGGCTCTCCATCTTGAAGCCCACTTTGTCGCCGACCGCCACGCCTTCGAGCAGCTTGCTCCTACTGACCTGGAACGGCTTCGTTCCCGCCGGCCAGTTCATCACCTCGATCGGCTGGTAGGTGATCGTCACCTGCCCATTGGCCGCATCGATACCTTCGACCACGCCGTACGCCATGTAGTCGCTCAGGTTGACCGGCGCCCGCGCGACCGGCGGAGGGACGGGGGCGCGTCTCGGCGCCGGCCGGCTCGGCCCGCGACCCGCGGGCGTACGACTGGATTGGGGCATGCGGCCCCGGCCGCCATACTGGGCGAGCGCGGGCAGCGCCATGGCGAGTCCCGCGATGACGATGAGCGGCAGAGCGAGTTTCATGGCGATGCTTTTGTCCATCAGTGGCGGCCCCCGCCGCCATGGCCGCCCTCGCGATGGCCGCCGTGGCCACCGCTGAAGTGGCCGTCCCCATGAAAGGCCAATCCGACGCCATAGTAGGGTCGAGGGTAGTATCCTCGGCCAAAATAGCTTGAAGAATAATAGCGCCCGCTTGCGTACGCCGGCGCGCGAAGCGCCGCCACGATGCAGGGGGCTGGGCCGGCAACAGGAGTGGCTGGAGGCGCGGCAGCGCTCGAAACCGGGTCGGGGGACATGGCGCCGACCGGCGCGCCAGGCGGGGCTGGCGCCGCTCCGCCAGTCTGTATGGCGCCGGGCGTGTCGCAGGGGACGACATAGTAGGCGTACTGAGGTTGCTGGGGCCCGATGAGGCTTGCACAGCCACTGAGGAGAACGGAGCCCGCCAGCGCCAGGCCAATAGCGATCACGCTTCGCCACATGCGGGACATCCCTGGTTACTCAATGGCTGGCATACTGCGCCTTTGATGTGCATCCACCTAGTCAATTGACGGTGTTGCCAAATTCTCGGCCGCATCTCTGGATGCAGATAGCACCTGGGCTATCCACACTTCGCCCGAACAGAGGCCGCCTGCGGTCATAGTCTCAACTTGGAATGAGATGCGCCCGCGGTCCGAGACAGGTCTCCCCGGCGGCCGGGGACTGGGAGGGCCGCCGGCGAGAGCACGGGCCGCTGGGGGGCGGGTGGCGGGATCGTGCATCCCGGAGGAGTGCGCTCAGATCGTGGCCGGGGTATGGTCGCGGTCGCCCTCCGTCAGCAGGCGAACGTGACCTCGACGTAGCCTTTGCGCGGGTCCCGGACCAGGCGTCGACAGATGGCTCGTGGCTTTGCCTCCACCGAGCCTAGACGGACATTGGGCGAAGCGGATAATGGACGCGGCGCCGGAATTCCCAGCCCCGTGCGCGACGGGCTAGCGGAAAACAACGGGGTATGTTGCGCCGCGTGGCTGGCAGCGCCCAGGGGGTGCAACTCGGCCCAAGCGGTTGCGGGCAAGACCAACGTGGCCCACGCCGCTACAATGCGGGCTGAGGTCATGGCTTCAATCCCGTCTTTGGAGCGAAGACCGTGCGCTCTTCTGAGCAATGTGGCATGTGGACCAGACTTGGCGCTATCGGACGCCCCCCGCTTGCGAGAAAGGCCGAAGTTCGCCGCCGGGTTGCTGGAGTAGAATCTCGATAGTCCGTCCGGCCCCGCTGGAGGCCGCGGCGAACCGCAGTGCCGCCTCCTCGGCATCCACCCGATAGGCGTAGTCGCCAACCAAACCCCCGTCCGAGATCAGCCGCCAGCCACCAGGGTTGCGAAGGATCGCGAGGGAAATGGGGACCTGCGTCATTGGGACCTCCTCTATCAATGGGGCGCCCAGAGGTGTGGACGGACGCTTGGCCAACATAGAGTCTTCGTGAGCCGGATTTGAGGCCCTCCCCACTATCTCCTGGGTGCGCCAGGGGAAGCTGCGGGCGCGACCTCCTTGCAAACGCTCGAACCCACACCTTAGGACATCGTCCACATCGGGGGTTTGCGCGAGAATGCCTACGGCTAGGGCCCAGAAGCTCACTCCGGCGCAACAACATTTCCGCCAACCGATGCACAACCGGTGAATGGTGCGTGCTCTGCCAGGGCTTCTATCACGCGGCAGCGACCGGGACCCCCCTCACATCTCGACGCGACCATCCGCCCTAGCGCAGACCGCAGTGACTCCAACTGCACGATCTTGCTTTCCACGGCCGCGAGTTGTTCCTGGGCAAGAATGATGGCGTCTTCGCAAGCGCGATCTGGATGATCGGAAAGGTCGAGCAGGGTCCGGACGGCGTCGATAGGAAAGCCAAGCTGGCGCGCGCGCTTGATAAAGGCCAGACGCCCGACCGAAACCTCGTCGTAAAGGCGACGATCGCTTTCCGTTCTTGGCGGTCGCGGCAGCAGGCCGATCTGCTCATAGAAACGGATGGTCGGAACCTTTACGTCCGCCGCCTTCGCGAGCTTACCAATTGAAAGGGTCGCCATCGAATTCTCCAACTCGTGGACAACATTAGCCGCTTGATCCTCTAGTAACTAGAGGGATTACGCTTGCAAGATGGCCCTCCTACGACGCGACCTAGAGCATCTACACGGGAGGCGGCGCACCATATGGATTATGGTCGCACGCGCAGTACGCTCGTGCGTTGGGACGTGTAGGCGCCCAGCGCAGTTCGTTGCGATCCTTCTTGTGGCAGCTTTGCTTCAGGCCCCACTTGAGGCGGCGGTCAGCAAGGACTGCGACTGTCCCACCAGCCTCACCTGTATCTGCCTCGGACAGACCAAGTCTTCGCTGCCGTCGAGGACGGTGTGCCACTGTCTCGCCTCGTTGCCGGTAAGCGATCGGAACGGAGTGCAGTATCCGATGTCGTCACCATCCACGATCGACTTCAACATGTCTATCGCCCTGCCTACCGGATTGACCTTAGCGCCGCCGCTGCGACCTCCGACCTTCGCCTGACGGCCTTGTGAGCGGCTTGACACCGCTCCGATACCGCTTGGGCCTACGCGCCCATTGACGCGAAGGAGATTCGAAATGAAAGCATCACAGATAGCCGGCGCCGCTCTGGCGCTCGTCCTGCTTTCTGCGTGCACGTCGCCCGCCGTCCACTCCACTCCGGCCAGCGCTGGAAATCCAAAGTTCACGACAGGCATCAATGCGCCCGCAGTAAAATTGCCCGCCCAGAGGTGAGCAACCGGGGGGGCGGTCCACGCCGCTCCCCCCTCTCTCCGAGACCGGGACGACAACCACCTGCCGGCGCGCGATCCGGCGGTGCGATGGAAAGGTCAGAGATGCGCCGGTTCGTACTTCTTATATTGATGACCCTGCTTGCGGTCGCGCCAGCGATGGGCTTGAGGCTGACCGGCTGGCGGCCCGACCCAGTCGCGGACGCACTTCTGTTCGGCGTAGCGGTTCTGGCCGCAGGTTTCATGCTCTCCTGGGGCGCGGAAGCCGCTGAAAAGCACATTTCGCAGGGGCTGATCGTCGCTCTGGTCGCCCTGGTCACCGTCCTGCCGGAATACGCGGTCGATCTCTACTACGCCTTCCGCGCTGGCCAGGCGCCGCAGTCGAACTACGTCCACTACGCCGCCGCCAACATGACGGGCGCCAACCGCCTTCTGGTGGGGGTGGCTTGGCCGCTCATGGTGCTCCTGCATTGGCTGCGAACACGCAATCGGGCGGTCGAGCTCTCGCCGGTCAACACTGTCGAGATCGCCTTCCTAACTCTGGGCAGCCTCTATGCCTTCGTCATCGTTTTGAAAGGCGCGATCGCACCATTCGACTTCGCGGTGCTGTTCGCAATCTTCGCTGCCTACCTCTACCGCGTCAGCCAGTTGCCAAAGGCCGACGAGGACGTCGACGAAGACGAGGAGCCGGGCCCTGCGGCGGCGCTTAGCTCGCTTCCTCCTGCCGCCCAATGGGCCTGGATGGGCGGTCTCACCTTGATCGCTTTCGTCGTTATCGCCCTCTCCGCCGAACCGTTCGCCGAAGCCATGGTGCAGTCAGGCCGGATTCTCGGCATCGACGAATTCCTCCTGATCCAGTGGCTGGCGCCGCTCGCCAGCGAGGCGCCTGCCGTCACGATCGCCGTGCTCTTCGTCCTGGCCGGCCGCGCCGTGAGCGGCCTGACCGCGATGATCAGCGACAAGATAAACCAGTGGACCCTTCTCGTTGGCATGCTCCCCTTGGCCATGAGCCTGGGCGCTGCAGGCCTGACTAGCCTGCCGCTGGATGCTCGGCAGAAGGAGGAATTCCTGCTTACCGCCGCCCAGTCCCTCTTCGCGATCATGCTACTCGTGCGCCTGCGACTCTCGGTTTTAGCTGCGGGCCTGTTGTTCGGGCTCTTCGCCGTGCAGGTCGGACTGGCATTCCATTTCCGCGAGGACGAGGCGGCGACGATCAAGAGCCTCACAACCCTTGCCTGGATCTATCTGGCCTTGGCGGCGATGCTCATCCTGCTCAACGGTCAGCAGCTCGCGAGCACCCTGCGCGATGGCCTCGTGCGGTCACATCGCCGCCTGGAGACGGCGCACAAGGCCCAGCGCCCAGCGGGCGACTAGCTCGTTTCTGGCCGCTAGGGGCGGAGGGCGGTGACGTGCATTTAGGTGAAAATATGCCGCATCGGACGCTTTCTGGAGCGCTTACAGTTGGAGTGTTAATGGCCGACCAGGCCGCCAAGCTCCTGGCGCGCGCTCATTTAGCCGAGCCCGTCGCCTTGGGTCCCCTCCTCAACCTGCGCCTTGGTTTCAACACCGGGGTCACCTTCGGACTGTTCGCGGGCGCGGGTGACCTCAGCCGCTGGACATTGGTCGCCGCCACCGGGGCCGTGGCGCTTTGGCTTGGAGGATGGATGTGGCGAGAGGCGCGCTTGGCCGTAGCGATCCCCCTCGCGCTGATCGTCGGCGGGGCGTCAGGGAACATCCTCGACCGTGTACGGGCAGGCGCCGTCACCGACTTCATCGACGCTCACATCGGCAGCGCCCATTGGCCGACGTTCAATTTGGCCGACAGCGCCATCGTGCTCGGCGCTGCATGGCTGATCTTGGCATCGGCCTGGCGCCGCGCGCCCGCGACCTCCAGAGCAGCGCTCCGTTCAAACCAACACCGCCGATGAATGGTGGACGCGCGTGGCGCGGCCCAGCGGCAACCTCTGCGGGCTCCGAGGCTTTGATTCATCGCACAGCAGAGGTGAGGGCCCGTGACGTCGAACTTCTATTCCATCCACGCGCAAGGCTTCGTCCGAGTCGCGGCCTGCACGCCGCGCGTCGCCGTCGGCGACCCCGGGTTCAACGCGGTCGAAACCCTAACTCTGGCGCGGGAGGGCGACGCTCGCGGCGTCGATCTCATGCTCTTTCCGGAGCTCGGCTTGTCCGCCTACGCCATCGACGACCTGTTCCTACAGGATGCCTTACTGCGTCGCGTCGAGTTGGAACTGGCTCGTCTCGCCGAGGCGACCGCGGGCCTAAACCCAGTCTTGATCGTCGGCGCGCCGCTGGCGCACCACGACCGGCTCTACAACTGCGCCGTGGCCATTTCCCGCGGGCGGATCCTGGGCGTCACGCCGAAGAGCTTCCTTCCGAACTATCGGGAGTACTACGAGAACCGTTGGTTTGCGCCAGGCGCCGGTCTGACGGGGCTTGAGATGCGGCTAGCAGGCCAGGCGGTCCCGTTCGGCACAGACCTGATCTTCGCGGCCAGCGACCTGGCCGACTTCGTGTTCCACATGGAGATGTGCGAGGATTTCTGGGCCGCCACGCCCCCGTCCACTCAGGCCGCGCTCGCGGGCGCCCACATCCTTTGCAATCTCTCGGCGTCGAACATCATCGTCGGCAAGGCGGAAGACCGAGCGCTGCTCTGCGCTTCGCAATCCTTGCGCTGCCAGGCCGCCTACCTCTATTCAGCGGCCGGCCCCGGGGAAAGCACGACCGACCTCGCCTGGGATGGCCAGGCCACGATCCACGAGCTCGGCGTGCTGCTCGCACAGACCGATCGTTTCCCGGCCAAGGCGCAGATGGCGGTGGCCGACGTCGATGTCGAGCGGCTGCGCCTGGAGCGCATGCGGACCCCGACCTTCAACAACGCCGCGCGCGCTTCCGGCCATCCGGAGTTACGCTTCCGGCGTGTCGCGTTTGAGCACCGGCCGAGCTTCAGCGACCTCGGTCTCATACGTCGGCTCGATCGATTTCCCTTCGTGCCGGACGATCCCAACCGACTCGACAAGGATTGCTACGAAGCCTTCAGCATTCAGGTCCAGGGGCTGGTCAAACGCCTCGAGGCCACCAAAGCCAAGCACGCGGTGGTTGGCGTGTCGGGTGGGCTGGACTCCACGCATGCCCTGATCGTCGCGGCCAAGGCGTTCGACGCCTTGGGCAAGCCGCGATCCGACATCCTAGGCTTCACCATGCCTGGCTTCGCCACCAGCGAAGGCACGAAAGCCAACGCCTGGAAGCTGATGCAAGCTCTCGGGGTCACCGGCGAGGAGATCGATATCAAGCCCGCCGCACGCCAACTGCTGGGGGACCTTGGCCATCCGTTCGCCAAAGGAGAGCCCGTCTACGATGTGACGTTCGAAAACGTGCAGGCGGGCCTTCGCACCGACTATCTCTTCCGCTTGGCCAACCAGCGGGCTGGCTTCGTGCTTGGGACCGGCGACCTCTCAGAGCTGGCGCTGGGCTGGTGCACCTATGGCGTCGGCGACCAGATGAGTCACTACAACGTCAACGGATCCGTCGCGAAGACCCTAATCCAGCACCTGATCCGCTGGGTCGCCCAGACTGGCCAGTTCGATTCCGATGCGTCTAAAACCTTACTGTCGATCCTCGTCACGGAAATCTCGCCGGAACTCGTGCCCGCGGACGCCTCCGGCGCCATTCAGAGCACGCAGGCCAAGGTGGGACCCTACGAACTGCAAGACTTCAACCTCTACCATATCACCCGCTACGGCCTGCGACCCTCGAAAGTCGCCTTCCTGGCCTGGCATGCCTGGCGGGATCGCGACCTGGGGCAGTGGCCCGCACACCTGCCGGCGGAGGCCCGCACCGCCTATGATCTCGTCGCGATCAAGCACTGGCTCGCGGTGTTCCTCTTCCGCTTCTTTGAAATCAGTCAGTTCAAGCGGTCTGCCATGCCCAACGGACCAAAGGTGATCTCAGGCGGAAACCTCTCACCGCGCGGGGACTGGCGCGCGCGTCCGACGGGACGGCGCGCACTTGGCTCGAGGAGTTGGCGGCCAACGTGCCTTAGGCGTTCGCCCGTCCTTCGGCGCGGCGCCCAGCGGCCCAGAAGCCGATCACCACGACGGCCAAGGTCGCGAGCTGAGCGACAAGCCCCTCCCAGGTCGGGAAGACGCCGAGCACCTCGATCCTGGGCAACGCCGGGAGCGGTCTGACATTCAGCCAACCCGCCTCCTGCAGCCCGGCAACGCCCTTGCCGGCGAGCACCACGGCGAGGGTGGCGATCAGCAGGGAGCTGTAGGAGAAGAACTGCGCGATCGGCAGGCGCTTGCTGTAGCTCAAGAGCGCCCAGGCGATCACGCCGAGGCAAGCCACCGCCAGCGCGGCGCCGGAGACCATCGCGACCTGTCCGCCTTGGCTCCAGAGGGCGGCGTAGAACAGGATCGTCTCGAAGACCTCCCGGTAGACGACGATGAAAGCCAGAAGGAACAAGAACCACGCCGAGCGCTTCGAAAGCGCGGCCGAAAGCTTGTCTCGGATGTAGGCCTGCCAGGCGCCAGCCTGCGCCTTGCCATGCATCCAAACCCCAACCGAGATCAGCACCACGGCCGAGACCAGCGAGCCCACGCCTTCGGTGAGTTCGCGGCTGGCCCCGCTGATGGAGATCAGGTAGGTCGCCGCCGCCCAGGTCAGGCCGCCGCCCGCCAGAGCTGACACCCACCCCGCATGAACATACGGCAGCACGTCGTGGCGTTCGGCCTTCCGCAAGAAAGCGATCATCGCGATGACGATGAGCAACGCTTCGACACCTTCCCGCAGGAGGATCGTAAACGCACCCAGGAAGGTCGAAGCTGCGCTGGCTTGATCGGGGGCGAGCGCCTTGGCCGACTGGTCGAACAAGGAGTCCAAAGTGCGGACCTGCGTCGCGACTTCGGTCGCTGGAGCGCCTCGGCTAATGCTCGCGCGCAGCTGACCCATGCCGGCCTCGACCTTCGCCATGAGGCCGCCATCGCGGGCGCGGAGCATCGGCTCGACCGGCTCGAACCCATCGAGATAAGCGGAAAGCGCGAGTTCTTCCGCGCGCCTTCGGTCGCCGGCCTGGTAGGCCGTCAGGCTCTCGGCGAGCTTGCGGCGCGCCACACCCAGCCCGCCCGCCGACTTCGTCGCGATGACGTCCGGGTTGCGTCTCAGATAAGCGACGAGCTGGCTGGCCTGCGGCTCGCCGACACGTGCGGCGAACGCGGCGGGTGTGGTCTGCACGAGGGCTTGCAGGTCCGCAACGTCGGCGCGCAGCTCCGGGCGGCTGCGCCATAGCTCCCCGCCGGCGCGCCCGGCGTCCTGCGGATAGGCGAGGCTTCCCACATGAAACGCCAGGGCCCAGCGATCATCGGACGACAGATGGGCGAAGCTTGGCATGGCCGTTCCGTCGAGCCCTTGACCGATCACCTGGTAGAGCCCGAACAGGCTACGTTCCTTGGCCCTGGCCACGTCCGTGAACGCGACAGGCCGCGGGTTCAGATTCTTGGCGGTGGGGCCATCGCCCCGGCCGCTGGCGCCGTGGCATGCGGCGCACTGCTCGGCGTAGAGGGCGGCGCCGCGCGCAAGGTCCGGCGCCTGACGGGGCGCGAGGGGAACGGGGTAGGCTTTGAGGAGGTCGCTCCCCAGGCTCCGCGCCTGCAACGCCACGGTCTTGGGTTCGGCGCGCCGGTCCACGGCGGCGGCCAGCGCGGCGGATTCGGCGAGGAGCTGAGACTTGGCCGGGCCGGCGGGCAGGGCGCCGATGCGGCTGCGCACGGACGCGGAGAATTCGCGCATTTCAGCGTACTCCGCATCACTGACGATGCGCCCGCCTGAGACCGCCCGGGGGTAGTCCACGGCAATGTAGTCGAGAAGCCGCCAGGCGACCGCGGCCGGGGAGGCGGACTCCTGTCCCATGGCGGTAACGGGGAGCTGGGCGGCCACCAAGAGGGCGACCGTAAGGAAAAGGCGTGCGAGCGCCGGCATCGAAACGTCCTGACTGCAACTGAGAATGGATCTCAATAACAGAATACATGCTCAAGCCACTAGAGGATCAAGGGGCGCAACTTTCGCATCTCATAGGTTCGCAATGGCTTGATCCTCTAGCCGCTAGAGCAAGTAGGCTCATCGCTCAGAGGAGGATTTCGCATGCCGAACACGCCGGCGGTCGCTGAGACGCTTCGCTACCGCGTCACCGGGATGGATTGCTCGAGCTGCGCCGAGAAGATCCAGTCCGCGGTGATCAAACTTCCCGGCGTGGAGGCGGCGCGCGTCTCGATCGCCTCGTCGATGATGACCCTGAAGGTCGACAAGGCCGAACGGCGAACGCCCGTGATCGAGGCGACTGTGGCTGAGCTCGGCTACCAGCTGGATCGGGACGAGGTTGTTGCGAACGACGATGAGCGCGAGATCGCGAAGGACCTCAGCCATATCACGCCGTCGTACCGGCGCGCCCTTTGGGCCGTGGTCCTGATCAATGTCGGCTACGGCCTGGTGGAGATCGTCGCCGGCTTCGTCGCGCGGTCTCAGGCGCTGAAGGCCGACGCCCTGGACTTCGTGGGCGACGGGTTGATCAGCTTCCTCGGGCTGCTGGCGATTGGATGGTCCCTTGCGTGGCGGGCCAAGGCGGCCTTGATCCAGGGCTACTTCCTGGCGGCGCTCGGATTGGGCGTGCTCTTGAACACCGGCTACCGCGTCCTCGTCCTAAACCAGCCTGAAGCTGAGCTCATGGGAGCCTTCGGGATCGTGGCGCTGGTGGCCAACGTCGCGGCCGCTCTGATCCTGATTCCGCACCGGAAGGGTGACGCCAACGTCCGGGCCGTCTGGCTCTTCTCGCGCAATGACGCCCTCGGCAATTTGGCGGTCGTCGTGGCGGCGGGCCTGGTCTTCTGGACCAAGACGGCCTGGCCGGACCTCGTGGTGGCGGTGATCATTGGCGGGCTCTTCCTGCAGTCTGCCTGGTCGATCGTCCGCGACGCACGCGCCGATCTGCGCGAGTCGCAGGCGCTGAGCCCGGCGTAGCCGCTTATGAGACGGCCGCCGCCACCTCTGCTGCGCCGACCGCCGGCCGTCGGGCCGCCGCCCCAGGTGATGGCGGACCTGCAGCGCGCGGTCGCGCTTTTGAACGGCGGCGAGTGGGACCAGGCGCAGCTTCACGCCGAACGCGTCCTCGCCGTCAGGCCAGCGGATCCGTCGGCCCAGAATGTCCTCGGAACCGTGGCCATGAACACAGGCCGGGCTGAGGACGCCCTGACATGGTTTGAACGCGCGGCCGCCGGCCAGCCTCGGAACCCGTTCATCCAGTTCAATCTGGGAGAGGCGCACAGGCGCATGCTGGCCTATCCGAGAGCGGCGAAGTTCTTCCAGCGCGCCGCGGCGTTGAAACCGGACTTTGCAGAAGCCCACGCCGCCGCAGGCGACATCTTCCGGATGATGGGGCAGGGGGCGGACGCCGAGCGTAGCTACCAATCCGCCTTGCGCCAGTCTCCGGCCCTGCTCAACGCCCTCAACGGATATGGGCTATTGCTGCTACAGCGGGGGGACCTCGGCTCCGCAGCAACACGCTTCCAAGTCGGCTGTGCAAATGCGCCCATCGGCCATCCCATGCGGCCGACCCTTCTCACCAACCTTGGTGTCTCCCTACTACATCTCGGGCAGGGGCTCCCGGCCCTCAACGCCCTCGCGCAGGCCGTGGAGGCCGCACAAGAGGACGATGAGGGTTGGCGGCGACTAGCCAGCGCGCTGCGCGACACCCGGGTTGCGCCCGGCACCGCCGCTTTCCGGGGTATCCTGCTCCGCCTCTTCGAGCGGGTGGACATCAATCCTCGGAATCTCGCGACCGCAGCCATTGCCGTCTTACGCCAGGACGAGAACATTAACGCCCTCCTGGACGCGATCGCCGCCGCGCCGCGAGCGCTGGGGCGGACGCTTGAGCAAAGGGCGGACGCCGCCTCGCAGCTGGTCCAGGATCCGCTGTTCCAGACGCTCCTTGCCGCTGCGCCGATCCCGGACGCAGCGATCGAGCTTCTGCTCGTGCAGCTTCGGGCCGACCTGTTGACGGCCGCCCACGACGAACCGGCAAGTCTGGAGGAGGAGCTTAGCCTTGTCGTCGCGATCGCGCGGCAGGCGTTCCTTAACGAATATGTCTTCTTCACCGGCGCTGAAGAGCAGGGCCGCGTGGATGCCCTGATCGCCCAGCTCGATCACGACGAGTTCGAATGCGGGGCGGGCGTGGCCGCCAGGATCGCCGTCGTGGCGGCGTACCGCCCGCTCACTTCCACCCCGCTCGCGGCGCGGCTCCACGACCTCAATCACCCCGCCTTGGCCGACCTCTTGTGCGAACAGCTGGTCGAGCCGGCCGAGGAGGCCCGTCTTCGGTCTAGCTTGCCGCTGCTGAAGCCCGCGGCCGACGCCACCTCGCTCGCCGTGCAGCAGCAGTACGAGCAAAATCCCTATCCGCGCTGGACGCGCTGCAGTCTGGGCGTGCCGCTGCCGTTCCGGGCGGCCGTTCAGAGTGCGTTGCCTGAGCTTCCCGCGCGGGAGATTCCCGAGACTGAGGCTCCCCGCGTGCTCATCGCAGGTTGCGGCACGGGACTGGAAACACTGCGCGTGGCGGGCGCCTATCGTGACGCGTCGATCCTCGCGATTGACCTCAGCGGCGCCAGCCTCGGCTACGCCATGCGCAAGAGCCGAGAATACGGGCTCGAGGTCCAACACATGCAAGCCGACATTCTGGATCTCCCGGCGCTAAGCGAGCGGTTTGATCTGATCGACAGCTTTGGCGTCATCCACCACATGGCCGAGCCGGCGAAGGGTCTTAAGGTGCTCTCGGAGCTGTTGAAGCCGCAGGGCTTCATCTTCCTGGGGCTCTATAGCGAGATCGGCCGGCGCGCTGTTGTCGAGGCCCGACACCACATCGCCGAAAAGCAGTACGCCGACACGGCGGAGGGGATCCGCGCCCTGCGGCGCGAACTGATGCTCGCCGGCGCACCCGCGCAGTTGCAAGACGTCGTGAGCCCGGCGTCGGATTTCTGGACGCTCTCCGACTGCCGCGACCTCCTCTTCCACGTTGAGGAGCATCGATTCACGCTGCCTCAGATTGGCGACCTGTTGGACGCTGCCGGCTTGGAATTTCTCGGCGTGCAGTTCGGCCATGCGGCGGATCGCACCCGATACCGCGCCGAAAACCGGCAAGCGGGCGCAATGCGCGATCTCCAGCGACTTCATCGCCACGAGGTGCAACATCCCGAGATCTTCGGCGACACCTACCGGCTTTGGGCTCGACCGAAAAAGATGCTCCGATGACGGGAGAATTCACGCCGCCGCCGGTCGACCTGGCGAAGGAGCAGAGAGCGGTTCGCCGGCAAGCCGCCCTCGCGTTCATCGTCTGCGTCCCGGCCCTTGCGCTGGCGAGCCTCGGCCTCCCGCGACTCTTCGAATTCCCGACGTCCGTGGCCGACCGCGTGGCCTTTTGCCTACGGGCCAACCTGGTGCTCGGCTTCTGGGTCCTGCTGGCCGTGCGCAGGGTTGCGAACGTGCGGTTCGCGTCGGCCGCTGACAACGCCGGCTCCGCCTTCAGCCGGCCAAGCGCACGCCTGGCGGTTCCCGCTGCATTCCTGCAGAACACCCTTGAGCAGGCCTTCGTGGCCGCCCTTGGCATCTTGGCGCTCGCCACGACCAGGGGTGAAGCCGCGCTAGCCTACATCGTTGGGGCCGTCGTCCTCTTCAGCGTCGGGCGGATCACGTTCCTTCGCGGCTATCCCCATGGTGCCGGCGGCCGCGCTTTTGGGATCGCCACCACAGCGCTGCCCATCATAGGCGCCTACTGCTGGGCCATCGTCGACGTCGGTGCGAATCTATTGCGTTGATCATGATGAAGAGTGGAGGGACGCGCCCGCGGGTCACCGGTCCTCGAGCGCGCGCCTCAATAATAGCGTTGCAGCACCAGCGTGCGCTCAGATCCGTCCGACAGCGACAGCACGGCCTTGCCGCCTGCCGGCCCGTAGCGCCACCGCGCCAACCCTCCCGTCACGTAGTCCGGCCCGATCGGCACGCCGTTCACGGCGATGATGTTCTCGCCCTCGCGCCAACCGGCCAGGGCCGCCGGGCCGCCCACCGCGACGTGAACCACCCGAAGCCGGTCGGCTTCTAGGGCGAGGCCCAGGCCCGAGAGGTCGCGCTGGAAGGGCGCCGCGAGCAGGCGTCGCGCCGGCCGCAGCCAGAGCGCTCCGCCCGCCACATCCAGCGCGAATCCGTAGCGCTCGAGGACCGGCAGACCCAGTTTGGCCGGCGCCAGGGTGGCGTCGGTCTTCGCCAGAATCTCGCAGGGCACGTCGTTCAGTTGGTCCTGCCCAAGTCGCAGCGTCGACACAGAGATGGTGCGACTGATCGAAATGCCGTCGACGCCGCCCGTAGCGGCTGACGAGACCTGGCGACCGTTCAGCAGGCCCAGCGCCTCCGCCAGGGTTGGCGAGACGGTCAGCGGGTTGGAACTGCCTAGATCGAGGGCGGCGTCGACCGGCGCCTTCCCTTCGAGCACGATCGGAATGAAAAGCTGCCCGCGCGCGCTCCGCGCGACCGCGAACCGTTCAGAGTCCTTGCCGGGCTGAAAGCCCGCCCGCGGCCAGATCGCCAGGCGCCGCGCGGGGAAATCGATGTCCAGCACAGCATCCTTCAGCACGTCGACACCGAGGATGAGGTGGGGTGCGCCGCTGTCCGCGCCGAAGATTGGCCTGAAGTCCGTCACGAAGTAGCGGTCGGTGGCCAGCTTCACGCCGCCGACTTCGAAGGCGAGGGCGCCGCCCGCGCCGAGTGTCACCGAGCCAATATCACCGCGGACGCTGCGACTCTCCGCAGGCTTCAGACCGAGCCGCTGCGCGAGGGCGGCGTCGACCATGGTCGCGGCCGAGCCGGTGTCGATCAGGACCCGCACGCGCTCGCCGAGCACCGTTCCCGTCACGATCACTGCGTCCGGATCGGGAAGCAGCGGCGTCCATTGATCCTCGGAATTCGGGGCGGCTTGTGTGCTCATCGCTCTGCCTGCTAGCGCTGCTCCGCCCGACAGCAGAGCCAATGCGCCCACGCCGTGCAGCACGCGACGACGAGACCTTCTTGCGCTGCGCATGGATGCTGCTCCCGGTCGTCGGCTCCTGGCGCCCGTTAGCATGACCCTAACCGGCTTGTGGCCCTTGAGAATGATCGTAGGACTTTAGCCGAGCCTGTGGATTCGCGATCGCACTGAGTCGCGCGGTCCGGGATGAGGGGCGACCATGACGTGGACATATTCGGGCTGCGCTGCGGCGCTGGGGCTTGGCTTGGCCCTGTCGGCTCCGATCTGCGCCCGGGCGCAGGCCGCTGCGGGCGACGACTACATCAACCCCGATCGTCCGGGCATCGCCGATGGCAGCAATGTCGTTGGACCTGGTCACTTCCAGATCGAGACGGGTGTGCAGGAAGAGTTTCGGCGCTCCGGCGGGGTGTCGGACCGGACCCTTCTCCTGCCGACGTTGCTTCGCCTAGGGCTGAACAAGGACTGGGAGCTGCGGGTCGAGACCACGGGCGCCTACATCTGGGACCGGGTGAACGATCCCGCCTCGGGGATCACCAAGAGCCAGGGCGCCGATCCCGTCTCCCTGGGCGTGAAATATCACTTCCAGGACACCGCGGGCATTGCGCAGCCTTCGCTGGGCGTGATCCTGCGGGTCTTCGCGCCCTCCGGCACCGGCCCGTTCAAGACCAGCCATATGACCGCCGACCTGCGCCTGGCCGCCGACTGGGACATCGCGCCCAAGTGGTCGTTGAACCCGAACGTAGGCGTGGCGGTCTATGAGAGCGGGGGCCGGACCTACGAAGCTGGGCTGTTCGCCACGACCCTCAACTACAACCCGAGCCCGATCCTCAACTTCTTCGTCGACACCGGCGTCCAGTCGCCGGAGACCAAAGGCGGGCGCACGTCGGTGATCTACGACGCCGGCCTCGCCTACATCCTCGGACACGACATCCAGCTGGACGCCAGCGTCGGCACGGGCGCGGCTGGCTCGACGCCACCGCACCCCTTCGTCGCGGCTGGGATCAGCAAGCGGTTCTGAGCGCCGCTCACGGCGCGAGTGTCGATCGATCAGACTATTTCCGATAACGCCAAACGCGCGAGCCACCGGAAACGCCTTATTACACAACGCCCCTAAGTCATTGATTTCGCATAAGATATATTGGCAGACGGGGAGGTGCGAAGGCCGAATGTTCCGGTGCCTGTCCGCCAGCTTGAGGACGGCAGGCGTAGCGTACTTGTCCGAAGTTTCACGGAGAGGTTCGGACAACGGGACGCCAACTGGCGTCTTCTTTGTGCAGATGACCCCGTTCGCATCTAAGGCGAGGCCAGCACGCGCTCATCCGTGCCGGCTCCGGTCGGCGCGGGCGATCTTCACCAACCGCCGCAAGGCGGCATCGTCCAGCCCGCCGCGAACGAGCTGCCGCCCCACGAGGTAGGCCGGCGTTCCCTCAAGGCCCAGCGCGAAGGCCTGCAGCGCGTGACGGCCGAGCTGCGCCTCGATCTGCGCGGCGTCACGGCTCCGATCCGCCTCAAGGCGCGACCAGTCGACGCCCGCCGACAAGGCGGCGTCACGGATGCGTTCCGCAGTTAATGCACCCCGTGACGCCATGAGGGCGACATGGACCTCGGCATAGCGTCCCTGGCGCGCGGCGGCCAAGGCGACCTGCGCGGCCGCTCGGGAGGTCTCTCCGAGGATCGGCCAATCCTTGTAAATGACCGCGACCTGTAGATCCTGCGCGATCAGTCGGCCGAGGGCGGCGTCTGTGCGACGACAGACCGGACACTGGTAGTCGGTGAAGATCACGACCGTCACGTTCGCATTCGTCGGCCCGATCCGAGGTGAGCCGGGGTCATCCACGACCTGGCGGAAGACGGGCGTGTCGCCCAGTCGCTGCGGCGGCGCGCCCTGCTGTCGCAACCACGCCGACACGCCCCAACCCAGCAGGCCGGCGGCGCTGAGGCCAAGCCACGCGCGTCGATCCAACTGTCGGGGTCCGCGCCCCGCGGCGCCCTCGGGCCGGGCGACCCGCGGCTCGCCGGAGCTCATAGCACCAGCCTGTCCCAGCTCGCATAATGCTCACGACTGCGACGGCCGCGCGGCAGGCTGAGCGCGACGAGCGCGAGCCCCAGGGCGATGCTGGCGATGCGGCCCAGCGGCGTGTCGCCGCTCAGCAGGAAAGGCGCGGCGACGAGCCAAAGGCCCAGCGCCGCGTTCACCAGCCGGAGCGCGCGGGCGACCTCCGAGGTGGCGATGATCGCGACCGTGATCACGAGCGCGCCCACGACATGGTCGCTGTTGGCCATCTCGCCGGAGGCTCCGAACACGACCCGCGTCAACATCAGGAGACCGCCGACGGCGACGCTCACCGCCAGCGTCCAGGGCAGGGTCATCCCACGGACCGAATCCGTCCAGAAGGCGCTGGGGCTCGCCAACGCATCGGCGTCGTCCACCTCGCCGCCGTCTACGGGACCGCCCTGGAAGAAGGTGCGGATCACCGGCTTGCCGGAGCAATGCACCCACCAGAGGTACTGTCCCATGGCGATTACCTCATCCAGTGCGAACGGGATCATGATGAGCATCGCCAGCGCGGCCAGCAGGCATAGTGTGCACCAGGTGCCGATCACGATCGGCTGGATGATGATGAAGTAGATGCTGACCACACCTAGCGGGATCACCAGGATGCCGAAGAAGGTCACCATCCACGGCATCGTCCGCCAGCGGTCGCGCCCGCCCATGACCGCCATTAGGATCTCGAGGGTGTAGCTGATCGCGCCCAGGCCCGCGTCCGGGACCGGCCAGGCCTTTGAGACAGAGGAGGTGATGATCTCCTCGGTCCCGTTCTTCAGGTTGGTGGGGTCGCCGCCGAAGAAAGGCTCGAACACCGCGTCGATGTGCCCGAGCTGATAGGCGGTGAGCACACGCGAGATCAGCAGGCCGATCAGGCCCAGCATGGCGATCGGCAGGCGCTGCGCCCAGGTCGAGGGACAGTAGGTCCAACCGGGCGGGATGTTCTTCGGGTCCATCATCCCGGCCATGCTCATGCCCGGCATCATCGGGATCAGCACAGAGAAGGCGATCACCAGCACGCCCACGAGGGTGTCATTGAGGTATTGCGCGGCGCTCGGCGTCCAGAACAGCATCGGCGCGAAGAGCAGCCAAAGGCCCACGAAGGTGTTGGCCCATTGGGCGAACCAGGCGGTGCGCTTGGAGAGCGAAAGCGCCCCGAAGCCGGCGATCGCCAGGCCGCTGAGGAGATCGCTGAGGAAGAGGGCTGTGGCCCGCACATCGAGGCTGGCCAGCCCGCGGTCTTCGGTCACCGCCCGCACCAGCGGGCTCGCCGCGGCTGCGCCCAGCCCGTCGTAGATGAACGGGCTGGCGGCGAGCCAGAGGCCCAGGCCGATATTGGCGAAGTGCGCCCAGCGGACCCGGCGAGCGTCGGCGTCCATCATCGCCATGTGATCGTGTCCGCCGCCGTGTGTGGCGTGCTGACTGGCCGGGCCGGCATTGGACGCAGCCGCTAGGTCCACATGATGCGCCATCGGATCGCCGGTTCTGGTCCGTCCAGCGGGCGCGGCGGCGTCCGTGCCGGGCGCGTGCGACGCGCCGTGTTGTGGCCGATTCCAGGCCACGGCCGCAGCATCCAGGCCATTGGTCTCGTACCACCCCTGGGGATCGCGCTTCAGCGCGTCCACGATCTTCGGTAGGGTGGCCCTGAGACTGTGCCGCGGCGTCCAGTCGAGCAGGGTACGGGCGCGCGTTATGTCGAGCACATAGTGGTCGTTCGACTGGTCGACCATCCACGGCTTCACGAACGCCTCGTCGCCTAGCGCCTCGGTCTGCAACCAGGCGCCCAGCTTGGCGACCGGCTTGGGGATGCGCACCGTCTCCCAGTCCTCGCCGTGCAGGGTCTGGCCGATGATGTCCTGCACCGCGCCATAGCCGAGCGCCTCTGGCTCGCCGAGCAACAGCGGAAGCTCGGGGGGCAGTTGGGCGCGGCGCGCGACGAGTTTGGCGATCCCGTCGACCAGATCCTCGAGATGGATGAAGGACTGCCCGGCGCAGAGCATGCCCGGATAGACGTGGGCCGTCAGCCGATGCTCATAGATCCGCGCCACGTGTTCCGCGACAAAGGGGGAGTGAGCCTGGTCGTCGTAGACACCGGCGATGCGCAGCAGCACGAGAGGAATATCGCCGTGCTCCTCGCGCAGGATGGCTTCGCTCCTGACCTTCGATTCTGGATAGGCCCAGCCCGGCGCGATGGGCGAGTCCTCGTTGATGGTCTCGTCCGGCCGGTCGGTAGGCCGATGCACCAACATGGTGCTCGCCAGGATGAACTGGCCGACCTCGAACCCTTGGAGGCCCTCGATCAGACGTCGCGCCCCCTGGACGGTGATCTTGTCGTAGAGCGGATTGGGCTTGCCGGAGACATCGAAGTAGGCGGCCAGGTGGACGACAGAGGCGATCCGGCCGCCGAAGCGGGCGCGGACCGTCTCCAGGGCCTTGGCGACCCCCTCGTCGGTTCCCAGGTCGAAATCGACCGCCTCGGCCTCGGCGGGAGGGGCCGGCGGACCCGCGCGGTCCAGCGCCACCACCTGATAGTCCTGCGCCAGGCGTTTGATCACCGCGCTGCCGATGAAGCCGCTGCCGCCGGTTACCAGTACGAGTTCGCGTTCCGCCATCGTGCGCTCCCTTGGTCTTAGTCGTCCGGACTCGCTCTATGAGGATAAGCGCGAACCCGCGGCTACCCGGCAGAACTAAGTCTTTTCTCCGCCGCCGCGCCCAGCACTAGGCGCGGGGGCGCTAGCGGTTGCGGGCATGCCAGAAGGCGTCGACCATGGCTCCGATGCCCAGCAGGGCCATCACAGTGGCGTCACCAAGCAGATGCTGCTGGGAAAGACCAAAGACTGGCCCGCCGCGCACCCCGCTGATCCACGCTGTGACGAGGACCAGAAGCGCTAGCCCAAGGAAGACCCTCCCGATCCCCACCATGACTAACAAGCTGGAACCTCCTCCGTAGTCGACGTCCAAGGCGATCTGAGCGTCACGCTCAGTCTCGCCCCTCAAGAAGAGTGGACGGAGCGAAGTGGCCAGCGCTGGAAAGCACCGCATAGGGCCTCGGCGTGACTATGGCCGACGCGACGAGCGCGGCGCCCGTGGTCACGCCCATCGCCAGCGCCAGCACGACGGAGGCGACCCGCACCGGTAGGAGCTCCGCCAGGACGCGGGCCTCCGCCCGCAGGGCGACGATCCTGCGGATGACCTCGCTCTCCATGCTCTCGAAACGCGCATCGGTGGGCGTCGCCGCCAGGTCTGCCATCAGCCGGTCCAGGCATTCGCTCATCTGCGCACCTTTCACGCCATCCTTGGGGATACGCGGCAGGCGAGCTCCAGCCCTCAGATCGACAATCCGATCACCGAGCAGAGCAAAATGTCGCGCAGCGGGATGGCGACGTCCGGCTTTTGAGGGGCCCGACCTCGCTGGGACGTATGCTCTTTAGAGCAGGCCGCAGCGTCTGGAGGCTTACCCATGCCCGAACCCGTTCCCTCGCCGATCCAGATCGGCCCCGGTCGTGCTGCGAGTGAGCAGGATCGCACTTGGCGCGCGCCAAAGCGCGTCGCCGTCACCGTCTCGGGCGCACTGCTGTCGGTCGTCCTCAGCGGCTGCGTTAGCGCCCCGGAGATGGCGGCCCGGCACCGGCAGGCGTGCGTCACCTACGGCTTCTCGCCGGGCACTGAAGCCTATGCCAATTGTCTCCTGCAGCTCGATGTCGGGGATTACGGCTATGGCCACCACGGCCGGCCCCGGCTGATGCTGCACCCTTACACCACACCGGCGCCGGCGGCCGCGCCACCCGTATACTAGCATTTATGAGAATGCGTCGCATTCTCATTGACAAGATGCATGCCGGTTCGTAGAAGGCCCGCAAAACTGCGCAGGAGCCTTCACCGTGTTCTTCTCCCTTCGATGGGCGGTCCGCCGCGCGACCCTGTTCACCGCGACCGTTTCGTTGCTGCCGCTCCTGGCTCCCGGATTAGCCTGGGCGGATGACGCGGCGACGGAAGTCTCGAGCGTGACGGTGCGGGGCGCGCGGGGAGGCTACGGCGTCGAGCAGACCCGGACCGCGACGAAGACGGCCACCGCCCTGATCGACACGCCGCAGGCGGTGAGCGTGGTGACGCGCGAGTTGATCGATGACCAGGCGATGCAGGGCATGGCCGACGTGGTCCGCTACATGCCCGGCGTGGGGATGGCCCAGGGGGAGGGCAACCGCAACGCCCCGATCATGCGTGGCGTCAGCTCGACGGCGAACTTCTTCGTCGACGGCGTGCGCGATGACGTCGAGTATTTCCGCGATCTCTACAATGTCGAGCGCGTCGAAGCGATGAAAGGGCCCAACGCGATGATCTTCGGCCGCGGCGGCGGCGGCGGGATCCTCAACCGGGTTACCCGGCAGGCGGACGGAACCCGAGGTGGCGAGTTGGTGCTGCAAGGCGGCTCATGGAACAACCGCCGCGTCACCGGCGACCTGCGCCAGCAGCTGAATGATCGAATCTCACTGCGGGCGACGGGCGTCTACGAGAACTCGGACAGCTACCGCGATGGGGTGCAGCTGGAGCGCTACGGCGTCAACCCGACGGCCAGACTGGTCTTGAGCGAGCGGACGACCGTTCGGCTCAGCTACGAGTATTTCACCTACGACATGGTGGCCGATCGCGGGATCCCGTCATTCCAGGGACGGCCGGTCCGCACCCCTCCTTCGACCTTCTTCGGCGATCCCGCCGGCAGTCCCACGGGCGCCACGATCAAGGTCGCCAGCGGCGTCATCGAACACGATTTCGGCGGCGTCAGCCTGCGCAACGTCACCAGCTTCGGCGACTACGACAAGGCCTACCAGAACGTCTATCCGGGGGCAGTCAACGCCGCCGGGACCGCGGTCTCCCTCTCGGCCTACAACAACGCCACGCGGCGCGAGAACCTGTTCAACCAGACGGACCTCACCTGGTCGGCGGCCACGGGTCCTGTCGGCCACAAGCTGCTGCTGGGCGCCGAGTTCGGCCGGCAGAGGACCGACAACTTCCGCCAGACCGGCTACTTCACGGGCGTCGGACCCACGGTGACCACGATCACGGTCCCGCTGACCGCTCCGACCGTCTCGGTTCCGGTCACCTACCGCCAGAGCGCCACCGACGCTGACAACCACGGCCTCGCCAAGATCGCCGCGGCCTACGCGCAGGACCAGATCCAGCTCACCGGCCGCCTGCAGGCGATCGTCGGCCTGCGCTATGATCGGTTCGACGTGAACTTCCGCAACAACCGCACCGGCGCGGTGTTCGCGACACAGGACAAGCTCTGGTCTCCGCGCGCGGGCCTGGTCTTCAAGCCGGTGGAACCGCTCGCCCTCTACGCCAGCTACAGCCGCTCTTACCTGCCCGCGCGGGCGACCAGTTGAGTTCGTTGTCCTTGTCCAACCAGGCGCTCGATCCGGAACGGTTCATCAACCGGGAGGTCGGCGTGAAATGGGACCTGCGCCCCGATTTCTCCCTAACCGCGGCCATCTACCAGCTCGATCGTGAGAATGTGGCCGCGACCGATCCAGCCGATCCCACCCGTCTGGTTCTGGTTAAGGGTCAACGCAGCAAGGGCGTGGAGCTTGGCGCCGAGGGCGTCGTGCGGCCCGGATGGACCCTCGTGGGCGGTTACGCCTACCAGGACGGAGAGATCACCCAGACGCAGTCGGCCACCGTGCGCGCCGGCGCGCGCCTGGCTCAGTTGCCGAAGCATTCGGCATCGCTGTGGAACCGGGTGGAGGTGACGCCGCGTCTGGGCCTCGGCCTCGGCGTGATCTACCGCAGCGCCATCTTCGCTTCGACAGACAACGCCGTCACGCTGCCGGGCTTCACCCGTGTCGACGCGGCCCTCTATTACAAGGTCTCCGATCAGGTGTCGGCGCAGCTCAATCTCGAGAACGTCTTCGACAGGGGCTACTACGCCGCTGCCAACAGCAACACGAACATCACCCCCGGCTCGCCCCGCGCCCTGCGGCTGTCGCTGCGGCTCAGCTACTGATCAATCTGTGTGGACCCCCGCTCACGCAGTGCTCGGCGCTCTTAAGGGCTGCAGCCCACGGCGCGCGTATCCAGATTAGAGCCCCGATCGGCTCTGGTGGCTGCGCTGGCCCGATCCCCCGCCAGCGACGCACGCAGGGTAGGGGGCGCGGCCCACCTCGGTCGCGTCCCTCTTCCTCGGCGTTCTCCGGCGCGCAGGCCGCTCGTTCGACGGGGCGACCTGTGGTGACGACAGGAGGCGCGCCATGACCCGTTGTTTGAAGATCATCCTGCTTTGCGCGGCCCTCGCGCTCCCTGCGGTCGCAGTCGCGCACGAACGGATGCTGCGAGGCCCTGTGGGGAGGTGGGTGGAATATGGCTATAGCACCTACCCGCGAGGCGATTATCTGCCCGCTTACCGCGGCGGCGCCGGCTACTCGGACTACTCGGGTTACTCTGCGCCGTATTGGACGCCAGGTCCTCGGGTCTACGTCTATCCGCATGGGACGCGCGTCTGGTACGGACCAAGTGTGGCTCCAGGCTACAGCTACGGATCTGGCGGACACGCTGGCTACGGTTACGGCGGCCATCACCATCCCCACCACGTTGACCACCACCATGGTTGGTGACCACGATGCCGGACTCCGAGCATGGCGGGCGGCCGGTTGCCGGCCAAGCTGACGGGTCCTGAGCTCTCCGGGGGTCAAGTTGAGCCCACGGCCCGGGGGCGAGGAGCTACTGACCTCGCCGCACCGAAACGGGCTCGGCGCCACTTACATCCAGTCGTAGTCCGCGCGCAGGAACCCATTCTCCACCGCCGCGGGATCGACTCCGACCCCGGCGCAGAGGATGCGCACGGCGCCGGGCAGGGCTTCAATCGCTTCGCGCGTCGCCAAGCGACTGGCCGCGGCGGGGGCGCCGCCTGTCGAGCAGGTGAAGTGATAGACCGTGATGGTGGACACCGCGGCTCCTGAGCGCGCGGATCGTGGCCGCGACACCTCAGTCATGGACGGTACGCACAGGCGGGAGGCTATTGTGGATGGAGGTCGCGGCGATCGCCGCCTCACCGACAGCGACGCTGATCTGGTCGAGGCCCCGCGCGACGTCTCCCGCGGCATAGACGCCCGGGAGGAAGGTGCGCTGGTGCTCATCCACGAGGATGCATCCCGAACCGTCGACAACGACGCCGATCGCCTCGGCGAGGCCCGACTGCGGCTCAACGCCCAGCGCGCCGTAGATTACTTCGAACGGTTCGAGCTCTGATCCATCCATCCGCCAGGCGTGCAGCCGGCCGCCTTCGACCTTCAGGCTATCGGCCTGCACAGCGATCAGCGGTACGCCCGCTGCGTCGAGGGCGTCGCGGCTCGCACGCGAGACCGCATGGTTCGGACCAAGGGTCAACAAACTAACGCTGGGGCTGTAAGCGCGGAGGAACAGCGCCTCGTTTGCGGCGTGATCGTCCATGCCGATGACGGCAATCCTATCCAGCATGGCTTCGAAGCCGTCACATATGGGACAGAACCGAAGCAGTCCATCATGGATCGCCTGCTCGGGCTCGGAGATCGGCGGGCGCCGGTCAACCACGCCGGTGGCGAAGAGGACGGTGCGGCCGAGGACAGCCCGATCCGCGAAGGTCGCACGCCAAAGGGTTTCGTCCACGCGCTCCAAGCCCGTCACTTGGCCCGCCCAGTCCACCGGGCCGAACGGCGCCAGTTGCTCGCGCAGTTGGGCGAGCAGGTCCAGCCCGCGAATACCCCCGGCGAAACCGGGGACGTTATGACTGCGTGGGATCAACGCCGCACGGCTCTGTCCGGCGTCGGCGACCAAGATACTTCGGCGAAACCGCCGCAGATAGAGCGCCGCAGCGAGGCCGGCCGGTCCCGCGCCCAGGATGAGACAATCGAAGATGTCGTCCACGGGAGGCTTCGGATCGACGTCTTCGCTCGGGCGGGGGCTCTCGTGCATCTGCGGCTCAGTGGCCATCGCCGGCATGCCCGTCCGGCTCCTTGGGCGGCATCGCCATCCCGGGCATCGCCATGCCCGGCATCCCGCCTTCCTTCATCATCTCGTCGTGGTCGGCCGGCGCGCTCTTAATGGCCGCCTGGTATTGTGCGGGCGACATCTTGGGCAGCTGGCGGACAAAGGCCACCATGTCCCATATCAGCTCGTCGCTGTGGGTTCGCCCCCAGGCCGGCATGGCGGTCATCTTGATACCGTGTTTGATCGCCCAGAACTGCTCGCCTGCGGAGAGGTCTGCGTGCCGCCAGAGCTCAGGGGCTTGCGGATAGAGCCCTTGGCTCATCTCGGTTTTTTCGAGGCCAGGCGCCAGGTGGCAGCCGCTGCACATCTCGGTGTACAGCCCCGCACCGCTCGCGATCCGCTTGGGGTCGTTCAAGTTCGCCGGCGCCTTGACGCCCGCCGCTCGGACACTGATGGACCGGTCGCGCAGGGTTTCCAGCACCTTGTAGACCGGCCGCGTGTGAGGTGCGTCTGCCCCGATGTTGTAAAGCCCCAGGCCGATCGTCACGCCTATGGCCACCGCCACGAGCAGCCCAGCCGCGCCCAGCACCACGACGATCCCGAGATGCGTCCTCGGATGCCTCAGATCCCACCCCATCACGTGCATCGGTCTTCCCTCCCTATGAGATCTACGAGACTGCGATGGACGCCGTGGGCGGCGCCTGTCTCGAACATGAATTTGGTTTAATGTCGTGAGGTCCGCCGCCGCCGCGTGCCGCTACATCGCCGCGATCCGTTGCGCGATGTGCTCCATGAAGCCCTTCATGAGGGCGGCCATCATCGGCAGGAAGATCAGGAGCGCGATGAAGATCGCCACGATCTTCGGGGCGTAGACGAGCGTCTGCTCCTGGATTTGCGTCAGGGCCTGCAAAAGACCGATCGCGACCCCGACAACCAGGCCAACGATCAAGACCGGCGCCGAGATCTGCACCGTCAGCCAGATGGCGTCGCGCGCCACGTCGAGGACTTCGGCGCCCTCCATCAGCGCCGTGGCGCGGGCGCGAACCCGTGGTAATCTCGATGTGGATCGGAGATCCAGATCCGGTCATCGGCCTTGGACGTGTTGGTTCCGACGACTTCATAGGCGGTCAGTCCGACAATAACGGCGGCGACGAGGAGCGCCGCCGTCCAGAAAAGCGGGCCGCGCCGGCGCCCGCTCGTGCGATCAAGTCTCGTCTTCCGGCGGACCACAGGATTCCCCTGTCAGCACTGCTAATGGGGTTACGCGCCGGGTCCCGGCGATCCCTCAGCGCGCACCTGATCGCCTAAACCGGATGTCACGTCCGCTTGCGGTCCACGACATCCGCGTGGGCGACAACGCTCCTCATCGCCGACCTCTCGTCGGCCAGTCCAAGGAGCCTCCCATGCAACGCTTTCTTGCCGCCGCCGCCGCGACGGCGGCCCTCACGATGGCCTCGGCCGCCTCGGCGCAGCCATATGCCCATCCCGGCGCGCCCTACGCGCCATCGGTCAGCGCCTGGCGCTCAAACCCTTACGGCGCCGCAAGAACGTACCAGGACGACCGCGCTTACGACGGTGGCGCGCGCTACGACTACGGCGCCCGCCGCAGCTACGATTCCGCGGTCGGCCCCACCCGTCCATACGGCGCCTATGGATACGCGCCCAACCGCACCTATGGCGGCTGGGGCGCGCGCTTCACCCTTCCGTTCCGATCACCCGGCCAGTCTCACCGGTGACCTCCTTGGCGCGGGCGAGGCGCAGGTCCCGGTCCGGGCTCAGCGGCAAGCGTAGCTCCGCCCTGAGCCCGGGCTGATTGTCCGCCAGCACGAGCTGGCCACGATGGACCCGCGCGACGGTCGCCACGAGGGATAGCCCAAGGCCGCTGCCGGGCGTGGAGCGGCTCTCGTCCAGCCGGCTGAAGCGCTGCACGGCCCGTTCGCGCGCGTCCGGAGCGATTCCCGGCCCTCGGTCGCCAATGGTGAGGCTGCTGGCCGCACCGTCGATTCTCGTGGCGACGACGATCTGGCCGCCTGGGCTCCCATGCTTGATGGCGTTGTCGATCAGGTTGGCGGTTGCGTGGAGGAGTAGGCTTGAAACTCCACGCGTCGGCGCCGGCGAGAGTCGAAGCAGGAGATGCTGACCCGCGTCCTCTGCCAGCGGCGCGTAGAGGTCGTAGGCCTCTTCGGCGACCGCAGCGAGGTCGAGCGGCACGAAGCTATCGGCCGTGGTGGCGTCAGCCCTGGCCAGCACCAGCAGCCCGTTCACCAAAGCCAAGAGGGCGTCGAGATCGCGCGCCGTCTCCGCCAGAATGTCCTGCTGCGGAGCCTCGTGCCCACGTAGCGCCGCCAATTCCAGCCGCGCCTTGATGCGTGTGAGCGGCGTTTTCAGGTCGTGTCCGAGGCCATCGGTGGCGGCGCGGAGCGACCGGACCATGCGCTCGATCTCGTCGAGGCAGGCGTTGAACACCTCGGCCAGGCGATCGAATTCGTCGTCGCGGGGTGAGACCTTGAGCCGCTCATCCAAGTGACCGCTTAGGAATCGATCGCCCGTGTCGGCCGCCGCCCGCACGACGCGCACGCCGCGCCGGCTGACGAGCCAGCCGAGGCTCGACCCGAGCACGGCGGTGGCCAGCACCGACAGGGCGAGGGACACCCAATAGCGACGTCCGAGCGCGATGCGGCTGTCCGCCAAGTGCCCGACCAAGAGCCGCGTGTCCGGCCCGAGGGTGCGGACCTCGGCCTCGATTCGTCTCGATTGGACCTGACCGCCTCGCCGCACCTGCACGGTGGTAATGGCCAGGTGCTCGGCCGCCAACCCGCCTGGCCAGACCAAGACATTGCCGGCCAGACGCCGCCCGGCGCCGTCGGAAACCATATAGACCACGTCGCGCCGCTGCGTCCGGGTCTGCTCATCGATGTAGCTGGCCAGGCCGCCCAGGCCGCCGTCACGATAGCGGAGGACGAGCGCGTCCGCCTCGCCTTCGAGCAGGTGCTCGAGTTCGATCTTCAGCACCCGGACGGTCTGAAAATGCTGGACGCTCAGCGCCACCACGGTCGTGACCACGGCGATCAGCGTGATCCACAGGGCGCCGCGGAACGCCGCCGCCTGCGGTCGGCGCCGGGGCGGCTTAGCGCGCGTCAAGCTGGTAACCGGCGCCGCGAACCGTGTGCAGCAGCGGCGGCTCCTCCGCGTGTTCCAGCTTGCCGCGAAGCCGGCTCACGTGGACGTCAATGACATTGGTTCCGGGATCGAAGCTGTAGTCCCACGCAGCTTCGAGAAGCATGGTGCGTGTCACGACCTGGCCAGCATGGCGCATGAAGTATTCGAGGAGTTGGAACTCCTTGTTGAGCAGCTCGATGCGCCGGGCGCCCCGCTTGGCCGAGCGCGCCAAGAGGTCCAGCTCCAGATCGCCCACCTGCAGGGTCGTGGTGGCCGTGGCCGCGCCGGAACCCCGCCGGACGATGGCGGCGATCCGCGCCATCAGTTCCCCGAACGAAAACGGCTTTGTCAGATAGTCGTCGCTGCCCGCGTCCAGGCCCTTGATCCGATCATCGACCTGCCCGAGCGCGCTGAGGATCAGCACCGGCGTCCTCTGGCCCTGCGACCGTAGCGCTTGCAGGACGGACAGGCCATCCAGCTGCGGCAGGTTCCGATCGAGGATAATCGCGTCGTAGGGGTTCGTGAGCGCAGCCGTCAGCCCGTCGAGCCCCGTTTCCGCGTGGTCGCAGGCGTGACCGAGCTCCGCCAAGCCCTGCTGGACGTAGCTCGCCGTCGTGCGGTCATCCTCGATCAGGAGAAGCTTCATGGTCAGAGTCTGAAGGGTCCTTGGCGTCCGATCCAGGGGGCATGTCGGTCTCGGCGATCGCCGCCAGCTGCCGGCGGGATCGACCGGCAGCTGGCGGCCTTGGCCGGCGCCTTAAGCGCGTCCACCGGGGGGCAGGTGGACCGCTCGGCGTCAACGCGCCGCCACCGACCAAGATGCGGCCGGGAACTTTCAGGCGAGTGGGGCCGGCGTGAACTCGATTTCATGTTCGCGGTCGGGGCTTCGGAGCCGCCATGATGAAACAGAATTCATCCCGCTCCCATGCGTACGACACCTGGCGGGTCAATCTGGTCAGATCGCTTGGCGCCGAAGAGGAGCGCCCATCATGATCAAAATCATCCGAGCAATTGCGATGGCGACCGCCGGACTAGCTGCGCCGGCCATCGGCGTCGCACAGCCCGTCGGTCCCGCCCCGCCGCCGTTCGTCTATTACGTCGTGCCGTGCGGCAGTCCGGGCGCGATCGCGACGACGCCGGCCTTGCCGCCATCGGCCGACCCGGCCCTGCCGGCGGAGGCCGTCTGCGTCGTGCCGGTCGCCACCGATGCGGCTCCGCCGCCCCGCCCGCGCTATTCCTCCTATGCTTACGATCCTTGGGGGCCGAGCTACTATTCAAGGCCGTTCTACGGCTCCTTCGGCCTCAGCTTCTTCAGTGGCGGCCACCAAGGCGGCGGCCACTTCGGCGGAGGCCACTCAAGCTTCGGCCACGGTGGCGGTGGCCATTTCGGCGCTGGGCACGGCGGGGGCGGCCGTAGCCATTGAATCCAAGTCCTCGAGCTCGTCGCCGCGCGGCCAAGCGCGATCGCTTCACGAAAGGGCGTCGCAAGGCATCTGTGAGGGTGTAGTTTCGGGGCGTAAGGCACGCCTGGACGGGAGGGAGCCAAAGATGGAGACCTGGACCTATTCGGTCGTGCCGGTTCCGGGTGGCTGGGCGGTCGAACAACCTTCGGGCCTACCGCTCATGTTCCTCTCCGGGGGGCGCGCGGAAGCCAAGGCCAAGCAACTCGCCCAACAGGCGGCCGCCCAGGGTGGTTGCGCCGAGGTCCTTGTGTTCGATCGCGACAAAAGGCTCCTGGCCCGCCGGCGATACGCCCAGCATTTCGCCCCTCAGGTCTCCGAAGCGCCGCCACGAGCGGGATGAGGGCGAGGCGCGATCTCCCGCGTAAGCCCTTTAGGACCCGAGTGTCTGGGCGGGGGGACGGAGTCTTATGGGTCGCGAGGTCGTCCTGGTCGTGGAAGACGACCCCGCATGCCGGGACCTGATCTCTGAGATCCTGGCGGACGCCGGCTATGACTGCTTGCAGGCCGACGGCGGCCGGGCGGCCATCGCGCTGATGGCGCGACGGCCGGACGTGCTGCTGACCGATCTGTTGATGCCGGACAAGGACGGCGTCGAAGTGATTATGGAAGTCCGGCGGCGCTGGCCCTCGACCCGGATCGTGGCGATTAGCGGCGGCTTCGGCTTCATCGAAGTCAGCCAGCTTCTCCGTACGGCCGCCATGCTCGGCGCTGACGCTACGCTACCCAAGCCGTTCACGAGCGCGCAACTCGTGGAGTGCGTGGCTGGAGCGCTCTCGGGACGCTCATAGCGTGCAAGCGGCCTCATCGGGGGGCGCCGACGTGACTGCTGGACGGCCAGCGGGCGTGGGAGGCAGCATGGGGGCTGATCTGGTTGGCGAGAGCGTGGGGGAAAAGCAAGTAGCCGCCAAACGGGGCAGTTTGCTGAGTATGTCCGTCCCCGAGAGCAGTGAGTATGTCCGTCCCCGAGAGCAGAATGCAGCACGCCACTAATCCACAGCCTAAACCTTCCAATAATGGTAATGTTTAATGAAGCTAGCCGCAGGCTACAGGACCGACCACCCGAGTGACGCTGATCCCGATCCTATCGTGGCGGGGTTCTGACGACAGTTTGTTCTATAATTCCACCTGTATATAAAATGGGCGCCACAGCCGTGGGCGGGTCTAACCTTTTCCTCTCATGCAGAAAGCAAGCATTCTGCACATTATACCAAATTCTAGGTAGTTTTTTCCGCATACCCAGGATTTGCATTGTCCCCACCGCGACATTCGCGGAATTGACGCAAAACGTCGCCGCGTGCGACTGGCCGATTATGTATATACATGACTTGACAGCGGGTTGTGATCGACGGGAGAACCGCAGCACGTCGGATGCGCAGACGAGGGTCGGGGGCGTGTCCGGGATGGCCTAGAGGGGGTGTAAGTCATGAACCTGACGTCGAAGCGGCTCCTGTTTGCGAGCGCATGCATAATGCTGGCGGCGACCGGCACGTCGGCCCTAGCCGCAGACGCCGCTGGGGCGGACGTCGCGGAAGTTATCGTCACCGGAAGCCGGATCAAGCACGCCGACATCACCGGAGTCGGGCCCGCGACCGTCGTCACCGAAGAGGCCATCTCGCGCACCGGTGTGGCTAATGTGGAGACGCTTTTGCAACGCCTGCCCGCCTCGGCCGGCAACGCCGGCGGTCAGACCAACGCCTACTGGACTGGCAACGGCTACGGCACCGCCCAGGTCAACCTGCGGGGCCTAGGAATCAACCGAACCCTGGTGCTGCTCAACGGCCGCCGCGTGGTCTACGGCGGCACCGGCGCCAACAGCGCGGTGGACCTGAACACCATTCCCGCGGCCATCATCGGCCGCATCGACGTCCTTAAGGACGGGGCCTCGGCAATCTACGGCGCCGACGCGGTGGCCGGTGTCGTTAACATCATCACCCGTACGGACTTCGAGGGCGTGCAGGTCACCGGCAAGTACGGCGTCACCGATAAGGGCGACGGCGAGGAGTTTACCGGCGACCTGCTCTGGGGCCAGCGCGGTGAGCGAGGCGGCTTCACCGCGGCGCTCAACTATCAGAAGACCAAGCCGGTCAACATGGCCGACCGTGAGCCGTGCGGCCTGGGCGAGGTCGGCGGCCAGTTGGTCTGCGTCGGCAGCGCCTCGACCATCGGCGGCCGAGCCGTGCTCCCGAACGGCCAGCAGATCAACTTCAACCAGACACTTGGTGGAAACGGCAACTTCTTCGAGCCTTACAGCGCGGCCAAGCACAACTTCAACTCTAACCCCTTTTTGAACGCGGTCAGCGCCATCGAGCGGATCAGCGTGGGCGTGTTTGGGGACTACGACCTCACCGACAATGTGCAGATGTTCGGCGAGTTCATGTTCACGAACCGCAAGACCGACCAGATCGCCACGCCCGGCACGCTCCGAAACCTGTCGATCGCCGCGACCAATCCCACCAATCCGACGGGGCAGAACATCGTCCTGATCCAGCGGCGTCTAGCCGAGCCGGGTCCGCGGCAGTTCTTCCAGGAGACGGACACTTGGCGGCTGGTCGGCGGCGCGCGCGGCAAGTTCGCGGGTGACTGGACTTGGGAGGTCGCTGGCAACTGGGGTAAGACGACCGGGGTCGACGGCTCGACCAACATCGCCAACCTGCAGCGGGTGGGGGAAACTTTGAACCCGGCCGTCTGCAGTGCAGCGGCGAACGCCACCATCCCCTGCGGTGACTATCTCGGCTTCGGCGACCTGACACCGCAGGTGTTGAAGTACATCCTGGCGACCACCCGCGACACGGGCGGCAACGAACAGAAGAGCGTCACCGCCGACGTCACCGGCACCCTCTTCCAATTGCCGGCCGGCCCTCTGGCTGCGGCGGCGGGCGTCGTCTACCGCGAGGAAATCGGCTACCGGAACCCGGATCAGCTGACCGTCCTGGGCATAGCTAACACCAACCAGCAGTCGCCGATCCGCGGCCAGGTGAAGACCAAGGAGGCTTATCTTGAGCTCTCCGCACCCCTGCTGGCCGACCTGCCGATGGCCCAGCGCGTGGAGCTCAACGGCGCCGTCCGTTACTCGGACTACGACCTTTTCGGCGACAATGTCACCTACAAGGTCGGCCTCAACTGGACGGTCATGCAGGGGCTAAGGCTTCGGGCCACCTACGGCACCGGCTTCCGCATCCCGAGCGTTCCGGAGCTGTTCGGCGGCGTAGCCGAAGGCAACTTGACGACCACCGACCCCTGCAGCCGCTACTCGACCAGCAGCAACGCCACTCTGGTCGCCAATTGCCGCGCCTCGGGCGTCCCGGCTGGGTACGTCCAGTTGGGCAACACCGTGCTCACCACCGTCGGCGGCAACCAGAACCTGCAACCTGAAAAGTCGGAGAACCTGACCCTCGGCGCAGTCTTCCAGCCGACCTTCGTGAGTGGGCTTTCAGTGACGGTCGATTATTTCGACATCCAGATCACGGACGCCATTCGCAACATCCCGGGCTCGACGAAGCTGTCGGTCTGCTACGCCAGCCCGAATCTGTCGCACCCGTTCTGCTCGCCCGCCAACTTCCGCCGAAGCCCCCTGACCGGCGAGGTAAACTTCCTCTCCTCACAGCCCAGCAACGCGGGCAAGGAAGTCATGAAGGGTGTGGACTTCGGGGTCCGCTATACGCGCGATATTGGGTCGCTTCGCGCCGAGCTCGACTGGAACACCACCTACCTCGCTAAGTACGAGATCACCCCGTTTCTGGGCGCCGACCCGATCATCTTTGACGGGCGGATCGGCGGCGGCAACGGCGGCTATCCGCACTGGCGCTCAAACGCCGCCCTCACGGTCTCGGACACCAACTGGAACGCCAGCTGGTCCGTGCAGATGATCGGCAAGGCGAAGGACTTCAACGCCGCGCCGACGGCCATCGGATCGACGACGTCCAACGTCTTCTACCACTTCGTGCAAGCGTCCTACCGCATCAACGAGAAGGCCAATGTGGCTGTGGGCATCGACAACCTGTTCGATAAGGACGCGCCGTTCATCCAGAGCTGGACCGACGCCAACACCGACACCATGACCTACGACCTGCTGGGTCGCCGGGGTTACGTGCGCCTGCAGTACACGTTCTAGCGGTCGCACGATCAGGCGTCGGCGGCGTGTCCCATAGCCGTCGGCGCCCGAACTTTTCTTGAGAGGACCAAATGCGCTGGCCAGCCCTCGCGCGGACCACCCACAAGTGGCTCGCCCTGATCATCGCCGTCCAGGCGGTCTTCTGGACGCTGAGCGGCCTCTATATGAGCGCCGTCCACATCGACATCATCCATGGGGACCGGCTGGTGAAGGCCGTCGCGCCGCAGCCGCTCGCGCTCGCGGGCCTCGTGGAGCCGGCGCATCTCGCGCACATGGCGCCCGGCTTGAAGTCCCTTCGGCTGGACACCCAGCTCGGCAAGCCTGTCTACATCGTCGAGACGACAGCCGGCCACGACCTGTTCGACGCCCGAACGGGCCGCGCCCTCTCACCCCTGGGCGAGGCCGACATCCGCGCGCGGGCCAAGGCGTTGTACGCCGGGGAGGGCGACATCGTCAGTCTCGAGCTGCTTACCAAGGTCCCGGGGGAGATCAAGTCGCGGCCGGCTCCGATCTGGCGGGCGGAGTTCGAGGGCGCGTGGCGGCCGACGTTCTACATCTCGCCGCAGACCGGCGAACTGGTCGCCAGGCGGCATGACCTCTGGCGGACCTACGACTTCGTCTGGATGTTCCACATCATGGACTACGAAAACCGGACGGACGTGAACAACATCCTGCTGCGCGTGGCGACCTGGATGGCCCTGGCGACGTCGCTCACCGGCGCCTGGCTGCTGCTTTACAGTTTCCGGCGGCGGCGCCGCGCGCGCAGATCGGTCGCGTGACTTCATGATCCTGTTCCTCCGATGGCTGCACAAATGGATCGGCCTGATCGTCGGCCTGCAGTTTGTGCTGTGGACCTTCAGCGGCGCGGCGATGGCGCTCCTCGACCACCACAAGGTCGCCGCCGAGGGCGTTATCCGCCCCCCGGCCGATGTCCCGCGCTTGGAGCAACCGGTGTCCCTGGCCCGCGTAGCCCAGGCCGCCGGCGCGCCGATCCTGCGGCTGGAGCTCAAGCCGCTGCAGGGCCGGTATGTCTATGAGGCGGCGACGACCGATGGCGTTCGCCTGATCGACGCCGCGGACGGCCGGCCTGTCGTCATCGACGCCGACCGCGCCCGGAGCCTGGCGGTGTCGGCCTATCGGGGCGCGGAACCGGTAAGGTCGGTGGCCCCGGTGACGGAAAGCACGTTCGAGACCCGCACCTTCGCTCGGCCGGTCTGGCGAGTCGAATTCGCCGACAAGGACCACACGGCGCTGTTCGTGTCGGCCGGGACCGGCCAGGTGCTGGGTGCGAAGAACGACGCCTGGCGGCTCTGGGACTTCGTCTGGATGATCCACATCATGGATTACACCAAGCGCGAGAGCTTCAATCATCCGCTGATCATCACGGTGGCGACGGGGATCGTCTGGCTGGCGCTCAGCGGTCTTATCCTGCTCTTCCGCAGCTTCCGCAGGTCCGACTTCAGCTGGGTGCTCGATCCCATCGCGCGGCTACGCGCCGCCGCCAAAACCGGCGCGCGGTAGCGCCGGCCTAGAGCGGGTAGAGCGCCACGAGGTACGCGACCGCCGCCGACGGACTGCGCAGCGTCAGCAACTGTCCAGCGCCGTGGCGGACGTGGGCGGCGTCCAGGGGGTCGAGGGTCAGGCCGGCCTCGGCCAGCGAGACCTGGCCGGCGGCGACGAACAGCAGCATCAGATGGTCCCTCAACCGCAGGGCCGTTTCGCCTGACACCTCAAGCCGCTTCACCTGCGCGCGCCATTGTCCGCGACGGACCATGATATTCAGGTCGCGCGCGCGGGGGTCGTCAGCTTCGCGGCGGCGGCCGCGTCGCCCGGAAACGCGAGGGGCGGCGACGCCGGCGTCAGGTCGATCGGGTCGCGGCCGGCGACGGCCAGCCGGACGCCGCCCTCGAGCATCACCAGCGTCCGATCGACCTCCGGGAATGTGGAGAAGGGCCCGTCCGCGGCGATCTCGGCCATGCTGACGCGCCAGTGGAAGTCCTCGAGGCCCGCGCCGGGCGGGGCGGCGGCGATCTCGGTGGTGACGCCGCCGCCGTTCTTCCAGGCGACCGCATGGCGGTCGGCTCCGGCCAGCCGCGTGACGATCACCCGACGATGCCCGGCAGGTCGAGGCCTTTCTCGCGGGCGACGCGCAGCGCGATTTCGTAGCCGGCATCGGCGTGGCGCATGACGCCGGTCGCCGGGTCGTTCCACAGCACGCGCGCGATGCGCCTGGCGGCCGCCTCGGTCCCGTCGCAGACGATGACCATGCCGGCGTGCTGCGAATAGCCCATGCCGACCCCGCCGCCGTGGTGCAGCGAGACCCAGGTCGCGCCCGAGGCGGTGTTGAGCAGGGCGTTGAGCAGCGGCCAGTCGGAGACCGCGTCGGAGCCGTCGCGCATGGCCTCGGTCTCGCGGTTGGGCGAGGCGACGGAGCCGGAGTCCAGGTGGTCGCGGCCGATGACGACGGGCGCCTTGAGCTCGCCCTTCGCCACCATCTCGTTGAACGCCAGGCCGAGCCGGTCGCGGTCGCCGAGGCCCACCCAGCAGATGCGCGCCGGCAGCCCCTGGAACTTGATCCGCTGGCCGGCCATGTCGAGCCAGTTGTGCAGGTGGGGATCGTCGGGGATCAGCTCCTTCACCTTGGCGTCGGTCTTGAAGATGTCTTCGGGGTCGCCGGAGAGCGCCACCCAGCGGAACGGCCCGACGCCCCGGCAGAACAGTGGACGAATGTAGGCCGGCACGAAGCCCGGGAAATCGAAGGCGTCGGTGACGCCCGCGTCCTTGGCGACCTGGCGGATATTGTTGCCGTAGTCGACCGTGGGAACCCCGGCCCGGCGGAACGCCAGCATCGACTGGACGTGCTCGGCCATGGAGGCGCGCGCCGCCTCTTCGACCTGGGTCGGGTCCTGCTCGCGCATCGCCGCCCAACGCTCCAGGGTCCAGCCCTTCGGCAGGTAGCCGTTGATCGGGTCGTGGGCCGAGGTCTGGTCGGTGAGGAGATCCGGCCGCACGCCGCGGGCGAAGATCTCCGGCAGCAGCTCGCACGCGTTGCCCAGCAAGCCGACTGAGACCGGCGCCTTGTCGCGGCAGGACTGTTCGATGATCTGGAGCGCCTCGTCGACGCTTTCGGTCGCGCGGTCGAGATAGCCGGTGCGCAGCCGCATCTCGATGCGCGAGGGCTGGCACTCGATCGCCAGGCACGAAGCGCCCGCCATCACCGCCGCTAGCGGCTGGGCCGCGCCCATGCCGCCCAAGCCCGCGGTCAGCAGCCAGCGGCCGGCGAGGTCCCCGGCGTAGTGCTGGCGGCCCATCTCCACGAAAGTCTCGTAGGTGCCCTGCACGATCCCCTGGGCGCCGATATAGATCCAGGAGCCGGCGGTCATCTGGCCGTACATAGCCAGGCCTTTGCGATCGAGCTCGTTGAAGTGCTCCCAGGTCGCCCACTTGGGAACCAGGTTGGAATTGGCGATCAGCACCCGCGGCGCATCCGCGTGGGTCTTGAAGACGCCGACCGGCTTGCCGGACTGGATCAGCAGGGTCTCATCATCCTCCAGGCGGCGCAGGGTTTCAACGATCTTGTCGAAGCTCTCCCAGTCCCGGGCGGCGCGCCCTATGCCGCCATAGACGACCAGCTCTTCGGGGCGTTCGGCCACGTCCGGGTGCAGGTTGTTCATCAGCATGCGCAGCGGGGCCTCGGTGAGCCAGCTCTTGCAACTCAGCTCGGAGCCCATGGCGGGGCGGATCACGCGGGTGGGGTCGTTACGGGTCATGGGGCTCTTGGGGCTCAGGAACGGGTGAAGGCGAGCGCCGCCTTCAGGACGTCGGTGAGGACCGCGCGCATCGGCGCGGCGTGGTCGGGATCGAACGGCGACGGCCAGGTCTGCGGCGTCGGCGGCGCGTCGGGATCGTCCATGTAGCCGCGGCAGGCGAGCTCCATCTGGATCGCGTGCACGCCGGCCTCGGGCCGGCCATAGCGGCGAGTGGTCCAGCCGCCCTTGAAGCGGCCGTCGGTGACGCGGCTGAACGGACGAGCGTCGCAGGCCGTCTCGATCGCGGCGGTCAGGGAAGGGTCGCAACTCGCGCCGCCGTTGGTCCCGAGGTTGAAGTTCGGCAGCTCCCCCTCGAACAGCCGCGGCACCCGTGAGCGGATCGAATGGGCCTCGTACAACACCACCTTGCCGTGGCGCGTGCGAAGGCGATCGAGCTCCGCCCGCAGAGCGGCGTGGTAGGGCGTGAAATAGCGGTCCCGGCGCTGCGCGATCTCGCCCGCGTCGGGGGCTTCGCCGGGGCGATAGAGCGGCTCGCCGTCAAAGGTGGTGGTAGGGCAGAGGTCCGTCGTCGCCTGACCGGGATAGAGCGAGGCGCCCGAGGGGTCGCGATTGACGTCGATGACCGTCCGCGAGATCGCGGTGCGGACGGTAGTCGCGCCCAGGTCGGCCGCGAAGCCGTACAGCTCATCGACCCACCAGTCGGCGTCCTTGCGGGCGAGCCAGGGGGATGCGAGCCGCGCCTCGATCTCCGCCGGGATCTCCGTTCCGGTGTGCGGGAAGCTGACCACCAGGGGCGCGTCGCCGCGCGCGACCTCGAGCCACCCCATCAGGCTACCCCGGGCAGGGCGACGGCCGCGGCGGCGTCGATGATGTCACCCGAGCGGACCAGGTCGTTGGCGGTCTCCATGTCCGGGTGGAAATGACGGTCGTCCTCGAGCATGGGCACCCAGGCGCGCAGGGTCGCTCGCGCCGCCTCGAGCGCCGGGCTGGAGGCGACCGGCCGGTGGAAGTCGCAGCCCTGGGCGGCGGCCAGCAGTTCGATCCCGATCACGGCGGTGGCGTTGCGCACCATGGCGGGCAGCCGCGCGGCGGCGTGGGCCGCCATCGAGACGTGATCTTCCTGGTTCGCCGAAGTCGGGATGGAGTCGACGCTGGCCGGATAGGCGCGCTGCTTGTTCTCCGAGACTAGGGCCGCGGCGGTCACCTGCGGGATCATGAACCCGGAATTGAGCCCAGGCTTCGGCGTCAGGAACGCCGGCAGGCCGGAGAGCGCCGGGTCGACCAGCATGGCGATACGGCGCTCCGCGATCGAGCCGATCTCGCAGACCGCCAGCGCGATGATGTCAGCGGCGAAGGCGACCGGCTCGGCGTGGAAGTTGCCGCCGGAGAGCGCCTCGTCGGTGTCGGCGAAGATCAGCGGATTGTCCGACACGCCGTTGGCTTCGAAGGCCAGCGTTTGCGCGGCCTGGCGCAATATATCCAGCGCCGCGCCCATCACCTGCGGCTGGCAACGCAGGCAGTAGGGGTCCTGCACGCGCTCGTCGTCCTTCAGGTGCGACGCGCGGATGGCTGAGCCGGCCATCAGATGGCGCAGGGCCGCTGCGGTCTCGATTTGGCCGGGCTGGCGGCGCAGCAGGTGGATGCGGGGATCAAAGGGGGTGTCGGAGCCCTTTGCGGCCTCGGTCGCCAACGCCCCGGTGACCAGGGCGGTCTGGAAGAGGCGCTCGGCGTCGAACAGGCCGGCCAGCGCATAGGCGGTGGAGAACTGCGTGCCGTTCAGCAGCGCCAGACCTTCCTTGGGCCCCAGTGCCAGCGGGGCGAGGCCGGCCTGCTTCAGCGCCTCAGCCGCCGGGCGGCGAACGCCCGCAGCCTCGATGTCGCCGACCCCGATCATCGCCGCCGCCATGTGCGCCAGTGGGGCCAGATCCCCGGAGGCGCCGACCGACCCCTGGCTCGGCACGACCGGCGTGAGGCCGGCCGTGATCATCCTCTCCAGCAGGGCGACGGTCGCCGGCTGCACGCCGGAAGCGCCCTGCGCCAGGCTGGCCAGCTTCAGCGCCATCATCAAGCGCGCGACGGCGGTTGGCGCGGGATCGCCGGTCCCGGCGGCGTGGGACAGCACGATGTTGCGTTGTAGGGTGGCGAGGTCGCCGGCTGCGACGCGGACATTGGCGAGCTTCCCAAAGCCGGTGTTGATCCCATAGACCGGCTCGCCGCGCGCGAGGATCCGGGCGACGGCGGCGGCGCTTTGGGCGATCGGGCCGGCGGCGGCGGGGTCCAGCCTGACGCCCGCGCCGCGATAGATCTCCCGCCACGCCGCGAGCGGCGTCGCCCCTGGCCGCATCAGCACTTCAGTCAACGGCCTCTCCAGACGCGGGCATGCAGCGGGTTGAATCCCATGCGGTAGACGAGCTCCGCGGGGTGCTCGATGTCCCAGATGGCCAGATCGCAGCGCTTGCCGGCTTCCAGCGTCCCGGTCTCGCCGCCGACGCCGAGCGCGCGCGCGGCGTTGCGCGTGACGCCCGCCAGGCACTCCTCGACCGTGAGCCGGAACAGGGTGGCGCCCATGTTCAGGGTCAGCAGCAGCGAGGTGAGGGGCGAGGTGCCGGGGTTGCTGTCGGTGGCCAGCGCGATCGGCACGCCGGCGGCGCGTAGGGGGGCGATCGGCGGGGACTGGGTTTCGCGGACGAAGTAGTAGGCCCCAGGCAGCAGGGTTGCGACGGTCCCGGCCGCCGCCATAGCCGCAACGCCTGCCGTGTCGAGGTGCTCCAGGTGATCGGCGGAGAGCGCGCCGAACTCGGCCGCGAGCGCGGCGCCGTGCAGGTTGGACAGTTGCTCCGCATGCAGCTTGACCGGCAGGCCGTGCGCGCGGGCGGCTTCAAACACCCGCCGGGTCTGGGCCGGGGTGAACCCGATCCCCTCGCAGAAGGCGTCGACGGCGTCGGCCAGGCGCTCGGCGGCGACGGCCGGGATCATCTCGCGGCAGACGAGGTCGATGTAGCCTTCGGCGTCGCCCGCGAACTCCGGGGGCAGGGCGTGGGCGCCCAGGAAGGTCGTGACGATGCTGACGTCCCGCATCGCGCCCAGCCGGCGCGCGGCGCGCAGCGACTTCAGCTCGTGCTCGAGCGCGAGGCCGTAGCCGGACTTGATCTCGACGGTAGTGACGCCCTCGGCGATCAGCGCGTCCAGGCGAGGTAGGGCCTGGGCGACCAACTGGTCCTCGGTGACCGCGCGCGTCGAGGCCATGGTGGAGACGATGCCGCCCCCGGCGCGGGCGATCTCTTCGTAGCTGGCGCCGGCCAGCCGCAGCTCGAATTCCTGCGCGCGGTCGCCGCCATGGACGAGGTGGGTGTGGGGGTCGATCAGGCCCGGGGTGATCCAGCGGCCCTGGCAATCCACGGTGTCCGCGGCGTCGAGTTGCGGGGCGCCGGCCTCCGGACCCGCATATAGAATCCGGCCGTCTGCGGCGGCGACCACGCCGCGGTCGATTTCGCCGAGTAACGGCCGGTCCGGCGCGAGAGTCGCGAGCCGGGCGTTGCGCCAAAGCCGATCGCAGCGCACGGAATCCTCCCTCAAGCCCCGCCTGCGCCAGTCGTAGCCGGGCGTCGTTATATTGTATAGACATAAGCTTGGTGGGTAAGTGTATTTTCAGGCCCGCAGGCGCAGGGGATCCAGGGTGACGACGTTGTGGTTCGAGACGGCCCTGCTGGCCGATGGGTGGGCGAGGGCCGTACGCCTGTCCCTGGCTGGTGGCCGGATCGAGACAGTCGTAGTGGGCGCCGATCCGACGGCCGATGACCAGCGTGGCGGCGTCGCCCTGCCGGGACTGCCGAACCTGCACAGCCACGCGTTCCAGCGCGCGATGGCCGGACTGACCGAGGCGAGGGGACCGACCGCCGACAGCTTCTGGAGTTGGCGCGAGCTGATGTACCGCTTCGTCGGTCGACTGGAGCCGGACGACATCGAAGCTATCGCCGCCCTGGCGTTTATGGAGATGCTGGAGACCGGCTTCACGCGGGTGGGGGAGTTCCACTACCTGCATCATGACCGGGACGGCCGGGCCTATGCGAACCCCGCCGAGATGGGCGAGCGGATCGCCGCCGCCGCCGCCGAGAGCGGGATCGGCTTAACCCTGCTGCCGGTGTTCTACGCCCATGCCGGATTTGGCGAAGCGCCGCCCACCGACGGGCAGCGGCGGTTCGTGACCGATGCCGACGGCTATGCCCGCCTGCTGGAGGCGAGTCGCGCCGCGGTGGCCGGCTTGCCCGACGCGGTCGTCGGCGCCGCGCCGCACAGCCTGCGGGCGGTGACCCGCTCGGAACTAGCCGCGGTCAGTGGCGGCGCGGGTCCGGTGCACATCCACATCGCCGAGCAACTGCGGGAAGTGGACGATTGCCTGGCCTGGTCCGGCGCGCGCCCCGTCGACTGGCTGATGGACAATGCTGCGGTCGACGCCCGCTGGTGCCTGGTTCACGCCACGCACATGACCGCCGATGAGACGGCGCGGCTGGCGCGGAGCGGCGCCGTGGCCGGCCTTTGTCCGATCACCGAGGCCAACCTTGGCGACGGGCTCTTCCCCGCAGCGGCCTTCCTCGACGCCGGCGGCGCGATCGGCGTGGGTTCCGATTCCAATGTGCGGATCGATGCGGCCGAGGAGTTGCGGCTGCTGGAATACGGGCAGCGGCTGAGCGCCCGCGCCCGCAACGTCCTGGCGGGGGGAGCGGGGGCCTCCACCGGCGCGGCGCTCTATCGCCGGTCCCTGGCCGGCGGCGCCCAGGCGCTGGGCCAGCCGACTGGGCTCTCGGAGGGTGCGCCTGCCGATCTGGTAACGCTCGACGCCGGACATCCGGACCTCGCCGGCCGCACCGGGGACGCGATCTTGGACGGCTATGTGTTCGCGGGCGGGTCGCGGCTGGTGAAGGACGTCTGGCGTGCGGGGCGGAAGGTGGTCGAAGATGGGCGCCTTTATGCGCGCGACCGAATCGTCGCCCGCTATCGCCTGACCCTGGAGCGCCTGTTGAGCGCATGACCGAGACGAAGGACGCAACTCTGCACAAGCGAATACGCGCCGAGATTTCGGAGCGTATTCTTTCGGGAACATGGCCGCCGGGCTACCGCATCCCCTTCGAGCACGAGCTGATGGCCGAATACGGCTGCTCGAGGATGACGGTGAACAAGGCGCTCGCGCCATTGGCCGAGTCTGGGCTGATCATCCGCCGGCGCAAGGCGGGCTCTTTCGTCTCGCGACCGCGAATCCACTCCGTGGTGCTGGATATCCCGGACATCCCCGCCGAGGTGAAGGCGCGGGGCGAGCCTTATGCCTATGAGTTACAGTCACGAAAAGCGCGGATTGCGAACCGGCGTGACCTCGAAGAACTCGGGTTGGAGCGGCCGGCACGGGTCCTTGCGCTACGCTGCCTTCATATGGCGAGCGGTCGGCCCTTTGCCCTCGAGGAGCGGCTGATCAATCTTGAGACCGTGCCCGAGGCAGAAGACGTCGACTTCGCGCGCGCCGCGCCAGGCAGTTGGCTTCTGGGGCACGTGCCGTGGACCGAGGCCGAACATCGGATCAGCGCCGCTAATGTGACGCGACCGGTGGCCGCACTGCTGGGTATCGAGACTACGGCCGCATGCTTAGTGCTCGAACGCCGCACTTGGCGAGGTGATGACCGTATCACCCATGTGCGCCTGGTCTTCCCGGGCGAAGCCTACGACCTAGTGGCGCGCTTCGCACCGCAGCCGACGCCCCATGGCGATGCGGACGCCTTACGACAGACGCCTTTGGCGTCGAGGCTCAATCCCTGAATTAGCGTCCAGCGCTCCTAAGTGCCGCCTGCCCTAAACTCCGGCCTCTAGGCACGCCGCTCGCAATGCCGCCAGCCCTAGCGGCTTATCGACCACTGGGTAGGGGCAACCCAGCCGCAAATGTTCAGAGTTGCCAGTGATCATTACGGCGGGCAGGGGGCCAAGGGCTCGAACAATGCCAGCAATTGCGTCCAGACCTGTCCCGCCCATGATGCGGAAATCAAGGGTCACCAAGTCCGGCCGCTGCTCACATGCCGCCCGAAGCGCCGCATCGGGGCTATCCGCGTAGTCGAATGACGAATAGCCAAGCTCTCGGAGCTGAGACTCGATTTCCAAGGCGATGACCATTTCGTCTTCGACGATCAGTACATGCCCGCTTGCCGCCCCCATGGCGCGCCTCCAGCCAAGCGTCCCTTCGAATCAGTGCGCGCCGGGAATGTTACTAGACCATTATCGCCACCAAAGTCGGAAGTTGGCAGGCGGCGACCGACGCGACGAAGGGCGAACTCGGAACCGCGGGCGCTTACAGCGCGTGCGGCTCCCTTGCGGCGACGGCTGGCGGATGACTGCGCGAGAGGGCGACGAGATCTCGACGCGCTCCAGTGACCAGGGCGTGGACTTCGGGATGCTCCTCCCGCCAGATCAGACGTTCCACTACGGCCAGTTTCGCGACGACCGAATCCAGGCTGATGGAGCCGGTTACTGAAATCGATTGCAGCAAGGCCTCGCGCTGCTCGAACAGCACGTCTAAGCAGCCGTCGATGTCGCTGAGCTCCTTTGCCCAGGGCAAGGCCTGCTGCTCGACAGGGCTGATCTGCAACCAGGCGTGTTCTCTTACAAGCCAGCTTTCAAGTCTTGCCCAACGAGACTGGAGACGCTCGATCTTGGCGTTCAAGGCCAGCCAATTCGCGCACCGCCTAGCTCCTTCGTCCGAAAAGACCGGCGCGGCGATGGACGTTAAGGCGGCCGCCTCGCCGGGCTTCGCCGCTCCAAAGGCTGCTGCCGATGCTCCCGCCAGAACCGCGCGCCGCGAGAGTTCAGGCAGACGCACGCTTCCGTCGCCCGCCTTTTGACGCGAGCCCATGACCACAGCCTTCTAATCACCTATGATGATTTTATCATCGAACCTGGTCCGGGCGACGTCAACATGAAATCATCTTCTGCGATAATAACATGATCACTTCATGCTGACTGCAGCGCAGATTCGGGCCGCGCGCGCATTGCTCGGTTGGAGTCAGCCCGTCTTGGCGAAGACGTCGGGGGTGTCGCTTCCAACCATCGTCCGCATGGAGGGTCCGGTTGGCCCTGGCCGCAGCTCGGCCGCCAATGTCGACGCCGTGCGACGGGCCCTGGAGAACGCCGGCGTCATGTTCCTGGAAGGCGATGATGCCGGCGCGCTAGGACCTGGCGTACGGCTGCGGCCAAACTCCTAAAGGACCTCGGTTTGCGGCCTTTCGCACATCGTCGAATGGACCAATTTAAGCCCTTCGGCCGATGAATCGAAGAATGCTGCGAGGTCCGCCGGGGGGCCAGCAGGGAGCGCAGTCTCGTTATTTTCTGGAGATTTCGTCCCGAATACGACGGCCGAGAACATCGTCCATCAACGGCTTTTCGATCAGCGGCGCATTGGCCGCCAACGCCCCTCTCCGGCACTCGAGCGTGGGATTGCTGGCGATGATAATGGCCGGGCATTTGAGTCCGCGGCGCCGGAGCGCCCGCAGAAGGGTGATGCCGTCCATCTCCGGCATGGCGTAGTCGATCACCAGGCAATCGGCGCCCGTGATCTTACGACTTCTCAGGGCATCGCGGCCACGCTCAAAGGGGCATACCGCATAGCCTTGGGTCTGAAGCGTAAACTCAAGCGCATCTAGGACCGCGCGGTCATCTTCGATGACGGCGATGAGGCGTGAATGCTTGGGCGAAGGCATGGGCAATCATGCCGTGGCGGAGAGCGGCCCGGCTTTGATCTGAAGCAAACCAGATCGACCTATGCCTCGATGTCGCCAGCCTGCAGCGCCATGCGCACGAGATCGGCGAAGGCGCCCGCTTCCATCTTCTCCATCAGCTTGGCCCGATAGACCTCCACGGTGCGCGCGCTGATCCCCAGTTCCCAGGCCACGGTCTTGTTGGCTTGACCGTTTACAAGACGCTTGAGGACCTGCCGCTCGCGCTGCGACAGTCGAGCGATCCGCTCACGGGCGTCCGACTGTTCCTTGCTGACCGGCCGGCCTGCGTCATATTCAAAGGCGCGTTGCACGCTGGCGAGCAGGCGCGCTTCCTCGAAGGGCTTCTCCAGGAAGTCCTGGGCGCCCGCTCTCATGGCCTCGACAGCCAGAGGAACGTCCCCATGGCCGGTAATGACGATCACCGGGATCTGGACGCCGCGATCCCGAAGGGCGTGCAGCAGATCGAGGCCGCTCATGTCCGGCATTCGTACGTCGGTGACGATGCAGCCAGAGGGCTCCGGTCCAAGCTCTTCCAGGAAGGCGACAGCCGATACATAGCTGCGGACGGGGATCTCAGCGGTCTCGAACACCCACTCCAGCGAGTCCCGCACCGCCTCGTCATCGTCGATCACATGGACCAGAAGTTCAGCCGACATGGGCCAATTCTTCCGCTGACGCCTGCCGCACGGTCAAGTGGAATGCCGTCCCGCCGCCGGAATTGGGCTCGGCCCAGATCTGTCCGCCGTGGGCCTCGACAATGGTGCGACAGATCGAGAGTCCGACCCCCATCCCATTCGCTTTGGTCGTAACGAACGGCTGAAACAATTTCGCGGCCACATCCACGGCGATGCCTGGGCCGGTGTCGACGATGCTGATGTCGACCATGCCGTCTGGCCGCGGGGCGCTGGCCACCGTCAGCTCGCGCCGCGGGCTGTCGGCCATCGCCTCCACGGCGTTGCGGATCAGGTTCAGCACGACCTGTTGGATCTGGACCTTGTCGACGAGCACATGGTCGGCCTGTTCGGCCAGGTCGAACACAACCCGGACGCCCAATTGCCGGGCGCCGACCAAGGCCAGCGCGCTCGCTTCCTCGACCAGCTTGGCCACACTCTCGGCCCGGTGCGCAGTCTCCCCGCGCGCCACGAATTCGCGCAGCCTCCTGATGATCTCGCCAGACCTGAGCGCCTGTTCGACGGCCTTGTTCAGCGCCACGCTGACCCTCTTGGAGGTTGGGTCCTGCTGGCGCGCCAGCAGCCGCTGCGCCCCGGTCAGGTAGTTGGCGATGGCCGAGAGGGGTTGGTTCAATTCGTGCGCCAGGGCGGAGCTCATCTCACCCAGGGCGGTCAGGCGGGAGATATGGACGAGTTCGCTTTGCAATTCGTGCAAGCGCTGCTCGGTAAGCTGGCGCTCCGACAAGTCACGGACGAAGCCGGTGAAGAAGCGGCTCGTGCCGGACTGCATTTCACCCACCGACAACTCCATCGGAAAGGTCGAGCCATCCTTGCGCTCGCCGACGACGACGCGGCCCTTGCCGATGATCCGCCGCTCGCCCGTCCGATTATATCGCTCCAAATAGCCGTCGTGGTTTTCGCGATAGGGCGAGGGCATGAGAAGTTTGATGTTCTTGCCCACGACCTCCGCCGATGAATAGTCGAATAGGCGCTCCGCCGCCTTGCTGAACGACTGGATCAGGCCCTGGCTGTCGATCACGACCATGGCGTCGGGCACGGTCTCCAGGATCGAGCGAAGGTGAGCTTGCTGGGCCGTGAGATCAGCGTTGGTCTTTTCGCCGGCACGGATCGCGATTCGCCGGCGCGCCCCTACCCAGGCCGCGCCGAGACCGATAACCACGAACACCGCCCCCCGGGCGAGCGTTACCGACGGGGGTTCGGATGAATGGACGCTCCCCCAGAGAAGCCCATAGGCGACGCCGACTGCCGTCGCCAGCCCGCCGGGCGCTGCACCGCCGTAGATGCCGGCGATGCCCACGGCCGCCGTCATGAACAGGTAGGTCGCCATTCCTTCAGCCTTCGCGGCGAAGGCCAGCTCGGCGACCGCGGCGGCGCTCACCAAGCCGAGCGCAATCAAGCAGCGCAGGGCCAAGCTCCCTGTCCACTGCTCAGCCGCGAGAAGTTTCCTAAGCTTCACCTCAGCCCGCAAACCACGACCCCGCCCACCTCAGACACCCCAACAAGTTACATCGAATTGCGGAAACTTGGCCTTACGTAGAATCCCCAGTGTGTGATCTCCCGAATTTAGTCCGAGGCCTGGTCCGCCTACCCATGGCTCCAACGTCAACATGCGTCCAGGAGCGAACCGATGCATCTCCAATCTTCCCTCGCCGCGACCCGGACCATCCTTCGCGATGATTTCAAGGGGCGCTCGGCGCTGACCGACCAAGCGTCGGGATCGTCAGCGGACCACCTCGGCGTGGCCGGGGTGCGGATGACCTGGAGGCGCAACGAAGAGATCTTCGGCGAAGGCGAGCCCGCTACCTGCGTCTACCGGGTCCTGAAGGGCGTCGTGCGCACCTACCGGATTCTGGCCGATGGTCGCCGCCAGATCGCCGAGTTCTTCCTGCCGGGCGAGGTATTCGGCTTGCATGCCCGCGCAGTGCATCAGGCGTCCGCCGAGGCGGTGACGGATTGCGAGGTGGTCGCCGTTCGGCGCGGCCAGCTCTCCGAACGGGCCATGACCGACGGCGCAACGGCCCATAAGCTCCTGGCCCTGACGCTGCACCAACTTCTCCGCAGTGAGGAACACATGCTGATCCTCGGCCGCAAGACGGCCTCAGAGCGCCTAGCCTGGTTCCTGATGGATATGGCCGAGCGAATTCCCGCGCCGAACCGGGTCGAGCTGCCGATGTCGCGCCAAGACATCGCCGATTACCTGGGCCTCACCATTGAGACGGTCTCGCGGACGATGACCCAACTGCAGGACGACGGCGTCATCGAGCTTCCGACCCGCCGCCAGGTCGTCCTGCGTGAGCGTCAAACCTTGATGGACCTCGCCGCCTGAGGCTCCCGACGCCTCCGCGCGGGCATCGATGCGGGGGCGGGAGATCGGGCCCATGATCGGTGCGCGTGGACGCCCACGTGGCCCCGCGCATTTGACTCGGATCAAGGCGCGCGCATCGCGTTCTGTTGCACGGGACCTTTCATGCTGAAGACCTATGCGCTCTTCCTTCGCGGCGACGGCGACGAACCGCAGAAATTCCAGGCGGCGACCTGCAAGACCGACGCCGAGGTCCTGCAGAGGGCGCGCGCCTTACTCGTGAACCACCCCGAGTGCGAAGCTGTCGATGTCTTCTTTGGCGACACGGAGCTGTTCCGCGTCAAACAGGAATCGAACCGTTAGTCGGCGCGGCCGCCGGCGCGGGAACCCTCAGGCTAGCCAAGCTCGTCGCATAGCGAAGGTGCAGCTAGGGTCAAGAATCCAGCGCCGCGACCCCGGGCAAGGTCTTTCCCGCCATCCACTCGAGGAAGGCGCCGCCGGCGGTCGAGACGAAGCTGAAGTCATCGGCAAGGCCTGCAGCGCCTAGCGCCGCCGCCGTGTCTCCGCCGCCGGCCACGGCGATCAGCTTGCCCGACTTGGCGAGGGCGGCGGCATGGCGCGCGACCTGCAAGGTTCCGGCGTCGAAGGGCGGAACTTCGAAGACTCCGAGCGGCCCGTTCCAGATCAGGGTCGCCGATTCGTTTATGGCCGCCAGGATCTGCCTGAGGCTGACGGGCCCCAGGTCGAGAATGCGCTCCTGCGGCCGGATCTGGTCGAGCTCAATGACACGCGATGGGGCGCCCGGGTCCAGCGTCTCGGCCACGACCACGTCTGTGGGCAGCAGCACTCGGCAACCTAGGGCCTGGGCCCTGTCGAGGATTTTCAGGGCGATCTCGGCCAGCTCCTTCTCCGCGAGCGAGGCGCCCACGTCATGGCCTTGGGCGAAACGGAAGGTGTTGGCCATGCCCCCGCCGATGGCGAGGTAGTCCAGCTTGCCGACCAGATTGTTCAGGAGGTCGATCTTGGTCGAGACCTTCGCCCCGCCGACCAGAGCGATCACCGGCCGCTTGGGCGAGCCCAGAGCCCTTTCGAGGTGCTCCAGTTCCGTCTGCATGGAGCGGCCGGGGTAGGCGGGCAAAAGGTGCGCGACGCCCTCCGTCGAGGCGTGGGCTCGGTGCGCCGCCGAGAACGCGTCGTTGACGTAGAGATCGGCCAGCGCCGCCAGGGCGCGGGCGAAGGCCGGGTCGTTCGCCTCCTCGCCCGGATGGAAGCGCAGGTTCTCCAGCAGGAGAACGTCGCCATCGCGGAGCTTGTCGACAGCCCCCAAGGCGATCGGCCCGATGCAGTCCTCTGCGAAAGCGACAGGGGCGCCGATCAGCTGGGACAGGATGGGCGCGAGCGGGCGAAGGCTCATAGACGGGACGCGCTGGCCCTCGGGCCGGTCAAAGTGGGAGATCAAAATCACTCGCCCGCGCCTTTTGCGTAGGTCTGCAATGGTGGGAAGCGCCGCCTTCACTCGAGCGTCATCGACAATGCGACCGGCCTCCACGGGGACATTGAAGTCGACCCGGACCAGGATTCGCTTACTCGCGACGTCGGCGTCGCCCAGTGTTCGAAAGCCCACGGTTCTTGCGCGCCTTTACTAGCCAATGCATGTAGCTGGGCAGCTCAAGCTTAAGAGGCCAGGTCGCCCTGCAGGCCTCCGGTGCTTAGGTGAGGAGACGCGTGATCGGTCCAACCCATTACGCCGGGAGGGTTTTCGCGTTGTGGGCCCGTCGGCCCGGACGGGTCGTGGTGCGGCCGATGGGGCGGAGACGCCATGCGGCAAGCAGGAACACTCGCCCATCTAAACCGAACGCCAATGCGTCAGAATCTGGTCGTTCCACTCCCTGGCGGCCCATACTTGATCGGGCTCGGCCTGGTAATACCTGCCAGCTTCAGGGCGTCACCTCCCTAATTGGCCCGTCGAGGTTTCTGGATGTCAGCGAGTCGCAGTGAAGCCCTCATGGCCGCGAGGAAGCGTCTTCGGACGTTCGGCAGCGCGCCTGACCCGAAGAAACAGGCGCGCGAGTTGTATTCCGAACTCGTCCGGGCCGACGGGTGGACCCCGCGTGAGCGCGACGCCATCGAAACCTTTGGAGGGTGGTTAGGGGATTACCCAGCCGCCTCGGAGTTGAGACTGCGTTGCGAGCAGCTGCTTGCCACGTTGGCGGACAATTAGGTCCGGAAATTCAATCGTCTGACCCAGATCCTGAGCGCGGGCGCATCGGGATCGGAGGATCCGGAGCTGTAATCGCGCCGGCGGTGCTGCGTCCGTACCTGCCTGAGCAGCCTCCTCGGCGTCGGCCTCTTACACAAGGACCCACCATGCTCCATCTGACCAGCCTCGGCGGCGCCGGCACCGTCACGGGCTCCAAACACCTGCTCGAGAACGACGGCCGCTCGATCCTGGTGGATTGCGGGCTCTTCCAGGGTCAGAAGGCGCTACGCGAGCAGAATTGGGCGCCGTTCCCGGTCGCTCCGGGCGGCTTGGACGCCGTCGTCCTCACCCACGCCCACCTCGATCACTCCGGCTACCTGCCGAAGCTCGTCAAGGAGGGCTTCCGCAAGCACATCGTCAGCACCCATGCGACGCTGGAACTCAGCGACATCATCCTGCGCGACAGCGGCCACATCCAGGAGAGCGACGCCGAAAATGCGAACCGCCATGGCTATTCAAGGCACAAGCCAGCGCTTCCGCTCTACGGCGTGCGAGACGCCGAGCGGGCCATGGAGTTTTTCTCGCCCGCCGAGGTCCACAAACCCGTCGAGCTGCCCGGCGGAGCGCGCCTGACGCTACGTCGCGCCGGTCACATCCTGGGCGCCGCGACCGCGGAGATCGCTTGGGCCGGCCAGAAGGTGGTCTTCTCCGGCGATCTGGGGCGTTACGATGACGCCATGATGCGCGATCCGGAGGTGGTGCCCGAGGCCGACTACCTGATCGTCGAGTCGACCTACGGGAACCGGCGCCACGAGCGGACCGATCCGACCGATGCCCTGGGCCGCGTGATCGAACGCACCGTTCAACGCGGGGGCACCGTCGTCATCCCGGCCTTCGCGGTCGGACGCGCGCAGTCGCTGCTCTATCACATCTGGAAGTTGAAGCAGGCCGGCCGCATCGGGCTGGTGCCCGTCTACCTCGACAGTCCGATGGCCATCGACGTCAGCGATCTGCTCTGCAGCCACCTGGACGACCACCGGCTCACGCCGGAGGTCTGTCGCGCCGCCTGTGCGGTGGCGACCTATACCCGCGACGTGGAAGCCTCGAAGGAGATCACGCGCAACACCATGCCGAAGGTGATCATCTCCGCCAGCGGCATGGCGACCGGCGGGCGGGTGCTCCACCACATGAAGGCCTACGGCCCGGATCGACGCAACACGATCCTATTCTCCGGCTTCCAGGCGGCGGGCACCCGCGGCGCGGCGCTTCTGGGTGGCGCCAAGGAAGTGAAGATCCACGGCCAATGGATCCGGATCGAGGCGCAGGTCGAGAACCTGCCGATGCTCTCGGCCCACGCCGACGCCGACGAGATCCTGCGCTGGCTGGGCGGCTTCAAGCGGCCGCCCAAGCGCACCTTCATCGTCCACGGCGAACCCGACGCGTCGGAGACGCTGCGCACCCGGATCGAGGGAGAGCTCGGCTGGTCGTGCACCGTGTCGGCGCCGATGGAGAAGTACGAGCTGTGAGCCCATCTCTGGAGCCTGCGGACGCGATCCCCCAGGCGCCGCCACTCAAGGTGCGGCGGCTGGGATTGGTCACTCAGCATGAAGCCATCGTCCTGATGCGCACCGACTGCCACGTCTGTCGGGCCGAAGGGCTGACGGCCCGCGCGCAGGTGACGCTCTCGGCGAACGGGCGGGAGGCCTACGCCACGCTCTACCAGGTCGACGCCGATTGGCTGGGCCACGATGAGGCGGGTCTCTCGGAATCCCTCTGGAGCCTTCTTGGCGTGGAGGAGGGCGCTGCGGTCACGGTCCGGCACGCCCCCGCTTTGGAGTCGCTGTCCAGCATCCGCCGGCGGATCTATGGCCAACGCCTCTCCGCCGAGGCGTTCCAAGAGATTGTCACCGATGTGGTGGCGGGCCGCTACACCGACATTCATCTGGCCGCGTTCCTGACCGCCTCGTCCGCCCTGCCGCTCGATCATGACGAGACAGTCGCCCTGACGCGCGCCATGGTCCACGCTGGAGAGCGCTTGACCTGGTCGGGCGGAATCGTCGTCGACAAGCATTCGGTCGGGGGCCTGCCGGGCAACCGTACGACGCCGATCGTGGTGGCGATCGTCACGGCTTTCGGCCTGACAATGCCCAAGACATCGTCGCGGGCGATTACCTCGCCCGCCGGGACCGCGGACACCATGGAAACCCTGGCTCCGGTCGATCTGGACCTACCGGCGATCCGAAGGGTGGTCGAGCGGGAAGGGGGCTGCATCGTCTGGGGCGGCGCCGTGAAGCTCAGCCCGGCCGATGACGTCTTCATCCGCGTGGAGCGGGTGCTGGACGTCGACACCGAGGGCCAGCTGGTCGCTTCGGTGCTCTCCAAGAAGATCGCGGCGGGCTCAACCCACGTGGTGCTCGATATCCCCGTGGGTCCCACCGCGAAGGTGCGCAGCGAGGCGGCCGGCCTCCGGCTGGCCGAGACGCTTGGTCGCGTGGCCCAGGCGTTCGGCCTCACCACCCAGTGCTTGATCTCCGACGGCAGCCAACCTGTCGGGCGCGGCATCGGCCCGGCTCTCGAAGCCCTGGATGTCCTGGCGGTCTTGCAGGGCGCGGCGGACGCCCCCCGCGACCTGCGCGCGCACGCCTGTGTTCTGGCCGGCGCCGCCCTGGAGTTCGGCGGCCTGGCGAAGCCCGGCGAGGGCGCTGCGCTCGCGGCCCAGGCGCTCGACGACGGCCGGGCGTGGACGAAATTCCAGGCCATCTGCGAGGCCCAGGGCGGACTGCACACCCCGCCATCCGCCGCGCAGACGCAACCGCTCGGCGCCCAGCGCGGCGGGCGCGTGGTGCATGTCAACAATCGCAAAGTCGCCCGGTTGGCCAAGCTGGCCGGCGCACCAGAGGCCAAGGCCGCTGGCGTAGCCATGAAGGTGCGGCTTGGCGACGAGGTGGCGGCGGGGCAGCCGCTGATGATCGTGCACGCCCAGTCTCCGGGCGAACTCGCCTACGCCCTCGACTACGCCAACCACAACGCGGACCTTGTAGAGATCGAACCGTGACCCGCCAGCTGCTGCTCGTCATGCCCGGCAACGAGGCCTTTGGGACGCGCCTGGCCACGGCGCTTGAGATCGAAACCACGCCGCTGGAGACGCGCCGCTTCCCGGACGGTGAGAGTTACCTGCGGTTCACCGGCGACGTTGCTGGCGCCGAGCTGGTCGTGGTTTGTACGCTGGCGGCGCCCGATCCCCAGTTCCTGGGTCTGGTGTTCGCCGCGCGCACCGCGCGCGAACTTGGCGCGGCCAAGCTCACCCTGATCGCGCCCTATCTCGCCTATATGCGCCAGGACAAGCCGTTTCATCCCGGCGAGGCCGTGACCTCCACGCACTTCGCGCGCCTGCTCTCGCAGGAGTTCGACCGCATCATTACGGTGGATCCCCACCTGCACCGGCGCAAGAGCCTGTCAGAGATCTACAGTATCCCCGCCGACGTGGTGCATGCCGCCCCGGCTCTCGCCGCCTGGATCAAGGCGAACGTCGCACAGCCATTGGTCATCGGTCCGGACGTCGAGAGCGAGCAGTGGGTCTCGGAGGTCGCCGAGGGCGCGGGCGCACCAGCGGTGGTGCTTCGCAAGGAGCGCTTCGGGGATCGCGACGTCCGAATCTCCCTGCCGGACCTCCAAGCCTGGCGTGGCCGTACGCCCGTGCTCGTCGACGATATCGTCTCCTCGGGTCGAACCATGATCGAAGCGACACAGGGGTTGATCGCCGCGGGCTTCGTTGCGCCGGTCTGCGTCGGCGTCCACGCCCTCTTCGCCCAGGACGCCTATCAGCGCCTCACCGAGACGGCGCAGCGGGTCGTGTCCACCGATGCGGTTCCCCACCCGAGCAACGAGATCTATCTCGCGGATCTGCTGAGCACGGCGTTGCGCGTCTGAACCCGACCGCCGATCTCACGCGGGCCTGGGGCTCTGGGAGCCCGCTCGCCTCGCTACCGGCCTCGGGCTGCAGACCCCTCTGCTCAGCTCGGCTCTCCCAATTCTGGAGCGTGGGGAGGCCGAAGGGCATCCCAGTGCGTAAGGCTCAGCGGTGTGCGGCGTCGTTGTCGGGAGAGTGCGCCTTCGCCGACCGTGGATGATCGGACCGCACCTAACACCTTGGAGAGACGCCATGGCCTGGCTTTCGCAAAACTGGATATGGATTCTCGCGGGTCTCGCCTTCGTGGCGCTTCACCTGTTCGGGCATGGCGGCCATCAGGGCCGCGGCGGCCATGGCCGCAGTGATCGCGGCGAGGGCGGCGCTCACGTGCACGGCGGCGATAGCCCGGCGCCACCGGCGGATCGCGTCGCATCGGGCGACCCGCGGCGTTGACGTGACACTCGTCTCGGATCTGCGGCGGGCGCATGGCTCCCGCGCTGGACCTGCGGGCGGCAAACCACACCATCGCACGTCCAAACGGTGGGACGCGCTGAACAATCAGCAATGGGAGACGCCTACATGAAACTGTCCAAAATCATGCACCTGATGAGCATTCTCATCGGCATTGTCGGCGCGCTGGCGCTTTTCGGGGCCTGGGCCGCGCAGGAGAACGGGACCTTCCTCGGACTCTCGCAGGGCCACCTCTTCAACGACGCCATCGTGCTCGAGCTGATCGCCATCGCCGCGAGCATCTGCACCCTGGTCCGCATCGAGCTCGAGAAGGCTAACCCGGGATCCTCGCCACTGCTTTAGCGGCGAAGGCCGGTCGAGCCCGAGCGCCGTGTCACGCGCCGCGCCACGAGGGGCGTCTCCACGCTTGTTCGGCGGACGTACAGGACGGGTTCGGCGCGCGCAGCCTCTCCGGTGTGTTCGCCGGATCGCATCTTTATACGCTCTCAGAGAGCCTGCGGTCCGCTCGCCTTCGCAGACCAAATCGCCGGGGGTGAGGACACGACATGGGCTCAGTGCTTTTCACTCAACTGGGACTCGGCACCGTCACCGTGGCCGTTACGGTGCTCACCCATCTGCTCGGCCTGAGCGGCCTCATCGCTCTGATGCGCCTGCACACACAGCGACTGATGACAGCGCAGGCGCGTTTCAACCAGGCAGCGATCTTGGTGGGCGCCGCCTTTGGTCTCTTTGCACTCCATACGCTGGAGATTTGGGGATACGCGGCCCTCTACTGGGTCTTGAAGGCGGTCCCCACCTTTGAGGAGGCGTTGTATTTCTCCACCGTCACCTATGCGACGATCGGATTCGGGGACCTGATCCTGCCGCGCACCTGGCGCATCCTCGGCGCCATCGAAGGTGTAAACGGAGTCATCCTCCTGGGCTGGTCGACCGCCTTCTTCGTCTCGGTTGTGTCTCAGATCCGCGCCCTCGAGCACGACTGGGTGGCGCGCTGAGCCCGAGAACGAAATCGACGCAACCAGGATAGGACGAGCGAGGCGCTGGCCGTCTCCGATGACGGTTTGGGGCGTGGTCTCGATCCGTCGGGGCTCAGTCCCGCTCACGCGCCATGCGGCCCGCCGGAATGAGCGCCAGCCCCAGGGCGAGGCTCGCAGCCCCCCATAGCGCGATCGGGCTGCCGACCGACTGCGACAGGCCCGTCGCCAGGGCGGCGATCAACTGGCCGGCGCTGGCCGCGGCGGCCTGCAGGCCGAGGCCTGCGCCCTGGGCGCCGGATTGAAGGCGCGAGGTCAGGTAGCTCGCCAGAACATTCAGAGCCGCGGCGGCCGAGGCAACGGCGCTGATAGCGAGGGCCTGGAGCCAGAAGCCGGCCAGCAGCGGAGACGCCGCAAGCACCAGCGCAAGAAGGATCAGCAGGGGACGCATCAGGCCGGTCGCGCGCGCCGCCGCGTTGCGTCCGGCGAAGATCACCACCTCGGTCAAGAACATGACGCCGCCGCAGAAGCTCAGCAGCAGAGCGGCCGAGGTTCGACCACCGGCGCTGCCCAGCGGCATCACGGCAAGCTCTTGGGCGACAACCGCCCCCACGGCGATGGCTGAGAGGGCAAGGAGGTAGGTCCGCGCGCCCAGCGGTCCGCGAGCGCGCAACGCCTGACGGGACCGTAGTCCTGGGTCCGGCTCCAGGACGATCATCAGGGCCGCGCCCACCGTCGCCAGCGCCCCCGGCGCGATGACGGGCGCGAGTTTCCCCACCCCCGCCAACACTTCGCCCATCAAAGGTCCCGCGAGATAGCCCGCGAGCACCGAGGCGTTGAGCCAGGCGAATCGCCGCGCACGCGCGTCAGGCGCCGGCCAGCGGTCGGCGAGATATGCCAGGGCCGTCGGCGCAACGGCCGCCGTGAAGCCGCCGTCGAGGCCGCGCGCGATGTAAAGGCCCCCGAGGTTGCCGGCGAGTTCCGTGGCCACGAGCCCGATCGCGAAACCCCCAGCTCCAATCGCCAGGATGCTGCGCCGCCCGAATCGATCGGACAGCCGACCCCAGAGCGGCGCGGCGAGGAGCGCTGAGGCGAAGTAGGTAGCGGTCAGGCCGCCGACATGGCGCGCCAACCACGCCGGCCCACCGGCCCCGGGCAGCGCCTCCAACAACTCCGGTAGACGGGGCAGGGCGATCCCGTAGCCGGTCGCCGCGGCAAAGGCGGCGAGCATGAGGACGGGCAGGGCCCAGGATCGCAGCCTTGACGGCGGCTGGCTCAAGCCGGCCGCACGGCAGGTTGGACAGGCGGCGCAGGCCGCACATGCTGCCGGGCCTGTCCCAACCGAGTCCGCTTGAGCAGCAGCGCGTTGACGGCGACCAGAGCGGAGCTTCCCGACATGGCCAGGGCGGCGATCTCGGGGCTCAGGGTGACCGGGTAGAGAACGCCGGCCGCGAGCGGGAAGGCGACGACATTATAGCCCACCGCCCACCAGAGGTTCTGGTGCATCTTGCGAAGGGTGGCGCGGGACAGCTCGATGGCCTTGACCACGTCCAGGGGGTCGCTCCTCATCAGCACCACGTCGGCGCTCTCGATCGCCACGTCGGTGCCAGCGCCGATGGCGAAGCCGACGTCAGCCTGGGTTAGCGCCGGGGCGTCGTTGACCCCGTCCCCGACCATGCCGACCTTCTCACCTTTCGCCTGCAACGCCTTGATCTTGGCGGCCTTGTCGCCGGGTAGGACGTCGGCGAGCACGATGTCGATACCGAGTTCGTCGCCGATCCGCTTGGCGGTCCCGGCATTGTCCCCAGTGAGCATGGCGACCTTCACCCCCAGAGACTGCAGCTGGCGGATGGTCTCCCCGGCGGTCGGGCGGGCGGCGTCGGCGATGGCGATGAGGCCCATGAGCTGGCCGTCGCGGGCCAGGTGTACGACGGTGCGGCCGGCGCCCTGCAGGCGGGCGGCTTCATCGGTGAGCGGGCCCAGCGCCACCTTGCGCTCATCCATCAGCCGACGGTTCCCGAGGAGGACCATCTGGCCGCCCACGCGCGCTTCAGCGCCGCGGCCTTCCAGCGCCTTGAAGTCGGCGGCGGCGGGCATCGTCAGTTGACCGGCGCGTTCCAGGATCGCCACCGCCAGCGGGTGTTCCGAACCCTTCTCGATGGCGGCGGCGGCGGTCAGCACGGCCGTCTCGTCGAGTCCCTCGGCCGGGACCACCTGGACCACCTTGGGCTGGCCCATGGTGAGAGTGCCGGTCTTGTCGAGCACCACGACGGTGAGCTTGACCGAATTTTCGAGGGCGCCGGCGTCCTTGATCAGGATGCCATGGGCGGCGCCCAGCCCGGTGCCCACCATGACGGCCATCGGCGTGGCCAGCCCCAACGCATCAGGGCAGGCGATGACAAAGACAGTGATGGTGAGCGTCAGCGCAAAGAGCAGCGTCTGGCCGAGCAGCCAGAACCAGACGCCAAAGGTCAAGAGACCGATCAAGATCGCCGCCACCACGAGCCACTGGGAGGCCCGGTCGGCGAGCAGCTGCGCCGGGGCTTTGGAGTTCTGGGCTTCCTGGACCAGCTTGACGATCTGGGCCAGGGCGGTATCGGAGCCGACCTTGGTGGCGCGATAGCGGAAAACGCCGGCCTTGTTGATCGATCCGCCGACGACCCCGTCGCCGACCCCCTTGGAGACGGGCATGGACTCCCCGGTCAGCATGGATTCGTCGATCTCCGAGGCGCCGTCCTCGATCGTGCCGTCCACCGGGACCTTGCCGCCCGGCCGCACGATCAGCAGATCGCCAACCAGGACCTCGGCGGTAGGGACTTCCTTTTCGACGCCGTCGCGCACGACCATGGCCATCGGCGGCGCCAGGTCCATCAGCCGGCGGATCGCCTCGGAGGCGCCGGCGCGAGCGCGCATTTCCAACCAATGCCCGAGCAGGATGAAGACCAGCAGGAGGGCGGAGGCTTCGTAGAACTGCTCGGCCTTGAAGAAGAAGGTCGCGCCGATGCTGAACAGGTAGCCGGTGCCGACGCTCAGCAGCACCAGCACGGCCATGTTGAAGACGCCATGGCGCAGCGCCCGGACAGCGGCGATGAAGAAGGGCCAGCCCGGATAGAGGATGGCGGCGCTGGCCAGACCGAACAGCGTTAGGTTGAGATCCCAGCCGAAGGGCGGTTTCACCCGCAGGGCGTCCATGCCCATGGGCGCGAGGAAGAAGATCGGGACGGTGAACGCCAGGGCCACGAGGAAGCGATTGCGCATGTCGCGCGCCATCGCCTTCATATCGGCTCCGGGCCCGTGGCCCATCGCCGCCATGTCGTCTTCGGCGCCGGCGGCGTGTTTTCCGTGCGCCGTGTGCTCTGCTCTGGGCGCCGGCGGGCGGTCTTTCCCCCGCGCTTCCCTCGCGGGCTCGGCGCCTGGCGATGCGCCGTGCATGTGCGCAGCGTGAGGGGCGGCTTGTGCCGGGGCCTTCGGATCCTGCGGGCTGACGGTGTCCTCGTCCGGCGCACAGAGGTGGCGGGGCACCACCTCGCCACGGCAATGGAACCCGCAGTCGCGCACCGCTTGACGGAGCGCCTCGACCGTGGTCAGCCCCTCATCATAGGTGACCGAGGCCGAGGCGGAGGCGAAGTTCGCCGTCGCGGCCTTGACCCCCGGAAGGCCGCGCAATTTTCGCTCCACCACCAGCGGGTCGAGCGGCGTGCGGAAGCTGGTGACGTCGACGGTCGTCGTTCTCAAGGCGGTCACTCACTCTTGGGGCGCGGGATCAATGCGCCGCCGCGGCGGATCGCGATCGGCCCAGGCGCGGGATGAAGGCGGGCGTCTTGCGCATGTAGGCGCGATAGGCGTCGCCGAACCGGGCCAGAGTGTCACGTTCCTCGGCGACGGCGAGCCGCCAATACATGACGACTAGCACCGGGAACATCAGCACGGTCAGGATGGTCGGCCATTGCAGCAGGAACCCGAACATGATCAGGACGAAGCCGTCGTACTGCGGGTGCCGGACCTTCGCGTAGAGCCCGCTGGTGGCGAGGACGCCTTCGCGCTGGGCCTTGTAGAGCACCGGCCAAGCCGCCGAGATCAGCCAGAAGCCGCCGCCGATGAAGATGAAGCTGAGGATGTGGAACGGCCCGAAGTGGGGGTTCGCCCTCCAGCCGAACATTTCCTCAAGCAGGTGCCCCGCGTCGTGCGACAGCCAATTGACGTTCGGATAGCGGCTCTGCAGCCAGCCCGAGAACAGGTAGATGGTCAGCGGGAAGCCGTACATCTCTGTAAAGAGGGCGACGACGAAGGCGCTGAAGCCCCCGAAGGCCCGCCAGTCCAGCTTGGTCCGCGGCTTGAAGAAGCTGAACGCGAAGAAGATGAACAGGACGGAATTGAGCACTACGAGGGCCCAGAGCCCGTAGGCGGGGGTGTTGTCGTGCATGGCGGACCTCAGTGGCGATGTGGGGAAGGCGGCGCCGGGGTCGTGGGCGCGGTGTCGTCAGACGCGTTCCCGCCATGCCCACCGTGGCCGCCATGCATGGACATGTGGAGCAGCGGGCAGAGCAGCAGCAGGAGCAGGGGCGCCCAGCCAAGCACATGCATCCGATGTTCGGTAAACAGCAGCGCCACCAGGGCGAGCACAAAGACCCCGATCACGATCTTGCCGGCTGTGCCGGTCCAAGATTTCCCTGTCTGTGACATGGTTCGCCTCCCTCTCATCACGCGCGCAGCGGCCGATGGACCGCCGGCCTCCGCTAGTTCGATCGCTCATAGGCGAAGACCGCCTTGGCCGGGTCGTGTTGGCGGCCGGCGCGCGCCACGTTGAAGGTCAATCGATATTGTCCCGGATGGCGCAGGGACACATAGCCGCCATAGGTGGTGTCGCCGTTCACCGTCATCGGCTCGAGCGGCATGGTATTGTGCCCCGGATGGCCTGGGCCCTGGACGCTCAGCAGGACTGTGGCGTCATCAACGCGGGCGTTGGTCTTAGAATCAACCACAGCCAAGGTGATATGATCGGTTCCCTCTGGCGGCCCCCCGTGCATCTGAGCCTCGGTGTGATCTTGGGCGTGCGCGGCCACGACGCTGCTGTCGGTGACGCCGTAGTCGAGCCGAAGGCCTTCGACGACTTGCGACGGCCCCTCGACCGGTTTGGGCTGGCAGGCGGCGAGCGCAAGCCCGACGAAGGCGCCAAGGAAGAGGGTTGGCGTCTTGTCACGCAATCTGGTGACGTTGGGCATCGGCATCTCACGTTCCTCCAAGGACACCGCGGCGGGCTGTGGCCTTCGACGCCGAACCGGCCAGAGCATTACACCCTTCATCCCTCCGCGCCGTCGCCGGCGAGCTGGTGGAGGCGGGCCTTGGCCCAGCAGTCGGCGAGGGCGCAGGTGTGGCACTTCTCACTGAGGGCCTGGCGCAGGGCGGCGCGGGCGCGGTGCAGGCGGACGCCGGCGTTGTTGGTGGTGAGGCCAAGACCGCCTGCCACCTGCTTGAGCGGACGCTCGGCGAGATAGGTCTGCTGCAGCATCTGGGCGTAGTCGGGCTTGAGGGTCGCCAGCAGGCCCTTCAGGCACTCGGTCGCAGCGGCCAGGTCCTCTTCCTCGCCGGGTCCGTCGGGGGCGGGCTGGGCGGCCAGGGTTTCGGCCAGGCGGCGGCGGACGGCGGCGCGGCGGTAGCGGTCGACCACAATGCGGCGCAGGGAGACGGCCATCCAGGCCTCGGGCCGCTCGGCGGCCTGCAGGGTCCCGGCGTGCTGTAGGAACTTGATGGAGGCGTCCTGCCAGGCGTCCTCGGCGTCTTCGTGGGAGGGCAGGCGGCCGCGCAGGAAGCGGACCTGTCCGGCCCGCTCGGCGGCGAGACGGCGGCCCAGGCGCTCGGCCGCGGGATCAGTAAACCCGCGCGCCGCTGAAGGTTCCAACGGTTGTAATGTTGTAGACGCAGCGGCGTCTGGATCCTGTGTCGTGGTCAGTCGAAGCATCGGTCGGGTCCCTCGAAGTCTCCGCCAACAACACTGGCCGCGATCCTGCGGCGTCGATTTGACCCAGATCAATCGGCTTCTTCTTGTCGCAGATAGAAGAAAGTCTTAGGGATTTCTTCTTCTGATGCGTATTGCCTTTCCCAATGCAGCCGGCCCTACCCGGCTTGCTGGCGCATGAGCTGTAAGGTCCCGCGCACAGCGGCGTCTTTGAACGAGCCCGGCAGGGCGCGGACGGTTCGCCGGGAGGGGCAGGGTGAAGATTCAGGCACGACAGGTGACGCTGCTGGTGGCGTTGGGCCTCGCGCTTCTGGCGGCCGGCTCAGCGATCGCCTATTGGCGGCTGAAGCCGCCGCCGGCGCCGGCCCAGGTGATCTACGGCAGCGGCCGCATCGAGGCCGACGAGGTGCGGGTGGGCCTGGAGTTGGGTGGGCGCCTGGTGGAGAACCGTGCGGTCGAGGGGGCGACCCTCGAGCTGGGCGCGCCCCTGGCGCGCATCGAGCCCGCGGACGTGGCGCTGCAGTCGGAGCGCGCGGCCGCGCAGCAGGCGGCGGCGGCGGAGACGGAAGCCCAGATCGTCAGCCAGATCGGTCTGGCGCAGCACCACACGATGACGGCGCGGGCCGACCTTGATCGTTACGAGAGCCTGGCGCGCGACGGCTACGCGCCGGCCCAGCGCCTCGACGTCGTGCGCAACGCCTATCAGGCGGCGGCGGATCAGGTCGCGGTGCTGAAAGCGCGGCGCGCCGAAGCGGCCGCCCAGGCGCGAGCAGCCGGTAAGGTGCTCGAGCTTAGCCGCTCGCAGCTTGCGAAGACCAGCGTCGCGGCCCCGATCACCGGGGCGGTCCTGCAGCGTCTGGCCGAGCCCGGCGAGGTCGTGGCGGCGGGCCAACCGGTCGCGGTGCTGGCCGACCTGACGCGCGTGAAGCTGCGCGTTTTCGTCGGCGAGCGGGATCTGGGCAAGGTCCGGTTAGGCGCGCCGGCGCGGATCCGGGTCGACGCCTTTCCGGGGCGCGACTTCACCGCGCGGGTGGCGCGGGTGGACGCCCAGGCCCAGTTCACGCCCCGCGACATCCATATGCAGGATGAGCGCAGCCGCACGGTGTACGGCGTGACCTTGGAGGCGCCGAACCCGCAAGGCGTGCTTAAGCCCGGCATGCCGGCGGACGCCTGGATCCTCTGGGATGCCCGTGTCGGCTGGCCAGCCCGCCTGGCCGCGCCGCAGTAGGGGCCCCAGATGAGCCAACCCGTCGTCGTCGCTGAAGCATTGGGTCGGCGTTATGGACGCCGCCAGGTGCTGGACGGCGTAAGCTTTGAGGTCGGGCCCGGCGAGGTGTTCGGCGTCGTGGGACCCGACGGCGCCGGCAAGACCACGCTGTTGCAGATCCTGGCCGCCATCCTGCGGCCGACCACGGGGAGCTGTCGCGTCCTGGGGGAGGACGTGCGCCGCGCGTCCGAGCGGGTCCAGGCGCGCATCGGCTATATGTCCCAGGGCTTCTCGCTCTATGACAAGCTGACCGTGGCGGAGAACATCGCCTTCGCCGCGGATATCCGCGACGTGCCGCCGGCGGCTCTGGCTGAGCGGCGAACGCGGCTGCTGGCGATGGCCGGGCTGGAACGGTTCGAAGCGCGGCGCGAAGGCCAGCTCTCCGGCGGCATGCGCAAGAAGCTCGCGCTCTGCGCCAACCTGATCCACGAGCCGCCCCTGCTCATTCTCGACGAGCCCAGTCTCGGGGTCGATCCGCTGTCGCGCCGCGAGCTCTGGCGCATCCTCGACCAGGCGAAGGCCGATGGCCGCTCCATCGTGTTTGCGACCTCCTACATGGACGAGGCCGACGCCAGCGACCGGGTCCTGCTGCTTCGCGACGGCCGTCCGCTCGCGATCGGTGCGCCAGCCGACCTGAGGAGCCAGGCGAAGGGCCGCGTTTACCGCGTGGTCACCGCCGATCCGGGCCCGACGGAGCGCCAGCTCAGCGCCAACCCCGAGGTGATCAGCTTCCAGCGCCGGGCCGGCGATGAACTGCGGGTGCAGATGCGATCCCAAGCGCCGCCGAGGCTGTCGGGGGACGCGCGCGCCGAGGCCGCGGAGCCCAGCATGGAAGATGTCTTCACGGTTGCGTCCGCTCCGCCGCCAGCGCCGGTTGGGACGGCGGAGCCGGCGCCGCCTGAGCGACCGGCCACGACTGCGGCGCCGGACGTGATTGTCGCCGAAGGGGTGGCCCGCCGGTTTGGTGATTTCAAGGCTGTGGACGACGTCACCCTTAGCGTCGCGCCTGGCGAGGTCCTGGGACTGCTCGGCCCCAATGGCGCGGGAAAGACGACCCTGATCCGCATTCTGTGCGGGCTGCTGGCGCCCAGCGCCGGGCGCGCCCGGGTGGCCGGGTTTGATGTCGCCGGCCAGAGCGAGGCGGTGCGCGCCCGCATCGGCTACATGTCGCAGCGGTTCTCGCTCTATCCGGATCTCAGCGCCCGGGAGAACCTCCTGTTCTTCGCCCGCGCCTACGGTGTGCCTCGCGCCGAGCTCAAGGCGCGGATCGCCTGGGCGGCGGCGCGCGCGGGGCTCGAGGGCGAAGGGGAGGAGACCGTCTCGTCGCTCTCGGGGGCGACCCGCCAGAGATTGGCGCTCGCCTGCGCCATGGTCCACCGCCCGCAGGTGCTCTTCCTCGACGAGCCCACCTCGGGCGTCGATCCGCTCTCCCGGTTCCGCTTCTGGCGGCTCATCGCCGCGCTCGCCGCCGATGGCGTCGGGGTGGTGGTCACCACCCACTATCTGGAGGAAGCCACCTTCTGCGATCGGCTTGGGCTGATGATGGACGGGCGGTTGATCGCTCTGGGGCCGCTGGCGGATCTGACCGCCGAGCTGGGGCTGGAGACGGCCACGGTGGAAGACGTATTCTTAGGGTTCATCGCCCGCGAGCGGGCCGCGAGGCGTGCGGCATGAAACTGCGTCGTCTGCTGGCCTTCTCCCGTAAGGAAGTGATCGAGATCTCACGGGATCGCTTCACCATCGGGGTGGCGCTGTTCATGCCGGTGATGATGCTATTCCTGTTCGTCTACGGCATCACCTTGGACGTCGAAAATGCGCCGTTGATGGTGGTCGACCACGACAAGAGCGCCGCCAGCCGGGAACTGCAGGCCAGGTTCGTCAACTCGGGCTATTTCATGCTCAAGGCGGCCCCTGAGGACGAGCGCGCCGCCGAGCACGCGCTGATGCGCGGCGAGACCCGTGCGGCGTTGTTCATTCCCAAGGGCTTCGCGCGTCGTCTGGGCCGCGGCGACGGTGCGCCGGTGCAGTTCGTGGTGGACGGCACCTACGCCAGCACGGCGGCGATCCTGTCAGCCTATGGCCGGGCGATCCTCTATGCCTTCCCGGGCGAACTGCGCCTTCCCGTCCAGCCAGAGGTGCGAGTCTGGTATAATCCGCAACTGCGCAGCCGAAATTTCATCGTTCCCGGCCTGTTCGCGGTCATCCTGATGGCGTTTCCGCCGCTGCTGACGGCTCTGGCCGTCTCGCGCGAGAAAGAGCTGGGCACCATCGCCCAGATCTACGCCTCGCCGCTCACCCGCGGCGAATTCATCGCCGGCAAACTGCTGCCCTATGCGGGCATTGCCTTCCTGGAACTTTTGATCGTGGTGATCGGCGGCCTGGTCTGGTTCCAGGTGCCGGTGCGCGGCAGCCTGACGCTGCTGCTCGCCGTCGGTCTGTTATACGTTGTCTGTACGGTCTCCATCGGCCTTCTGGTCTCCACCTTGGTGCGCACGCAGCTGGCGGCGATGCTCACAGCCTTGATCGTCACCCTGATGCCCGCCTTCCTGTTTTCCGGCTTCATCTATCCGATCTTCACCATGCCGGCCGGCTTCCAGATCTACGCCTCGGCCTTCCCCACCCGCTATTTCCTCGAACTGTCGCGGGGGATTGTGCTTCGGGGCGCCGGTTTGCGAGAGCTCTGGCCCAACGTGGCGGTGCTGGCGGCCTACACGGTCGTGGTGTTCGCGATCGCCGCCTGGCGCTTCCGCAAGAGGATCGCCTGATGCTGGGCCGCCTGGCGGGACTGCTGGCCAAGGAGTTCGCTCAGTTCCTGCGCGACCCAGTGATGCTGTTCATCGTCCTCTTCCTCTACACCGCCGAGCTCGTGATGTGCACACTGGCGCTGGGCTTCGACGTCCAGGACCTGAAGCTCGGGGTCATCGATCACGATCGGTCCGCCGCCAGCCGCGCCCTGGTGCAGGACCTGACGACCGGCGGAAACTTCGTCCTGACAGACCAGTTCTCGAGCTTGCAGCAGGCCCAAGGCCGGCTGCAACGGGGCGCGCTCGACGTGGTGGTTGAAATCCCGCCAGATCTGAGCGCGCGGCTGGCCGGCGGTCGCCAGGCGTCGCTGAGTGTGGTGGTGGACGGTTCGAACGGCAATGTCGCCGCCCGGGCGCGAGCCTATGTGATCGAGATCCTGGCGCGGTTCGCCCAGGCCCAAGCGGTCGCAAGGCCCCGCGCGCCATCGACCCAGGCCGGCGTCCGATCCGAGGTGCGCGTCTGGTACAACCCGGATCTGACCAACACGCGGTTCATGGCCTTGGCGATGCTGGCCCAGGCGGGCTTGATGTTGGGCGTGGTCTTGCCGGCCGCCGCCATCGTACGCGAGAAGCAGGGCGGGACCATCGAGCAGCTTCGGGTCACCCCGGTCCGCGCCCATGAGCTCTTCATCGCCAAGGTGACCCCGACCATAGTCATCTGCACCGGCGCGGTCTTTCCGGCGCTGCTGATCATGACGCTGATGGGTGTGCCGATGCGCGGGGACGTGATGACGCTTCTGGCGCTCACGGCGGTCTATCTGCTGAGCGCGGTCTCCTTGGGGACCCTGGTGGGCGCTATCACAGAGACCCTGCAACAGGCCATGCTGCTGGGCTTCTTCAGCCTCTTCCCGCTGCTGTTCCTGTCCGGGACCATCGCCCCGATCGAGAGCATGCCCGGATGGTTGCAGACGGCCTCCCTGGTCAGCCCCCAGCGGCACTATGTGGATATCGTCTCCGGCCTCTTCCTGAAGGGGGCGGGACTGGCGGAGCTCTGGCCGCATGTTCTGGCGCTGGTGGGGATCAGCACGGCGATGTTCCTGGGTGGATGGCTGCTCTTTCGGCGGCAATGGTGAGTTGATTCGGCGGAGACGGTCCGATGGAGATTGTGGTCTTCGAGGCGGAGGAGTGGGAGGTCGCCGCCTGCGCGCGGCTCTCACCGGAGCATCGACTGACCTGCTCGCCTGAACCTTTGCGGGCGCAAGGGGTGGAGGCGTTCGCTCAGGCGGAGGCAATCAGCCCCTTCGTGCAGTCCGACCTCAGCGGCGACATCCTCCGGCGCCTGCCGCACCTGAGACTGATCGCCACGCGTTCGACCGGGTTCGACCACATCGATCTCGACTATTGCCGCGACGTGGGCGTGACCGTCTGCAACGTGCCGGACTATGGGGACCATACGGTCGCGGAGCACACCTTCGCCCTACTGCTGGCGCTCTGTCGGCGGATTCCCCAGGCGGTGGACCGCACGCGCCGCGGCGACTTCTCACAACAGGGTCTGCGCGGCTTCGAACTGAGCGGCAAGACGCTCGGCGTGATCGGGACCGGCCGGATCGGGCGGCGCGTGGTGGAGATCGCCCGCGGCTTCGGCATGCGGGTGGTCGCCTTCGACAAGTCCCCCAACTCCGCAGCGGTCCAGACTCTGGGCCTGCGCTATGCGCCCTTGCCGGAGCTTCTCGCCGCCTCCGATGTGGTCACGCTGCACGTTCCCGGCGGGTCCGGGCTGCTGCTCGGCGAGGCGGAGATCGCCCAGATGAAACCTGGGGCGGTGCTGATCAACACCGCCCGGGGCGGGGTGATCGATACTGCGGCGCTCGGTCGCGCCGTGGCTGAGGGCCGCCTGGCCGGCGCGGCCCTCGATGTCATCGCCGAAGAACGCGCCCTGCGGGACGAGGCGGAAACCTTCCGGGCGGAGGCGTATGACCTGGAGCGGCTGCGCCTCATGGTCGCCGACCAGGCGCTCCTGCGGCGCCCGGAGGTGTTGATCACGCCGCACATCGCCTACGACACCGAAGAGGCGGTCCGGCGCATCATCGACACCACCTTGCGGAACATCGAAGGCTTCATCCGCGGCGCACCGCAAAACGTCGTGCAGGGCCCGGCCGCGCCGTCCAGCTGACAGCTGAAGCGCGAAGGGGAGCGGAGAATCGCCGAGCGTAAGGTCAGGCCCGGGGCGACGTCAGAGGTGAGACGCTGGAATAGTCCATTGCCCCCGCACACCCACCCGCCACCGCCGCCACCACGGGCCCTGATCTCCGGCGCCGCCCTGCTGGCGCTGGCGCTGGTGGCGCTGCTGGTTCCGTTCGCGCCCGCCTCTGTGGCGCTGGCGGTCCTGGGCGGGGTCCTGCTGGCAGGCGCCGCTGTCGGTCTGCTCACCCTCACCGGGGGTGGCGGCGCGGCGCGCGCCCTTCGACTGGCCTGGGCTGTCGCTGCGGCCCTGACGGGAGCCGCCGTGCTGTGGCATCACGGCTCCGGCGTCGGCTCCTTGCCCCTGCTCGTGGGCGTCGGGGTCGTCTTCATGCTCGCGATCACCCTCGCCGAAGCCTGGCGCCAGCACCGGGAAGGGCCGGTACGGTGGGGCGGGCTGGCGGCGGGGGCCCTGCTGCTGGCCGGGTTGGGTTTGCTGATCGTCCGCGCCGCGCCGCACGCGGGGCTCATGACCCTGGGCGTCTTCCTCGCGGCCAGTCTCGGCGGCTTCGGCCTGTCGCTGATCGCACGCACGCTCATCGACCGGCTCGGCGCCTGGTTCCTCTGAGCCTTCGCACGAGCCGCTGCGCGTGTCCGGGAGCGGGCCCTTGCAGGCCCGCTCCCGGCGCGAAACCGGCGTGTATGCCGGCAGACGGATGAGCGGGGGGCGGGGGGGCGCGGGATCGCTCATCCGATGTTCGAGGCCCGCCGCCGCGGCGGCGGGCCTCGTCGCCCTATCCCTGACGCGGATGTCCGTCTGCGCTTACAGCCGCAAGGACGTCCACCTCAAGGAGTGGGTTGCGCCCTGCCGACGTGGCCGATCCGCCGAAGGCCCGCGCCCGGCGGTGCGCAGGTGTAACGCCTTGAGTGGGCGTGCGTCTGGCAAGAACGGCGCCCCGAGGTCGAACCAGGGGCGTGCGCGTTCAACCGAAGGTGCGGAGGTCCAGAGGCGGTGCCGTTCGATTGGGTGGCAGATACAATCCTGAGGCCGACTCCGCTCTGGCGCGATTCCGCGCCTATTCGAGAGGAGCTCTTCAGCCCGGAACGGCTGGAGAGCCACGCCCGCAGTCTCGCCGCAGCCCAGCCCGTCGCCCCCGGACCCCGATCGGGTCGGCCGCTCGACCGGCGCTTGGCCGACAACCAGCAACGACTCGTGGCCGCCTTCCAGATGCTGGGGGCCGCCGCTGCGGCCGGCGAGGAGGTCACGCCCGCGGCGCAGTGGCTGCTCGACAACTTCCATCTGGTCGAGGAGCAGGTGCGCGAGATCCGCCGCGACCTGCCGCGCAGCTACTATCGCCAGCTCCCCAAGCTGATCTCGGGCCCCTTCGAAGGCCTGCCGCGCGTGTTCGGGATCGCCTGGGCGTTCGTCGCCCACACCGACAGCCGCTTCGAGGCCACCGGGCTCTTGCGGTTTGTGGGCGCCTATCAGACGGTCCAACCGCTTTCGATCGGCGAGCTTTGGGCGGTCGCCATCACCCTGCGACTGGTGTTGATCGAGAACCTGCGGCGGATCGCCGATCGGCTGGTCAGCAGCCGCGAGTCGCGCCTGGCGGCCGACGAAATGGCCGATCGCCTGTTAGGGGCCTATGGCCAGGCGCCGGAGCCGGCGGAAGCCGTCCTGCCCGCGACCGAGGCGGCGCCCTTGTCCGACGCCTTCGCCATGCAGCTGTTGCATCGCCTGCGCGACCAGGACGCCAGCGTAGCGCCCGTACTGACCTGGCTCGACGCGCGCCTTGGGGCGCAGGGGAGCACAGGCGAGGCGGCGGTGCGCAATGAACACGAGCGCCAGGTCGCCGCCACGGGCACCGTCCGGAACATCATCACCAGCCTGCGCCGCATCTCTGAAGTGGACTGGCTGCAGCTCTTCGAGGCGATGAGCCCGGTGGACGCGGCGCTGAACCTGGACGGCGCCTTCGCGGCGATGGATTTCTCGACGCGCAACCTCTACCGCGATGCCGTCGAGACCCTGGCGCGGGGCGGCGGCTGCGAGGAACTCGAGGTCGCTCGCGCGGCGCGCGCGGCGGCGAGTCAGGCCCAGGAGCCGCGTCACCGGGATGTAGGATACCATCTGATCGGGCCCGGCCGACCCGAGCTCGAGCGGACGATCGGACTGAAGCCCGCGTGGCGCGCCAGGGTCCGCCGGGTCCCGGCGCGGCTGGGGGTCTTCGGCTATGCCGCCGCGATCCTGACGGTCGCCGCGGGCCTGCTCGCCATGCCGTTGCTGGCGCTGAGCGCCCTGGGCGGCGGCGGCGGCTGGTTGAGGTTGATGGCCGTGCTGGGCGCCGTCCCCGCCCTCGAGGCCGCCGTGGCGTTGGTCAACGCCTTCGTCACCCACAGCTTCCGGGCAACCATCCTGCCGGGCCTGGAACTCGCCGCCGGGGTCCCGTCCGAGCATCGCACCCTGGTGGTGGTGCCCATGCTCCTGACGAACCCCGATGCGGTCGGGCGCCAGGTGGACGCGCTCGAGGTGCATCACCTGGCGAGCCTCGAAGGCGATCTTCACTACGCCCTGCTGTCGGACTGGACCGACCAGGGCGCCGAACACGCCGTCGATGACGAGGTCCTGCTGCGGCGGGCCGCTGATGGCGTGGCGGCGCTGAACGCGAAGTATGGGCCAGCCCCCGGTGGCGATCGGTTCCTGCTCTTCCATCGGCGACGTGTCTGGAGCGAGCGCGAACGGGTCTGGATGGGTTGGGAGCGTAAACGCGGCAAGCTCCATGAGCTGAACCGACTGCTGCGCGGCGCGCAGGACACCAGCTTCATCGCGCCACCCGGCGGGGCCCTGCGCGTCCCGGCGGACGTACGTTATGTGGTCACGCTCGACGCCGACACCCGGCTTCCGAGAGACACGGTGCGGCGGCTGATCGGCAAGCTGGCCCATCCCTTGAACCGGCCGCGTGTCGATCCGGCCACCGGTCGGGTGGTCGAAGGTTATGGCTTGCTGCAACCGCGCATCACCCCCTCGCTGCCGATCGGCGAACAGGGATCGATCTTCCAGCGGCTGTTCTCGGCGGCCAGCGGACTCGACCCCTACGCCGCGGCGGTGAGCGACGTCTATCAGGATCTCTTCGGCGAGGGCTCGTATGCGGGCAAGGGCATCTATGATGTCGACGCCTTCGAGGCGGCGCTGGCCGGCCGGGTCCCGGAGGGGACGCTGCTCAGCCATGATCTCTTCGAAGGGATCTTCGCCCGCGCCGGTCTCGCCTCGGACGTCGAGGTCGTCGAGGACGCACCGGCCCGCTATGACGTGGCGGCGCTGCGGCATCATCGCTGGGCTCGCGGGGATTGGCAGCTGCTTCCCTGGATCCTCGGCCTGCCGCCGAGCCGGGGCTGGCCACGGCAGCCCCTGCCGCTAATCGGCCGGCTGAAGATGCTGGACAATCTGCGTCGCACCCTGACCGCGCCGGCCGCGGTCGCGGCGCTCCTGGCCGGTTGGAGCGGGGCGCCGGCCATGGCCGCCGTGTGGACCCTGTTCGTCCTGGCCGCGGTCAGCACGCCGACGCTGATGCCGCTGATCGATGATCTGGCGCCCCGGCGCGGCGGCGTCCGCTGGCGGGACCGCTGGGCCGCCATACGCGCCGACCTGCGCCTGGCCGGCGGCCGCGTGGCGCTGCTCACGGTCCTGCTCGCCCACCAGGCCTGGCTGATGGCCGATGCGATCCTACGCACGCTCTGGCGCTTGTCGGTCAGCCGCCGGCGCCTCTTGCAATGGATCCCGGCCGCGGAGCTGGAGAGCCGGCTGGGTTCAGGGGCGCCTGCCGTCTATCGCAGCATGGCCGGCGGGCTGGTGGCCGCCGCCGCCGCCGGCCTTGCGGCAGCCACCTGGGGACGAACGTTCTGGCCGCTCGGCGTGCTGTTTGCGGCGATCTGGACGATCGCGCCGGAGGTCGCCCGCCAGGTCAGTCGTCCGCGGCCGGCGCCGGAGGCGCGTCCGGCGTCCGACGCCGACGCGGCGCGCCTCCGGCGGGTGGCGCGGCGTACGTGGCGGTACTTTGAAACCTATGTCTCGGCCGAGCAGAACCACCTGCCGCCAGACAACGTCCAGGAGGACCCGCCTGCGGTCGCGCACCGCACCTCGCCCACCAACATCGGGCTCTACCTGCTCTCGGTGGCCACGGCGCGCGATCTCGGCTGGATCGGCGTCGTCGAGGCCGTCGATCGTCTGGAAGCCAGCTTTGCGACGCTGGCGCGGCTGACGCGGTTCCGCGGGCATTTCCTCAACTGGTACGACACCCACGATCTTCGGCCGCTGGAGCCGCTCTATGTCTCCAGTGTCGACAGCGGCAATCTCGCGGGCCACCTGATCGCGCTCGCCAACGCCTGCGCGGAGTGGCGCCAGGCGACGCTGGACGAGCGGGTGGCTGCGGCCGGCGCCGCCGATGCGCTGGGTCTCGCGCTGGAGGCGCTGGCGCCGCTTTGCCGGAAAGCCTCGGCGCACGAAGCCTTGCGCGGCTTGGAGGCCGACATGGCTGCGCTCGCGGGCGAGCTGCGGCAGCTGACGGTCGGCTCGGCGACCGTGCTGGCCCGTGTGGCCGCGCTCACCGTGGTGGCAGAAGGCTTGCTGTCGGAGGCGCCGACCGGCGGCGAGATCCTGGTTTGGTTGGCGGCGGCCGTGCGAAGCCTCGAGAGCGCTGGCCGCCTAGACGAACGGCTCGACGCACGACTGGCGAGCCTCGAAGCCGCCGCCCGCCGCTACGTTCTCGACATGGACTTCGCGTTCCTGCTCGACCCGGAGCGGAAGCTGCTTTCCATCGGCTACCGCGTCGCCGAGGCGGCGCAGGACGCCAACTGCTATGACCTGCTCGCCTCCGAGGCCCGGCTCGCCAGCTTCGTGGCGATCGCCAAAGGCGATCTGCCCGCCCGCCATTGGTTCCGCCTCGGCCACGCGGTCACCGCGACCAACGACGGACCCACCCTGATCTCCTGGTCGGGCTCGATGTTCGAATATCTGATGCCCGCCCTGGTGATGCGCTCCCCCATAGGCAGTGTCCTGGAGCGCTCGCTGCAGACCGTCGTGCGCCAGCAGATCGCTTATGGGCGCGCCCACGGGCGGCCCTGGGGCGTCTCTGAATCGGCGTTCAACGCACGCGACCTCGAGCTCACCTACCAATATTCGAACTTCGGCCTGCCGAGCCTCGCGCTCAAACGCGGGCTCGACGAGCAGGCGGTCGTGGCGCCCTATGCGACCGCGCTCGCCGCCATGCTCGATCCGGCGGCGGCGCTCGCCAACTTCGCCGCTCTGGAGAGCGCCGGGGCCGGCGGCGCGCACGGGTTCTTTGAGGCCCTGGACTATACGCCTTCGCGTGTCGCGGAGGGCCGGGCCAACGCGGTCGTCCGCGCCTTCATGGCGCACCACCAAGGCATGACGATCGTCGCGCTCGCCAACGTGGTCCTGGAGGGCCGGATGCGCGAGCGCTTCCATGCTGAGCCCATGGTGCAGGCCGCCGAACTTCTGTTGCACGAACGCATGCCGCGCGACGTGCGACCGCCGAGCGCCGCCCTCGCGCAGCCGCCAGCTGTTCTCAGTTCCGCAGAGGCTGGCCCGGTGCTCGGGCGACGGTATGACAGCGCCCAGACCGGGAGGCCCGCGGTCCATCTGATGTCGAACGGCCGCTACAGCGTCGGGTTGACGGGCGCGGGCGCGGGCTTCAGCCGCTGGCGCGACCAGGCGATCACCCGCTGGCGCGAAGACGCCACCACGGATGGGTGGGGCAGCTTCGTCTACCTGCGCGACGTGCGCAGCGGTCAGATCTGGTCGGCCGGCGCGCAGCCTGTGGGCGAAGGCGCAGAGGCGTATGGCGTCAGCTTCTTCGAAGACCACGCCGAGATCTGGCGACGCGACGGAGAGATCACCACGCAGTTGCAGGTTCTGGTCTCGCCCGAGGATGATGCGGAGCTGCGTCGGCTGTGCCTGACCAACGGCGGCGACGTCGAGCGTGAGATCGAGGTCACCTCCTATCTCGAACTGGCGCTGGCCGAGCCCGCCGCGGACGCCGCCCACCCGGCGTTTTCCAAGCTGTTCGTCGAGACCGAGCATCTCCCAGGCTGCGGTGGCGCCCTGATCGCGCGCCGCCGTCAGCGGTCGCCCGACGAGCCGCAGGTCTGGGCCGCCCATCTCTTGGTCACCCAGGCCGAGACGGTGGGAAAGCTGGAGTTCGAGACCGATCGCGCCCGGTTCCTGGGACGCGGGCGCACCGCGCGCGCGCCTCAGGCGGTCACGGAGGGCCGGCCGCTGACGGGACAGGTCGGAGCCGTCCTCGATCCGGCCTTTGTGCTTCGGCGGCGGCTGAAGCTCGCGCCCGGCGCGACGGCGCATCTCTCCTTCTGGACGTTCGCCGCCGCTTCGCGCGAGGCGATCCTTGACCTGGTCGACCGGCACCTCGATCCCTCGTCGGCAGAGCGGGCGATGGCGCTCGCCTGGACCCACGCGCAGGTGCAGCTACGGCACCTTGGCGTCAGTCACCAGGACGCGCAGACGTTCCAACGGCTGGGCGGGCACGTGCTCTACGCCTCGCCGGCCCTGCGCCCGCCGTCGGAGGTGATCGTGGCGGGCGCGGGCGGACAGCCCGACCTTTGGCGCCTTGGGATTTCCGGGGATCTGCCTCTGGTGCTGCTGCGGATCGCCGACATCGAGCATCTGGAGACCGCGCGCGAGCTCCTGCATGCCGCCGAATACTGGCGCCTGAAGCGGCTGGCGGTGGACGTCGTCGTCCTCAACGAGCGCGCGGCGTCCTATGTACAGGATCTCCAAGTGGGGCTGGAGATGCTGGTCCGCTCCACCCAGTCGCGGCGCCCGCCTGGGGAGGATCAACTGGCCGGCCAGGTCTTCGTGCTGCGCGGGGACCTCTTGCCGGATGATCTGCAGGCGAGATTACTGTCCTGCGCCCGCGTGGTGCTTTCTGCCCAACGCGGGCGCCTAGGCGAGCAGTTGCAACGGCTCGGCGAGGCCGCGGCGCCGTCGCCGTCGCAGCCGGCGCGTTCCGCGCCAGCGCCGGCCGGACCGCCCCTGCCGCGCCCAGACCTCGAAGCCTTCAACGGGTTCGGAGGTTTCGCCCGCGACCGCGCGGAATATGTCGTGGTGCTGGGGCCGGGACAGACCACCCCGGCGCCGTGGACCAACGTGATCGCCAACAAGGAATTCGGCTGCCTCGTCTCGGCGGAAGGTTCCGGCTTCAGCTGGGCGCTGAACAGCCGCGAACACCAGATCACGCCCTGGTCGAACGATCCGGTCTCGGACCGGGGTGGCGAGGCCCTCTATCTGCGCGACCGCGACTCAGAAGAGATCTGGAGCCCGACAGCTTGGCCCGTGCGGGTGCCGACCGCGACCTACGTCTGCCGGCACGGCCGTGGCTACAGCCGCTACGAGACCAGCCTGGGCGGGCTGGCGGTGGACCTTGCGGTCTATGTGGCCGCCGATGCGCCGGTGAAGATTTCGCGCCTGAGGATTCGCAACGACTCTCCCCGTCAGCGCCGCCTCTCGGCGGTGTCCTATGCCGAATGGGTGCTGGGGCGGGATCGTGCACAGACCGCGCCGTTCGTCATCACCGAGCTGGACCCAGCGTGCGGGGCGATCTTCGCGCAGAACAGGTGGGATCCGGCGTTCGCGACGCGGGTGGCCTTCCTCGCGTCTGACGCGCCGCCGGACGCCTGGACGGCGGATCGGCGGCAGTTCATCGGCCGCAACGGCGATCTCGCAGCGCCCGCAGGCCTGACCGGCGCAGGCGGTCTGACGGGCAAGGCCGGAGCCGGCCTGGATCCCTGTGGCGTGCTGCAGCGCGATCTTGAGCTGGAACCCGGCGCCACCACAGAGATTGTCTTCCTGCTCGGGGAAGCGGAGGACGCGCAGACGGCCCGGGCCCTGGTCGACCGCTGCCGCGCGATGGATCTGGACGAGGCGCTGGGCGCGGTCGAGCACGGCTGGGCGCGGGTGCTGGACAAGGTGCAGGTGGAGACGCCGGATCGGGCGCTCGACCTGATGCTGAACGGCCGGCTCCTCTATCAGACGGTGTCCAGCCGGCTATGGGCGCGGACCGGTTTCTACCAGGCCAGCGGCGCCTACGGGTTCCGGGATCAACTTCAGGACGCCATGGCCGTGGCCGCCGCGGCGCCCGAGCTGGCGCGCGAGCAGATCCTGCGGCGCGCCGGCAGTTCCCCGAGGGTGACGTCCAGCACTGGTGGTTGCCGCACTCGGGCCAAGGGGTGCGCACGCGGATTTCGGACGATCGAATCTGGCTACCCGTGGTGGTCGCCCACTACCTCGCGGCGACCGGAGATGACACCGTGCTCGGCGAGCTCGCGCCATTCCTGGAGGGCGAACCGTTGAAGCCGCAAGAGATGGAAAGCTTCTTCCGCCCCGGCCTCGGTGAAGCCGCCAGCGTCTTTGAGCACTGCGCCCGGGCGCTGGACGCCAGCCTCGCGCTGGGCGGCCACGGTCTGCCGCTGATCGGCGGCGGCGACTGGAACGATGGGATGAACCGGGTTGGTCGCCAGGGCCGCGGCGAGAGCGTCTGGCTGGGCTGGTTCCTGCACGCGGCGCTTACGCAATTCGCCCCGGTCGCCGAACGGCAAGGGCAGGCGGAGCGTGCGGCGCAATGGCGCGCCCATGCGGCCGGACTTGCGCGCGCGCTGGAGAGCCAGGCGTGGGACGGGGACTGGTACTTGCGGGGCTGGTACGACGATGGCGCGCCCTTGGGGTCTGCGGCGAGCGAGGCTTGTCGCATCGACGCCATCGCCCAATCCTGGTCGGTGCTGTCAGGGGCCGGCGATCCGATCCGCAGCCGCGCCGCGCTGGACGCAGTCGAGCGCGAGCTGATCGACCCGGACGCCAGCCTTGCGCTGCTGTTTGCGCCACCGTTCGACGCTGGCCTCGAGGACCCGGGCTATATCAAGGGCTATCCGCCAGGCGTTCGCGAGAATGGGGGACAGTACACCCATGCGGCGGCCTGGACGGTGATGGCCCTGGCCGGCCTGGGACTGGGCGACCGCGCCGGCGCGCTGATGGCCATGTTGAACCCGATCAATCACAGCCGCACACGCTCGGAGGCGCAGCGCTACAAGGTCGAACCGTACGCCGTCGCAGCGGATATCTACGCCCATGGGCTGCACCGCGGCCGGGGCGGCTGGACCTGGTACACCGGGGCGGCGGGATGGCTCTACCGGGCCGGCCTGGAGAGCCTGCTGGGCCTGCGGCGGCGCGGCCAGGCGCTGGAGATTGATCCGTGCATCCCGCATCACTGGGCCGGCTTCAAGGTGCGATACCGCCATGGCGCCAGCGTCTATGCGATTACCCTGGAGAACCCCCAGCAGGTGTGCAGGGGCGTGGCGCAGGCGGACCTCGACGGCGCGCCGCTGGAGACCCGGCCGCTGCGCCTGCCTCTCCTGGATGACGGCCAGACGCATGAGGTGCGGGTGCGGCTGGGACCGCTGTCGGAGAACGACGATGCGGGCTGATCCCGATCCCCGCGCCGGCCGCCGATTGGCCGAGGCCGATCTCATCGATGTCGCGCGTCTCCTCACAGCCTACGAGGCGGAGGCGCCGGACCCGGCATCGCCCTTGGAACAGGTCGCGTTCGGGACCTCGGGACACCGGGGCTCGGCGTTCACGCGGACGTTCAACGCCGCCCACGTGCGCGCCATCTGCGAAGCGATCTGCGACGTGCGGGCTGCGCGCGGCGTGGATGGGCCGCTGTTCCTGGGCTACGACACCCATGCGTTGTCACGGCCGGCTTTTGAGACGGCGGTCGAGGTGTTCGTCGCGGCCGGCGTGGCGCTGCGGATCGATGCGCGAGGCGGGTTCACCCCGACGCCCGCCGTATCGTTGGCCATTCTCGAGCACAACCGTGACCGGGTGAGCGGTTGGGCGGACGGCGTGGTCATCACCCCGTCGCACAATCCGCCGCAGGACGGCGGGCTGAAGTACAATCCGCCGCATGGCGGCCCGGCCGAGCCGGCCGTGACCTCGATCATCGAGCGCCAGGCGAATGTCCGCCTGGCCGCGGCGCCGCGGCCGCGCCGATCGTTCGCACTGGCGGTGCGCAGCGGGAGCGTCACCGGCCACGACTTCCGGGGACGCTTCGTCGCCGGCTTGGCCAGCGTCGTCGATGTCGAGGCCATCGCCGCGGCGGGGGTTCGCATCGGCATCGACCCGCTGGGCGGCGCGAGCGCCGACTACTGGCCGCTGATCCTCGAGCGCTACGGGCTGGCGGGCGAAGTCGTAAACCCGGTCATTGATCCGCGTTTCGCCTTTATGCCGGCCGATCATGACGGCCAGATCCGCATGGACTGCTCCTCGCCCTACGCCATGGCCCGGCTCGTCGAGCTGAGATCTCGCTTCGACGTCGCCTTCGGCAACGACCCGGACGCCGACCGCCACGGCGTGGTCACGCCCAGCGAGGGGCTTCTCGCGTCGAACGCCTACCTCACCGCGGCGGCGGCCTTTCTGTTCGCCCACCGCCCGCAGTGGGCGCCCGAGCTGGGACTGGGCAAGACGGTCGTCACGACCGAGCTCCTGGCGCGGCTGGCGCGGCGCCTCGGCCGATCCAGCCTGGAAACCCCCGTCGGTTTTCGCTGGTTTGTCGAGGGCCTCAGCGCGGGCCGGCTCGCCTTCGCCGGCGAAGAGAGCGCCGGCGCCGTATTTCGTCGTCGCGACGGGCGGCTCTGGGTGACCGAAAAGGATGGCTTCAGCCTGGGGCTGCTCGCCGCCGAGATGCTGGCGCGGACGGGCGAGGACCCGGGCGGCGCCTACCGCCGGGTCGCGGCCGACGTCGGCCAGTCTTTCTATGCGCGGATCGACGCACCCGCGTCGCCCGCGCAGAAGGCGCGGCTGCAAGCCGTGCGGCCCGAAGACGTCAAGCTCGTCCGGGTGGCGGGCGAGCCCGTGCTGGCGGTGGAGACGACGACAGCGGCGGGCGAGCCGATCGGCGGCGTGAGGGTTCGGACCGCGGACGGCTGGTTCGCCGCCCGGCCCTCCGGCACCGAACCGCTCTATAAGCTCTATACGGAGAGCTTCCGCAGCCAGGAGCACCTCGCGGCCTTGCAGGACGAGGCGCAGACGGCGATCCACCGCGCCCTTGGCGAGGGGTGACCGGCGCGCGCAACTGAGGCCGCCGATCATGTTTGCATCCCGGACCATCTCGAGCGCCAGGGTGGCGACATCGGCGGCGCGGGCATGGCGACCGCGCCGGTTGCGACGCAGGTCAAGCCGCCCAGGACATGGAAGCCGACGACGAGAAAGACCGGCGAGGTCGACGGTATGGGGATGCCCGCAACGACCGTGACGCCCTCAGCAATTCGACGACTATCTCACCGCGACGGCGGGATCACCACCTCGCCATCTTCCTTGGTGAAGCCGGGCTTACGGTCCAACAGAGCGAGGACAACCTCGGAGGGCCGCGAGAGCTTGACCCCCTTGGGGGTCGCCACGATGGGCCGGTTCACGAGGATCGGATACTCCACCATGGCGGCGAGGATCTGCTCGTCCGAAACGTCAGGATCGAGCAGGCCAAGGTCGTCGGCGGGCGTGCCCTTCTCGCGCAGGATGTCGCGCAGCCTCGCCGCCATGCGGGTCAGCAGGTCGCCCAGTTGCGGCCGCGTCCAGACGCTCTTCAGATCCTCGACGACCTTGAGCGCATAGCCCGCCGCCTCGATCATGGCCAAGGTGTTGCGCGACGTGCCGCAGGCCGGGTTGTGATAGATGGTGATCCGAAAATTGTCGCTCAGGGTGGCAGGTCAGTCCTGGTCGCACAGACAATGCGTCTTAGAGACTTAATTCCCAAAAGTTTGCAAAAATACGAGCTTAAACCCCATTTATTTGCTAATCGGGGCTTTGGGAGTCCAGTTCATGCCCAAAAATCCGATCGACGCGCTTCCCGAGGTGTTCGTCTCGACGACGGAACTCTCGACGACCGTGTCCCGAGGCGTGCGCCAGGGCAGGCTTCGGCAGATTGGATCGAAACTCTACACCAAGAACCTCAAGGACGCACCGGAACAGATCATCCGGCGCCACCTCTGGCCGATGGTGGCGGCCTACGTGCCCGGCGCCCTGATTGCCGACCGCACCGCCATCGAGAACGTCCCGGCCGCGGATGGGTCCATCTATGTGATCTCGGATCGCAAGCGCGACATCGTGCTTCCGGGGGTGACCATCAAGCCGCGCAAGGGACCTGCGCCGTTGGACTCGGACCAGCCGTTCATCGGCGGCCTTTTCCTGTCTTCTGTGGCCCGCGCCTACCTCGACAACATGGCCCCCTCCCGTCGGCGCAGCGGCGAGGTCAGCCGCACACTGAGCCGGGAAGAGATCGAAGGGCGCCTGGACGACCTGGTCCGGCGCAGCGGCCCCGACGCCTTGAACCGCCTGCGAGACGAGGCCCGGAAGATCGCACCGCTCATCGGCCGCGAGGCCGAATTCGAGGCGTTCGAGAGGCTGGTCGGCGCCTTGCTCGGCACGCGGGAAGAGTCGCTTCTCACCGATCGCGCCCAGGCGCGCCACGCGGGCGCGCCCTACGATCCCGACCGGCTGAAGCTGTTCGAGCTGCTGCATCGCGAGCTCCGCGCGACCGCGCCGGTAAGCCGTTCGGTGCGGGAACGCGATGGCGAGGGCCGTGCGACCCTGGCCTTCTTCGAAGCCTACTTCTCCAACTTCATCGAAGGCACCGAGTTCGAGGTGGGCGAGGCCGCCGATATTGTCTTCCGTAACGTCATCCCCCGGGACCGGCCGCAGGACGCTCACGACATCCTTGGGACTTGGCGGCTAGTCTCCGACCCGGTCGAGATGGTGCGCACGCCACGCGATCCCGCGACCTTGTTCGACCTGCTGAAGACCCGCCACGCGGCCCTGATGGCCGCCCGGCCGGACAAGGCCCCGGGGGTATTCAAACGGGAGGCCAATCGGGCCGGCCAGACGCTCTTCGTCGATCCGGCGCATGTCGAGGGGACCCTGGTCCGCGGCTTCGATCTCTACCCCAGCCTCGAGACTGCGTTCGCGCGCGCCGTCTACATGATGTTCCTGGTCTCCGAGGTGCATCCCTTCGCGGACGGGAACGGCCGCATCGCGCGCATCATGATGAATGCTGAACTGGTCGCTGCGGGTGAGGAGCGGATCGTCATCCCCACCATCTTCCGCAGCAATTACCTGAGCGCGCTCAAGGCGCTATCCAACGTGAACAACCCGACGACCTTGGTGCGCACCCTGGACTTCGCCCAGCGGTGGGTGTCAGCCGTGCCTTGGGGAGACCTGAACCAAACCCGGGCGGTCCTGGACAGCTCCAATGCATTCATGGATCCCGTGGAAGCGGACGACCGGGGGATCAGGCTCAAGCTGCCCGATGCTTACACCACCTAAGCCGTCAGCGAGGGCTCGAGCCTTGGCCGGGCCTAACGTGCAAGGGGCGCCGCCCAACGCCCGACCGGGGCACGCCGGAGCTGCGGACGGCGACCCCGTGGGGACGTAGACGCGAGGGGTGTAGTTGATGATCTCGACGAAGCGGCCGAGCACGGTGAAGGCCGAGCGCTGCGAGGCCGCGCCGACGATCTCCAGGCGATGGCCATCCATCACCTTCGCCCCGCGCAGCCACAATCCGCCCGCCAGCGCGATCGAGCTGTCCCCATGAGCACGATCGCGCTGGCGCGGCGCTATCGCCGGCGGCGCTCGCCGTATCGGTCAGGCCCAGGGCAATCTTCACCCCGGGGACCTGGCCACCGTCGAGGACCCGGCCGAGCCAGCGCTGGCCGTCGGGGGGCTTGAGGCGCCGGACGCCGGTCTGCTTGGCCGGAGGCTGTTCCAGACCGGCAGGAGCAGTCCGGTCACCAGCACCAGCTGGCGGGTATGCCAGGGATCGGCCTGGGCCACCTCGGCGTCCCAGGCCGCCCGCCAGACCGCCTCGACCGTCTCCAGGTCGGCCTGATGCGCGGGTGTCAAAGGCATCGCCACGCCACCGGACAAGGACGCCCGCCAGAATTCCCCGCGTCAGTGGCTGAACAGCACGGCCGCGCTAGACTGCTCAAGGAGGGTCTGGGTCACGCCGCCGAGGAGCCACTCGCCGGCTCTGCTGTGCCCGAACGCGCCGGCCACGATCAGGTCCGCTCCACCAGAGGCCGCGAAATTGACGAGCTCGTCCCCAGGATCGCGCCGGGTAGAGCGGACCTCGGCGCGCGCCGTGACACCGTGGCGGGCGAGGCGGTCCATGAGATTGTCGACGGACGCCTTCGTCACGGCCATCTCGGAAGGTGTCGAGGCGCTCACGACAGTCACGTCACGGGCCCGCTGCAAGAGCGGCAACGCATCGCTGACGGCGCGCCGCGCCTCGCGCGTGTCCTTCCAGGCGATGAGGATGCGCCCATAAGCGATCTCCGAATGCTGCGCGGGAAGCGCGATCACCGGCAAACCGACCCGCAACACCGTTTCGGCAGGATTCGGCGCAAAGTCTCGCGGGGCGTGTTCCAGCCCTACGATGACGAGGTCGGCCCGCGCTGCGTTGTCGCAGAGTGCGTCCGTCGGATACCGCGCCGCCGGGCGCCAGATTGCGCCAGGCGCCAGCTTGCGGAAGCTGGCCTCGGCCTCGGCGAGCAGACTCGCGTCGGCCTCGGCGCAGGCCTCTACACCATAGGCCCCGCCGAAGTCTGCGGCGAGCGGCTCAACCGCGATCAGCGGCTCGCGCCCGCCGACGCCGACAAGCTCGGCCTGCAGCTTTGCCGCCAGCCCGACCGCCGCCTGCAGCCGCGCTTCCGACGCCGGGCTCGGCTCCACGTGAATGAGGATGGTCTTGTAGCTCATCTGATCGCCTGTCCATGGGTGTGTAGGGATCGTGGCTGCGCCCGCCACCGCCAGTCTTGCGCCGACGAGGCGTCGCCGCGTTGCGCGAGATCAAGCCTGTCGCAAACCTCACCACTATTGGTTCTGCCCCTGCGGCGGCGGCTCGCGGTGGCCGCCGAACGCGGCGCGCATGGCCGACAAGAGCCGCTCGCCGAAAGTGTGATCTTCGCGCGACCGGAACCGGGCGAAGAGGGCGGTGGCCAGGACATCCGCGGGCACCGCTTCCTCGATGGCCGCCTCGACGACCCAGCGGGCTTCGCCGCTATCGGCCACCCGGCCCGAGAAGCCGTCCAGTCCTGGGTTGGACGCCAGCGCCTGGGCCGCCAGATCCAGCAGCCAGGAGGAGATCACGCTGCCGCGCCGCCAGGCCTCGGCGATGTCGGCCAGGTTGAGGTCGAAGCGGGCCTCGGCCGGCAGAACCTCCGAGGCCCGCCCGCGCAGGATGTCGAAGCCCTCGGCATAGGCCTGCATCAGGCCATACTCGACGCCGTTGTGCACCATCTTGACGAAGTGCCCCGCGCCCACGGGCCCTGCGTGGACGTAGCCGAGTTCCGGCCGCAGGTCGGAGCCTTCGGCGCGCGCGGTGCGCTGCAGGTCGCCCGGGCCGGGCGCCAGGTCGCGCAGGATCGGGTCCAGATCCGTGACGGTGGCGGCCGGTCCGCCGACCATCAGGCAATAGCCGCGCGTCAGGCCCCAGACGCCGCCGGAGGTCCCGACATCCACGTAGCTGATGTGGCGCGCGGCGAGCTCGCGGCCGCGTCGGATGTCGTCGCGAAAATCGGTGTTGCCGCCATCGATGATGGTGTCGGCGGGCGCCAGCATCTCACCGAGGGCTGCGATGGTAGCCTCGGTCGCCGTGCCGGCCGGCAACATGACCCAGATCCGTCGCGGCGGCGTCAACTGGCGAACCAGGTCGACCAAGCTGTCGGCCGCCACCGCGCCTTCGGCGACCAGGCTCGATATTAACGTCGGATCGATGTCATACACGACACAGGCATGGCCGGCGCCCAGCAGCCGTCTGGTGAGGCTCGACCCCATGCGGCCAAGACCAATGATGCCAAGCTGCATGTCGACGACTCCGTTCTTATCAGTGCGCGAGAGGCGACGGGTTTAGTGGCTCAACAGGACGGCTCGATCCTCCTGGGCGAGCAAGGCCTTGGTGAAGCCGCCAAACACCCATTCCTGCAGGCGGGTGTGGCCGTAGGCGCCGGCGACGATCAGGTCGGGGCGAACCTCGTCGGCAAGTTCCAACAGTTGGTCGGCCGGGCCGACGCCTTTCACTTCGAGGCTGACCTTGGTCGATGCACGCACGCCGTGGCGTTGCAGATAGTCGGAGACCTGTTCAAGCCGCGCCGCCGTCGCGGTCTCCGCCTCGTGGGGACAGATCCCCGCCACAATGACGCGATCGGCGCGCTTCAGCAGCGGCACGGCGTCCATGACGGCCCGGCGCGCCTCCCGCGCATCCTTCCACGCCACGAGCACCGTCTGTAGCTTGAGTTCATGCTTATGACGCGGAGCGATCAGCACAGGCCTACCGGCCTCGAGCACCAGCCCAGCGAGGACAATGCCGGCTTCGGCGGCGTGCGATCCACGGCTGGTCACTATCAGGTCGGCCGCGCAGGCCTCGGCGGCGACCTCGTTCAGCGGCCAACGGACCGCCTCAAGCCACGCCGAGCCTGCCGCCACGGCGCCCGCCGCGGCCTTGAACCGACGCTCAGCGGCGTTGAGGTCCGCCTCCGCTTGAGCCTCGCCCGCCGCGATGAGTTCGCCGACGCCGTAGCCGCCGTCGAACGGTGCGGCGAGGATGGGAGTCCGCCACATTTCCGCGCCGACGCCGATCAACCTCGCCTGGAACCGGTTCGCGAGCGAGACCGCGAGCGCGAGCCGAGAGTCCGCGGCGGGATCGGCCTCGACCGGGACGAGCAGACTGACATAGGTCATGATTGGCTCTCCGAAGTTGTTCCAGACGAGGCCGCACGGCGTGCGAACGGATCCACGAGGCTCGATCAGCGGCGGAGCACTTGGGGATCCCCGACGCCGGTGACCGCTTCCAATTCGGGTCCTGACAGCAGGTCCGAGGGAGGGAGCTCGAGCAGGCGCGCAGCCTGAAGAGCGATGTGCCCCCAGGTGCATCGATTGGCGAACAGCAGGCCGAAGGTGTCGAGCGTGCCGCCCCGCCCGATGTAGCCCACGACGCGGGTCCGGGCGGGTCCACCGTCGAGCCGCCGCAGCAGCCCGATCATCGGCGCCGGCCGGGTGTGCGAGACGATCAGCCGGCGCTGGTCGGCGGGAAAGAGCGCCTCCAGGCCCCGGTCGGGCAAGGTGAAGGCCTCTTCCAGTTCGTCGCGTGGCTCGCGCAGACGTCCAGGCTCCAGGATCGCGGTGACGCAGACGGTGTCGCGCCAGGCCGTCAGCCGCTCGGCGGCCTTGAGTGCTTCCTGCAGCTGGTAGGCGCCGACCGCGACCAGCTGCAGGTCGCAGGCTTTCGAGTCGCCCAGGACGTGGACCGCCCCTTGGGCGAAGCCTGCGCGGGCCTGCGCGCCGGACAGCGCCGGCGGGATCGGACGCTTGGGGGCGACGATGCAGCCGATCGCGCCGCGGTCGCCGTAGACCTGCCGAAGCGCTTCCACGGCGCTGTTCCCATCGACCGGGAACAGCACCCGCGCGGTGTCCGACATCTCGCCCAGCAAGGCTTCCGGCAGGGTGGGGTCCTGGTGGGATTGCTCATTCTTGGCGTTCTCCCAGGTGTGGGAGGTGACCACGAGCGGCACGCCGAGCCAGCCCGGCGGCCGGCCGATCTCCTTCTGCCGCCGGGCGAAGAGGATCTCCTGCCGTAGGCCGCCCAGCATTTTGGCCGCGAAGGCCTCGTAGCTGACGATCAGATTGAGGCCGCCCTTGTTGCCCAGCGCCGCGCCGGCGACAGCCTCCTCATTGAGGGCCGTGATGACCGCACCCGTGGTGGATTCCGCGGCGCCCGGCTCGGGCCGGTTCACCCGATGACGCAGGCGATCGAGGGCTCGTCCCATCTGATTGCTGCGCATTTCGTCAGGGTTGCCAACCCGCACGCGAAGCGCCGGGTTGGCGTCGATCACCTCGACGAAATAGTCGTCGAGCGCCTTCATGGGCGAGTGCGGCGGCGCATCGGGCGCGGCCCAGGCGGGTTCCGGCAGCCGCGGGGCGGGCGGATGCCGAACCGCCAGCGGGTGATCGCGTTCCCGCGGGCGGCCTTGCGCCTCGTGCAGATTGAACGCCGCTGCGGCGGTGTCGAGCTCCTCGGGCGGCACGAAGAGCCGCCGCGCGCCGGCGTTGAAGGTGTCCCGCGCCGCCGCGTCGTCGTGGGGATTGGCCGGCAGCGGCAGATTGTGCGCAAGGTTGGTGCCAGCGCCTGGAAAACCGAAGCCTTTGATCGTGCGCGCGACGACGTACGGCAGGGGGGCGGGATAGCTCCCGCCCCCCGTCGCAAACGCGGCCAGCCGAGTCTCGGTTTCGAGGACCGCCCAGGCGAACGCCGCCGGATCTCGCCCGTCGATCTCGAAGGGCGAGAAGCCATTCATGGCCAGGTGGGACTCGAGCCAGGACGCGCCGCCCTCCTGGGCGATCTCGGTGCGTTGTTCGATGCGGCGTCCGTTGAGGATCATGATCGGGACAACAGCGCCGCTGTCCTCAGCGCGCCACCAGCGCGGCGACCAGTCCGCGCCCCGTTGCTCCTCGAAGGCCCCGTCGCTCAGGAAGGCGACCAGGGTTTCGCCCGGCAAAGGCATGTGGACATACTGAACCTCGGCGAAGCCGAGGTAACCTCCTTCCGAGACGCCGCCGGCGGTGTGTACGCCGACGTGGCTGCCGATCGGCGCGGCCGGCCGTCCCTGCGGATCGACCGCATAGCCGTAGAAGTCGGTGACCAGGCGGCTCAGGCCTGCGGCGCTGCGATCGTAGCGGCCCTCCTGCGCCGGCGAGAGATTGCCGATGAGCGTGTTCACGGCCTCTATGGCTGCCACGCAATGGCCCTGGCCCATGATCCAGGAGCGCGTGGTCCCGGTCAGCGCGTCGGCGGCCAGATAGCCGATATAGGCCGGGACCATATTGAGCGAGCCGCCGGTGTGGCCTTCCGGGGCAGCCTTGAAATCATCGGCGGACAGCGGCGCGCCGAGCGGATCGACACGGCCCGCATAGGTCATGTGGACGACCAGCCACATGGCGGCGTTCGCGAGCCGATCGGCGGCGGCCAGGATGCGGAAGACCTCATCGCGCTCGGCGACGGCGCCGGCGGCGACGAGACGGTCGGCGAGGGCATCGATGCGGACCCTGGTGGTCACGTCATGCGCAATGACGCCAAATCCAGCGCGCCAGACGTCACGGTCGGAGGCGGCGTCGGTCGGGGGCGTGGGGGTTTCCACAGGCGTTCTCCTGCGAGGCTGCGGGCTTGCGAACCAGACGCCGCCGCGGTCCTCTGCTTACAGCGGCGCGACGCCCGGGCGCCGAAGGATCCTCCGGCCATCACCTTCTCGGTGAGCTCAGGTTCTTCAGCACGAGGCCCGTCGGATCGATCCGCGGTGTCCGAGGCCGAGCCAGGGGAGGAGCCGAACCCAACTGCCGTCGTCGCCGTCGCCAGAGGTCGGTGCACAGCCGATGCGCGAATCGGGCGTGTTGGGCCGTAAGCTCGTGCGCCGGCAGACGTCTTAGGCAAGGCCTCGGCTTGTCTGTCATCCACTGGGGTTTCCATCCGCGCCCCACAGGGAGTCCCCAAATGTCTCAGCCCGATCGAAGCCAGACGCGGGCCTATCTCGTAGGCGGCGGCATCGCCTCGCTCGCCGCCGCCGCGGTCCTGATCCGCGATGGAGACTTGGTGGGCCGAAACATCACCATCTTCGAGGCCCTGTCGCGTCTGGGCGGCAGTCTCGACGGCGCGGGCGACCCAGAGCACGGCTATATGATCCGCGGCGGGCGGATGCTGGAGCCCAAGTATCTCTGCACCTACGACCTCTTCGCCAGCATCCCCACGCTCGACGAGAGCCGCACGGTCACGCAGGAGATCTTCGAGTTCACCGAAACGCTGAAGACCCACTCGACCGCCCGCCTGGTGCGTGACGGACGACGCCTTGATGCGCCGGACTTCGGCATGCAGGAACGCCATATCCTGGCGCTTGAGAAGCTGGTTCTGGAACCGGAACGGCTGCTAGGGGACAGCCGCATCGCCGATCATTTCGACGCCGCGTTCTTGGAGACGAACTTCTGGTTCATGTGGGCCACGACGTTCGCGTTCCAGCCGTGGCACAGCGCCGTCGAGCTTCGCCGCTATCTGATCCGCTTCGCGCACCTGGTTTCGGGCTTCAATCGCCTCGAAGGCATCATGCGGACGGTCTACAACCAACATGACTCGTTGGTGCGGCCGTTGCGCAAGTGGTTGGAGTCGCACGGCGTACGCTTCGAACTGGACACCCAGGTCACCGATCTGGAGTTCGTCGACGCCGGCGGGGGGCAAGCGGTCGCGGCGCTACGTCTGGCGCGTCGGGGCAGGACAGGGCGTCGCGCGGTCGCCCCCGGCGACCTGGTGTTCGTCACCCTGGGCTCGATGACCGACGCCTCGAGCGAAGGGTCGATGGACCAGCCCGCGCCGCCAAAGGCAAAACAGGACGGACCCGCCTGGGGCCTCTGGGAGCGGATCGCCGTGCGACGGCCCGAACTCGGCAATCCAGCCGCGTTCTGCGACCGTGTCGAGGAATCCCGATGGCTCTCCTTCACAGCTACGCTGAGACGACCGGAGCTTCTCGAGGTGATCCGCGACTTCACGGGCAATGTGCCAGGGGAGGGCGGTCTGGTGACCTTCGCCGATTCCGCCTGGTTGATGTCGATCGTCGTGCCGCACCAGCCGCATTTCTTGAGCCAGCCCTCTGACGTGGCGGTCTTCTGGGGCTACGGCCTTCGCGTCGATCGGCCCGGTGACTTCGTCAAGAAGCCGATGGCGCAGTGCTCGGGACGGGAACTGCTCATCGAGCTGATCGGCCAGCTGGGCCAGCGGGCGCGAACCGATGCGCTGTTGGCGGACGCCGTCTGCCTGCCCTGTATGATGCCGTTCATCACCAGCCAATTTCTCAGGCGGCGGCCTGGGGACCGGCCCCAGGTGCGCCCCGAGGGCTATCTCAACCTGGGCCTTCTCGGCCAGTTCGTCGAGCTGCCGCACGACGTGGTGTTCACGGTCGAATACTCCGTGCGCTCGGCGATGGCGGCCGTGTACAGTCTCCTCGGCCTCGATCGCGAGCCGCCGGCGGTCTACAAGGGTCACCTTGATCCCCGAAACTTGGTGGCCGCCTTCCGCGCGCTGCACAGCTGATCGAGATCGAGGATCCGGCCACAGCCGCGGCCTTAGCTGTTCTGCGCTTCGCCGCGTTCGAGGGCCTGGAGCCGTCGCCGTCGCCGGCCAGGCCGCCAAGCGTCGCTGACGTCTGCCGGGTCGCCGATGTGGTAGGTGGTGATAATCCGATCGGCCAGGTTCCGGCGCAGGGCCGGGATCGGCTTTAGCCGTTGTGCGGCATTGAGGCTGTCGATCGCCCGCCCGAGGCCGCCGTGTCGCGCCCGCGCCCGCGCGACGATCTCGGGAGCGACCCCGAGGAAGTGTCCCACCAGCCGATCGCGGAGCTCTTCGACGCCGGCTTGCGCGGCCGCGGCGCTCGCCTCGACGCCAAGTTCGCATTCGCTGTCGAACCCGAATGAGCGGTTGTTCAGGTTCGCCGAGCCGACGCGAAGGACCCGGTTATCGAAGATACTGCACTTGGAGTGCACGATGATCTCGCGACCGCCAGACGTGGTCGGCGAGAACGCCCGGAACCGGCCAAACCGGTCGGCGGCACGCAACCGCGCGAGCATGGCGCCGCGCACGCGATCCATGGTCAGGCGATCGAACCAGCTCGGGGCTTGTCCCGTCGTGATCAGCACGACTTCCGGCCCGTTCGGTTCCGACAGGCGCTTGGCCAGAGCGTCGGTGACCACGGGCGAGGTGAAATATTGGTTCTCCAGATAGATGGCTTGGCGGGCCTGGGCGATGCTCTCGAGTGTCAACCGGCGAATCTCGTCGACGCGCGCCTGCCCGCGCCAGCCGGGCAAAGTTCGCGAAATGGCGATTTCCAAATTGGCGAGATCCGGAGACACCTCAGGCGGCCACAGGTCGGGGCCGCGCCGCGGCGCCAAGGCCGGCGCTTCACCCGCGACACGCCGCCAACGCTCTCGGAACAGCTCGCCCAAAGATCGGGCGGCTGCGCCGTCCACCATCAGCATCAGTTCGTGGCGTGGCGGATGAAACAACCGCGTCGGCAGGATTCGCCGCAGGTCCTCCTGGAGGTGCATGGACGTGTCCCAGCGATCGACGCTGATGTCACCGCTGCCGCAGAAGGCCAGGCGGTCGTCGATCACCAGCACCTTCTGGTGCTGACAGGCGCCAAAGGGGATCTGATCGTCGAGGCAGAATTTTATTCGCGTGCCGGAGAACCAGCCGCGAGCCGCGTGTGGAAAGAACTGCTGGGTGGCCGCGACCGGCAGGGCCGATTTCCAGATCAGCAGCCGGATGTCGAGGTGTGGACGGGTTTCCGACAGCCGCAGCAGCACGCGTCCGATCTCGTCGGGCTCGTCGGAGCCCATCTGGCCGTCGGGCGCCAACCGGGTCCGCGGATCGAACGTCCACCCCAGGAGCAGGATGGAATGGCGCGCCTTCTCCATCGCGCGCAGCGCGGCCGTGAAATAGGGTTGGGACGCCACCAGCAGCGCGGCTCGATCGGCTGACGCGACCCGCCAGCAAGTCTCCCCAGCCCTGAACATGGTCATCGTGGTTCATTCCCCGCGCCTTGGCGAAAATGGCGCCGACCGCTCGCTTGTCCCGCCCGCTGCGGCCCTGTCGGCGGCGCTCGAAGGGCTTTCAGGTGACCGCCGCGCGTCTCCGGCTGCAGGGCGATCACCGGAGGTCGGCGGCGACTTGCATCCTCGCTCACCCCGGGGGCGTTCGCCAACGCCACCCGCCCGTCGCGGCCCAGCCTTTGGCGAGCGCCCGCCGCAAACCACGCCTTCGCTGCCGACACAGTCCCTTGGCTATGCGAAGCTATGAAGATTGGGCGGCCGGATAGCCCTGCAGCATGCGGATATAACTGTCCCGCGCAAGCCCGGCTGCGTCGCCTAGAACATGCTCGCTCATCCGCCCGCGCACCTGGTCCACCCGATCGACACCCCGCGCGGTGAGCAAGTCCCCTAGCCCCGCCACGAGCGGGCCCATGTGGCGCGGCCCGTGGCGCAGTAGGGCGGAGGTGGTCATCACTGCGTCCGCGCCCGCCAACAGGTATTTGAACACGTCCTCGGCCGACTCGACGCCGGTGCTCGCCGCGAGGGAGGCCCCCGTGCGGCCATGCAGGATGGAGGTCCACATCAGCGGCAGCCGCATCTCGGCCGGGGTGCTGAGGTCCAAATTGAGCGAGCGCCGCAGCGTCACGATGTCGATGTCCGGCTGATAGACGCGGTTGAACAGCACCAGCCCGTCGGCGCCGGCCGCCGCCAGGGCCAGAGCCATCGCACCCGGGGCGCTGAAGTAGGGGCCGATCTTCACCGCCACGGGCGTTTGGACCGACGCCTTCACCGCGCGCACAGCGTCCAGATGGCGCTGCTCGACCGCCGCGCCTGTTAGCGACAGCTCGGCGGCGACGACGTAGATATTGAGTTCGATCGCATCCGCGCCGGCCGACTCCAGGTCGCGGGCATAGTCGGCCCAGCCGTCAGCTGTCACGCAGTTGAGGCTGGCGATCACTGGGATGGCGAGCGCCGCCTTGGCGCGGCGGATCGTTTCGAGGTAGCGCCCCGGCCCGAAGCCGTAGCCCCCGTAAACCGGAAAATAGCTCTGCGCCTCGGCGAACCCGCTTGCAGAGGGCTGCATGAGCTGCTCCACGTGCCGTTGCTCCGCCACGACCTGTTCTTCGAAGATCGAGGGCAGGACGACAGCGCCGGCGCCGTAGTCCTCGAGCGCCCGCAAGGTGGAAAGCTCGCCATTAAGCGGCGAGGCCGAGGCGATCAGCGGGTTGCGCAGCCGAAGGCCCAGATAGCGGGTGGTCAGGTCCATGGCGGGTTTCCCTCTCGACGCCGCGTCAGACCGGCCGCCGATCAGGACCGGCATGGCCGCAGTCCGGATGGAAGCACTCGCCCCCACGACTCGCGAGCTCTTCGTACTGGCGGTACTTCTCGGTTACGACCTGCTGCGCCTGGGCGAGCAGCGTTTCGGCGGCGGCGGGATCCGTGCTGGCGAGGGCGCGATAGCGAAGCTCGTTGTAGGCATAGGCCTTGAACGGGATCGTCGGACGTGGCGAGTCCAGCCGGAACGGCCGCTCTCCGGCGCTGCGCATAGCGGGATTGAATCGGAACAGCGGCCAATAGCCGCTCGCCGCCGCCAGGTCCTGCTGCTTCATGCCGTAGCGCAGGTCGAAACCGTGCGCGATGCAATGGCTGTAGGCGAGGATCAGCGAGGGTCCCGGATAGGCTTCGGCCTCGCGGAAGGCGAGCAGCGCCTGCTGGGGATTGGCCCCCATCGCCACCTGCGCGACATAGACGTCGCCATAGGCGATGGCCTGGAGCGCCAGATCCTTGCGGGCCACCCGCTTGCCGGCCGCCGCGAACTTGGCGACCGCGCCCAGGGGGGTCGCTTTGGAAGCCTGGCCGCCGGTATTGGAATAGACCTCGGTGTCGAGCACCAGCAGATTGACGTCGCGGCCGCTCGCCAGCACGTGGTCGAGCCCGCCATAACCGATGTCGTAGGCCCAGCCGTCGCCGCCCACGATCCAGATGCTGCGCCGGACCAGATGGTCGATCACGGACAGCAGGTCGCGCGACATCTCGTCATCGAAAGCGGCAAGCCTCTGCTTCAGCGTCTCGACGCGAGCGCGCTGGGCGCGCAGTTCGGATTCGCGGTCCTGGGGCGTGGCCAGGATCGCGCTCGCCAGATCCTCGCCGACGCGAGGCGCCAGTCGCCGCAGCAAGGCTCTCGCCACGTCCAGGTGCTTGTCGGCGGCGAGCCGGAAGCCCAGCCCGAACTCCGCATTGTCCTCGAACAGCGAATTGGACCAGGCAGGGCCGCGGCCGGCGGCGTCCTTGGTCCAGGGCGTGACCGGCAGATTGCCGCCGTAGATCGAGGAACAGCCCGTCGCATTGGCGATCTGCAGCCGGTCCCCGAACAGTTGCGACAGCAGCTTGAGATAGGGCGTCTCACCGCACCCGCCGCAAGCCCCGGAGAATTCGAACAGCGGTTCAAGAAACTGCACGCCGCGAACATTGGCGAAGTCGACGGCCGTACGGTCATTGACCGGTAGGGTCTCGAAGAATGCGATGTTGGCTCGGCCGCTTTCGAGAATGGGCGCCTTGTCGGTGAGATTGATCGCCTTGCGGCCGGGATCGATGGCGCTATGTGCGGGGCAGGCCTCGACGCAGACGCCACAGCCGGTGCAGTCTTCCAGATAGATCTCCAGCGAGAACCGCACGTTCGGATTGCCCCGGCTGTTGACCGGCGCCGACTTAAAGTTCTCCGGCGCCGCCGCGAGCGCGTCCTCGTCATAGTACTTGGCGCGGATGACGCTGTGTGGGCAGGCGAAACTGCACTGGCCGCACTGGACGCAAAGGTCCGGATCCCAGGCCGCCACGATGTCCGAGATGTTGCGTTTCTCGAAGGCCGCGGTCCCGCAGGGGAAAGTCCCATCGACGGGCATCTGGCCGACGCGGATGTCGTCGCCGCGGCCGCGCATGATCTGGGCGGTGATGTCATGGACGAAAGCCGGGGCTCGGGCGGGCACGATGGGCGGCTGGTCGAAAGCGCTGGTGACCGCGCTGGGAACCTTCACCTCGAAGAGGTTGGCCAGCGCCTGGTCGACGGCCTCGAAGTTCTGGCGGATGACCTTCTCGCCCTGGGTGGCGTAGCTTTCCTCGATGGCGTGCTTGATCCGCCGGATGGCCTCCTCCCGCGGCAGTACGTCGGAGATGGCGAAAAAGCAGGTCTGCAAGACGGTGTTGATACGGCCGCCGAGGCCTACCGCACGGGCGACCTGGGACGCATCGATCACGAAAAATCGCAGCCGCTTGTCGACAATCTGCGCCTGCAGCCCGCGCGGGAGGTGGTCCCAGATCGCGTCGGGTCCATGCGGGGTGTTGAGCAGGAAGACCCCGCCCGGCGCGGCCAGGCGGAGCACGTCCAGGCGATCGAGGAAATTCGCCTGATGGCAGGCAATGAAGTTGGCCGATTCGATCAGATAGGGGGCGCGGATCGGCGCCTTGCCGAAGCGCAGGTGGGAGATGGTCTGGGCGCCCGACTTGTGGGAGTCGTAGACGAAATAGCCCTGGGCGAACCGGTCTGGATCGTCCGCCAGGATCTTGACGCTGTTCTTGTTGGCTCCGACCGTGCCGTCCGCCCCTAAGCCGAAGAACAGGGCGCGCACGACATCGTCCCGCTCCAGCGAGAAATCGGCATCCACTCTCAGGCTCGTGTGTGAAACATCGTCGTCAATGCCGACGGTGAACCCTGTCTGTGGCGCCGCCCGGCCCAGCTCGTCGAACACCGCCTTCGCCTGAGCGGGGCTGAAGTTCTTCGAGCCCAGGCCGTAGCGGCCGCCGATCACCCGCGGCAGCGTTCGGCGCCGCCCGCCGGCCACCGCCTGGGCGAGGGCGGTCACGATGTCGAGGTAGAGGGGCTCCCCGGGCGCGCCGGGCTCCTTGGTCTGCTCAAGCACCGCCACCGCGCGGCACGTTTCCGGCAGGGCTTCCAGGAAGCGCTCGACGGCGAAAGGCCGGTAGAGGCGCACCTGCAGCACGCCCACCCGCTCGCCCGCCTCCGCTAGCGTTGCCGCGGTCTCGCGGGCGGTCTCCGCGCCGGAGCCCATCAGCACGATCACCCGTTCGGCGTCAGCGGGTCCCTCATATTCGAACAGCCGGTAGGCGCGGCCGGTGAGGTCGGCGAAGCGATCCATCGCCGCCTGCACGATGGCGGGCGTCGCGGCATAGTAGGGATTCACCGTCTCGCGGGCCTGGAAAAAGGTGTCCGGATTGTGCGCGGTGCCACGGATGAAGGGATGCTCCGGGCTGAGCGCGCGCCCCCGGTGCGCACGCACGAGGTCCTGGTCGATCATCGCCCGGATCTGCGTGTCGGACACGAGCTCGATCTTGTTGACCTCGTGCGAGGTGCGGAACCCGTCGAAGAAGTGCAGGAACGGCACCCGCGACTGCAGGGTGGCTGCCTGGGCGATCAGGGCCGCGTCGTGGGCCTCCTGCACCGAGGCCGAGGACAGCAGCGCAAACCCGGTCGTCCGCGTCGCCATGACGTCGGAGTGGTCGCCGAAGATCGACAGGGCCTGGGTCGCAAGCGCCCGCGCCGCAACGTGGAACACGGTGGAGGTCAGCTCTCCGGCGATCTTGAACATGTTGGGCAGCATCAGCATCAGCCCCTGGGACGCCGTGAAGGTCGTCGTCAGGGCGCCCGACTGCAGGGCGCCATGGACCGTGCCTGCGGCGCCGCCCTCGCTCTGCATCTCCTGGACAACCGGGATATTGCCCCAGATGTTGCACAGGCCCTGGGCGGACCACTCGTCGGCGAGCTCGGCCATCGTCGAGGAGGGCGTGATCGGATAGATCGCGCAAATCTCGTTCACCCGGTAGGCGACATGCGCGACCGCGGTGTTGCCGTCCATCGTCTGGGTGCGTGGCGCCTCGATGGGAGTCGGCATCTTCAGCCTCGCTCCGGCTCGGGGATCATTTCGATCGCGTGGACGGGGCAGGTCTCGAAGCATACGGCGCAGCCCGTGCAGCGGTCATAAAGGAAGCGGTAGCGCAGGCCCGGGCCGAGTTTCTCGATGGCCTGCTCCGGGCAGGCCGCGTAGCACTGGTCGCACTCGAAGCAGGCGCCGCAGGAGAGGCAACGCTTGGCCTCGTAGCGCGCGTCGTTCTCGCCGAGGCCGGCCTGCACCTCCGCAAAGCCGGTCCGGCGCTCGGCCAGCGGCAGCTCGGTCTGAACTGACCGTGCGGCGTCGCTGTAGACGGGCAGGTGCAACATATCAAAGGACACCACGGGCGGCGTCTGCGCCTCCGGAGCCGGGTGGGCGCGCAGCCAGGCGTCGATGCGCCGCGCGGCAGTCTTGCCGTGGCCGACCGCGGCCGTGACGGTCCGAGCGCCCGGCGCCATATCGCCGCCGGCGAAGATCCCGGCGTGCCCCGTCATCATGTTGCGATCCACAACGACCGCGCCGTCCGGCTGGAACGTCGCGCCGGGAATGTTGTCCAGCAAGGCCCGCTCGACCTGTTGGCCCAGCGCCAGCACCACGGCGTCGGCCGGAAGGGTCTCAAATTCCCCCGTCGGTTGCGGCCGCCCCTCGGCGTCGAGCGCCATGCGCTCCACCGTCAGGTCGGCCCCTTCGAGCGCATTGATACGCGTCAGCCACTTAATCTTGACGCCTTCCTCGACGGCCTCTTCGGCCTCGAAGGCGCGGGCTTCCATGTGCGCGCGATCTGAGACGAACACGACGAGGGCTTCCTCCGCCCCGAGCCGCTTGGCGCTCCGCGCGGCGTCCATGGCGGTGTTGCCCGCCCCGTACACGACCACGCGGCGGCCGAGCTTGGGCGCCTCGCCGCTGGCTGCGCCGCGCAGCAGGCTGACCGCGGTCAACAGCCGTGAGGCGTCCTCGGCCGGGATGTCGATGCGCTTGCCGATCTGCGCGCCGATCGCCAGGAAGACGGCGTCGAAGCCGCCGCTGGCTTGCTCGGCGAGCACATCCTCGACCTTGTGGTTCAGGATGATCCTGACGCCCATCGCCTCAATCGCCCGGATCTCCTTCAGCAGATGGTCGCGCGGCAGCCGATAGGCTGGGATTCCGAACTGCATCATCCCGCCAGGCAAAGAGCCGGCCTCGTGGATCTCGACCTCATGCCCAAGGCGGATCAGGTGATAGGCGGCGGAAAGCCCGCTCGGCCCCGCCCCGACGACGAGCACGCGCTTGCTGGACGCCGGCGCTACGATCGGCAGGGTCCAGCCCTCCTCGTGGGCCCGGTCGCCGAGGAAGCGCTCGACGGCGTGGATCGACACCGCACTGTCGACGGCCGCCCGGTTGCAGCTGCTCTCACACGGGTGGTAGCAGACCCGCCCGTGGACGGAGGGGAGGGGATTGTCCGCCACGAGGGTTTGCCAGGCTTCGCGATACCGTCCGGCCTGGGCCAGGGCGAGCCAGGCCTGGATATTCTCCCCGGCCGGGCAGGCATTGCTGCATGGCGCCAGGAGCTCGACATAGACTGGCTGCCGCGTTCGGACCGGTCGGCGCCGGGCTCGGCCGCAAGGTCAATCAGACGGGTGAAATCGAGGTGCTGTCCCGAACTCATCTACACCGGTCCATGGCTGGTTCAGTCTCCCACCGCGCTCGCCGCCGATCAGGCCGCGATGATCACCTTCAGCGCCTGTGTGTCGGCCGCCCGACCGAAGGTGTCGTAGGCCTCCAGGATCTGGTCCAGGGTGAAGCGGTGGGTGATCAGCAGGCTCGGATCGAGCCTTTTCGACTGCACCGTCTTCAACAGCATCGGCGTCGTCACCGTATCGACCAGCCGGGTGGTGATAGCGATGTTCTGCGCCCAGAGCCGCTCCAGGTGCAGGTCGGCCTTGCGGCCATGGACTCCGACGTTGGCGATGATCCCGCCCGGCGCCACCAGGTCCTGGCAGAGTTCGAACGTCGCGGGCAAGCCGACCGCTTCGATCACGGTGTCGACGCCGCGCCCTGACGTCAGGGCCATGACGGTCTCGGCGGCGCGGCCGTCGGCGCTGTTGATGGTCTGGGTGGCGCCGAACTGGCGCGCGATCCCGAGCCGGTTGTCATCGAGATCGATCATGATGATCTCCGCCGGCGCATAGAACTGAGCCGTGAGCAGCGCGGCCAGACCGACAGGCCCGGAGCCGACGATCGCCACTGTCGAGCCAGGGGCGACCTTGCCGTTGAGCACCCCGCATTCGAAGCCGGTCGGCAGGATGTCGCTCAGCATGACCAGCGCCTCCTCGTCGGCGCCGGGGGGGATCGGATAGAGGCTGGTGTCGGCGTGCGGTGTGCGAACATACTCGGCCTGGGTGCCGTCGATCTGGTTGCCGAGAATCCACCCCCCCGTCGTGCAGTGGGAATACATGCCGCGCCGACAATTCTCGCAGCGCCCGCAGGCCGAGATGCAGGAGATCAGCACGCGATCGCCCACCTTGAACGCGCTCACACCCGCGCCGATCGCGTCGATCACGCCGACCCCCTCGTGGCCCAGTATCCGGCCGGGCGCGCAGGTGGCGACGTCACCCTTGAGGATGTGCAGGTCCGTGCCGCAGATGGTCGTCCTGGTGATCCGCACGATCGCGTCGCCGGGCGCCTGGATCTGCGGCTTGGGGCGATCCTCAAGCGATTTCACCCCCGGGCCGCCATAGACGAACGCCTTCATCACATCCTCCTGCGAATGAACTGAAAGACGCCGCACGCGCCTGCCCATTACGCTTAAAGAGCGAGGGGAACCGAACGTGGTCGGCGCGGCCGCTTTGAAGGGTCCGAGCGGCGCCGGGCCGTGGGCCAACCCACCCGCACCTCGGGCCATCTGGAGGTCAGCTCCACCCGCCGCCGAGCGCCCTGTAAATCGCGACGAGGTCGCTGCTCACCGCCGCTGCGCTCTCCGCCTGGGCGAGTTCGTTCTGCTGGAGGGTGCGTTCAGCGTCCAGCACCTCGATGTAGGAGCCGACGCCGCTGGCATAGCGCTGCTTGGCAAGCGCCGTGGCGTCACGGTTGCGTGCGACCGTCTCCATGAGGGCTGCGGCGCGCGCCTGGTCGGCGCCGTAGGCGGTCAGGGTGTCATCGACCTCATGCAGAGCCGCGAGGACCGTACGTCGATAGCTGAGCGCCGCCTCCTGCGCCCGCAGGTCCTGAAGCCGAACGGTGGCGCGGCGCCGGCCCGCGTCGAAGATCGGCAGCTCGACGGCAGGCCCAGAGGTCAGGAACCGGCTTCCCCAGTCCGTGAGGCTGGCGAGGCTCTGCCCCTGCAATCCCCCTTGGGCGTTCAGCGTCAGCCGCGGGTAGAGGTCGGCCACGGCGACGCCCACCCGCGCCGTGGCCGAATGGAGCCGGGCCTCGGCCTCGCGAATATCGGGGCGACGCCGCGCCAGATCCGCCGGCAGGCCGACCGGCACGCGCGGTGGGACCGGAGGAATGCGCGCTGAGGGCTCCAGCTCGGCCCGGAGCGCACCGGGCGGACGGCCGATCAGTTGGCTGAGCTGGTTGATGTCCCGGGCGATCTGGCGATCGAGTGCCGGCAGTTGCGCCTCGGCGCTGGAGGCTTCAGCGGCGGCGCGGACCACGTCGATGTCGCCGCTCAGTCCGGCGCGGCGGCGCTGGCTCGCAAGCTCAAGCAGCTCGCGGCGGGTGGCGATGGACTCCTCGAGGATCTTCCGCCTGGCCTGGGCGCCGCGCAGATCGATGTAGGCGCGTCCGACGTCGCCCAGCAGCGACACCAGAACAGCGCGGCTGTCCTCCAGGGTCGCCGCGCTATCGGCGTCGGCGGCCTCCACCGATCGCCGCACGCGTCCGAAGAGGTCGACCTCCCACGAGGCGCCGAATCCTAGCTGATATTGATCGTAGGGATTGGTGAAGCTGACGCCCGAGTCGCCCGCGACCTGGCCGATCTTACCGAACAGCGCCCCGGTCGGGGTGGATTCGCTCAGCCTGTTGACCTGGGCGGAGGCATTGGACGACAGGCTGGGCCATTGGGCGGCCGCGGCGACGTCGCGTTGCGCACGGGCTTCGGCGATGCGCAGCACGGCAAGACGAGCATCGAGGTTGGCGGCGCGCGCGCGCTCGATCAGAGAGGTGAGTTGCGGATCGTTGAAAGCGACCCACCACGCGACAGCGTCTTCGGCGGGCGAGCTGGTCACCTGGCTGGCCTGGTCGCCCACGCTGGCTGTGGCGCGGGCGCTCCAGGCCGCCGGGACCTCAGGCAGCGGCCGATGGAAATCCGGACCCACGGCGCAGCCCATGAGCGGAGAAGACAGAATCGCAGCCAAGATGAGGGCGGCGCGAGGGGAGGGGGGCATGGCGAGGCTCACTCGATCCGGTTGCGGAACATCCACGCCGCCGCCGTCAGGGTCACCGTGGCGATGATCGCCATCGGCCACAGATCCGGCCAAAGCCGATCCAAGCCTAGACCTTCCAGGTAGACACGGTGGACCAGGTCGATCGCGTAGCGCAGGGGGTTGATCAGGGTGAAGGCCTGGATCACCCGCGGCATGCTGCTGATCGGTGTCGTCAGGCCGGACAGCAGCGCGAACGGCATGATCGTGACGAAGGCGTAGAGCATGCCTTGCTGCATGGTGGCGGAGATCGAGGAAACGAACAGGCCGATTCCCACCGCGGCCAGGAGGAACAGGACCAGTCCCGCGTAGAGGGTGAGGTAGGATCCCGCGAAGGGGATACGGAACCATAGCTGCGCGACCAGCAGCGCGGTCGTCGATTGCGTCAGGCCGATCATCATCGCCGGGATCGCCTTGCCAACCATGATCTCCGCCGGGTTGAACGGCGCGACCAGCAGCTGGTCGAAGGTGCCTTCCTCGCGCTCACGGGCGACCGAGAGCGCCGCCAGCATCAGGGTCGACATCATGGTGATTGTTCCGACCAGAGCCGGCACCAGGTTCCAGCGCGTTTCGAGGTTGGGGTTGTACCAGGCCCGCGGACTGAGCCGCACCGGCGGCGGTGCGAGCCCGTGGTCGCGCCGCCAATCGACGTTGAACGACTCGACCGCCGCATTGACAGAGCCCAGCGCGGCGCCGGCGGTCGTGGAATTGCGGCCGTCGGCGACCACCTGGACAGCGGCGTTCTGACCCGCAGACAGGCGCCGCTGAAAATCCGGCGCGATCTGGACCACCAGGACGACCCGCCGGCTGTCGATCAGGCGGCGCATCTCGTCGGGGTCAGTGATGTTGGCGATCCTTTGGAAGGCGCTAGAACCGTCCAGCTTGGCGAGCAGGGCGGAGGAGGCGGCGCTGCGATCCCGATCGAAGGCCGCGTAGGGAATGTTGCTCAGGTCCAGAGTGGCGGCGTAGCCGAAAATCAGCAGTTGGATGACCGGCTGGATCAGCAGCATGTTGCGCGTGCGCGCGTCCTTCAGGATGGCCAGCAGCTCTTTACGGATCAGGGCGGCGATGCGGAGAAGCGAACTCAACATGCGGGTTCAGCCGAGCGACTTGCGCGTCGTCAGCCGGGTCAGCGCCAGCAGGACGGCGGCGAAGACCGCCAGGACGGCGGCGTTCGGGATGATGACGCTCCAGACGTCGCCGGCCAGAAACAGGCTCTGCAGCAAGCTTACGTAGTAGCGCGCGGGCACCAGATAGCTGATCAGCCGAACAGCCAGGGGAACGCCGCGCAAATCGTAGATGAATCCCGAGAGCATCAGGGCCGGCATGAAGGTGACGACCAGCGCCACCTGGCTGGACAGGAATTGACCCTTGAGGCTTGCGGAGATCAGTAGGCCCATCGACACGGACACCAGCAGGTAGAGCATGGAGACGGCAACCAGGAGCAGGATCGACCCGCGGATCGGCACGTCAAAGAGCAAGCGCGCGGAGCCCAGGCAAAGCAGCAGGCCGCCGAGACCCAGAAGGAAATAGGGGACGATCTTGGCGATCAGGATCTCGTCCGTGCGCACTGGGGTGACGAATAGCGCTTCAAAGGTGCCACGCTCCCACTCCCGGGCGACCACCATCGAGGTCATGAAGGCGCCAATCAGGGTCATGATCAGCACGACCAGGCCCGGCACCAGGAAGTAGCGGCTGTCGTTCGCCGCATTGAACCAGAGCTGGCTCTCCACCACCGCTTGCCCCCCCGCCGTGGGATCGCTCCGCCCCTCAGCGGCGCGACGGACACCGGCCTGGGCGATTGCGGCTTGAGCATAGGCCTGGATGAAACGGCCTCGGTTCGCATCGACGCCGTAGACCACCACTTCGATATTGGCGTCACCTTGGGCGGCGCGGCGCGCGAAGTCGGCGGGGAGATGCACGATGCCATCGACTTTCTGCGCCAGCATCAATTCCTCGGCTTCGGCCATCGACCGCGTCAGACGCGTTTCGAAGTAGGGCGAGAGCTGGAATCCGGCGGCGACTTCGCTGGCCTCGGAGGACGGCTGCTCCAGCACCACCGCGACAGGAACGTGCTTGACGTCCAGCGACATGGCGTAGCCGAACAGCAGGATCAGCATCAGCGGCAGGACAACGCCGATGGCGAAGCTGGAGGGATCGCGCAGGACCTGACGCCCCTCCTTGCGGATCAGAGCGACGATGCGCGAGGTCTTCGCGGCGAGCCGCGGGCCGGGGGATGTGGCGGCCATCACGCGGCCCGGCCCTGCAGCGCCGCGGCGCGGGCCTGCTCGACGACGGCGATGAAGGCGTCGTCCATGGTCGGCTCTGGGTTCCCCTCGGTCAGGGCGTGGCTGCGGATTTCGGCCGGCGCGCCCTGGGCGAGCACCCGGCCAGAGTCCAGGATGGCGATACGGTCGCAATATTCCGCCTCGGCCATGAAGTGGGTGGTGACGATCACCGTCACGCCCTGGTCGGCGAGAGCGTTCACCCGGCCCCAGAACTCCCGCCGGGCGACGGGATCGGCGCCGCTCGTGGCTTCGTCGAGGAACAGGATGTCCGGCTCGTGCAGCAGGGCCGCGGCCATGGCGAGGCGCTGCTTGAAGCCCCCAGCCAAATGCCCGCCAAGCACGCCCGCCAGGGGGTGTAGGGCGAACTCGTCCATCACCCAGTCAATCCGGCGGCGGCGCGCCGCCCCGGCCAGACCGTAGGCGGAGGCGAAGAAGTCCAGGTTCTCGGCCACCGAAAGCTGCCCATAGAGGGAGAACTTCTGGGCCACATAGCCGAGCTTGCGGCGGGCTTGGGCACGGCTGCGGCGAAGATCGGCGCCATCGACGTTCAAGGTTCCGCTGGTGGCGGTCAGCAGGCCGCAAAGCATGCGGAAGGTGGTGGTCTTGCCGGCGCCGTTCGGCCCAAGGAGACCAAAGATTTCGCCGCGGCGCACCTCGAAACCGATGCGATCCACGGCGACGAATTCGCCGAAGCGTTTGACTAGGTCACGGACCTCGACGACCACCTCGGCCTTGACGCCGCCGCTCAGCTGCTCGGCCCGCAGGGCGGGCGCCGGCCCGGTGGACATTTTGGCCCTCGTGGCGTCGGCAGCCCGCTGCAGGATCATGAAGGCGTCCTCGAACCTGGCGGGAACCGGCTCGAGGGCGAGGCCGGCGAACGCTGCATCGCCCGGCGCCGTGGTGCACACGATCCTTACGCGTCCGCCCTCGGGCGCGGCGTCGGTCACCGTGGGATCGGCGAGCAGACGCGCCTGCAGCTTGCGCGGCGATTCCTCCCCCCGCGGCGCTGCCCGGAAGGTGCGCCCGGCCGCGACCTGCGCGATGTCGTCGGGACGGCCTTGCGCGAGCACCGCGCCCCTGTGCATCACCACGACGTGGTCGCACCGCTCCGCCTCGTCCAGATAGGAGGTGCTGATCAGCACCGGCACGCCCTCGTCGCGCACCAAGGCCGCGATGATTTCCCAAAGCTCGCGCCTCGAAAGCGGATCCACGCCCGCCGTCGGATCGTCCAGCAAAAGCAGTTCGGGGGAGCGGACCAGGGCGCAGGCCAGGCCCAGCTTCTGCTTCATTCCGCCCGAGAGGCGGCCGGCCAGGCGGCCGGTGAAGGGACCGAGCGCCGTCATTTCCATCAGGCGCGGATATTTCTGCGCCCGCACCGCCGCCGAAACGCCGTGCAGATCGGCATAGAGGTCGAGGTTTTCCTGGACGCTCAGGTCCTCGTAGAGGCCGAACCGCTGAGGCATGTAGCCGATCCGGTCCTGGATGGCCTGCGGGTCCTTGGCCACGTCGATGCCCAGGACGGTCAGCTCGCCCGCATCGGCGCTCAACAGACCGGCGATCATGCGGATCAAGGTGGACTTGCCGGAACCATCTGGGCCGACCAGGGCGGACACGCCCCCGGCGGCGATTTCCAGCGACACGCTGGCGAGCGCATCGAGCGTACCGCCGGCGCGCTGTTTGAATCGCTTGCGCAGATCGCGGCCGACGATCACCGGCGCCGTCATCGGGCCGCGGCCTTGGCGGCCAAGGGCAGGTGCACCGTAGCGGGCATGCCGAGCCTGAGCTCATCGGCCGGATCCTTCACGAACACCCGAACCTCGTAAACGAGGCTCGTCCTGAGATCCGCGGTTTGCACTGTCTTCGGCGTGAACTCCGCCACGGGCGAGATGAAGCCGACCGATCCCTCAAAGCCGCGGCCGGTAAAGGCGTCGACGGTCACCGTCGCTTTTGTCCCGGGCCGCACCCGGCCGAGGTCGGTCTCGGTCACGTAGGCCCGGACCCACTTTGGATCGACGATCGCCAGTGAAAAGGCCGCCCGTTGCGGCGTGACGATCTCGCCCGGTTCCACCAGCCGCGAGCGGACCACGGCGTTCGTCGGCGCGCGCAGGACCGCATCCGCCAGCTTGCGCTGGAGCAAGGCCAGTTGGGCGCGAGCGCCGTCGAGCCGGGCCGCGGCCTCGGCGATGTCCTCACCTCGGGGACCGATCACCTGCAGGCGCAAGGCCTGCTGATTGACCGTCAGGCGCGCCTGAGCCGCTTCGAACGCGGCCCGTGCGTCGTCCAGGTCCTGGCGGCTGAGCGCCCGGCCAGCCGAACTTTGCGCCAGCTCCGCCAGGCGCTCGTATCTGCTGCGGGCGTTGTTGGCCTCGACGAGCCCTTGGGCGACACCCGCTCGCGCCTGGCCGATCTCCTCGGGGCGGGCGCCGCGGCGGAGCTTGTTCAGGACCTGTTGCTGCGCCGCGACCTCGGCCGCCGCTTGGGCCACTTCTGGCTCGAGCCGGCCGGTGTCGAGCCGGGCCAGCGCCTGGCCCCGCGCGACCCGTTCGCCCTCGGTGACCAGAACCGCTTCGATCCGCTCTGCGCCATTGAACGGCAACTCGATCTGCCGCAGGTCGACGTTGCCAAAGAGGGTGATCTCCTTCGCGCGCTTGGCGTGGTGGGTGATCCACCAGCCCACTCCTGCCGCCACAACGAGGCCGACCGCGAGCGCGATGGCGGTACGCCGGCCGCCGGGGATGTGCATGTGGGGCATAGCTCTCCTTCTGTGCGCTCGAACGCGGGCGCCGTGCGACTGACGCCCGCCACGGCGAAGCCTTACGGCGCCGCGCGCCGGTGACGGGCGCCAACAGGTTCATTTCCAGGCTATCAGCGCGCCGATTCGGCCGCAGCGCACCAAAACGAGGCCCCCGGTGTAAGGCGCGAGGCTCGTCGGCGTCCGCTGGGTGTAAGAAGCTGTCGGCCCGGCCGCGAAATCAAGGAGCACACGTGGATCAACTTACGTCCACCAGCGCCACGACGCGCGACTTTAGCCGTGCATCGGCCGGTCTTGCGGCATCGCGCGTGCAAGATCGGGCGCCGCCGAACGCATCTTCCGTCATGATACCGACGCTCGACCAGGCGGTCGCCTACCAGCGGGACGCCTGGGAACGCTCGATCCTGTTCTGGGACGTGTTGCGACGGCGTGCCAACAACATGCTCGAACACGAGCGGCTCGGCCTGCCGCCGCTGTTGAAGTTCAAGTATGAGACCCTGCTGGATGCGCGCACTTTCGATGCGCCGGCGAACTACGCCCTGTTGCGTATCACCGAGATCGACGACGCCAGCGCGGACGCCTGTGTCGATCATGACAAGCCGCCGGTGATCGTGATCGATCCGCGCGCCGGGCATGGCCCCGGCATCGGCGGTTTCAAGCGGGAGTCGGAGGTCGGCATGGCGCTGAAGGAAGGCCATCCGGTCTATTTCGTCATCTTCTTTCCCGAGCCGTGCGAGGGCCAGACATTGGCCGATGTGCTGCATGCGCTGCGGCGGTTCGTCGAAGCCGTCGCCGCCCGCCATCCGGGCAAACCGCCGGTGCTCTATGGCAACTGCCAGGCCGGCTGGGCGGTGACCCTGCTCTCGGCCGACTGCGAGGGGATCGTCGGACCGGCGGTGCTGAACGGATCGCCGCTGTCCTATTGGGCCGGCGAATCCGGCGTCAACCCGATGCGGCTCGCCGGCGGTCTTCTCGGCGGCGCCTGGGCCGCTGAGTGCATGGCCGATCTCAGCGACGGCCGCTTCGACGGCGCGTGGCTCGCGCTGAATTTCGAGAACCTCAACCCGGGCAACGCGCTGTGGGACAAGTACACGGCCCTGTTCGCCAAGATCGACACGGAGACGGATCGTTTCCTGGATTTCGAACGCTGGTGGAACGGATTCTACTTTCTCAGCCGCAACGAGATGGCGGCCATCGTCGAAAATCTGTTCATCGGCAATCAAGTCGAACGTGGGATTTTCCGGATCTGTGAGGGTTGCGTCGCCGACCTTCGCCGCATCCGCAACCCCTTGGTGCTCTTCGCGTCGTACGGCGACAACATCACCCCGCCGCACCAAGCGCTGAGCTGGATCCCCACGGTCTACGAGAGCACAGCCGATCTGAAGGCGGCCGGTCAACGCATCGTCTATCTGATCAACCCGCACATCGGCCACCTCGGCATCTTCGTCTCGGCCAGCGTCGCGAAGCTGGAGCATCGGGCGATCCTGGAAAGCCTCGCCGACGTCGAGGCTCTGGAACCGGGTCTCTATGAGATGAAGATCGACAACCCGACCGGAGATCCCGATTGCCACAAGCCGCAGTTCAGCGTGCGCTTTGAGCCGCGCGGGGTGGAGGATCTGCGCTTTCCCAAGGCCGAGAAGGCCTTTGGGCGGGTACGCGAGGTCTCGGAGTTGAACCTCGGCCTCTATCGCGCCTTCCTCGCCCCCTGGATCCAGGCCAGCGCCAATCCCTGGTCGGCCGCCATGCTGAAGTGGCTGCATCCGATGCGCACCAGCCGCTACCTGCTCTCCGAACAATTCGCCCCCTGGATGCGGATGGTCGCCGCGATGGCCCCCGCGATCACCGCCGACCGGCGCCCCGCGCCCGCGGACAATCCGCTGCTCGCGGCGGAGCAGCGTGTGATCAGCGAGGTGTCGGACGGCTTTAAGATCTTCCGCGAACGGCGTGACGCCACCCAGGAAGAGACCTTCGCCTCCCTCTATGGCTCGCGGTAACGCCGGAGATCATATGCATGGATGTTGTGGCGAAGCATGCGGCGGCCTGCGAGGCGATCGGCCTCGACGGGCGCAAGGGTCTGATCGTCCGCGTCGCCTACGATCACAGCCTCGCCTGGGCGGCGCGCGGGCTGTCACCACGCGGCTGGTCGTGAGAGCCCCGCAATCCGAAAGGGTCATCCATAACCCCACCGCTCACAAAGCTTGAACATCTGATCGACCAAGCCGCAGTCCTGCCGCCTCTCCGCGTCGCCGTCGTCGATGCCGCGCAATCGGTTGTCCTCGAGACCCTGCGCGATGCGCATGGGCGCGGCTTCATCGAGCCGCGTCTCATCGGCGACCGGCACGCGATCGAAGGTCTTTGCAATGATCTCGGCTGGACGCCTGAGCCGGACTGGATTGTTCCGGCCTCGAGCGATGCTGAAGCGGCCGCGACGGCGGTCGGCTTGGTGCGCACAGGTCGCGCGGAGCTGATCATGAAAGGCGAGATTCACACCGATGCGCTGATGCACGCACTCCTGGACAAGGATCACGGCCTGCGGCTGCCCGGCCAGCGCGTCAGCCACCTGTTCGTCGCCGAGGTTCCAACCTACCCGAAGCTGCTCGGCATCACCGACGCGGCCATCAACATCGCCCCCGATCTGAACGCCAAGGCCGAGATTCTTCAGAACGCCATCGCGGTTTTTCACCTGCTGGGGATCGAAACGCCGAAGGTCGCGCTCCTCTCCGCTCTCGAAACGATCAATCCGGCGATCATCTCCACCGTCGACGCGGCGTGCCTTACCTTGATGGCCCGGCGGGGCCAGATCACGGGCGCGCTCGTCGACGGCCCGCTCGCCTTGGACAATGCCATTTCGCGCAGGGCTGCCGACGAAAAGCGGATCGTCTCCCAGGTCGCCGGGGACGCCGACATCCTCCTCGTGCCGGAACTGGTGTCCGGGAACATCCTGGCGAAAGAGCTGGAATATCTCGCCGGCGCGATAGCGGCGGGGATCGCGCTGGGGTTAGCAGCGCCGGTCGTCCTCAGTTCCCGGGCGGACCCGCTGCCGGCCAGGCTGGCCTCTCTGGCGCTCGCTGTGCTGCTGCATCATTGGACACCGGACGCCCGGCCGAAAGCGTCGCCGCCGGACGTGAGCCTGCAATCTGCGCCGCAGCCCGAGCGCGCCTGCTGTCCGCTTCCGGCCTGACGCGCCGGACCCGGGCTCAATCGGGGCAATGAGCTCCCCCGTCGGCCGGACCGCATGGGGGCGAAGGAGCATTCCGCGAATCGGAAGCTTCCGATGAGTCGGAGCACGGTGAGACGCCGATCGCGCGCAGCCCCATCAGATGGCGCAGCTGCAGTGGCGGTGAGTCGACCGGCCGGCGCACGGTCAAGGCCGCAGGCGAAAAACCTCCCGTCAGCTCGCGCCGGTTCTGGAATTCGCTGGGGACGCGATGTCAGACAAGCTCGAGGCCTTTCGACCGGCGAGTCCCTCCGGGCCGCCAGCCCGGCCTTCCGTGGCGCGCCGTGCTCAGGGGGTCGCTGTTGCGCGGGGATGGTGATCCCGGCGGACCTTCCAGATCAGTCGGCAGGGCCCTAGGGCTCATCGAACCGGCTCCATGCGGCCGCGGCGGCGTGTCCGCCGCCGGTCAGACCGGCAAGAAGATCTGTCGCGGTCGCTTAACGCCAGACCCTTACGCCGAGGACGAACTGAACCTCGTCGTTCTTGCCGCTGGCCGCGCGCCGCAACCTCTCAGTTTCCCCGAAGGCTCGGTTCCACGCCACCCCGACATAGGGCGCAAATTCGCGGCGGATCTCGTAGCGCAAGCGAAGCGCGGTTTGGAGCGTGGAAAGCCCGCTGCCGAGCCCCCGCGCCGGGTCCGAGCGTCCGTAGAGATTGGCCTCGATCTCTGGCCGCAGCACGAGCTTTTGGGTGAAGCGCAGGTCAGACGAGGCTTTCAGCCGTGCGGCGGTGCGGCCGCTCTCTCCCACATAGGCGGTGGCCTCCATGCCGTACCAATAGGGAGTGGTCCCCTGGACGCCGAAGGCGAGCCAGGTCCGGTCCGGGCCCTTGCCCAGATCGTGCCGCAGCCCAAGTTGGGTCGCCCAGAAGGGGTGGTACGCATGCGACCAGAGGGCCTCGACGCTGGCGGTTTCGAGTTGGCCCTTGCGCACGTCGCCTTCGGTTCTGAGCCAGGCGCGGTCGAACGGGCCGCCATACCAGCCCTGCACGTCCCAGGCTCCCCCGGACCCCTGGTTGCCGGTCACCGCTTCGAACTGGTCCACGATGAGCGCCCCGAGCTGCAGAGCGTCGGCGGTCTCCGCATTGGGCATGGTGCTGCGCTGGTAGCCGCCCGAATAGGCATAGGGATCGCGGGCCGAGGCCGGCGCGCGTCCGCCTTGCATGGGGGCCATGGCTCCGGCCGCCGCGGCGCTGCTTTGCGCGGGCGCCGGACTCATGCCGGGCATCGCATCCATCGCCGGGTCGGTTCCACTGCCGTCATTGGCGGTCATGCCAGGCATGCTCGCCATGTCGTGACCGCCGCCTGCGTCCATTTGCATCGGCGCGGGCGACGGATCGGCGGGCGTAGGCATGGCCGAGGTCTGGGCCAGGGCGGGCGGGGCGACGATGGTGGTCGCGGCGGCCAAGCCCAGCCAGGCAGACCGGTGCGTCAGTTTCGAGCGGGGGGCGGGCGTTCTCATGCGACGACGATCTCGCGGAACATGCCCGCGGCCATGTGATAGAGGATGTGGCAATGGAAAGCCCACCGGCCGGGCGCATCGGCGTTGACACCGATCGACACACGCTGGGCCGGCTGCACGGTCACGGTGTGCTTGCGAACCTGGAACTGCCCGTCCGGGCTCTCGAGGTCCATCCACATCCCGTGCAGGTGCATCGGGTGGGTCATCATGGTGTCATTGACGAGCACCAAGCGCAGCCGCTCCCCGGCCTTGAACGCGACGGGCGGAGATTGCGAATAGCGGATGCCGTCGATCGACCAGATGTAGCGATCCATGTTTCCGGTGAGATGAAGCTCGATCTCTCGCCCGTCCGGGCGCGGATCGACCTTCACGCCGCGCGACTTCAGGTCCGCGTAGGTCAAGACCCGCCTGCCGTTGTCGCGCAGGCCGATCCCCGGGTCGTCAAGGTTGATCCGCGGGCGGTCCACCCGCATGTCGACGCCAGGCCCGTACTCGGTCCGCGCGTGGCGGGCGATCGGGCCGGCGGGCATCTCCATGCCGGGCATGTCGGCCATGGCCATGCCGCCCATCATGTCCGCAGGCGTGAGCCAAGGACGACGGTCGACTGCCGGCACGGCCGCGGGCGTCGCGCCGGGGGGCCCGAGGGTCCCACGAGCAAAGCCGGAGCGGTCCATCGCCTGGGCGAAGATGGTGTAGGCCCTGTCATCGGGCATTTCGACGTAGACGTCATAGGTCTCGCCGGGCGCGATCCGGAATTCGTCGACCGTCACCGGCTCCACGGGCTGGCCATCGGCGGCGACCACGGTGAGCTTCAGGCCAGGGATCCGCACGTCGAAATAGGTGGCCGCCCCGGCGCCGATGAACCGCAGCCTCACGCGGTCGCCGCCCCGCGCGTGTCCGGTCCAGTTGCCGACCGGTGTCATGCCATTCATCAGGTAAGTGAACGTGGCCCCGGAAATGTCGCTCAGGTCGGTCGGGTCCATCCGGGCGCGATAGAACATTGAACGTGAGGAGAGGGCGGCGGCGAAGCCGCTGCCGCGCGCATCCTCGAAGAAGTCGCCCAGGTTCGGCTGGTTGAAATTGTAGTACCCGCCGAGCTTCTTCAGCTTGCCATAGATCCGCAACGGATCCTCGTCGCTCCACTCGCTGATCATCACGACATAGTCGCGGTCTGCCTTCGGCAAGTCGCCTTCATCGCCGTCGATGATGATCGGACCGTAGACCCCGGTCTGCTCGTGCAGGGTGTGAGCGTGGTACCAGTAGGTGCCCGCCTGAATCACCGGGAACCGATAGGTGAAAGCTTGCCCCGGGGCGATGCCGGGGAAGCTTATTCCGGGTACCCCGTCCATCTCCGGCGGCACCAGCACGCCGTGCCAATGGATCGACGTCAGCGCGGCCAGGCGGTTGGTGACCCTTACCGTCGCTGTCTCCCCTTGGCGCAGTCGCAACAGCGGTCCGGGCACCCCGCCATTGATCGCCGTCGCCTGCCGCGGCCGCCCTGTGAAATTGACATCGAGCGGCGCGAGGGTGAGGTCATTGGGTCCGCCGGCGCCGCCAAGGTCTTGCGCCCACCCCGGCCGAGCCACCAGGGCTGCGCCAATCGCCGCGCCTCCGGTGACGAAGCGCCGGCGTGTCGGTCCGTCGGACGCAAGGAGAGTGGGCGGCATGGGCAACCTCGGTTGGGGGAGGGGAGACGGGCGAACATCGCGTCGGCTCGGGCAGGGGTGCGGGGCTCGCCCCGAGTGGGCGGCCGGCTGTCCTAGACGTCCGTTGGTCCCCACGGGTCGCGCGCGACCCGTGGGGACAGCCGATGACGGCGGCGCAGCTCAGCGGGCGTGGGTGTGACGGCCTTCACTGTGCGCGCCGGCCTCCGGGGCGGAGGCGGGCGTCTTACGCTCCTCCTTGGCGCCGCCGCAGCAGCCGGCAGCCTCGCCCTTCGGGGTCTCGGTCGCCTGGGATGTCGGCCGCGCCTGCTGCGCGGAAGTGGAGGCCTTGGGGCCACAACAGCTCATGATCTCGTCTCCAAAGACGCCGGACCTGCGCTCCCGCAACGGCCGGCGCTGTCCGCTGCGGGGCTCAGAGCTTCGGACGACCTATCATTCGAGGAGGGTCAGCCGAGCTCTAAGTGAAAGACGCAGCTCGGCAGATCGCCTTACGCGGAAAATGGCCGAGGCCCATGGAGGCAGAAGCATGCGCCTGAACACTGCAGCGCCCCCTTGTCGCCGCTCCGGCCCGCGAAGCGTTCCGTTCAGCGATTCCACCGCGGCTTGCGACGTTCGAGATAGGCCGCCACGCCCTCTCGCGCCTCGGGACGGACCCAGCGTGCCGCGTGGCGCTGTGCGAGACTCTCGATAAGCGCGTGATCTGGGGATTTGTAGGCGATCTCCGCGAACAGGGTTTTCAGCTCCGCCACCGCCTCCGGGGCGCTGGTCAGCGCCCAGTCAATCAGGCGGTCCATCGCGTGATCGAGGTCTGCAGGGCCCTCCACCACCTCTTGCACCAGGCCGAGCCGCCGCGCCTCGGCCGCATCGAAGCTACGGCCCAGGGCGCACAGCGCCTGTGCCTCACGCGGGCCGACGGCGCGCATGAGGTAGGGCGCGATCATCGCGGGCAGGAGACCGAGTTTGAGGTCCGGAACGGCGAACACCGCATCGTAGCGCGCGACCGCCATGTCGCAGGCGGCCACCAGGCCAACGCCGAGACTGCGAACCGCCCCCTCGACGATGGCGACCGTCAGCGCCGGAGTGGCCGCCACGGCCCTCAGCAGACGGCCCGCCGCGACCGCGTCGCCGCGGACGTCGTCCTCGATCCAGTCCTCCGATGCGACGGTCACCTGCGCCCGGTCGAGACTCCCGCCGAATTCGCCTTCGGCCCCGCGAAGGAAGACGATGCGCACGCCCTCCGCGCCATGCAGCGTCTCTAAAGCTTCGGCGAGCCCCTCCACCGCGAGGGCATTCAACGCATTGTGTTCGGCTGGCCGCTTCAGGGTCACGAAGACCACGCCTTCGGGCGAAGCCTCCAGCCTCACCACATCGGCTATGTCGTCGACGATCACATTTTCCACCAACGGATCGGAAATGGGGTTTTCCATGGAGATGACCTTCATCGATTGCGCCGATCTCGCGGCGTCTTCGCTTGGACGCGGCTGCAAGTCGGCAGCTTCCACGCCAACGCACATCCGCATCCGCCGCACCGGCGGCGGCGTTCTGGACACCCCAAGACCCATGTCGGCTGGGCGCCAAGCTCCCCACGGCGCAGGCGACCGGTTCAGGACGTCGCCGCGACGCGGTGGCGGGAGGCTCCCGGCAAGCCGCGAGCGGCCGGCGCGCGCGCCAACCCCTGTGCGACCGTCAGCGCGGCGGGAAAGTCCTGTCGGACCTGCTCGGCCGTAAGGTGTCGCCGCAGATGGTCCGCCCATCCGAACTCGCTGTAGGGTCCGTCGGTTTTGACGTACGCGCCGCTTCGCCTCAGCGCCGAAGCGAGACTGCGGAAGGGATCATCCGCCAGATCCTCGAAGCGTTGGGGAACGGCGTCGCAGGAGGACCGGACGCCATGGACGTCGATGGGACGGCACCAACCGCGTGCCTCCATCTCGCGCCAGAATGCGGCGCGGTCCAGCAGGTCGAGCTCGCTGACGACCGCCACAGCCACCCTGGCTACCCCCTCAAGCTTCAGGGCGCAGAGTGTATGATGCCGATCCAGCACATAGGCGGCGCCGCCCGGACCCACGACGGCCGGGACGGGGCGGGCCCGGAGCTCGGGGTCCAGGCGCGCGCCTTGCGCGCACCAACGCCGTCGCTTGTACTCTACTTCCTGGAAGCCGACGGTCATCTGCGTCGGGCGCAGATCGTCAAGCGCCCAGAGCGAAACCGGCCGCGTGTCGATGGAGCGAGTGGGGCGGCTCTCCTCAGAAGAGCTCGGCGGGCGCGTATCGGCGCTGACGTTTCCCATGGACACCGGGCTCAGCTCTCGAGCGCTGCGGTCTCATGGAACGGGAAGAGGATCGCAGGGTCGGCCGGTTGCGACGCCTTGTCGTCGAACTCGAAACGGCCAATCAGGTCGCGCATGACCGCGATCCGGGCCGCCCGCTTGTCATTGGCGCTGACGATGGTCCAGGGGGCCGTGAGCGTGTGGGTTCGCGCCAGCATGGTGTCCCGCAGGGCCGTGTAATCGGCCCACCGTTTGACCGCAGCCAGGTCGACCTTGCTCTCCTTCCACTGGCGCAGAGGATCCTTCGTCCGCGATTCGATCCGCGCCTTCTGCTCTTTCTTCGAGATGTCGAGGTAGTATTTGATCAGGCGTACGCCGCAATGGTCGAGGAGGTTCTCGAACAACGGCGCGGTGACGAGGAACTCCTCGTATTCGGCCTCACTGCAGAAGCCCATGACCTGTTCGACCCCAGCGCGGTTGTACCAACTGCGGTTGAAGAGCGCGATCTCGCCCGAGGCCGGGAGGTGAGCGACGTAACGCTGGAAATACCAGGACCGTCGTTCGCGATCCGAGGGCGGGTCGAGCGCCACCACACGGGTCTCGCGCGGACTGAGATGGCGCGTGATCCGCTTGATCACCCCGTCTTTGCCCGCCGCATCGCGCCCCTCGAAGATCACCAGGATCTTGAGGTTGTTGGCGATCACGTGGCGTTGCAGGCGCGAAAGCTGGACCTGGGCCTCCTGTAGTTCGGCCCGGTACCGCTTGTCGTCGGAAATGTCGTGCTTGCGCTTGTGGCCCATCGTCGTCTCCCATCCGCGACGGCAGCTCGCGCAGCAGCGCGGACAACACCGACCGGGAACAGACGCCGCGACCTGAGATTCGTTACGCGCAGGCCAGCATGCGCGCAGAAGTCGCGGCGCGGCGCGCGTTCCAAGGCCGCCTGTAAGGTCGGGGCCCGGCTTGCGTCCTGACTGACAGACGCGCGCATCGCGCGACATGGCCGAGGAGAATGGACGTGAATGAAGCTCCGGCCGCTCAGGAAGCGACGTCCGCCCTCATCACCTTCGAGGTGGTCAAGGAAAGCTACGGCTGGGCGATCCGGCGCGATCGTCAGATGATGACCCCGATGTGGTGCCGCGACTTGGCCGTGGCGGAAGCAGAACGCATGGTCGAAGCGCTCCGCCGTCACGGCGAACGCGCCGAGGTGCGCATCTGTGAGACCGACGAGGGGGCGCAGGGGTTATCGCTGGCCCAGTGACCGAGCCTTGCGCAAGATCGGTCACCGAGCCCCGGCGAAAGCCTAAGGACGCTGAACCGTTGACAAGCGCCGCTGCCGGCCCCTCATCAGGCGGCGTTCGCCCGGTTCTGCCCGTTACGCATTAGCTCTGCGCAGGCGCGGCGCGCTCCACAATGGCGTTGAGCTCGCAGCCGCGGCAACATGCCGAATGCGCCGGCCTCGGGGCCAAGCCGGCTCTTGAGGAAGGCCTCGACCATGAAACCCGGCGCATGGCGAATGAGCAGCGCGCCCTGCAGGGTGACAACGAGGTCTCGGCAGAGGCGGCGAAGGTTCGCCTCGTCATCTGCCACACGCGCAGAGTCGAGGACGAGGTCGATCTGGCGGTCCAGTCGCGGATCGGCGCCGCGGGCGGGGGCGAGTTCGGTGTCGAGCGCGTCCAAGACCTCAGGGGCGCGTTGCAACGCCCGCTGGACGTCCAGGCCCATGATGTTCCCGGCTCCCTCCCAGACGGAGTACAGCGGCAGTTCGCGATAGAGCCGGGGCAGGCCACTGTCTTCGACATAGCCATTGCCGCCCAGCACCTCGAGAGCCTCGGCTCCCACGACGGGGCCGCGCTTGCACACCCAGAACTTGGTGGCAGGCGTGACGAGGCGGCGGAAAAGCGCCTCGGCGGGGTCGCTCGGCGCGTCGAAGGCGCGGGCCAGGCGAAAGGCGACGGCGGTGGCGGCCTCCACCTCCAAGGCGAGATCCGCCAGCACGTTGGCCATAAGCGGCTGTTCGATCAACGGCCTCTGGAAGGCGGTGCGAAATTGGGCGTGGTGCAGCGCCAGGGCCAGCGCGCGGCGCTGCACGCCGGCGGAGCCGACGATGTTGTCGAGCCGCGTGAATTCCACCATCTCGAGGATGGTGGGCACGCCGCGGCCCTCGTCGCCGATCAGCCACCCGAGCGCACCCTCGAATTCCACCTCTGACGACGCGTTCGACCGATTGCCGAGCTTGTCCTTCAGCCGCTGGAAGCGCAGGGCGTTGAGGTTCCCATCTGGCGTCCAGCGCGGCAGGAAGAAGCACGAAAGGCCACCCGGCGCTTGCGCCAGGATCAGGAAGGCGTCGCACATCGGCGCCGACATGAACCACTTATGCCCGACGATGCGATAGGCGCTCCCGGGTCCTGCCGCGCCTACCGCTTCGGCCCGAGTCGTATTGGCTCGCACGTCGGAGCCGCCCTGCTTTTCGGTCATGCCCATGCCCACGAGCGCCCCGGCCTTCTCGGTGACGGGACGATGGGCCGGGTCGTAGACGCGCGAATAGAGCTTCGGAAGCCAGGCGCGCAGGCTCTCATCGGCCCGCGCCAGGATCGGGACCGCGGCGTGGGTCATGGAGATCGGGCAGCTCGTGCCGGCCTCCACCTGGCCGCTCATGTAGAGGCCCGCGGCCCGCCGCACATGGGCGCCTGGCCTCGGATCCGACCAAGGGGAGGACTGGAGACCCTGGGCGACGTGAAGCCGCATCAGGGCGTGGTAGGCAGGATGGAATTCCACCCTGTCGACACGTTCGCCGTAGCGATCGTGGGTCTCGAGCCGGGGGACCTCGCGGTTCGCGACCCTTCCAAGCTCGAGCGTCGCGGCTGTTCCAAGCGTTTCGCCATAAGCGGTCAGCTCATCGAGCGCCCACGCCGCACCTTCTCCGACAACAGCCTCCATCAGCGCCACGTCCGAGAGGAAAAGGTTGTAGTCTACCAAAGGTGGCGGCTGGTTGAGGACCTCATGGGTCTGAAAACACGGTCGGGCGCTCATGACAGATCGTCAGGCTCCTCAGGGCGACGCCGGCATCCCGAAGCTTCGCGGAGCCCAGTTCGGCTCTTCGCCGTGGTCTGTTCGCTCATCGCTTCTCGCCTCGGCGTGGAGGGAATCTAAAGGACGTGATCTCCGCCATTCCTGCGGCTGAGCGACACGTTTCACTGGTGACAGCGACGCAGCCGATGCGGCCGCATTACCCTCGTCTTGCACCGGGCGGTCGCGTAAGGCCGAAGCTCGATGCGCGTCATGCTACGCGAGCCGATGCGTACGACCCCGGCGCCCCTCCAACCGGGAGCCTCGAGATCGATGCGACGCGTTCAAGGCGAAGTCGATGCATTGCTGACAGGGCGCCCGCCCGCGGCCAGGTTGGCCACCAAGACATCCGTGGCGCTTGCCGTCCTCGGCGTATTGGTGAGCGCTTGCACGACAAGCCCACCAAACACCACGCGGGGAGGTCCGTCGCGTCCGATCGTGAACGCCACGCAGCAGCCGCTCCGGGACCTGAATGTCATGCGCGAGACGACGCCAGAGGTTCTCCAAGAGGCGCTCCGCGCGCCGTACGCCGTCCCTACGGGCGGCTGTCCCGCAGTGCGAGCTCAGAACCTTCGCCTCGACGCCGCGCTTGGGCCTGACGTGGACGCGCCGAAGGTGACTGAGGGGCGCGTGCAGGCGTTCGCGGCTGAGACCGTCAGGAGCGCAGCGGCCCTGCCGTACCGCGGCCTGGTGAGGAAGCTCTCAGGCGCTGCGGCCATCGATGAGGCGCGCAGCGCCGCGATCCTGGCCGGCATGGTGCGCCGTGGATATCTAAGGGGCCTCCTGCAAGCTTGCGGCGCCTAGCTTGCGGACGCCTTAGGGGCTCCCTCGCGACCACTCCGCGCGGTGCGCCTCAGCGGCTCATCGGCACGCAGAGGCTGGATTCGCCCGAGAGTTCGAAGGCGACCACGGCCGCGCCCGCCCGCCCGCCCGCCACGATTAGATCGGCCCCGCCGGCGACTTGCAGGATGGCATCAAGGGTGGTTCTGGGGCCTTCAGCGACGTTGAGGCCCGAGTCCCGGACCGCCGGGGGAAGCGGACTTGGCCGCGTTCAAGGTCGAGACGCAACGGCGCTCAGCAGGCGCCGGTGGGCCTCGGCCTCCGGCTGGACACGGCAAAAATTGGACCACGAGCGTGCCAGGCGCAGCGCGGGGCCGCTCAGAGCTGGCGCTCGCGGAGGTATCCGAGGTGTCGCGGCTCCGCCCCGACGCGCGAGAGTTCGGGGCGGAGCCTGCATCGATCACAGACGCGCGAAGGCGGCGACCGTCCGAGCTCAGGCCTTCACCGCCGCGGGAGCTCCATGGTGCCGCTGCTGAGCCGCGTGGCCCTCATGGCCGGCGCAGGTGCCGTGATGAACGTGGAGGTCGCTGGGCATGGCCGACTTCAGCAGCTCCTGAACCCGCTTGATCTGCTCCGGCGCGCCGTGCGCCAGGACCAGGAATCGATCCGCCTTGATCGCTTCCTCATAGCGGACGACGGAGTCCTTCGGGATGCCGATGCTAGCCAAGGCCCCGGCGAGAGCGCTCACGCCGCCGACGAGGAGCGCACCCTCGGCGGCGCCTAGGAGCATGGCGGCGAGATGACCCAGCACGACGACGGGGCCGACCAATGGCACGGTCATGAAGACGCCGCCCACGAACAGGCCCCAGAGGCCGCCCCAGAAAGCGCCGTTCTTACCCCAGAGCTTGATCCGATCGCCGACGTTGTAGAAGCCGATCACCTTCTCGTCGCTGTGATAGCCTTTGCCGATGATGGTGAGCTGCTGGACTGGAAAATCCGAGCGGCCGATTTCACGCACCGCCTCTTCAGCTTTGGCATGGCTGTCAAACACCGCAACGACAACATCTTCTTTGCTCATGGCTCCGCCCTTCGATCTTCGCCGTCCGACCCCATTGGCCGTGACGGACAAAAGACGCGCAACGCTCGACGGCATTACACGCCAGGTCGTAGGGGCTCGGCTTCGCGCCGGGCGGCCTCAGGATGATCGCCTCCAATGCGCGGGATCCACCTAAACGGCCCCGGTGCGCGGTGTTGAGATGGGGGCGGGCAAGGTCGCCCGTCACCGGCCAAGCGTTGCTCCAACGGGGGGCAGGCGCTGCGTGCCTAGACCGGTCCGCCTAGGCGCTGGCGAACCTTACGAATGTGCTCGCCCTCCTCGCACTGGCAATCGAGGAAGCCGTGTTCCGGGCAGGTCAGGCAAATGGCCTCGAGGCGCAGCTTCAGCGCCCGTCGGCCCCTGTGCAGCTTCACGTTGACGTTGTTCAAGGTGAGACCCAGGCTGATCGCCACGCGATCACGCGGTTCGCCGAGGAGGTCGATGCGCCAGATCAGTTCGCTGTATTCCGCCTTCAGGGTCGGCAGGAGCCGATAAAGGCAGAAGCACACCGCCGCCTCCACCTCGACGTCGGCTTCCATCGGCAGCTCATCCAGCTCAGCCGGTTCATGCAGCGTTTCGCGACGCCGCGAGCGGCGTCGATGATGATCCACGAGGGTTGTGGCGAGGATACGGCTCAGCCAGCCGCGGACAGACTCCACGTCTCGCAGGTCGTGCGACCGGGCGAGGGCCTTGGCCATGAACTCCTGCAGCACATCCTCCGCGTCATGGTGGCTGCCCAGCCGTCGACGCAGGAACAAGAGGAAGTCGCGGTGGCATTCAACGAGCTCGCGCCGCACCGCCGCGTCCGCGGCCTTGGCGGCGTCGCCGCGGCCTGAGGTGGTCTTCGGGTCGTCATCGTCGTCATCGCGTCTTTTCATCGGCGAACCTCCTGGGGTGATGACGCGCAAGGCTGCATGGGCTTACGCAACGGGGCGATGGCCCCCGACCTGGCCGCCGTTCCGCGGTGTTCACACCTGAACCGTTCCGTTTCCAGCAGCCGGCGCCTGGGAGAGCGGCCTGTAACGGGTCTGCATCCCGTGCGTCAGGCCTCCACGGCAAGCGCCTGGTGCGGCTCTCGGACCTCGGCGTCGTCGCGAGTATTCGATCAGCCAGAAGGTGACGCATGGCCCCAGAGACGGTCCAGCAAGGCATGGCCGCAGAAGAGGCGGACGCGCCGCCGCCGCGCGGCAAAGGCCGCGGCCCCGAGTGGTTGCGGGCGCTCGGCCCTGGCTTGATCACCGGCGCGGCTGATGATGATCCGAGCGGCATCGCCACCTACAGCCAGGCCGGCGCCCAATTCGGCCTCAACATGCTGTGGACGATGGCGTTTACCCTGCCTCTGATGGCCGCCGTCCAGATGATCAGCGCGCGGATCGGCCGCGTGACAGGCGCGGGCCTGGCGGCGAACATGGGCCGCGTCTTCCCCCGCTGGGCGGTCACCTCGCTGGTGGCGTTGCTGTTCGTCGCCAACACCATCAACATCGCCGCCGACTTAGCGGCCATGGGCGCGGCGGCTCAGCTCGTCTTCGGCCGCGGCGCCCATCTCTTCACGCTTCTGTTCGGCTTGGGATCGCTCCTGCTGCAGGTTTTCGTGCCCTATCACCGCTATGTCCGGTTCCTGAAGTGGCTGACCCTGGCGCTGTTCGCCTATGTCGGGGTCATCTTCACCGTCCATATCGATTGGGGGCAGGTGGCCGCGCGAACCTTCGCGCCCCACGTGGAGCTGAACGGCGCACTGATGACCTTGGTGGTCGCGGTGTTCGGCACCACCATCAGCCCCTACCTATTCTTCTGGCAGAGCTCGCAGGAGGTGGAGGACCAGGAAGCCGATCCCGATCAGGCCGCGCTGCTCGCCGCACCCGCCCAGGCGCCCCGACAGCTGCGTCGTATCCGCTGGGACACGTTGGTGGGCATGGGTATGTCCAATCTGATCGCCTTTTTCATCATCCTGACGACGGCGGTCACGCTCAACGCCGCCGGCAAAACCGACATCCAGACGTCCGTCGACGCGGCGGCGGCCCTGGAGCCGGTGGCTGGCCGCTTCGCCTTCCTGCTGTTCAGCCTGGGGGTGATCGGAACCGGATTGCTCGCCATCCCGGTGCTGGCCGGCTCGGCGGGCTATGCGGTGGCGGAGGCGCGTGGCTGGGTCAGCGGACTGGAGCGAAAACCCAGGTCCGCGCTCGGCTTCTACGCCGTCATCGCCCTCGCCACCGGGCTGGGCTTCGCCCTGCACGACTCGCCGCTCGATCCGATCAAGGCGTTGTTCTGGAGCGCGGTCCTGAACGGCCTGATCTCTGTGCCGATCATGGCGGCGATGATGATCGTGGTCGGCCGGCGCTCGGTGATGGGGCCGTTCACGGCGCCCCCGATCCAGCGCCTCTTAGGTTGGGTGGCCACCCTGGTGATGGCGGCCGTGGCGCTCGGCATGTTCGTCTTCCGGTGAGCGGCGCGACGGGCGCGCCCAACTCGGGGTTTCATCCCAGGCGCCCCGAGGCGCTGGTTCGCGCGCAGATCACCGACAACTCGGCTGGCGGCGACGCGGCCCTGCCGCTCGTCGCGATCGCCGCCCAGTGTCGGCTTGGGCCGCCGCGCCGCCGCCTGTTGAACTCAAAACCGGCCGTCACCGAGCCCGCTCAGATCTTGACCGTTCGCAGTCGCAAGGCGTTGCCGATGACGCTCACCGAAGAGGCCGCCATCGCCGCCGCGGCGATGATCGGTGAGAGCAGGAGGCCGAAGACGGGATATAGCACCCCGGCGGCGATTGGGATTCCGGCGATGTTGTAGGCGAACGCGAACACCAGGTTCTGTCGGATGTTGCGCATCACCGCGTGGCTGAGCCGCCGCGCGCGCGCCAGAGCCAGCAGGTCACCCGTCAGCAGGGTGACTCCGGCGCTCTCGATGGCCACGTCTGCGCCCGCGCCCATGGCGATGCCGACATCGGCGGCCGCCAGCGCTGGCGCGTCATTGACCCCATCACCGGCCATGGCCACCACGCGGCCCTCGTTGCGGAGCCTCGCCACGACGGAGGCCTTGTCCTGCGGCAGCACCTCGGCGGCGACCTCGTCGATGCCGAGCCGTCGGGCCACCGCGTCCGCCGTCGTCTGATTGTCTCCGGTCATCATTACGACCCGGATCTGCGCGGCCTTGAGCGCGCGCACGGCTTCCGCGCTGGTCGCCTTGATCGGGTCGGCGATGCCGATGACGCCGGCCAGGCGACCCTCGATGGCGACGAAGATCGCGGTGGCGCCCTCCTGGCGCAGGGTCTCGGCTGTCGCCTCCAGGGACGCCGTCTCGACGCCCTGTGACTTGAGGAACTTAGGATTGCCGAGCACGAGACGGCGCCCGTCGACCTGGCCGAGCACGCCGCGGCCGACGGGAGACTCGAACTCGGTGGGATCGCTGAGGGTGAGCTTTCGTTCGACCGCCGCGCGAACGATGGCGTCCCCAAGCGGATGCTCGCTGGCGCGCTCCAGGCTCGCGGCGAGCCTCAGGAGCTCCGTCTCATCCTGACCCTCGGCGGCCTTGAGCGCGGTCACGGCCGGATGGCCTTCGGTCAAGGTGCCAGTCTTGTCGACGACTAGGGTGTCGACCCGCTCGAACCGTTCGAGCGCCTCGGCGTTGCGGATGAGGACGCCGCTGCGCGCGCCGCGGCCGACGCCCACCATGATCGACATCGGCGTGGCCAGCCCCAAGGCGCAGGGACAGGCGATGATCAACACGGAGACAGCGGCGATCAGCGCATAGCCGAAGCGGGGTTCGGGGCCAACGGCCCACCAGACCGCGAAGGCGACAACGGCCACGCCGATGACCGCCGGCACGAACCAGCCGGAGACCTGGTCGGCCAGCCGCTGGATCGGCGCGCGGCTGCGCTGGGCCTGGGCCACCAGTTGCACTATCTGCGACAGGAGGGTGTCGGCGCCAACCCGCTCGGCGCGCATGACGAACGACCCCGTGGTGTTGATCGAGGCGCCGATCACCTTGGCGCCTTGCTCCTTCGTCACCGGCATGGACTCGCCCGTCACCATCGATTCGTCCACGGTGGCGCGGCCTTCGATCAGTTCGCCATCGACCGGCACCTTCTCGCCCGGCCGCACCCGCAGCCGGTCGCCAACCCCGATCTGGTCCAGGATCACTTCCTCGTCGCCGCCGTCCGGGCGCACGCGACGCGCGGTCTTCGGCGCGAGATCGAGGAGGGCGCGTATGGCGCCGGAGGTCTGTTCGCGCGCCCTGAGCTCGAGGACCTGCCCGAGCAGGACGAGTACGGTGATCACCGCGGCGGCTTCGAAATAGACCGGCACCGCACCCTGGGCGCCGCGGATCGCCGCCGGGAAGGCGTGCGGTGCGAGCAGCGCCACCACGCTGTAGGCCCAGGCCACGCCGACCCCCATGGAGACCAGCGTGAACATGTTGAGGCGGCGGGTGCGCAAGGACGCCCATCCCCGCGCGAAGAACGTCCAGCCGGCCCACCAGACGACGGGGGTGGCGAGCGCGAACTGAATCCAGTCGGAGACATGCCGGTCGACCGCATCATCAGACCGGTCAGGTGACCGCCCATCTCCAGGGCGAGGACGGGAAGCGCGAGCACCAGGCCGACCCAGAAGCGGCGGGTCATGTCGACGAGTTCGGGGTTGGGTTGGGTCCCGGCCTCGATCGTCTCCGGTTCCAGCGCCATGCCGCAGATCGGACAGGATCCTGGACCGAGCTGGCGGATCTGCGGGTGCATCGGGCACGTGTAGATGGCCCCCGCCGACGCCGGAGCCGACTCGACCGCTGCCGGCGAAAGATAGCGCGCCGGCTCGCTGATGAATTTCTCACGGCAACCGGCGGAGCAGAAGTGATAGGCGCGGCCCTCATGCTGCGCGTGGTGCGGCGTGGTCTCAGGGTCCACGGTCATCCCGCAGACTGGATCGACAACCTTCGCCGTGTCGGCCGCCGGGTCTTTCACCGCGGAGGCCTGATCATGTCGATGATGAATGTTCGTCACGCTGAACTCCCGCTCGGGATAAGGGCTTCCGGGGCGGAGAAGCCGCCTTGAAATTACCGGATCGGGGTATAGCCTCGATCCTGCAGATGATCTCCTCCGACAAGGCTCGACTCCGCAATCGGTTGCGCCGGCTCGAAGGCCAGATCGGCGGCGTTACGCGCATGCTTGACGCCGATCGCGACGCGCAAGACCTGCTGACGCAGTTGCAGGCGGCGCGCGCCGCGCTCGCCCGCGTCGAGGCGGAAATCCTCCAGTCGCTGGTGGATGCGTGGCTGGCTCGCGCACAGGCCGGCGGACGCTCGCCCGAGGCGACCGCCGAAATGAGAAGGCTGCTGAAGCATGCCTTGCGCTAGCGCTAGGCTACCGCCAGTCGGCCCGCGGGGGCTTGGCGCAAATCGGCTTCCGCTCACCCGGTGACCGCCGTCAGCGCGCCGATGCCAAGGCTGGCGTTGGTGAGGGCGATCGAGGCGCTCGGATCGTTCACCGTGCCGGCGAGCGCGCGGATGGCGTCGATCGTCTCGGGAATGACGATCGCCTGGTTATCGACCATGTAGGCGTAGAACAGCTCGTCGCCTTGGACCCGCAGCATGTCGGCCCAAAGCGCAACCTCATAGAGGTCGCCGTGGGGACGACCGAGGTCCGCAGTCATCTCCTTGACGACATTGAGCGCGACAACCCCATCCCCCATCGAGACGGGCGCGATGCGGCTCGAGGTGGCGAACGCCGCCAGCACCTCGGCCCGATCGGCGGGCCGGGTCAGCTGCACGGCCCAGTAATGCAGATGCCCGAGGGTCTCGGGAACCTTCACGGCCATGGTCACGACGTCGAGCTCGGGGTCGACGCTCTGCGCGTCAGGTCCTTGATGGCTCGGAATGTCCGGCTCCGGAACCAGGGTGTTCATGATCCCGCTGTGATCGCTCTCCCAGGGATCAGTTGCCCGCCTCAGCAGCGTGCCGCGCGCCCGCCACAGCAGCCCGGCGCGCTTCAGGGCCGACAGGGTGCGCACAATCGAGGTGGTGTTGCAGGAAACCACGCGCGTGGCGGGGCGCGAGAATGCTCCAGCATAGCTGGCTTCGGCGACGAAGGAATGCCCGGTGATCTCGTGTCTCTCGCCGCCCTGGACGATGAAGGGCTTGCCCGCTTGGCGGTAGAGCGCCGCGTTGGCGGCGCCGACGCGTTTGGGCGTGCAGTCGACGACGATGTCGGCCGCGCCGATCATATCTGCAAGGACGCCGGCGGGGGCGAGGCCGGCTTTGCGCATCGCCTCGCAATGCTCCGCCGTTGCGCCATAAAGCGAGAAGCCGCGGCGCGCAGCGTCGCGCAGGCGCCAGTCGGCGGTGACTTCGCCGATGCCCACCAGGACCATATCCTGCTGACGGGCGACGGCCGCGGCCACGCGCTTACCGATGACGCCATAGCCGTTGACGGCGACCTGGATCTTCTGGGGCTCAGTCATGGACGTGTCCTCGTATGTCAGCGGCTGGGGCGGCTCACGCGCTGGCGCGACGCTCGTCGTCGATCATATAGTCGCGGGTGAGCGGCAAGGCCCCGACGTCGCGGGTCAACTGCAACTGAAAGACCATCAGGCCGCCGAGGCGGAAGCCCGCCTCGCACGCAGCCAGGTAGTATTCCCACATGCGGCAAAAGCGCTCGTCGTAGAGCTGCGCGGCGGTCGGCCGGCGGCCTGGAAGCGCTCGTACCAACGTTTCAGGGTCTCGGCGTAGTGCAACCGAAGGATCTCGACATCGGTCACCCAAAGCCCAGCCTTTTCGACGGCCGCCAAGACCTCCGAAAGTGATGGGCAATAGCCGCCGGGGAAGATGTATTTCTCGATCCAGGGGTCGCTTTCCGCCGGGGTCGCGCGGCGGCCTATGGCGTGGATCAGCGCCACGCCACCCGGCGCGAGGCGCTCGCGGACCGTCTCGAAGAACTCGACATAGTGGGGTTCTCCAACATGCTCGAACATGCCGACCGACACGATCCGGTCATAGACCCCGGTTTCGTGTCGGTAGTCGCGCAGGTGGAAGCGCACCCGATCCTCGAGGCGCTCGCCGGCCACGCGGCGCTGAGCCACGGCGATCTGTTCCTGCGAGAGCGTCAGGCCGTCAACCTGCGCCTCGTATTCGCGCGCCAGTTCGAGCGCCAGGCCGCCCCAGCCTGAGCCGATGTCCAGAACCCGGGTTCCGGGCGTCAGGCGAAGCTTGGCGGCGATGTGCCGTTTCTTTCGCGCCTGGGCAACCGCGAGTGATTCATCGCCGGTTTCGAAGTAGCCGCAGGAGTACTGCAGATCAGGGTCCAGGAAGAGCCGATAGAGGTCCTCGGAGAGATCGTAGTGATGCGCGACATTGGCCCGGGCCCGCGCGATCGGATTGGCCCGGCGCAGTCTGCGCAACGGTGCGGCGATCTCGGAAAGGGCGCCCGCCTGCCGGGCCAGTTCCTCGGAAGCGGCCACGGCGATCATGAGGAAATCGCGCAGATCGCCCGCCTCGAGGGTCAACCGGCCGTCCATGTAGGCCTCGCCGACGTGGAGGCTAGGGTTCGCCAGCAACCGCACCGCCTCACCGGGATCCGCCAGCCGAATGGTGACGAAGGGGGGCTCGCCGCTCCCGAAAGCGTGCTGGCGGTCCCAGGGATCGATCACCGCCAGGGTCCCGTACTGCACAGAGCGGCCAAGAACCTTGGCGAGCAGGTCGAAGGCCGCACGGTCGGGGAGGACGGAGCTGAGGGCGGTTCGCAGCATGGACGGGTTCCTGGCAAATCTGACGTGTCAGGCTCCCTAGACGCCGGCGCACCCGCCGAGATTACATCGGCGTCGGCTTGGGACGCGTCGACGCTGTCGAGAGAGCACCGAGCCGCGGCGCGATCAGCAGGGCGACGACGGCGCTGGCCGCCGCCAGCCCTGCACTCCACAAGAATGGCGCACCGCCGCCAAGCCACGCCAGGAGCCAGCCGCCGGCCGCGGCGCCGGCCGCTTGACCAAGGCTCGCCGCCGCCGTCTGCCGGCCCAGCTGGGCGCCTTGACGGGTCCCGGCGTGCGCCGAGAGCCAGTAGGCGAGCGTGGGGCTTACCGCGCCGGCGCTGGCGGCGACCACGCTGACCGCGGTCATCTCCGGGGCGAAGCCCGCCACCGACGACGCCAGGAGGAGGCCTGCGGAGAGCAAGCCAAAGCCGGGCGCGAGATAGCGCCAGGTGCTTTCGGCGCGAACGAGAGGCGAAAACAGCACCGCCTGAGTCACGAACATGACCAGGCTGCACACCGCGAACATGGCGGCGATCTCGCCTTGGGAGGCGCCGGCGAGCCGGCCGCTCCGCAGCGAGACAGAGACTTCGAAGACCCCGACGATGGCCGCGGCGGCGAAGGTGAGGGTGAGCAGTACGTTGGTGAGAGCGCCGTCACGCGCTGTCGGCTCGGCAACCAGTGCGGGCGCCCCATGGGGGCGTCGCATCGTCAGCCAGATCCAGCTGGCGGAGATCAAGGCCACCGCGGCTGCAGCGGCGAACGGCCCAAAAGCCGCGCCCGCGAGCCCGATCGACGGCCGCCCCGAGGCGCTGGTCCAGACGCTAAGACTGGGGCCCAGCACGAAGCCTGCGATGCTCGCCATGTTGAGCCAGGCCATCCGGCTGGCGCGCCATTGCCCGCTCGGCGCAGCGTCGGCCACGAAGGCCGCAGCCACCGGCGCGATCGCGGCGGCGAACAGACCGCTGGCGGAGCGCTCCAGGTAGAGCTGGGGAAGCGTCCGGACGAAGCCAAACGCCGCCATGCTGAGCGCAAATCCGGCCAGGCCCACCACAATGATCACGCGGCGCCCGTGCCGGTCCGACAGCCGGCCCCACATCGGCGCAAACAGGGCGACCGCCAGCATATAGACGGCCGTGAGGCCCCCCGCGTGCATCGCGACCGCGGCCGACTGCCCCTCGGCGGCGCGCACCAGCTGCGGCGCGATCGGCAGGATCAAGCCGAAACTGCTGGAGATCGTGAACGTCGCGACGATCAGGCCAGCGAGCGCCCAGCTGTTCGGACAGGCCGCCAGCGCCGGCCGCCCCTCAGTGGCCATCGGAGCCTCGAGGACGGCGACGTCTGATCGCGTGCGCGAGGAGCCGTCCGGACCCCGCGAGGACGAGGCCGCCCAGCACCCTGCGAGGGCGGCGAGGCCGCACGCCCCGCTGATCGCCCACGGCCGCCTCGATGGCCTTCCACACGCCAGGCGGCGGACTGACGGGTTCGATCGGATCGCCCAGGGCGGCGAGATGGTCGCGCCAGCGCGCCACCCGCCGCGCGAATCCGACATCGTAGATCATGCGCGCTCCAGCGACGGCTCGCGCGGCACCGGAGAGCAACCCCAGAGCATGTTCCGCGGCAAAGATCTCCGCCGCTGAATTGGGACGTCTATCCATTCCGGCGCTCCCTCGATTGCCGCGGATCCTGCGCATTGGCAGGAAGATCAGCGGTCGGACCGCCGGGACGGCTCGCGACGGCGGGCGCGCGCAGGGGCCAGCCGGCCTTGAACTCGCTTGTCGTGCTGCGGCGACGCTCCAGGATCGGCGTCGCCATGACCGCCGTGGCCGCCATGGCCGACCACGTGGAGGCTCGCGAAGGCGGCCGCCGCGAGGAGCCAGAGCCAATTCTGCGACAGCCAGGTCATGCTGGTCTCCATTTCCTCAGACGATCGACAGCCTCTGGGCGCCGTTCTTCCATTAGACGCGTGTTGCGACCGCGGCTTACACCAGCCCGTCGAGGGTGGCCTAGGCGCGGGCCTGGCCTGCGGGTTCGGAGAGCTGGTGGAGGCGGGCCTTGGCCCAGCAGTCGGCGAGGGCGCAGGTCTGACACTTCTCGTGCAAGGCCTGGCGCAGGGCGGCCCGGGCGCGGTGCACGCGCACGGCGGCGTTGTTGGCGGTGAGGCCCAGGGCTTCGGCGACCTCCTTGAGCGGGTGGTCCTCAAGATAGCTGCGCCGCAGGATCTCGGCGTAGTCGGGCTTGAGCCCCGCCACCAGTCCGCTGAGGCACTCGGCCGGGGCGACCAGGTCCGGCGCCTCGTCGGACCTGTCGGCGGGCCCGAAGTCAGGCTCCACGGCCAGGGTCTCGGCCAGCCGGCGCTGCACGGCGGCGCGGCGATAGCGGTCGACCACCAGGCGGCGCAGGGAGACGGCCATCCAGGCCTCGGGCCGCTCGGCGGCTTCGAGGGCGTGGGCGTGCTGCAGGAACTTGATGGAGGCGTCCTGCCAGGCGTCCTCGGCGTCTTCGTGGGAGGGCAGGCGGCTGCTCAGGAAGCGGACCTGGCCGGCGCGCTCGTCGGCGAGCCGGCGGGCCAGCCTCGCGGCGGCGGGATCAGCGTATCCCGGAGCCGGCAAATATTCCAATGGTTGTAATGTTGTAGACGCGCCTGCGTCTGAGGTCTGTAACATGGCCATCTGAAGCATCGCCCGAATTCCCTGAAGTCTTCGCTCGACAATCCTGGCCTTGATCCTACGCCTTCGATTTGACCTCGATCAATCTGCTTCCTATTGTCTCAAGTAAAAGAAATTCTGAGGGATTTTCTTCTGTCGCGCGTATAGGCCAACAGCACGCATAGATGACGGCCGTCGCCGGATCGGGTCACGCACCGCGCCTCGAAGCGGCTCCTAGGTCCGGTCGGTCCGGTCCAGGCTGCGCACCAGGCGAACGGTGAACCAGAGCGCGAGGCCATAGCCCAGGGCGGCGAGGACGGGCAGATTGCCGAGGATTCGCGGACCGATGCTATGTTGCATCAGCAGCGAGGCGGCGATGTAGAGGCCAAGGACGACGAGGGCGAGCGCGATGCGATCGGCCGCCCGACCCAGACGGTCGGCCGCGGCGGTCGCATCCGGGAGCCGGACGGCGAGCCCGCCCTTGAGGCGCCCGTCATGCAGCCAGCGGGCGGCGGCTTGCGGCAGATCGCGCGTCGCCGTCGCGATCTCCCAGCGGAATCGGTCGAACGCATGCGCGCCGCCACTCTTCGACCCTTCCAAAGACTGCAGTATCTGCGCTGCGCTCTCGCTGAACATCTGCGTGACGTTCAGCGTCGGATCCAGGGTCCGCAGGGTCCCTTCTGCCGTGAACACCGTGCGCATCAGCACGGCCAGGTGGGGCGGTAGCATGACCGCGTCGCGCCCGCCCAGCCGGGCGATGTCGAGCATGAGGTCGGCGATGGACCAGGCCTGCAGCGGGATGCCCTCGAGCTCGACCAGGATGGCTTCGACGCCCCGCGCGATCGCCGTGCGATCGACACCCGGCGTGAGCAGACCGAGATCGCCAGCCGCATCGGCCAGCCAGGCCGGATCCTGCGTCGCAAACGCCTGGACGAAGGCCATGAGCGCGCGTCGCGAGGCCCAGTCCAGCATGCCCACCGCGCCGAAGTCGTGAAAGCAGAGCCGGCCGTCTTCCAGGACGAAGATGTTGCCCGGATGCGGGTCGGCGTGGAATACGCCCAGGCGGAAGAACTGCTCCAGATAGAAGTTCACGAAAGCCCGGGTGAGGGCTTGGGCTTTGCCGGCCAGGGCCGGATCGCTGATGTCCCTGCCGTGGCTCATCTGCTGGACGAGAACGGTCGGGGCGCTCAGCGCCTCAATCACATCGGGGATGAAGACGGTGGCGGAGTCTTGGAAGGCCCGCGCGAAACGCCGGATGTTGCGCGCTTCCTCCTCGAGATCGGTCTCTCGGCGCAGGTTCCGCCAGATCTCGAGCGCCACGAGCACGGCGCGCCGCCGCCGCAAGAAGGGAATGAGGACGGTTCCCAACCAGGCGACCGCAACGACGATGCGCATGTCGCGATCGATCTGCGAGCGAACCCCGGGTCGCAGAACCTTGACCACGACCGCCCGGCCGTCCTGCAACCGGGCCTGATGGACCTGGGCGACGGACGCTGCGGCCAGCGGCGCGGGGTCGAAGTCCAGGAACAGCACATCAGGCCGCTGCCCCAGCGCGGCCTCAATGGCGGCGACGGCGGCCTCGGCCGAGAAGGGCCGCGCCGCCGACTGGAGACGGCTGAGCTCAGTGGTCCATACCGGCGAGAGCAGGTCCCGCCGCTGACTGAGCGCTTGGCCGAGTTTGACGAACGTCGGGCCCAGCCGCTCCAAGGCGCGCCGAACCCGCACGGGTAGGTCGAGCGCGGCTTGCGGCCGCACGCGCGCCCACACCGCCGCGATGAGTAGGCCGAAGGCGACGAAGCCGATCTGGAGCGCCCTGAGGATGATCATGCCGCCGCCTCGTCGCACGCGCCGATGTCGCCAGCTGGACGCCGCTGGGCGCGCGCCATTACAGGGGCCCAAGGCGCGACCCCACCGCGCGCCGCGGCGGGCACGCGCCACAGACCCCGCCGGACGGGCCCCCCGCCGCAGGCGCGCGAGTACATCCTATCGATGCGTGGTCGCCACCAGGCCCGCGGCCAAGGGACCGCCCGCATCGAGCGCCTTAGGGGACCAAGATCATCGCGACGATCGTAATTGGGCCGGCGGCCGCGCGTCTGAACTATTCGGCCGAAAGCGCCTCATGGAGACGACGTGCGAACACTCCGATCCTCCGCGTTCATGGCCCTGTGGGCCGGTTGGACGGGCTTGTTTGGCCTGACCATCCCGCTGCTGTGGCTCAGCGGATCCCCGCCCAACGCGATCCGTCGGTTCTCCAGGGTGTGGGCGCGCGGGGTGCTCGCCCTGCTCGCGATCGTCGTCGGCCTGCGGTTCGTGGTGCGCGGCCAGCCGCCGTCCGCCCCGGCACTGGTCGTCGCCAACCACCAGTCCACGTGGGAGACGGTCGCGGCGCTGGTCCTGTTTCCCGACGTCGCCATCGTCACCAAACGCGAACTCCTGCGCATCCCGGTGATGAGCTGGTATCTGCGTCGCTCGCCGATGATCGTGATCGACCGCGATGATCGTCGGGCGGTGCGCGAGATGCTGGTGCAAAGCCGCGCGGCGCTGAAGACCGGCCGCTCGGTGTTGATCTTCCCTGAGGGGACCCGCGCGCCGCCCGGCGCTGGGGTGCGCTTCAAACGCGGCGTGGAATGGCTCTATCGCGGGCTTGACGTGGAAGTGACGCCGGTCGCCTACGACACCGGCCGGTTCTGGCCTCCCGGCGGCGGTCCGACGCGCGCGGGGGTCATCACGGTCAGCCTATTGCCGGCGATTCCCCCCGGCCTGCCGCCTGCGGAGTTCATACGCCGCGCGGAACAGGCCATCGAAGCCGCGCTCACGGCCACCCCCGAGCGCTTAACATAAAGCTGGGTAGCACTAAGTTTCCGGCAACTGCGGGGGGCAGCCTTTGAAGCGCCGTCACCGGCGAGACGGGCGGTCATCCTGCGATCCCACCCGGTCGAGCGCTTCGATCACGGACGTCCAGGGCGCCGATCCTTGGCGAGACGACAGGTCCGCCGCAGGCGCAACCGGGCCGTCAGCCTGGCCCCCCGGCGCGAGCGTCTCCGGACCGAGCACGCCCATTGCGGCGAGCAACATGGCGCAGGCGACGTACTCGTCCCGACGGGCGCTCACCAGGCCGAACTGGGCCTCCCGCAGCGCCTGCTCGGCGTTCAGCACGTCCAGCGGCGTGCGCAGCCCGACCTCGGCTTCGCGACGCACCCCTTGCCAGGCCGCCATCTCCGCCCGCACCTGCTCCGCATTTCCCGCGACCCCGGCTCGGGCGGCCGCCACCTGCCGCCACGCCTGCGACACCGAGCGTTCCGTCTCGCGTCGCGCCTGTTGCTCCTCGAGCTCCGCCGCGTCGGCGCGGGCCGCCGCCTGACGCACGCCCGATCCGATCAGTCCGCCCGAGGCCAGCGGCATCTTGAAGACCAGCGCGGCGGCGCTGAACTGATCATAGCCGCGGAAGGGGGAGGCGCCGGAAGCCCCCCCACCGGCCACGCCCAGGCTACCGCGCAGGCTGACTTCCGGCCGCCCGCGCGCCCTGGCCTCCGCGACCCGGGCGGCGCTGGCGCGTGACGCCGCCTCGGCCTGTCGGATCCGCGGATCGCGGTCCACGGCGATGCGCGCGGCGTCGGCAAGGCTGGGCGGCAGGGCGGCTGCGATAGGCGGCTCCGGCGCCAGGTTCTCCGGCGCATGGCCGACCAGGGCGCGGAAGTTGTCTTGGCTGATCCCAAGCTGGGCCTCGGCCGCGGCGACGCGCGTTTGGGCGGCGGCGAAACGGCCTTCGGTCTGCGCGAGATCGGTCCGCGTGATCACCTTTACCCGCAGGTTCGCCTGCGCCTCGGCGAGCTGACGGTTCAGAACCTCGGCGCTGTCCTTGCTGATGGCGAGACGCTCCTCGTCGCGGCGCACATCGACGTAGGCGGCGATCACATTGAGCAGCAGCGCCTGGCCGGCGCTGCGCAAGCCTTCGCGTCCCGCCGCGACCTCGGCTTCAGCCGCGGTGATCGCATGCGCCACGCGCCCGCCGGTGTAGAGCGGCTGCTCGCCCACCAGGCCCAGGCCCGAGGCGTTGATCTGCCCGAGCAGGGGGAGGGCGGTTTCGCTGCGCAGTATCCCTCCGGTGACGCCGAGGGTGGGCTGATAACCGGCTCGCGCCTGCGACACGACCTCGCCCAGCGCGCGCTGACCTTCCCGACGGGCCCGCAGTCCAGGGTTGGTCCGGTAAGCCGCATCGAGCGCATCGCCCAAGGTTTCCGCGTAGGCCGGCGAGGCCAGGAACGCCAGCGCCAAGCTGAAGATCCACCCTGAACACGCGATCCGGCGTGACCTCGTCATCTTGATCCCCCTCGATGCCCGCGTCGGGCGCGCCGGCCAGGCCGACCGCGCTCGCTAAAGGACGACACACCCCGCCGCCGATTACAGCGTGAGGGGACGGCGGGCTCCGATCTGGCTGTAAGCAGGCTCACGGCTCAGCGTCTGCTCGCTTGGGCCGATCGCGAGCCCGGGCGGCGGAGGAGATCGCGTAGAGGTGTCGCAACTGGAAGCCTTGGGGCGGCTCAGCGTGGCGCTGGCGATTGGACTGCTGATTGGGCTCGAGCGCGGCTGGCGGCGACGCAGCGCGGGCGAGGGCGGCCGTGCGGCAGGTCTACGGACCCTAGGCCTGACCGGCCTGTTGGGCGGCGTGGTGGCGCTCACCGTTCAGGGGGCCGCCGACGCCCTGCTGGGCGCCGCGTTCCTCTCCGTCGCGCTGGTGCTCGGCGGGTTTCAATGGCTGGAGGCCCGTCGCACGAGAGATGCAAGCGCGACCGGTGTAATCGCCGGGCTGCTGGCCTTCGCCTTGGGCGCCTACGCGGTCCGCGGGACGCTGCAGATCGCGGTCGGCGGCGCCGTCGCCGCCACCGCCCTGCTCGCGTTCAAGCGACCCTTGCACGCGTGGGTGCGTGCGCTCAGTTGGTCGGAGCTGCGCGCCCTCGTTGTTCTGCTGGTAATGACCGCCCTGATCCTGCCGGTGCTGCCGGATCGGACCTTCGATCCTTGGCAGGCGCTCAATCCCCGGCGGATCTGGCTGCTGGCGGTGTTGATCGCCGGCGTCTCGTTTATGGGGTACGCGGCCGTGCGGATCGCCGGCGCCCGGGGCGGGCTGCTGCTCTCCGCCCTCGCCGGAGGCTTGGCCTCATCGACGGCGACGACCTTGAGCTTTGCGCGGCTGGTGCGCGCAAATCCCGCGCTGTGCACATGGCTGGCCGGCGGCAGCCTGATTTCCAGCGGCCTGATGGCCCTGCGCGTCCTCGTGCTCGCGGGCGCCATCAATCGGCCGTTCGCATCGGCGCTCGCCTGGCCGATGGGCGCGGTCGCCTTGGTGCTCGGCGCAGCCGGGGCGCTGCTGATGACCAGACGCCCGGCCGGCGCTGGCTCCACGCAGGTGACCACACTGAGCAATCCGCTCGAATTGGCTGCGGCGCTCAAGTTCGCGGGGCTGATCGCGGTGATCATGGTGTTGGGCAAGGTGCTCTCGCGCACCCTCGGCGCATCGGGCGTCTACGCTCTGGCGGTGTTGTCGGGCGTCGCGGACGTCGACGCGCTGACCCTCTCGGTGTCGGGTCTCGCCGATCGCGACCTGGCAAGGTCGGCCGCCGTGTTGGCGGTGAGCCTGGCCGTGGGCTCCAACACGCTGTCGAAGGCCGCCATCGCCAGCGTCGTCGGAGGTCGACGGCATGGCCTGCTGATCGGCGGCGCCAGTCTCGCGGCCGTGGCGATCGGCGCGATGGTCCTCGTCGTGCGCAGCTGAAAGGGCGGGCGGTGTAAGCGCCCGGTCCCCTGAGCGTCTAGGCGGGAGCGGTGCTCGGGACCTTCTCGAGCGCGAAGCGAAGGAGCCGCCGGATGCGAGACCCCGCCCATAGGAAAGCCCAGCCATCGCTGAAGGTTGACCATGCCGGTGCGGCCTGCGCCAGGGCCCAGGCGTCGGCTCGCCTCGATGAGGCGCTCGCAGATTCGAGTCCGGCCAGCGATCCCCCCGCGCTCACCGCCCGGCGGGCGGCGGGCGAGCCCAAGGCCTGTGCCGCATCCGCCTGCGCGGATACGGCGTCGAACCGCTGACATTCAGATTGCGAGACGTGACGATGGATCTGAACTCCGATTGGGTCGCCAGCTTCGAGGAGCTCGGGCGCGGCGACGTGGCGCAGGTGGGCGGCAAGAACGCATCGCTCGGCGAGATGGTGTCCAACCTGTCGAGCCGAGGGGTGCGCGTCCCGCCCGGATTCGCCACCACCGCGGCGGCCTATTGGCGCTTCCTGGACGCTAACGGGCTCAGGGACGTGATCGCTGGCGCGGTCGGCGACTTGGCGCAGGGGCGGGCGCCCTTGCCGGCTGTGGGCCGCCGCTTGCGCGAGGCGATGCTCGCTGGCCGCTGGCCCGAGGACATCGCGGCCGCGATCGTCGAAGCCTACCGGGCGCTCTGCGGCCGGATCGGCCGTTCGGACGCTGACGTGGCCGTGCGGTCCAGCGCCACCGCCGAGGATCTGCCGGACGCCAGTTTCGCCGGCCAGCAGGAGAGCTTCCTGAACATCCGCGGCGAGGCCGCGCTGCTTGACGCGTGCAAGCGTTGCTACGCCTCTCTGTTCACCGACCGGGCCATCTCCTACCGCGCGGCCAAGGGCTTCGATCACACGAAGGTGGCGCTGTCGATCGGGGTCCAGCAGATGGTCCGCTCGGATCGGGCCGGGGCGGGGGTGATGTTCTCCCTCGACACGGAGAGTGGTTTCGATCGCGTGGTGCTCATAAACGCCGCCTGGGGTCTCGGCGAGATGGTGGTGCAGGGCGCCGTGGACCCCGATGAATACCAGGTCTTCAAACCGCTCCTCGACGCGCCCGGCGTCACACCGATCCTCGAGAAGCGGCTCGGCGCCAAGGCCGAAAAGCTTATCTACGCCTCAGGCGGCGAGGCGCCGACCCGCCGAACCGCCACCTCACGCCGGGAACAGGGGAGCTACGTCCTCCTGGACACTGAGATCCTGCAGCTCGCGCGCTGGGCTCGGGTCATCGAGGACCATTATGGCGTCCCGATGGACATGGAATGGGCGAAGGACGGCGAGAGCGGCGAGCTCTTCATCGTCCAGGCGCGGCCGGAGACCGTGCAGTCGCGCAAGGGCACGGCGGCCCTGCACAGCTATTCGGTCAGCGCGAAAGGGCCGGTTCTGGCCACCGGGCTCGCCATCGGCGAGGCGGCCGTGGCGGGTCGCGTGTGCCTTCTGCAGAGCCCGCAGGAGATCGGTCAGTTCATCGACGGCTCGATCCTGGTGACGACCTCGACCGACCCGGACTGGGTGCCGATCATGAAGCGGGCGGCGGCGATCGTCACCGACCACGGCGGCCGGACCTCGCATGCGGCGATCGTCAGCCGTGAACTCGGCCTGCCGGCCATCGTCGGCGCGGGCGATGCGAGCCAGGTGCTGCATGACGGCCAGGAGATCACCGTGTCCTGTGCGGAGGGCGAGCAAGGGTTCGTCTATGAGGGGGTGGCGCAGATCGAGCAGACGGCGCTCGATCTGCAGGGCCTGCCGGCGACCCGCACCCAGATCATGCTCAATCTGGCCAACCCCGGGACCGCGTTTCGCTGGTGGCGGCTGCCGGCCGACGGCGTGGGCCTGGCGCGGATGGAGTTCGTCATCAGCAACCACGTTCGCGTGCACCCGATGGCGCTGGTCAATTTCGCCAGCCTGAAAGACGAGGCCGCCGCTCGCGCCATCGAGGAGATCGCCGCCGGTTACGAGGACAAGACGGAATATTTCGTCGACCGCTTGGCGCGCGGCCTGTCGCGCATCGCGGCGGTCTTCCACCCCAAGCCGGTCATCATTCGGATGAGCGACTTCAAGACCAACGAATACGCCAACCTGATCGGCGGCGCCGCCTTCGAGCCTCAGGAGGAGAATCCGATGCTCGGGTTCCGGGGCGCCTCACGGTACTACTCGCCGCGCTATCAGGCGGGCTTCGCTCTGGAGTGTCGCGCCATCCAGCGCCTGCGCGACACCATCGGTCTGCGCAATGTGGTGGTGATGATCCCGTTCTGCCGGTCCACCGCCGAGGCGGACCGGGTGCTGGCGGTGATGGCCGAGAACGGCCTCGAGCGCGGCCGGGACGGTTTGGAGGTCTACGTCATGTGCGAAATTCCGTCGAACGTCATCCTTGCGGCCGACTTCGCCCGGCGATTCGACGGCTTCTCGATCGGCAGCAACGACCTCACCCAGCTGACGCTGGGGGTGGACCGCGATTCCGGCGACCTCGCGGGCCTGTTCGACGAGCAGGATCCGGCCGTTAAATGGATGATCGGCGAGGTCCTGCGCGCGGCCGGGGAGGCCGGCGCGAAGGTCGGAATCTGCGGCGAAGCGCCCAGCAACCATCCAGAATTTGCGCGTTTCCTCGTTGAGAGGGGCATCGACTCCATCTCCGTGAGCCCTGATAGTTTCGTGGCGGTGAAGCGGGTCGTCGCCGATGCGGAGGCGACGCCGCGGCCATGAGAATCAAGGATCCTCGCCAGCATGGATGATCGGCGCGCAGCGACGGGTACGGCTGCGGCGGACCGTCTCAACGAGGCCTGCTTCTGCATCACCCTCGACCGGCGCCTGTTGAACGAAGCGCTCGACGAAACGGCGGGAGAGGCCGGGTTTGCCCAGGCTCTCGTGGACGCCCACCCTTGGTTGTTCGCGAACTCGCCCGTCTTTCTCCGGACCGACCTGCTGCGCGATATGCTGGACGTGGTCGCCGCCGTGCAAGCCGCGGCGGCCGTACCGGACTATCGGGCTGCGGCGCTCGCCTGGGCGCCGGCGTTGGCGCGCCCAGACCCGGGACCCTTGGGCGTCTTCATGGGCTATGACTTCCACCTCACCGAAAGCGGCCCGAAGCTCATCGAGATCAACACCAACGCCGGCGGCGCCTTCCTGAACGCCGTGCTCGGCCGCGCTCAGCAGGCCTGCTGCGGCGCCGATCTTATCGCCCGCAGCGACGCCTCGCCGGACACCTTCGCTGCGCGCGTGGCGGACATGTTCAAGGCGGAATGGCGCCGGCAGGGTCGAGAGGGGGCGCCGCGGCGCATCGCCATCGTCGACGATGACCCCGCAGGGCAGCCGCTGCGCGGCGAGTTCACGCTCGCGCAGGCGCTGCTGCGCACGGCAGGTCTGGAGACGATCATCGCCGACCCGCAGGACCTCAAGCTTGACGGCGATCAGCTGCTCTGCGGCGGCGAACCGGTCGACCTCGTGTACAATCGTCTGGTGGACTTCTGGTTGGACGCGCCGGGCCACGCGGTGCTGCGGCGCGCCTATGAAGCGGGCAGGGTGGTCGTGACGCCCAACCCGCACGTCTATGCGCTCTATGCTGACAAGCGAAACTTGACCCTTCTCTCCGACCGCGAACAGCTGGCCGCCTGGGGACTGGCGAGCCACCACGGCGAGACGCTGGCGCGCGCCGTCCTCCGCACGGTGCGTCTGACCCCAAACAACGCCGATCGCCTCTGGTCAGAGCGCAACCATTGGTTCTTCAAGCCTGCGCGCGGGCACGCCAGCAAGGCCGCCTATCGCGGCGCGAAGCTGACCCGCCGGGTGTGGGGCGAGATCCTCGATGCTGACTATGTGGCGCAAGCCTATGCACCACCGAGCGAACGCGCGCTGCTGCGAGATGGCGAACATGTCCGGCTGAAGGTCGACGTCAGGCTCTACACCTACGGCCGCGCCTTGCTCCTGACGGCCGCGCGGCTCTATCAGGGCCAGACCACAAACATGCGGACGCCCAGCGGTGGGTTCGCGCCAGTCTTGGTGCTGCGCCAGCCGGCATAGCGCCGCCGGGCCAGCCGGCCTTGCCGTCGGCCGCCAACAGCGGCCGACGGTACTGAGAACCCTCAGCGGGGCGCGGGCGGCGCCGTTTCGGACGCGGCCGGCTTGTCCATCATGGCCTGGCATTTGTCATGCATCCCCTTCATCTCGGCAGGCGAGAGCGGCTTGCCATTGGGGTAGCTGGCAATGCCCATCTTGTCGCGCGTGTGATCGTGCGGCTGCTTGGGGTCCATCATGCGGCCCATGTAAGCCTTGCAGTCCTCGTGCAGCTTGGCGTCGGCCGCCTTGGCCCGCGCCTCGGTGACCCCCGGATGGTGGGCGGCGTGGTCCTGCGCCAGGGCGGCGCTCCCGCTTAGCAGGGCCGCCGCGACGCCCGCGATAATGAATCTCATGATGATCTCCTTGAATGGCGCCCCCTCGGCGCTCACTTGGCCTGACGCAACCCAGCCGAAAGCCTTACGGCGATCGTCAGCGGCGTTGACCGAACAGGTTGAGCAGGAACTGGAAGAGGTTGATGAAGTCCAGGTAGAGGCTGAGCGCGCCATAGCTGCTCGCCGCGCCCAGGGCCGCGGTATCGCCACCCAGGTCGTGATAGGTCAGCTTCAGACGCTGGGTGTCATAGGCGATGAGCCCGGCGAAGATGAGCACGCCGATCGCGCTGAACAGAAACGAGAACCCGGGCGGGTTCCAGAACATCCGCACGAGCGAGGCCAGCACCAGGCCCACCAGGCCGATCATCAGGAAGCTGCCGAACCCCGTGAGATCCTTCTTCGTCGTGTAGCCGAAGAGGCTGAGCGCGCCGAACGCCGCGGCCGTGATCAGGAAGGTGCTGGCGAGAGATGCGCCGGTATAGACCAGGCCGAGAACGCCCAGCGAGGCACCGATCAGCGCGCTGATGCCGAAGAAGAGGAGACCTGCGCCCCGGGCGGTCGGCTGCCGCATGGCGAACATCGATCCCAGCAGCACCACCAGCGGGGCGAACGCAACCGCCATGCCGAGCAGGGTGTAGCCGGCGAACCGGCCATCTGGCGCGAGCCGGAACATGGCGTCGCGCACCGGCGGGACCATGCTGGTCAGGTAGGCGAGCGCGGCCGAAAGCAGGAGGCCGAGAGCGACCTTGTTGTACACACCGAGCATGAAACGACGCAGGCCCGCGTCTACCGCCATGTCCAGCTGAGCTGGCGCGCGGAGCGTCTGATGATCTAAATGAGCCATGTGAGCCTCCTCCTGCCGCCCGTCCTCAGGTCCTGAGCGACCCCCCGGGCTCCCAATTGACGCGCCGAATCGCGGATCATTACGCGGGCGCGCCGTGACCGACGAATGTGGCGCCTTCCAGCGGATATCTCACCCTCGCGTCAGCAGCCGTGGCGGCGCGGCGGGCTCTCCTCCTTCCGGCGGGTCGACGTCGAGGGCGCTGCGCGGCCTCGCGGGTCCCTGACGGGCTGATCTTGGGTGTGCGTCGCCGTGCGATGACGGCCGTGCCGCCCGTGGCCGAAGAGGTGGACGGCGACGAAGCCGCCCGCGAGAAGAACCCAGATCCAATTGTTCGAGAGCCAAGCCATGACCGCCTCCTTGTTCCGGAGCAAGACGCGCCGGTCCTGGTCTTGGTTACAGCTGAGTTCCTAGTCGGCAGTCGGCCGTGCGGCCGCGTGGGGGGCCAGGCGCAGCAGCCGCAATATGATCGGCAGTGCTGCTCGGCCCGAGGCCTTCGGGCTTCTCTTCGCGGGCAGGTCAATGGCTGAGCAGCACAGCTCGTTTGGTTTGGGCCAGGAGCGCGCGCGTGAACCCGCCGAAAACCCACTCTCCAAGGCGGCTGTGTCCGTAGGCGCCGGCCACGATCAGGTCGGCCGCGTGTTGATCGGCCAGTTCGAACAACTGTTGAGCGGAGCTGACGTCCCGCTCCTCATGGCCCACCCGCGTCGCGGCGCGCACGCCATGGCGGAGCAGGTATTGCGCGACGTCGGCGAGCCGGGCTTCAGCCGCCGGGGCCTCGGCATGGCCGCAGATTTCCGCCACCAACACCGCCTTGGCGCGCTTCAGGATCGGCAGGGCGTCGGCCAGCGCGCGGCGCGCTTCTCGCGTGTCTCTCCACGCCACGAGCACGCGACCCAGTTCGAGGCTTTTAGCGTCCGCTGGGGCGACGAGAACCGGTCGGCCAGTCTGCAGAGCCAACGCCGCCGGCGTGGCGACGTTGTAGTCCGACCGCCCATGGCGGCGGCTGGGACTTGTCACAATCAGGTCAGCCGCCCGGGCTTCGGCCGCGACTTCGACGATCGGGAACTGGATCGCTGAACGCCAGTCCGACCCCTGCCGCACCGCTGCGGCGGCGGCCTCGAATTTCGCCTTCGCCTTCTGCAGATCGGCCTCGATCAGCGCCGTCTGCGCCGTATACATCTCCGCCGCGGCGTAGCCACCGTCGAACTCTCCGCCGACGGCCCAAGTCCGCCAGAGTTCGGCGCCCACGCCGATCAGCTTGGCGTCGAACTGATTGGCCAGATCGATGGCGAGCGACAACCGGCAATCGACCTCAGGTTCCGCTTCGACGGGGACCAGTAGGGTGGCGTAGGACATATCAGCGACTCCTCCAGAACGACATTCCTCACGGCCCGCTCCAGCGAGACGAACGCGGACCCGCAGGGGTTCGCCCGGAGCTTGCGCCGTTCCGCTGCGCAGCCCTCCGGCGTGAGACGCCAGCGTACTAGAAACCTTACAGGGGTCGGCGAAGGTTGCCGGACCGGCGTCGAGCCGAGGACAAGCTGTAATGAGCATATCCAGGACGCGTCTCTCATCCCGGGGCTGCCACATCTGGCTTCACCGCAACGGATTTATGGGAGACCGATGTGACCAATTTCATGCGACGTTTCGCACGTCTCGGAGCGCTGATGCTCTTCCCGGTCCTGCTGGCCGGTTGCGGCGTGAACACCATCCCCACCAAGCAGGAAAAGGCCAAGGCCTCATGGGCGGATGTCCAGAGCCAGTACCAGCGGCGGGCTGATTTGGTCCCGAACCTGGTCGCCACCGTACAGGGCTACGCCGTGCAGGAGCGCACCGTGCTCACCCAGGTGACGCAGGCCCGCGCTTCGGCGACTCAGGTCAAGGTCGATGCATCGACCATCACCGACCCAGCAGCGTTCCAGCGCTACCAGGCGGCCCAGAACCAGCTCACCGGCGTGCTCGGTCGGCTGTTGGCGATCAGCGAGAACTATCCCGATCTGAAGTCCAACCAGAACTTCCTGGCCCTTCAGAGCCAGTTGGAGGGCACCGAGAACCGGATCGCCGTCGCCCGCCGCGACTACAACGAAGCCGTGCGCGACTACAATACTAGCCTGCGCACGTTCCCGACCATCATCTGGGCCAAGACCGCCTATTCCTCCGCCAAACCGATGCAGCTGTTCCAGGCCGCCGAGACCTCCCAGGCTGCGCCGACCGTCAGCTTCGCGCCGGCGCCGGCCGCCAACTCGGCCGCCGCACCGCGCGCCCCCGCCCAATGACCGCGCGGGGTCGCCCGGTCCTGGCGGGCGTCCTCTCCCTTCTTGCGGGACTGGTGCTCTGGGCGACATTGGCGGTGGCGGCTCCGACCTTCCCCAGTCTTACGGGGCGGGTGGTGGACGACGCCAACATCCTGTCGCCTCAGACGAAGGCGGCGCTGACCACCAAGCTCGAGGCGCTCGAAGCCAAGACCTCCCGGCAACTGGTGATCGTCACCGTCCCGTCGCTGCAAGGTTACGAGATCGAGGACTATGGCTACCAGCTTGGCCGCAGCTGGGGCATTGGGGAAAAGGGCCGCGACACGGGCGCGCTCATGATCGTCGCGCCGAAGGAGCGCCGGGTCCGCATCGAGGTCGGTTACGGACTCGAAGGGGTGCTCACCGACGCGCTTTCGACTGTCATCCTGCAGGACCGGGTTCTGCCCAGGTTTCGGACCGGGGACTACGAAGGTGGTGTGGTCGGCGGCGCCGACGCGCTGATCGAGCAGCTGTCGCTGCCGGACGAGCAGGCCAAAGCCAGGGTCGCGGCCAGCGCCGAGCCGCAGAGGGCCTCGAACGGCTCGGTACCGACAGTGGTTCTGGTTCTTCTCGGCCTCTGGGTGTTGTTCGGGTTGTTCGGGACGATTACCGGCCGACCCGGCCATCGCATGGACCTTTGGCTGTTGCCGCTCCTTCTGCTGATGAGCGGTTCCGGCCACGGGCGTAGCGGCCGCGGCGGCGGGTTCCGAGGCGGCGGCGGTTCTTTCGGAGGCGGCGGCGCCTCAGGGGGTTGGTAGGATGTTGCTGAAGCCCGACGACCATGATCGCATCGAACGGGCCGTTGCGGCCGCCGAGGCGACGACCCGCGGCGAGATTGTCTGCGCAGTTACGGACGAGGCGGGGACCTATGCCGAAGTCCCTCTGGCCTGGGCGGCGACTGGAGCGCTGTTGCTCCCCCTGGTCGCCCTCGCCGTCGCCCGCGCCGCAGGACACTTCGACTATGCGCTCGGCGGTTGGTCGGCGGCTCACGTGGCGGCCATGCATGCCGCCGTGTTGACGGCCCTTACCGGTTACGCGCTGCTGCAATGCATGTTGTTCGCGAGCATCTTCGTGCTCGTGTCGCTTGCGCCTGTCCGTCGGGCGCTGACACCGCCCTCCTTGAAGAGAACCCGAGTTCGTGAACGCGCCTTGGAACAGTTCTTTGCCCGCGGGTTGGACAAGACCCGTGAGCACACCGGCGTGCTGATCTTCGTATCCCTGAAAGATCGGAGGGCTGAGGTGGTCGCCGATTCGGGGATCAACGCCAAGGTCGGCGCCGCAGCTTGGGACAAGGCGATCGAAGACCTCCTGGCAGGCGTGAAGGCGGGAGACCCCGGCAGTGGATTTGTGGCCGCCATCGCGCTTTGCGGCCGTCTCCTCGCCGAGCACTTTCCTGCGGGCTCGGAAAACCCGAATGAGCTGCCCAATGCCCTGATTGAGACGCCACCCACCTGATTTATGATTGCGGGCGCTTGACGCCGAACTGCCTGACCGGTGGCGCAAGAGGGCTCGAGAGTGACTGACAAGCTTCGCTTGGACATCCCGATTCTGCTGCCGGAAGTGCATGACGCCGCCGATGCCTGCGTGGCGCGTTTGATATCTCAGCTACGCGGACGCGAGGGCGTTGAGAAGGTTCACGTCGCCGCCGCTAGTGGCGGCGAGCCTGCTCAGCTTTGCGTTCATTATGATCCTGCGGTTCTGCCGCTGCCGCGCATTCGCGAACTGGTCACCGCTGCGGGCGCGAGGATCGCGGAGCGTTACGGCCACGCGGTGTGGCAGCTCGACATCCCACACGAGCGACGTGCGCGTACCATCGCCGGAAAGTTGCGCGCGCTGCCAGGCGTCCTTGAGGCAGAAGCCAGTGCCGCCGGAACCGTGCGCGTCGAATTCGACCGCTCGCTCACCTCGGAGGCATCACTCAGCAGAGAACTCGAGAGGATGCGCATCGCCGCCGCGGAGCCGAGCCGGCACGCCCATCAACCGGGGAAACATGGAGCCGGCGAGGCCGGGCACGACCATGAAACAGGCCCGCTCGGGCCAAACGCCGAACTGATCTTCGCGCTGACTTGCGGCGGGCTGCTCGCCTGCGGGTACGTCATAGAGCGGTTCCTCGCGGCGCCGGCCTGGCTGCCGTTTGGCTTCTATCTCGGCGCCTATATCTTCGGCGGCTTCTTCACGCTTCGCGAGGCGATCGACAATCTGCGGCTGAAGCGGTTCGAGATCGATACGCTTACGCTGGTCGCTGCGGCGGGCGCGGCCGCGCTCAGCAAGTGGACGGAAGGCGCGCTCCTGCTCTTCTTGTTCAGTCTTGGCCATGCTCTTGAGCATTACGCGATGGGCCGCGCCAAGCGCGCAATCGAGGCGCTGGCGGAACTGGCGCCGCGGACGGCGCTCGTTCGGCGCGGCGGCGACTTGCGGGAAGTGCCGGTGGAAGAGCTCGCCATCGGCGACGTCGTCATCGTCAAGCCGGACGCGCGGCTCCCCGCGGACGGCTTCGTGGTTGTGGGCGAGAGCAGTGTCAACCAGGCGCCGGTGACGGGCGAGAGCATCCCCGCCGACAAGCAGGCCGTCACCGACGCGGCGATAGCCCGGACGAACCCCGACGGGCTCGAAGCCACCCACCGCGTCTTCGCCGGCACGATCAACGGCAGCGGCGCCATCGAGATCGAGGTCACCCGCAAATCTACCGACAGCGCGCTCGCCAAGGTCGTGCGCATGGTCAGCGAGGCCGAGACGCAGAAATCGCCGACCCAGCGCTTCACCGAGAAGTTTGAGCGCCTCTTCGTGCCGGGGGTACTGTCGCTGGCGGGACTGCTGCTCTTCGCGTGGGTGGTCATCGACGAACCGTTCCGCGATAGCTTCTATCGGGCCATGGCGGTGTTGGTCGCCGCCAGCCCCTGCGCGCTCGCCATCGCGACCCCGAGCGCTGTGCTGTCTGGCGTGGCGCGCGCAGCCCGCGGCGGTGTCTTGGTGAAGGGCGGCGGGCCGCTCGAGAATCTCGGCTCGCTTTCGGCGATCGCATTCGACAAGACCGGGACGCTCACGGCCGGCAAGCCGCGCATCACCGACGTGGTGACCGCACCCGGCGTCGGGGAGAAGGAATTGCTGATGGTGGCGGTCGCCGTCGAGAGCTTGAGCGACCATCCGCTCGCCCGCGCCATCGCGCGAGACGGCCGCCAGCGCCTCGGCGAGGACCCGGTCCCTCACGCCAGCGATTTTGAAAGCCTGACCGGGCGTGGAGTCGCCGCGAATGTTAACGGTGACACGGTCCTGATCGGCAAGGCCGAGCTGTTTGGCGCCAGGGATATCCCGCCGTTATCCACGCCAATGCAGGACGCCATTGCTTCGCTGCGGGAGGGCGGCCGCACGACCATGGTCGTGCGGCAGGGCAGCCGCGACCTCGGTGCGATCGGGCTGATGGATACGCCGCGCGAAGGCGCCAAGGCGGCGCTGGCGCGGCTGCGAGCGCTTGGCATCCGTCGAATGATCATGATCTCCGGCGACCACCAGAAGGTCGCCGAGGCGATCGCGCGCCAGGTCGGCCTCAACGAGGCCTGGGGCGACCTGATGCCGGAGGACAAGGTCGAGGCGATCAAGAGGCTCCGCGCCGTGGCGAAGGTCGCGATGGTCGGCGATGGCGTCAACGACGCGCCGGCGATGGCCAACGCGACCGTCGGCATCGTCATGGGCGCCGCGGGATCAGACGTGGCGATGGAGACTGCCGACGTCGCCCTGATGGCCGACGATCTCGCCAACCTGCCATTCGCGGTCGGGCTGAGCCGCACGACCCGTTCGGTGATTCTGCAGAACGTATTCGTCAGCCTGGGCGTGGTGGCGCTGCTCGTGCCGGCGACGATCTTCGGTCTCGGCATCGGACCTGCCATCGCGGCCCACGAGGGTTCGACACTGCTGGTCGTGTTCAATGCGCTCAGGCTTCTCGCCTATCGCGACGACAGGTAGTGACGGCCAAGTCGTTCGGAGTTGCGCCTCGTAGTTTGAGCCAGGCGCCCCACTGAGGTCCCGGTAAGGAGATCTTTCCGAGGCAGGATACGATCTATCAAAGCCGACCCGGCGCTGCGATCGATTTTGAAGAGTAATAACGATATCATGAGCTTTTGCGACATCGTTGTCGATGCAAGCCGCTCGGAGCGGGATATATCGAACGCCTGAGCACGCTTGGGAGCCGGTCGCACATGTGCATGTTCGATCTGCTGTCCTTCGTTCCGTCGCTGACGGACGCGACCAGATCGGTGAGGGATGAGATCTACGACTTCAACGAACGGTTCATCTCGGATTCCCATGCGCGGCTGGTCGCCGGAGGCGAGAAGCTCGACGCCTCGAACCTCGGCCTGAGTAACAAGGACCGCCTCGACCTCACAGAGATCATGGCGGTCTCGGAGGCCTCGCTAGGCGCCAAGCGGATCGCAGAGCTTTTCCAACCGTCGTTCTTCAAGACCAACTTCTGGTTCATGTGGTGCACGACCTTCGCCTTCCAGCCCTGGCACAGCGCGGTCGAGCTGAAGCGCTACTTGCACCGCTTCATTCAGGAATTGCCGCGCATCCACACTCTCGGCGGGGTTCGGCGCACGCCCTACAACCAATATGACTCGATCGTCCGGCCATTGGTGGCGTGGCTCACGGAGCAGGGGGTCGTCTTCTCGACCGCCGCTAAGGTGACGGATCTCGACTTCCGCTATGGGCCCCGGGGCAAGCACGTCGAGCGGATCCGGTATCTGGAGGGCGGCCTCGCCGCGGCGCTGGAGATCGGACCCGACGATTTCGTCTTCGTCACGAACGGTTCGATGACTGGCGCCTCGAGCTTTGGGTCGATGACGACGCCGGCGAGGCTGGAGACCGACAAGGGCGGAGCCTGGGCGCTCTGGGAGACCTTGGCGGCGAAGAATGAGGATTTCGGGCGGCCCGCGGCCTTCGACGGCCACATCGACGAGGCGAAATGGCTATCGTTCACCGTCACCCTCACCGATCCGACCTTCTTCAACCTTATGGAGGTCTTCACCGGCAACGAAGCCGGGACGGGTGGGCTGGTCACGCTCACGGACTCCAGTTGGCTGATGTCCGTCGTCCTGGCGCACCAGCCCCATTTCATAGGCCAGCCCGATGATGTCCAGGTCTGCTGGGGCTACGGGCTGCTCGTGGATCAGGAAGGCGACTTCGTGAAGAAGAAGATGTCCGACTGTACAGGCGAGGAGTTGCTCGTCGAACTGCTTGGGCACCTGCGCCTCCGCGCCCACAAGGAGCAGATCCTGAAGTCGGCCAATTGCATTCCCTGCATGATGCCGCTGATCACCAGCCAATTCATGCCCCGCGTGGCCGGCGACCGTCCGCCGGTACGGCCTGTGGGGACCACGAATTTCGCCTTCATCGGTCAGTATTGCGAAATCCCCGACGACGTCGTCTTCACGGTCGAATATTCCGTCCGAGCCGCGCAGACCGCGGTCTATTCTCTGCTCGGCCTCAAGAAGGCGGTGTCGCCGCTCTACAAAGGGCAATACGACCCAGCCGTGCTGATCAAGGCGGCGAAGGCTTTCGTACGCTGACCTGGTTGAGTCGAGGGGCCGGAGTTGATGGAACGAGGTGACGGTTTGCCAGGCCGAGCCGCTGCCACCGGGAGCGCACACGCTTGGCGCGCAGGATTACTTGCCCGCTGCGACGGCCTGGACCTCGTCGCGAGCCTTGGCGCCAAACGGTCCGGAGCACTTGCAAGCTGAAGTCTACTCGGGGAAGCTGACCACGAGGCTTCAACGGGAATCATCTTGCTTGACCACGTCTTCTGCGCCGCGATGAACGAAAACAAAGGCTGACCACGAATGTGCTTTTCCGCGACGGCCAGCTTCACAGCGGCGGCGGTGCTCGCGCCAGCTGGCGTGGTCAGTCTGGGTCGCGCCTGGCGCGACGATCGGCGCTATCTCGCTCTGGCGGCGTTGCCCTTGCTGTTCTCCGTTCAGCAGTTCCTCGAAGGCTTGGTCTGGCGCGCCGGCGAGGCCGGCGACGCCGGCGCGGTGACCCGGTACTCGTTGGGATACATGTTCTTTTCCTGGCTGGCGTGGCCAGTCTGGGTGCCATTCGCGAGCTATTTCCTCGAGAGCCCCCGCCGGCACCGGCTTTACCTTCTCTTCGCGATCCTTGGCGGGTTTCTGGGCGGATTGCAGTATGTCCCGTACTTCGCCCACGAGGGCTGGCTGGTCACTCGCTTCTTGCCGCATGCGATCAGCTATGGGGGGACGGAGTTGCTGGGCCTCGTCATCGGTCGGGAGTTCACCTACGCGATCTATCTGCTGGTGGTAATCGCCCCTCTGCTGCTCAGCACCAGCAAGGACGCCAAGGTCTTCGGCGTGCTGGTCAGCATTGTCTTCGTCACGACATATCTATTCTTCACCTTCGCCTATATCTCGGTTTTCTGCTTCGGCGGCGCGATCATGTCGTTGTATCTCGTTTGGCGGCCTTTCTCCTCGTCTAGCGGACGCCCGGCGGGGCGCGGCGCCCACGAAGTTGTGAGCTGATTGCCGGCGAGGTTCCGTCCGGCGAGGACAGGCATTTCACTTCGAAGGCTCATCAAATCCTCAGATAGACGTGCAATCAGACCCCGGCGCCAAGAACAGCGGCGCCTCCGCTTCGCCCTGCGCTCTGCTCCGGCTCCCGCCGCGGCTTATTCAATGACTCAGCAGTAGCGGCCGATCGCCCTGCTCGAGGAGCGCCCTGGTGAAGCCACCGAATACCCACTCGCCCAATCGGGTGTGACCGTAGCCGCCCGCGACGATCAGATCTGCTGACCAGTCCTTGGCCATTTCCAAGAGGACCGCCGAGGCTGGTCTGTCTCCCCGGGGTCGCACGATCGTTTCCGACCTGACTCCGTGGAGGAGGAGCCCCTCGGCGACATCCTCCAGCCCGACCTGAGTAGTCTGGTCACAGCCCGCCTCGCAAACTCCCACGAGGATGACCCGCGCAGCGCGCTGAAGGAAAGGAAGTGAATCCGCCAGCGCCCGGCGAGCCTCCCGGGCATCCTTCCACGCAACGACGACGGTCGTTACATCAAGACGGCTTGCGGTCTGCGGCACGACGACAACAGGCCGTCCCGCCAGTACGACGAGGCGGCCGGGGGAGGGGATGGCTGACGCCGACGTCAGATGTTCGCGGTGTTGTGTCACAACGATCAGGTCCGCCGCGCGCGCCGCCACGGTCATGGCGAACTGTGAGAAATTGATCATGGAGCGCCATTGGACGCCCCCGTTGATCGCGATAGCGGCGGCGCGGAATTTGGATTCCGCCAGCTGCAATTCACGCTCCGCCGCCTCATACCTGGCCGCCATGAGCAAGCCGTCGTCATAGCCGTCGACGACAGTCGTGGTCTCCCACAGCTGTGCGCCGAAGCCGACCAGGCGCGCCTCAAACCGCCGCGCGAGGTCGATCCCGACGGCGAGGCAAGCGTCTGACGCTTCGTCGGCCTGAACGGGCACCATGATGGATTTGTAAGACATCGGAATTGTTCCAGTCGGCGAAGCTTTGCGCGCGGGGCCGCCAGGCTTCCTACCGAGATCTGGCCGAGAAGAAGTTGTAGAGCGAGCCGAACACCACCGCGATGTACCAGCCAGAGAGGAAGGCCCAGACCGTCCCAGCGAGGATCATCGCCGGGTTCGCCCAGTCGATGTCGGGATAGAGCGCCTTCAGGAAATGAAAGTCCTGGAGCCAGGGGATCAGGTCGGCGACGGTGCAGAAAAGGAAGCTGATCGCCAGGAAGATCGAAAGGCTGAGGCCCAGCGGAACGATCGCAATGGCCGGCGGAGACTTGGCGTGGGCGCGCCCACCTGGGACGCAATCAGCGGTCGACGACATGGAGGTTCTCCTTGGTGGTGGGGCTTGCGAGCGGCTTGCCGGCGCTCCGCGCGGCGCCGAGGCGCGGGATGAAGGCCGGTGTCGTGCGCATGTAGGCGGCATAGCTGTCGCCAAACGCCGCGAGCGAGTCCCGCTCTTCGGTCTTGGCCAGGCGCCAGTACATGAACACCAGGATCGGGAACATCGCCAACGTCAGCAGGGTCGGCCACTGCAGCAGGAAGCCGATCATCACCAGCACGAAGGCGACATATTGCGGGTGGCGAATCCTGGCGTACGGGCCGGACGTCGCGAGCTTGCTTTCCTTCTGCGCCCGATAGAGCGGAGGCCAGGACGCTGAGAGCAGCCAGAAGCCGCCGCCGATGAAGACGTCGCTCAGGATGTGGAACGGGCCGAAGTGCGGATTGCCGCGCCAGCCCACCATTTCCTCCAGCAAGTGACCCGCATCGTGGGTCAGCCAATTGACGCCCGGGAAGCGGCTCTGCAGCCAGGGCAGCAGAAGGTAAATGGTCAGGGGGAAGCCGTACATCTCGGTGAACAGCGCCACCAGGAAGGCGCTGAAGGCGCCGAACGAGCGCCAATCGCGGGCGCTCTGCGGTTTGAAGAAAGTAAATGCGAAGAAGATGAACAACGCTGAGTTCAGGATAACGACGGTCCAGAGGCCGTAGGCTTGTGATGTGTCGTGCATCGGATTTCCCCACGGTAGTTCTGAAGCGTTCAGGGGGTGGCGCTCGTCGATCGGGCGGCCTCCATCCCGCTATTGACGCCCCGATCGCCCGAGCATTACGCGCCCTGGCCGCGGCGAGGCCATCGTCTCAGACGATCCGTGGGATCTGCGGCTCCCGGACGTCACAGCCGCCGGTAGGCGCGAACCGTAAGATTTCGGCGCCACGGACGTCTGATGGCTGGGGTCGCCCGTTCTCGACCTCGCCGGCGCGGCGAGCCGGTTCGAGAAGACCGAGACGGAGGTGAGATGGCCGCTGGACCATTCTGGGCCCACACGCCCGCGGACGCTGCGGCCGGCCTCGGATGCGACGTCTCGGGTCTGAATTCGTCCGACGCCGCCGCTCGGCTCGCCAAGTACGGCCGCAACGCCGACGCCGAGGCTCGGGAAAGCGGGCTGATCGTGTCCGTGGGCCGCCGACTGCTCGAGCCCTTGTGTTTGATCCTGATCGCCGCGGCGGCGGTTTCGGCCGCGACGGGGGATGTGCCGAGCGCGCTGATCATCCTGGTCATTCTTGGGGCCTCGGTTGCCCTGGACACGGTGCAGGAAGGCCGCGCCAAACAGGCGGCGGCCATGTTGCGTCAGTCGGTGGCCGTCAAGGCCGAGGTCAAGCGCGACGGCGCGTTCACATCCGTCGACGCTGAGACCGTGGTCCCGGGCGACGTGTTTCGAGTAGGCGTCGGCGACATCATACCCGCCGACGCTCTGGTGCTGGAGGCCAGCGCCTTCACCGCCAACGAGGCGGCGCTCACCGGCGAACCCTATGGCGCCGCCAAAAGGCCGGGAGAGGTGAACACCGAGGCGGCGGCGGAGGCCAGCAACGCCCTCTTCCGTGGATCCGTGGCTCAGACCGGCGAGGCGGTGGCGCTGGCCATCGGCACCGGCGCCAACACACTGTTGGGAAAGGCGGCGCTGTCCCTGAACGCGGCTGCGGAGACATCACCCTTTCAGCATGACCTGCGGCAGCTGGGCTTTTTGGTGGCGCGGGCGACGGGGGTCCTGGCGGTTGGCGTCCTGGCCGCCAACGTCGCCTTCGGTCGGCCGCTGATCCAGTCGCTGATGTTCTCGGTCGCCCTGGCGGTGGGGCTGACGCCCGAGCTGCTGCCGATGATCACGACTGTGACCCTCTCGCGCGGCGCCGTGCGCATGGCGCGCAAGAAGGTGATCGTCAAACGGCTGGCAGCGATCCACGATCTCGGCGCGATGACAGTGCTATGCACCGACAAGACCGGCACGCTCACCTCCGCGCAGATCGAGCTGGCCGGCTCCCTGGCGCCGGATGGCAAGGCCGACGACCGTCCCGCCGTACTCGCCGCGATCTGCGCGAGCCTCGGCGGCGACAAGGGGTCGCTGGACGACGCCTTGGCCGAGGCCAATCCCGACGCGGCAGAAGGCTGGACCCGACGCGGACGACTGCCGTTCGACTATCAACGGCGCATGGGCGCGGTGTTGGCGGAGGGGCCGGACGGTCTGTCACTCATCGTTAAAGGCGCTCCCGAGGCCGTATTGGCGGCTTGTACTACCGCGAAAGGCGCGACGTTCGACGGCGCGGCGCGCGAGGCCGCCTTGCAGCGCGTCCGCACCCTCGCGGCCGAGGGTTTGCGGTCGGTGGCGGTGGCCGCGCGGCCCTGGCCGGGCGAGACGCGCGATCCCGTCGTGGACGACGAGACGGGCCTCGAGTTCGTGGGGCTGTGCACCTTCGCCGACCCGCCGAAAGCTAGCGCGCCGGCGGCGGTGGCGCGGCTGGCGGCAGCCGGGATCAGGGTCGTGGTGCTCTCGGGAGACGATCCGCTCGTGGTCGAACGCCTGGCCAGGATCGTCGGCCTGCGTGGCCAGCGTGTAATCGGCGGCGCGGAGCTGAATAAGCTCAGTGTCGACGCCCTGCGCGTTCGGGTGCGCGACACCGACGTTTTCGGCCGTCTGGCCCCGGACCAGAAGGTACAGATCGTCCACGCCCTACGCGCGGCGGGCGAGGTGGTGGGCTTCCTAGGCGACGGGGTGAACGACGCGCCGGGGCTGAAGGCGGCGGACGTCGGCTTGTCGGTGGACGGCGCCGCGGGCGTGGCGCGGGCGGCGGCCGACATGATCCTGCTGGACTCCGACCTGGCCGTTGTCGCCGACGGGGTGGAGGAAGGCCGCCGGACCTTCGCCAACATCCTCAAATACGTGCGCATGGGGGCCAGTTCGAACTTCGGCAACATGCTGTCGATGGCGGCCGCCTCGCTGTTCCTGCCGTTCCTGCCGATGCTCGCGACCCAGATCCTGCTCAACAATCTGCTTTATGATCTGTCGGAGATCGGCATTCCGTTCGACACCGTACGAGCCGAGGACATTGCTGGGCCGCAGCATTGGCGGCCCAAGGATATCATGCGGTTCGCCGCAGTGATGGGGCCGCTCTCATCGATCTTCGACCTGGCCACTTTCGCCGTGTTGTTCCTAGCGTTTCGAACCGGGCCGGAGGTGTTCCGCACCGGCTGGTTCCTAGAATCCATCGCCACGCAGACCCTGGTGGTGTTCCTCATCCGCACCCGCGGCCGCCCCTCGCGGGACACGCCCAATCCAGTTTTGATAACCTCGACCCTTGGGGCCCTGGCCCTGGCTTTGATGATCCCCTTTTCACCCTTCGGGGCCTGGTTTGGATTCCGGACGCCACCCCTGATCGTGACGCTCGCGTTGGTGGGGATTGTGGTGGCCTACTTGGCTTGCGCCGAGCTGTTGAAACCGCTGGCGATCAACGGCGCCACAGTCACGTTCGGCGCGCGCGCGTCGAACAAGGGCCGCCGCGCGCCGGCTTATTGAGCGGCGCGAGGTTTCCCAGGCCTTCCTCGGGCCGCCGTTGCCAGCGTTTGTTTCGCGATCATCCGCTCTTCGTCGGTCGGGATGACCCAGGCGGCGAGCCGCCCGCCAACCGAGTCGATGCGCCCCTGACCGCCGCGCTGGTTGGCTGCGTCATCCAAAGACAATCCGAGCCATGACAGGCGCTCGGCGATCAGGGCGCGGATCGCGGGGCTGTTCTCGCCGATGCCTGCGGTGAAGACGATCCCATCGATCCCGCCAAGCGAGGCAGCGAGGGCGCCGACATTCCGAGCGACGCGGAAGACGAACAGGTCGACCGCTTCCCGCGCATTGGCCGCGCTGCTCGATAGCAGTTCGCGCATGTCCCCGCTGATCCCGGAGACGCCCAACAATCCCGAGCGGCGGTAGAGTAGATCCTGAACCTCAGCGATGGTCAGGCCCTGATGGTTCTGAAGATAGATCACCACGCCCGGATCGAGTTCACCGCAGCGGGTGTTCATCACCAGCCCATCCAGCGGCGAAAATCCCATGGTGGTGTCGATGCTCCGCCCGTTGATCATGGCGCATAGGCTTGCGCCCGAGCCCAGGTGCGCCACGATCACTCGACCTGCGGCCATGGCGGGGTCGAGCATCCTCAGACGTTCGGCGATGTGTTCGTAGGACAGGCCGTGAAAGCCGTATCGCCGCACGCCCGCGTCATGGAACCCGCGCGGCAGGCCAAATCGCGTGGCGACGGCGGGCAGGGTCCGATGGAAGGCGGTGTCGAAGCAGGCGGCCTGGGGAAGATCCGGCCTGGCTGTGGTGACGGCGCGGATCGTCGCCAAGCTCTGGGGTTGGTGGAGCGGCGCCAGCGGACTGAGCTCGTCCAGCATGGCCAGAACCGGCTCGTCGACCAGTGTTGGTTCCTGAAAGGACGCACCGCCGTGGACCACGCGGTGGCCAACGGCCACCAATCGGCCAGACGGGTGCAAAGCTTGCGCCCACGCCAGCAGCTCGGCCACCGCCGCGGCGTCTGCCATGGGCCCGTGGATGTCGACCTTGGTCCGGCCGACTTCGGTCGGCTCTTCGCCGCCGGCCTCGAATAGGGCGCACTTGAGATTGGACGAGCCCGCGTTCAGGGCCAACACCAGCTCGACCATGGCTAGGCGGCCACGGCCGGGGCGCGGTTGTGGACCATCAGCAGGCCGATGGCGCAGGCCGCCACTCGCGCCTCGGGACTATCGGCTCGGCTGGTCAGCACGATCGGCGATCGGGCGCCCAGAACCACGCCCGCAGCGTCCGCGCCCGCTAAGAAGGTGAGCTGCTTGACCAACATGTTGCCGGCCTCCAAATCCGGCACCACCAAGATGTCGGCGAGGCCGGCAACGTCGGAGACGACGCCCTTCTCCCTAGCCGCCTCGGGGCTGACAGCATTGTCGAAGGCGAGCGGCCCATCGACCAGTCCACCGGTGATCTGACCGCGGTCGGCCATCTTGCACAGCGCTGCAGCGTCAATGGTCGAGGGCAGCTTGGGCGTCACCGTCTCGATAGCCGACAGAATAGCCACGCGTGGGTTGACGATGCCCAAGACGTGGGCGAGGTCGATGGCGTTCTGGACGATGTCGCGTTTGTCGTCGAGCGAGGGGAAGACGTTGATCGCCGCATCGGTGATTAACAGCGGCCTGGGATAGTGGACCACGTCGACGAGAAAGGCGTGGCTGATGCGCCGGGCGGTTCGCAGGCCCGTCTCGGAGGACACCACCTCGTGCATCAGTTCGTCGGTGTGCAGCGATCCCTTCATCAGCATGGCCGCATCGCCGCAACGCACAAGGGCCACGGCCTTGGCGGCGGCGGCGTGGCTGTGCGGCGTGGCGACCAGCGTGTAGGGCGAGATGTCGAGTCCCGCTTCCTGGGCGGCGGCGCGGATCTTAGGTTCGGGACCGACCAGGATCGGGATGATCAGCCCTTTGTCGGCGGCGTCCACTGCGCCGGCGAGGCTGACCGGATCGCAGGGATGGACGACAGCGGTGACCAACGGGTCCAGGCCTACGCAGCGCTTGAGCAGCGAGCGAAACAAGCCGTGGTCGCGGGCCGGAGCGTCGGAGCTGACGGAAAGCGCGTCCATGGGCAGAGGTCATCCGTTATTGATCGCCCGCTCTTATCACGGGACCCCGTGTCGCGATTGAGCCTCATCAAACGGCGGGGCTTGAGGTTCGTCTGCATGATTTGGCGGAGCCGCCGGGAGGTGGCCGGTCCGATCACTGGCGACGACGACCGCGGTCCGGGCGGGTGGTCGGGGTATCCAGCAGCTGAGGCCTAATGCAGGTCGTATGGCCGCAGCGGCAGCTCGACGCCGATTTTGCCACTCATTGGACGCCTGGACGGTCCTGTCAAAGACGGGCAGGGCAGCGCTCGTTTTCGAACTCCTCCATCAGTGGCTGAAGAGCACGGGGAGTGGGGAACACTCCAGCAGGGTCTGGGTCATTCCGCCGAGCAGCCACTCGCCCGCCTTGCTGTGTCCGAAAGCGCCGGACACGATCAGATCTGCTCGGCGTGAGGTCGCGAAGCTGATGAGCTTATCGGCTGGGTCGCGCCGGGTGGAGACGGGCTCGACGACGGCGTTGACGCCGTGGCGCGCGAGGCGACTTATAAGATTGTCGATGGAGGCCGGCGTGGCCGCAGCGCCGGAATGTGTGGAGACGCTAACGATGGCCACCTCGCCGGCTCGGCGCAACAGCGGGAGCGCGTCACTGACGGCGCGTCTTGCCTCGCGGGTGTCCTTCCAGGCGACGACGATGCGCTCGAAACCGATCTGGGGATGCCCGGCGGGCAGGGCGATGACCGGCAGGCCGGCCCGAAGCACGGTGTCGGCAGCGTCTGGCGCAAAGTCCGCAGCAGCGCGCTCAAGGCCTGTGATGATGAGATCCACGCCTGCGGCGTTGTCACACATCGCGTCCGTGGGATAATCCGGCACGGCCCGCCAGGTTGCGCCGCCCCCCAGCCTGCGAAATGTGGCCTCGACCTCGGCGAGCGAGCGCGCCTCGTCTTCGGCCCAGGCCTCCACCGCGTAACTCCCGCCCTCCGCCATGGCCAGCGGCGCCGCCTGGATCATTGACGCGCGACCACCGAGACCGATGAGTTCGGCGTCCAGCTTGCCTGCGAACTCGACGGCGGCCTGCAGGCGCGCCTCAGACGCGGGGGTCGGCTCCAGGTGAACGAGGATGGTCTTGTAGCTCATGTGGACACCTGCCCTTGCTGTGCGAACTGGCGGCGTTCTCGCAGCCTCCAACTTGCGCGGAAGGGTTGCCCCGCTCAGATCTCCCAGCATTGAGGGAGATCAAGCCGGATCCGAGTGCCCGACGCGGTCGTCCTCGGCGCCGGCATTGGCGTCGGACGTGTGCGCCTTTCTAAATCAGCCGCGACAGCTATCGGGCGGGATATGGCTGCGACAGGCTAACTAAGAGCCTTACGGAGCGGAGGACTATAGCGGAAGACAATTCGAAGCGCATGTCGATCACGTTGGCCACCACCACGATCGGCCTGAGCGTTTCTTACCCAGACGGCAGCCCGGTCCAATTGACCATGCCCAAGCCCTTCGGGACGATCAGACCAGCGCGCCGACGGAGGCGACTGTCGCGCGGTTGGCGCGGCGACTTCTCATAGCTTCAGCGGAAGATTTAGCATAGCGGGCAGCGAACTTGGTCAGCATGCAGTTTCTTGCTAAGAAATCTTCATAATATGTTGATTTATAATGATAATTTCCGATAACGAACCTTAGGCGCAACAATTTTTGGGCCCGGGCCAGCCCAGTTTTCGACATTATCGATAATTCCACGTCCTCTACCTCGGCTCGAAATCCGCCCAGACCCTCGCGTGCGCCTCGCCAATGGTCCTGGCCGAGGCCACGGTGACGCCGGATTGCTTCGCGAGCGTGGGCCAATCAGCGACCGCAGCTCGGACCTCGTCGATCACCGCGGAGACCTGTCTGGGGGTATAACTGTGCTTTTCGCCAAGGCCCGTGATATGGGCGCGTGTCGGCCGTCGCCCTTCGCCCGCGATGTCCATGTAGTGCTCGCCGCCGGGCCCTGGCGAATAGGTCAAGTCGTAGGCTGGCGCCAGCCGCCAGTCCCCCGCAGAATCCATCAGATAGGCGTGCTGGCGCGTGTGGTCGTCGCGGTTGGAGGTCAGGACGTTGAACACCATCCGCCGGAACGCCGCCGCCACATCGTCGGCCCGGCGGGTGATCGCCCTCGTTGCTCGCAGGAACATGTCATAGCTGGCCGATGGCACGCTGGCGGGCGCCTCGATGGCGCCGGCCAACGACAACATGTGCAGTCGTCCTCCGCCATCAGTCCGGTCAAACCGTTCCGCCGCGAAATAGCCGGGGCCATGTCGGGCCTCGATCAGACGGTGCGCGCTCAGCTTTAAGCCGGCCGCCTCGGCCATCGCGGCATAGGCTTCCTCGATGGGGCCGATGTCGATCGGGTCCTCGGGCGCGCGGAATTTCACTAGCCAGGCGACGTGGCCGGCCGCGATCTCCCCCTCGCCCACCGAGACGCCCCCTTGGCCATCGAAACCCACATGCACCTTCGGCCGCGCGCCGCCAGAGCCGCCAGCCAGGCCCGCCAGGGTGTCGGCCAAACGGGCTTCCTCGCCGGTCAGCAGCGCCGTGGCCTGCTCGGCCAAGACGTCGAGATCCAGAGTCTCCACATCCTCGGGCGGCGTGGTCGAGGGCTCGAACACCAAGGCGCCGCGGCCGTGATCGCCGATCAGGGCGAGACGCTCCAGCGGCGTCAGGCTCGCGATGTCGACGCCCAGCTTGGCGAGGCGCTTGCGCATCAACAGGTAGCCCCACCCCTCGGGCAGGCTGTCGGCAAGGAAACCGTGAAGCCCGTCAAAGGCGCGTCCGCGCGCCGCCTGCAGCCCGACCTCGGGCGGGTACAAGAGCCCCGCAACAATCAGCTTGCGCGCGATCACCTCCCGGGACCACTCCAGCTGCGCCAGGCCAGCGTCGATGGCGAGGCGTCCGACAGGCAGGCGCGGCCGGATCGGATCGAAGGCGAGCGAGATGGAGAGCGGCGTGCCGGGCGCCAGCTTCATGGGGACTTTCCGTGTCGGCGCGCGCGCTGACGGGGCCTGGGCTTCGCCGCTGAAGCCTGTCGCGTGAGGAGATCGTCGAGACTGCTGGCGGCCGGCGCCGGGAAGAGCTGGGACAGCCCCTCCTCGCACCTCAGGGCGATGGCGGCATTGACCAGGGTGTCTATCGTCGCCTGCCCGTCGATTTCCAGGCGCCGCCAGGTGCGAAGACCGATGCCGGCCCGCGAAGCGGCTTCATTCTGTGACCAGCCCTGCCCGATCCGACGTGCCCGGATAGCCTCGCCGAGTTCATGGAGGAGCTCCTGTGGGGTCTTCAACATGAGGCCGTATATGGCCGTTTACACCTATTTTGTCAACCAAATAGGCCAAACATGGCCCGTTTCGGAATCAGCTTGCCGCGCCGGTGCGTCGCATTAGTGAGGTCGGGTACAAACTGCGCCGCTTTGGGGGTGTGGCGCATAGCGGAGCGTCGCCAGACCGCGAGCGTTGTCGGCCAACGCAAAGTTGATGGTTGGCCTCATAGGGCCGTCGGCGACTTCTTCATCGAGGCCCACAACGCCGATCCAAAGCGCTTCACGTGGACCATGTCCGCCGATGACATCCTCGCCTCCATCGAACGCTTCTGTGTCTACAATAACCCAACGAACTTCTGAACCAGGACACTAGGTGTCTGATCCATCTGGCGCGTGAGCCCAACCGCTCAGCCGGCGCTCCGTTAGTCGCCCGCGCGCGGCGACGGCTGAGCTGGCGGGGAGATCGATCGTGAGGCTGGCCGACCTAAACAAGAGCATCTGGGCGCGTGAAGCTAAAGGCGCTTCAGAATAGCTTTCATTTGCGCGATCTCGCGCTTCTGGGATTCCACGATCCCATTGGGGCCGAAGCAAAGTTCGCGGATCTCAGCATCCTTGATGGGTGCCTGGCTGCACATCAAAATCGCACCGGAGTGGTGCGGTATCATTGATCGAACGAACTGCCGGTCGCCTACGAACCCCTGCGCGCGTATTCCTGCGAACGAAAGGACGAACACCATGGCGAAGGCGACGTACAGCAGGAGGTTGAGCTTGGTGTTTTTGTACATCGACTTCATTGTCAGCAGCATCACAACCGCCATCGGCGCCCACATCACCAGCGCCATATAGAAGAAGTTGATGTTCTGAACGAACTCGCCCCAACTCGAGATCATCGCGAACATGGCGACATACATGATGACGAAGCTCAAGGCGAGATTGAGCGCCAGCATCTTGTAGTGATGCTGCATCATCTGGCGATCCATTGACCCCCCACCCTTGTGCTCTGCCTCCACGTCACCTCTCCTGTCCGACTCATTTTCTAGATTGTGGCTTCGCCGCAGATCTATCGACTACAACGCCGCTTCATGGCCGAGGTTCAAAGCCGGAGCCGCGATGCACAAGAGCACGCAGGATCGGAAGTTGGTCAGCAGGCGCGGCGGGCCCGTTATGCGGACTATGTGCCCAGGCTTCCCACTTGCGTCCTGCGGTCGCAGAGGTCGCATGAGGGGAAATGGCAAGGCGCTGCGTATTCTCTCAAGGGACAGCGTTCAAACCTCGGGGATACCCAATGAATCACAGAAGCCTTTCCATCGCCGGCCTCGTCGCGGGCGCAGCCTTGCTGGTCGCCGGGACCGCCTCGGCCCACGCCCACCTGGTCAAGTCGAACCCGGCCGCCAATGTTACGGTGGCTGCGCCGAAGACGATCACGCTCACCTTCAACGAAAAGCTGACGCCGGCTTTCTCCGGATTCGAGCTGGAGATGGGCGGCGGCATGAAGATGCCGGTGAAGACCACGGTCTCGAAGGACGGCTTGTCCATCGTCGGCACGCCCCAGGGCGCGCTGATGGCCGGCGCCTACAAGGTCACCTGGCATGCCGCGTCCTCCGACGGCCACAAGATGAATGGCGACCTCGCCTTTACGGTGAAATAGAACGTGCTTGAGCCTGCGGTCATCTTCCTCAGGCTGGTTCAGTTCGCAGGGGCGATGATCCTTTTTGGATCATCGCTCTTCCTGATCTACGCCCTGCCCAGCGCGGGTCCTGGATCCGGGGCGCAATTGAACTGGTCCCGGTCCTTACTGGGATGGAGCGCTGGCGCCCTTTTGGGCGCCACCCTGCTCGGCCTGGCGGCGCAGACGTCAGTCCTCGCAGGATCGATTTCTGAGGGCCTGAAACTGTCGTCGCTGACCGCCGTCGTCACCACCATGTCGCTGGGCAAGGCGGCGATCGTCCGCGCGGTCGCCGCGGGGCTGGCGCTCAGCGCGGTGCTCGTGCTCCGCCCTGGCCGGCCCCTGTTCTGGCTCTGCACCACCCTCGGCGCTGTCGTCAGCGCCAGTCTCGCCTGGATGGGCCATGGCGCGGCGAGCGAAGGAGCGGGCGGCCCGGTTCATTTGACAGCCGACATTCTTCACGCGCTCGCGGCCGGGGTCTGGATCGGTGCGCTGGTGGTCTTCTTCGGCTTGCTTCACCCGACCACGGGCGACGCAAGAAATCATCACGCCGTGCATGGAGCCCTCCACGGCTTCGCCGGCGTTGGATCCGGGCTCGTAGCGGTCCTTGTCGGCACAGGCCTGGTCAACAGCTGGTTCCTGGTGGGCCCTGCGCGCATCAGCGGCCTTTGGACGACGCCTTACGGACAACTCCTCCTCTTGAAGCTGGTGCTGTTCGCCGGGATGTTGGGATTGGCTGCGGCTAATCGGTTCCGCCTGACCCCGGCTCTCGGCGCCGCTCTAGAGAACAACGAAACTCGACAGGAGGCGCTGGCCGCCCTGCGTCAAAGCCTTGTGGTCGAGACGGCGCTGGCCTTCCTGGTGCTGGGCGTGATCGCCTGGTTGGGCATGCTCGCGCCGGTGTCCGCGCAATGAACGCCCGCCGCTCCTCCCGCCATGGCGCAGCCGCGCCGAAACGGGGCGGCTGTCGACTTGGACCCTTTGCCGGCGTAGGTTCCGCGGCGATGCGGCGTCTCCTCGTCCTCTTCGCCCTCTTGGGCCTGCTCTACAGCCCGGCCGCCGCCGCCGCCGCCCAGCGATCGTGCGTCGAGGCGGGCGCCGAGATGGCTGGCATGGTAATGGCGGCGACGGCGGCCGATCACGCCGCGCCAAACGCCCCCGACCCATGCTGCGACCACGGCAAGAAGGCGATGGACGGCAAGGCATGCGCGCAGGCCTGCGCCACGATGTGCGGCGTCACCGCAGCGCTGCCGACCGCGAACGTCTATGTCGCCCCACGGCCGAAGGCGTTGGTTGTCGCCGAGCGGGTCTTGCCGTTGAAGCCTCGCCCGCCGCCCCGGACGGAGCGACCACCGAGATCGATCGCCTGAACTGTCCGCGCGACCTGCGCGGGCCCCGCTCACAGGTCGTGGCCGACACTCTTCTGAGGCCGTGACGCATGTGGGCTAGAGGACCGCAATCCCGCGGCCTCATCAGTCATTCAGGACGATTACGATGAACCTTTCCAAGCTCTTTGCCGCGACCGCCTGCGTCGCCGCGCTCACCGCCGTGAGCACTTCCGCCCTCGCGGCCTCGGCTCCAGACGGGCAATATGAGTACCGGGTGGGGCCCCCGCCCTCCAACCCGCACGACGTCTTCCGACCGGTGATCCGAACCGCCAAACCTGACGCGGCCGTCGCCGCCAAGGATTGCCCCTGCCCGATGATGCAGGGCCCGGCGTCACAGACGCCCAACGGCTGAACCGCCAAGGGGCCGCGTCCTCTTATCCCCTTGGGCGCGGTCCTGACGGGCCGCCGGCGGAGCCCCGCGCTCCGCCGGCGTGTCCCGACCGGCTTTGCTCCATGCCCCTTCGGATCCCGAACATGCGTCTTCCCATCGCCCTCGCCAGTCTGCTGGTGGCCAGCGGCGCGCAGGCCGCGCCGTTGACCTACGCCGCCGCGCTCGACGCAGCCCAGAGGACCTCGCCCAGCCTCCAGGCCCGCGCTTTGCAGATCGAGAGCGCGCGCACCGCCGCGCGCGCCGCGGGCGCGCTTCCCGATCCGAAGATCGCCTTCGGACTCGACAACTTCCCCGTCTCCGGTCCACCGGCCGGACGGTTCAACAAGGAAAGCATGACCATGGCGCGGGTCGGCATCATGCAGGACATGCCGAACGGGGCCAAACGCGCCGCCGAACGCACCCGCGCCCAGACCGACATCCAGGCCGCCGGGACCGCCGCACAGGTCGGAGCCCGCGATGTGCGCACCGCCACGGCCCTCGCCTGGATTAACCTCTACTATGCCGAACGTCGATTGTCGGCGATCGACGAGCTGGCGAAGAGCCTCGATCCCCTGTGGAACAGCGCCCCCTCCACGGTCGCGTCGGGCGCGGCGCGGCCCGCGCAGTCCCTGGAGGTCGAGCAGATGCGGGCCGACCTGCAGGACCGGCGCAGTGAGATCCTGGCCGCCGTGGGACGCGCGCGCGCCGACCTCGTGCGCTGGACGGGCGATCCGCAGGCCGACGTCGCCGGATCCCCGCCGAGGTTCGAGGTCGATGCCACCGCACTGCGGGCCGGGCTCACCGGCCACCCGCGGCTGGCGGAGCGGGCGGCGATGACCGCGCAAGCCCAGGCCGAAGTGCGCTTCGCCCGCGCCCAGAAGCGCCCCGACTGGAGCTGGGAGCTCGCCTACCAGCGCCGAGACCCGATGTTCGGCGACATGATCTCCGCGGGCGTGACCGTGACCCTGCCGCTGTTCGCCGCCCGGCGGCAGGACCCGATCATCGCGGCCAAACTCGCCGCGGCGGCCGAAAGTCGGGCCGAAGCCGAGGCGACCCGTCGCGAACTCGCCGCCCAGCTCGAGGCAGGGCTGGCCGACTACCTAATGCGTCACGACCAATGGAGCCGGGCCAAGGACGTGCTGCTGCCGCTCGCCAAGCGGCGCGCCGACCTGGAGACGGCCAGTTACGGCGCGGGCCGCGGCGGGCTGACCGACGTGCTCCAGGCCTTCACGGCGCTCGCCAACGCCCAGCTCACCTTGCTGGACCGCGAGGCGGCGGTCGCCGCCGACGCCGCCACCCTCGTGCTCACCTACGCGAGCGACCGACCATGAGCGTTGCCTCAGCCTTCAGGCGGCCCGACCCTGTCCGGTGCGCCGCAGAACACACCCATCCGAGCGATCACATCCAAGCCAGCACCACCCACGAAAGCCGCCAGCCATGAGCTCCGCATCACAGTCAAACCTCCGAACCCTCTCGGTCGCCGGCGTCATCGCCATCGTCGCCGCAGCGACCGGCTACGGCCTCGCCCAGTTGAAACTCCGGCCACAGGCCGCATCCGAGGCCAGCGCCCCAGGCGGCAAGAAGGTTCTCTACTGGTACGACCCGATGGTTCCCCAGCAGCACTTCCCGGCTCCGGGCAAGTCGCCGATGGGCATGGACATGGTGCCCAAGTACGCCGACGAGAGCGTCGGCGCCGGCGCGGTCGGGTTCAAGATCGATCCCGCCAAGGTCGCCAACCTCGGGCTTCGGATCGCGACCGCCACGCGCGGGGAACTCGCCAGCGGGGTGACGGCGACCGGCACGATCGACTTCAATCTGCGCGACGTCGCCATCGTGCAGCCGCGCTCGGCGGGCTTCGTGCAACGCGTCTATGGCCGCGCGCCCGGCGACATCATTCCAGCTGGCGCGGCCTTTGCGGACCTCCTGGTCCCGGAGTGGGGCGGCGCGCAGGCGGAGTACCTGGCGGTGCGCCGGACGGGAGATCCAGCGCTCATCCGCGCCGCCCAGCAGCGGCTACAACTGCTCGGGATGTCGCCTGGGCTCATCCGCCAGATCGACCAGAGCGGCGCGCCCGCAATGTGGTGACCGTCACCGCCCCGATCGGCGGGGTGATCAAGACGCTCAACGTGCGCAGCGGCATGTCGGTCTCGGCCGGCGAAACCCTGGCGGAGATCTCCGGCCTGGGCACTGTGTGGCTGAACGCGGCCGTGCCCGAGGCGATGGCTGGCCAGGTCCAGCCGGGGCAGCCGGTCACCGCCACCCTCGCGGCCTACCCCGGGGAGACCTTCTCGGGACGGGTGACGGCGGTCCTGCCGCAGGCCCAGGTGGAGAGCCGAACGCTGCAGGTGCGCATCGAGCTGCCGAACCGCGGCGGTCGGCTGAAGCCGGGCATGTTCGCCAACGTCCAACTCACCTCCACCGCACGGCCCGCGATCCTTGTTCCCACCGAAGCGATCATCCGCACGGGCAAGCGCAGCCTTGTGATGCTGGCCTTGCCGGGCGGCCGTTACCAGCCGGCCGAGGTGCAGGTCGGACAGAGCGGCGGTGACAAGACCGAGATCCTGGCCGGGCTCTCCGAAGGCGAGCGTATCATCGCCTCCGGCCAGTTCCTCATCGATTCCGAGGCCAGCCTTTCCGGTGTCCAGGCCCGCCCGATCGGCGGCGGCATGACCATGCCCGCGCCCCCGACGGCCGCCCCGAAAGCCGCGGCCGGATTGGCCGAAACGACCGGCCACATCGAGTCGATCGGCATCGACGGCGTGACGATCTCCCATCAGCCGGTCCCCGCCGTCGGCTGGCCCGCCATGACCATGACGTTCCGCGTCGGGCATCCAGCGCTGCTGAAGGGTATCAAGAAGGGCGACCGCGTGCGGTTCGCCTTCGACCAGCCGGCGTCCGGTCCCACCCTGCGCCGCCTCAGCAAGGAGGCCGGTCAATGATCGCCGCGATCATTCGCTGGTCGGTCAGGAACCGCTTCTTCGTCCTCCTGGCCGTCCTGGCCATTGCCGTCGCCGGCGGACTGGCGGTCAAGTCGACGGCCGTCGACTTCCTGCCGGACCTCTCCGACGTGCAGGTGATCATCCGGACGAACTATCCAGGCCAAGCCCCTCAGATTGTCGAGAACCAGGTCACCTATCCCTTGGCGACGACCATGCTGTCGGTTCCGGGCGCCAAGACGGTGCGCGGCTATTCATTCTTCGGCGATTCTTTCGTCTACATCATCTTCGACGAGGGGACGGACCTCTATTGGGCCCGCTCGCGGGTGCTCGAATATCTCAACCAGGTGCAAAGCCGGCTCCCGCCCTCGGCAAAGGCCTCGCTGGGGCCGGACGCCACCGGGGTCGGGTGGGTCTATGAATACGCCCTGGTCGACAAGACCGGCCGCCACGACCTGGCGCAGCTCCGCAGCCTGCAGGACTGGTTCCTGCGCTACGAGCTGAAGACGCTTCCCGGGGTCGCCGAGGTCGCCAGCATCGGCGGGATGGTCAAGCAGTACCAGGTCGTCCTCGAGCCGACCAAGCTCGCCGGCTACGGCGTCACCCAGCAACAGGCGGTCGAGGCGATCCGGCGCGCCAACCAGGAGGCCGGCGGGTCCGTCCTCGAATTGGGCGAGGCGGAGTACATGGTCCGCGCGGGCGGCTATCTTCAGTCGCTGGACGACTTCCGCGCCATCCCGCTGCGGGCCGCCGCCGGCGGGGTCCCGGTCCGCCTGGGCGATGTCGCCACCATCCAGATCGGGCCGGAGATGCGGCGCGGCATCGCCGAGTTGAACGGCCAGGGCGAGGTGGCCGGCGGGGTGGTGGTGCTCAGATCCGGCAAGAACGCCCGGGCGACCATCGCCGCGGTCAAGACGAAGCTCGACGAGCTCAAACACAGCCTGCCGCCTGGCGTCCAGATCGTCACCACCTATGACCGTTCGCAGCTGATCGATCGCGCGGTGGAGAACCTGCGTGGCAAGCTGATCGAAGAGTTCATCATCGTGGCGCTGGTCTGCGCGCTGTTCCTCTGGCACATGCGCTCCGCCCTGGTCGCGATCCTGTCCTTGCCGATCGGCGTCTTGATGGCCCTGATCGTCATGCGCGTGCAGGGCGTCAACGCCAACATCATGTCGCTGGGCGGCATCGCCATCGCCATCGGCGCCATGGTCGACGCGGCCGTTGTCATGATCGAGAACGCGCACAAGCATATCGAGCAGTGGGAGCACGAACATCCCGGAGAGAAGCTGAAAGGCGCCGAGCACTGGCGGGTGATCACGGAAGCCGCCGCCCAGGTGGGGCCGGCGCTCTTCCTCAGCCTGGTGATCATCACCTTGTCCTTCGTGCCGGTGTTCACCCTGCAGGCGCAGGAAGGCCGGCTGTTCAAGCCGCTCGCTTTCACCAAGTCGTACTCGATGGCCGGCGCGGCCATCCTGTCGATCACCCTCGTGCCGGTGCTGATGGGCTACCTGATCCGCGGCCGCATCCCGCCGGAGAATTCGAACTTCCTGAACCGGGGGCTGACCGCCCTCTATCGACCCGCCATCAACTGGGTTCTGAAACACCCGAGGAAGACGCTGCTCGCGGCGCTCCTGGCCTTCGCGACCACGGCTTGGCCGCTCACCCACCTAGGCGGCGAGTTCCTGCCGGCCATGAACGAAGGCGACCTGCTCTACATGCCGTCCGCCCTGCCGGGCTTGTCGGCCGCGAAGGCCTCCGAGCTGCTCCAGCAGACCGACAGGATGATCAAGACCGTGCCTGAGGTCGCCACCGTCTTCGGCAAGGCCGGACGCGCGGAGAGCGCGACCGACCCGGCCCCGCTGGAGATGTTCGAGACCGTGATCCAGTTCAAGCCCCAGAGCCAGTGGCGCAAAGGCATGACACCAGACAAGTTGATCGAGGAACTCGACAGCAAGGTGAAGGTGGCGGGCCTGACCAATGTCTGGGTGCCGCCGATCCGCAACCGGCTCGACATGCTCGCGACCGGCATCAAGAGCCCGATCGGCGTAAAGGTCTCCGGCGCCAATCTCAGCCAGATCGACGCGATCGCGCATCGCATCGAGACCGTGGCCAAGACCGTTCCCGGCGTCAGCACGGCCTTTGCGGAAAGGCTCACCGGCGGCCGCTATGTGGATGTGAACATCGATCGCACCGCGGCGGCTCGCTACGGACTGAACATCGCCGATGTCCAGGACATCATCGGCGGGCCGTCGGCGGCGAAAACGTCGGTGAGACGGTCGAAGGCCTGGCGCGCTATCCGATCAATGTGCGTTATCCGCGTGAGATTCGCGACAGCCTCGACGAGCTGCGCGCCCTGCCGATCTTCACGCCTTCGGGGCAACAGATCACCCTGGGCACGGTCGCGAAGGTCGAGGTGGCCGAGGGGCCGCCGATGCTCAAGAGTGAGAACAGCCGGCCTTCGACCTGGATCTATGTGGACGTGCGCGGGCGCGACCTGGCGTCCGTCGTCAAGGATCTGCAGGTGGCGGTCACCAAGGACGTCAAGGTTCCGCCGGGGATCAGCCTCTCCTATTCGGGCCAATTCGAGTACCTTCAGCACGCCGTCGAGCGGCTGAAGATCGTCGTCCCGGCCACCCTGCTGATTATCTTTGTGCTGCTCTACGTCACCTTCGGCCGATTGGATGAAGCGGCGCTGATCATGGGGACCTTGCCCTTCGCCCTGACCGGCGGGCTCTGGACGCTCTACCTGCTGGGCTTCCACCAGTCCGTGGCGACCGGCATCGGGTTCATCGCCCTGGCCGGGGTCGCCGCCGAATTCGGCGTCGTCATGCTCATCTACCTCAAACATGCCCTCGAGGCGCGCGGGCCAAATCCGTCCCGGCAGGATCTCGAGGAGGCGGTTCGTGACGGCGCGGTGTTGCGGGTCCGGCCAAAGTCGATGACGGTTGCCGTTATCATCGCCGGCCTGTTGCCCATGCTCATCGGCCATGGCGCGGGTTCGGAGGTCATGGGCCGCATCGCCGCGCCGATGATCGGGGGGATGCTGACCGCGCCGCTGCTCTCGATGCTGGTCATACCCGCAGGCTATCTGCTGCTAAGGCGCAGGCGCCTTTAGCTTAGCCGCCGCTCGCTTGCTCTGCTCGCGGTCGAGGTTAGACTTGCCGCCTGATCCGGCATCAAGCTCGGGCGGCAAATCCAGGGGAGGCCTTTTCGATGTACCGCTTCACGGCTCTGGCGCTTCCTCTCGCCCTGCTTCCCGGCATGGCGCAGGCTCATGTCACGGTCTCGCCGGGCGAGTCCACGCCCGGGAAGGCGGAAACCTACACGTTCAACGTGCCGACCGAAGGTAAAAGCCCGACGACAGCGGTCGAACTCGACGTTCCGCCTGAGATGACCATCATCTCTGTAAGGGGTCCGGAGAGCGGGTACACGCTCACCAAATCAGCGGACCGCATCGTCGGGATCACCTGGCGCGTGAATATTCCGCCTGGCGGCGGCCAGCAGCTGGTGCTGGTGGCGAGAAATCCAACGGAGCCAAGCTTTGGCGTGCAGTGGAAGGTCCATCAGCGCTTCGCCGATGGCACCAGTGCTGATTGGGTCGATCCTCCCCCCGCGCGCCCAGCGCCGCGCACCCGAATCCTGCCCAAGTGAGCGAGCGCATGGCCACTGGACGCGGCCGAAGCCGCGCCCAGTGGCCTTCGCAGCTACCGATGTGAATCCTCCACGATAGGCGCCGGAGCGTTTATTCCGGTCGTGAACTTGGAATTTCCCGGTCGCCAGTGGACGCGATCACCGGTCGTGCTGGCGCAGGCGCTGATTGCGACGAGCAAAAGTGCGCTCAAGGCCGTCACAATGATCTTCATGATGTTCTCCTGAGACTTTGCGGCCGACAGACGCCGGCCGCGTGTGAACGGCCGCCTTCAGGCGGCGAAGGTCGTCTCAGGGATGGGCGGTCGAAGGGGCGGGACCAGGCGGAGCCCATGCGGGTCAAGCCGCACCGGCGTCGGCCAGGCGCTCGGACCAGTACCCGCGGCATGGTCGAAAACGTCCGCGGAGCACAAGGCGGAGACTGAACAGTGACAGGACGAACCGGACGCAGGAAGCAGTTTGCAGTCCACGAGCGGGCAGTGGCAGGGCGCTGATGCGGCACACGGACATTGAGCCGCGCGGTTCACTGAGAAGGGCACGCTGATGGCGAACGTGAGGATCGCCGCCACAAGGACGAAGAACCGTAACCGCTCCATGTTCGGAGTATAGCACGAGGCTTTCCGCGCAGCGCGATTCAGATCGAGAAAGTCTGGGCACAATACGACCCGGCGACATCAAGACATCAGAAAGCCTCGGACGGTCGGCACGCCCAGCCATGCTTCGACGGGGGGTCATCCCCGAACGGCTCATGGCCTCCAAAGGCTTGCGCGAGATCGCGCTCGCGCACGCCGGCTAGTCAGGCCCCATGTGTCGCGAAGACCTGGGTCCGTCCGGACCGATCCAGGAGCAGCAAAGTGTCAAATCTCTCCGCCGGACGGTCCGGGACTTCCATGCCCGGGGAACCGATCGGCATGCCCGGCGCCGTGAGACCAAGCGCTTTCGGCTTTTCCCGGAGCAGGCGCGCGACATCGTCTGCGGGCACGTGTCCTTCGATCACATAGCCGCCGATGACGCCGGTGTGACAGGAGGAGAGTTTGAACGGCACGCCATAGCGGGCGCGCACCGGCGCTAGATCCTCCACCTCATGGATGGTCGGAGTGAAGCCGGCGCGAGTCATGTGGGCCACCCAACCCTTGCAACAGCCGCAATAGGGGGTCTTGTAGACGACCAATGTTTTCGGATTGGCCGCGCGGGCGCAACTGCTCGCCAAGAGCGCAGCGGCGGCAGAGACAACGAGCCCGCGCCGATGGATCGCCTGGGAAATCATCTTGTCTCGTCCTTTGGCTAAACGTCGGGGGGCTGTGATCCGGGCGCCATAGCGGCCCGCGAGCCGGGCGCCGGCCATAGGCGATCGGCGCGGCGCCGGATCCAAGTTCGGGCAGGCCCCTCGAAGAGGTAGTGCACGGCGAACGCGGCGACGAGCGTGAGCGTGAGCAGGCACGCGATCTCCCACCACGCCAGCACATAGGCGCTCGGGCGCTGCGTGAGAGCGGAATTGACGCCCTTCCATCCAATCAGGATGGGCATGTGAACCAGATAGAGCGCGTAGGAGGCCTCGCCCCCGGCCAGCATCAACGGGTGTGCAAGCGCGCTATCCGCGCTGGCTTTCGAGAGCAGGCCCAGGCTGAGGATCAGGGGCCCGGCCGCGGCCACGACGATCCGGTCGTCCGCCTTGAGATGCATCAGCGCCAGCAAGGTGATCGCCGACAGCCAAGCCGCGCCGATCGCCCATCGCCGCGTGATTTGCAGCCGCTGTCCCAACCGGTAGAGACCGATGCCATAGAGGAACTCGGGGATGATCCGCAGCACGCCCATATTCAGTTCAGCATGGACCACCACATCGCCGAACACCGCCTGATAGATCAGATCCAGCGCCAGGAAGACCAGCCCCGACAGGGCGAGCAGGACCCAGGGCCGGCGCGCGAGAACCAGACCCACCCAGGCGAAGGCGGGGAAGGCGAGATAGGCGAACCATTCGGCGGACAGCGACCAGGAGGGTCCATTCCATTCCGCCACGACGGTTTCGGGCAACCAGGCATGCACCAACAACAAGGTCGTGAGCAGGCCGAGCGGATTGTAGAGCCCGTGATCAAACTCCGCGCCGATCAAGGTCGCCGCGCCGACCATCACGAGGACGAACGCCAGGACGGCGACGTGCGCCGGGTAGACGCGTGCGAAGCGCGCCGCCAGGAAGCGGCGGTAGTCCAGCCGCCGGTCCTCCAGCGCCTGACGATAGGCATGGGTGAGGACGAAGCCGGACAGGATGAAGAAGGCGTCGACGCCGAGCCGGGCCCGATTGAGGATCCCGGTCGACGCCATGGAGTCCCAAGGCCACTGGAGTTGGTAGTGGAAGAGCACAACCCCCAGCGCCAACGCGAAACGGACCGAGGTCAGGGCAGGCAGATTGTTCGGGAAGGGCGACCCTGTCGTCCCTTCAGGTTTGAAAGGCTCGCCGTTTCCCATTCTGATCCCCGCCCCGCTCCTCAGTATACGCGCGGGGACAACGCCGGCCCTCAGGCGCCAGCTCCGGAGCTGCGCACTCCGGGAGGTCGATCGAGCTCCTTCGGGTAGGTGAGGCGCCGAATGTAGCCCCCTGAGCGCCACCTCCAGGCTTGGAGGCTTGCGGGCCGCCCAGGTGAGATCAGACGCCGGGCCTCCGATCGATTGGGGTCGCCGGCGCTCCGCCGCGCGGGCGCGCCCTCAGCCGCCGAAGATCGCTTCCCAGGCGCAACACGAGCAGGACGATCCCGGTCACGACGACCACCAGGGTCGCCGCTGCGGCGGCGACGATCAGCGGATGATTGTAGCTGCGCGAGGCGCCGAAATTCATGATGTGGATCTGGTAGAAGAAGTCGTAGAGCGCCCACAGGTCCGAGCGTCGGCTCAGCACCTCGCCGGTAAAGGCGTCGAGATAGAGCCGGCTGTGTTCCTTATCGCCGAAACGCGCCCGCCAGAGCGGTCCGCTGACCTGGGCTTCCGGCGGCGCGCTCTCTTCATAGTCGACGGCGAGCAGCTTGCCGGCTCCCTTGTACGCCATCTGCGCATAGGTCCGGGCGGCGGCGGCGGTGATCTCATCGACGTTCTCGCCGCTGTAGGCATTCCACCAGCCCTCGCTGCCCGCGGCCGACTTCAGCACCCAGATTGGGCCTCGCGGCGTATTCTTGAGCGTCGCCTCACCGACATCGGTCATGTCGGCGAGGGCCAGCTGCTTCTCCAGCGGCAGCAAGCGCTTGGTGTCGATCGGCGGCAGCGCCGCCGATCCAATGTGCTGTTCGCCGCGCACCTGCTCGATCGGTATCGCGGTCATGATAAGCCCACCCGCGACCCAGCCGAGCACCTGTATCGCGACGACCAAGGCGATCCACTTGTGCAGTTGAAGCGACAGACGCAGCATGGTGCCCCCGGACTTCTAGTTACCGAGCGACCTCTATCGCCTCAACATTGCGCCGGTATTTCCCAGTTGGGCCGCGGAACTAGAAGAAGGCGCGAAGACCCACGACGAAGCTTGTGGCCTTGACGTCTTCACCGAGCGCCCGCGCATAGTCCGCGGTCTTGCCGAACTTGCGGTCCCAGGAGACACCGATGTAAGGGGCGAATTCGCGTCGGACCTCATAGCGCAGGCGAAGTCCCAGCTCGGCATTCGACAGGCCCGAGCCGGTCCGGGTCTCGAGCGTGTCCTGGGCGGCCAGGTTGAACTCGGCCCGGGGCTGCAGGATCAGGCGATTGGTCAGGCGAAGGTCGTAGGTGCCTTCGATGCGGCCGAGCAACTCGCCCTTGTTGGACAAGAAGGCGGCCCCCTCGATATCGAACCAGTAAGGGAACAGGCTTTCGAAGCCTACGGTCGCGTAGGTCCGATTGTGCGGCTCGAAATCCTGACGCACCCCGATCTGAACGTCGGTGTAGACCCCCACGGCGCGAGAGTAGAGCGCCTGCACCTCGGCCGCTTCGATCCCTTCGCCGCGGGTCCCCTCCCCTTCGCTCTTCAGCACGAAGCGATTGATGTCGCCGCCGAACCAGGCTTGGCCATCCCAGCGATAACCGTCAGCGCCTTTCCGAGCCTGGAATTCGGCGAGGTTCGTCATGACTTTGGAGGTGATGACGGCGCCATGCTCGCGTCGCAGCTGCGCCACCGCCTGGTCCATCTCGGCGCGCGGGAAGAAGCGGTCAGCGGCGCGATCCGCAGGCGGCGGCGGGGGCGGAGACTTGGGGATGTCCGGCTGGGCCGTCGGGCCCATATCCATGCCAGGCATGGCCGAATGGTCCATTGGCGCAGAATCCGCGGGCATCGCCATGCCCGGCATCGCACTATGGTCCGGCGCCGGGGCCGCCGGCGCGGCTGGCGCCGGCATCGTCATGCCCGGCATGGCCGAGTGATCCATCGGCGCGGCCGGGGGCGTCGCAGAAGGGCTCGAGGCGGGTTTCGACTGAGGGGTCTTGCGGGCAGGAGCCGCCGCGGGCTTGGCCTTTGGTTTCGGCTTGGGCTTCGCCTTCTGGGCTGGCTGCGCCGGCATGGCCATGCCGGGCATCGAGGAGTGATCCATGGTCTGGGCGGCGACCGGGGTCGCCAGCGCCAGAGGGATCAGCGAGATCAGGGCCAACCGGTTCATGCGGCGCCTCCATCGAGCGGCCGCACGCTGAACACTTGGAACATCCCGGCGTGCATGTGGTAGAGCATGTGGCAGTGGAAGGCCCAGTCTCCGGGATCCGCCGTGAAGTCCCAGGAGACCTTGCCGCCAGGCGCGACGATGACCGTATGTTTTCTGGGTCCGTGGCCTGGTGGTGCGTGCGCCAGCTCGAAGAAGTGACCGTGCAGGTGGATTGGATGCGCCATCATGGTGTCGTTGATCAGCGTCACCCGCACCCGCTCGCCCTTTTCGAAGGTGTAGGGCTTGCTCGTCTCGCTGAACTTCAGGCCATCGAACCCCCACATGAAGCGTTCCATGTTGCCGGTGAGGTGGATGTCGAGCGCGCGGGTCGGCATTCGCGGATCGGAACTTGGCGTCAGCGCGATCAGGTCCTTGTAGACCAGCACCCGATGACCGACGCTTTCCAGGCCTTGTCCGGCCTCCCCGGTCCGATCCATGGGCATCGGCGCGATGGTCTGGACCCCGGGCCCCAGCTTCACGCCTGGGGCGTTCTGCGGGTCGCGCATCGACATCTTCATGCCGCCCATGTCGCCCATCGCGTCGGAACCGCGCGGCTTCGGCGCGGCCATTCCGGGCGCAGCGGCCATGCCCGGCATGCCAGCCATGCCGGGCATCGCGGCCATGTCGTGGCCCGCCGCGCCATGGTCCATGCCGGCCATCGCGCCAGACCCGCCCATGTTCATGCCCTTCATGGAACTCATGTCCATGCCCATGTCCTTCATGGTCGCGAGCGGCCGCTCCCGAAGCGGCGGGACCGGTGCGGCCATCCCGGCCCGCGGCGCCAGCGTCGCGCGGCCCATGCCCGAGCGGTCGACAGCCTCTGAGACGATGGTGAAGGCCTTGTCTTCCGTCGGCTGCACGATGACGTCGTAGGTCTCGGCGTTGCCGATCTGGAACTCATCCACCTCCACAGGGCGGACATCCTGGCCGTCAGCGGCCACGACCGTCATCTTCAGGCCGGGGATGCGCACATCGAAGACCATCTGCGCTGCAGTGTTGATGAAGCGCAGGCGCACCCGCTCACCCGGTGTGAACAGGCCGGTCCAGTTGTCCTTCGGCCCGTGGCCGTTGATCAGGAACTTGAGCACCGAGCCCGTGACATCGGAGATGTCGGTCGGGTCCATCCGCATCTTGGCCCATTCCATCCGCTCCTGAAGCGTCTGGTCCCTGCCCTCGAGCAGGCCGGCGATGGTTTGCTTCTGAAAATTGAACACGCCGCCCTGCTGCTTCATGCGCTTGAAGATCACGTGCGGGTGCATGAAGCTGAAGTCGGAGAGCACGATGACGTGTTCGCGATCATAGGCGATCGGATCGGGCCCGGCGGGGTCGATGATGATGGGTCCGTAGTGCCCTTCAGCCTCCTGCAGACCAGAGTGGCTGTGATACCAATAGGTCCCCGACTGCTTGATCGGGAACTCGTAGACGAAAGTCTGTCGCGGCTTGATCCCCGGGAAGCTGACGCCGGGAACGCCATCCATTTGGAAGGGCACGAGGAGGCCATGCCAGTGTATCGAGGTCTCCTCGTCGAGGTCGTTGGTCACTGAAAGACGAACGTTCTGGCCTTCTTTCAGACGCAGAAGGGGTCCCGGGACCGTCCCGTTGATGGTGATCGCATGTCCGGCGCGACCATCGACCGTAAGGCTCGAGTGACCGATCCGCAGATCGATGTTCGGCCCGGTCAAGGTCGGCAATGTCGGACCGGCGCCCATCGTGGCGCTCTGCGCCCAACCAGGCAGCAGGCTGCTGAGCGCCAGGCCGCCGCCCATCAGTGAGGCGCCACGCAGCAACTGGCGACGATCAAAGTCCTTCATGTCGATGCGGTATCCCAGGCGAATGAATGGCACGGCTCTCGGCCGCACATTTTTATGGAATACGCGCGGGGTCGGCTGGCGCCCTTATGGAAATGTCGAAAAATACTTCACGTTGCAGGCCGTGGAGGGCGCGCAACGACGCGAGACGCGGTCTGCGGCGTGATTCCAAAGAATCGTCGCATCGTTCGGCTGAGGTGGGCCTGATCGCTGAACCCGGCTTGCACAGCGGCGGCGGCGAGGGAGTCGCCGCGGCGCAGCGCGCCGATCGCCCGTTCGAGCCGAAGCCATGCGCGCCAATGGGCGAGCGGCGCGCCGAGTTCCGCGCGGGTCAGCGCGCGGAGGCGTGCGGGTGAGAGACCGACCCGTCGGGCGACGTCGCCGAGATCGCTATCAACCTCCGTTAAGCCTCTCAGGTCCTGCAGCGCGGCGGCCAATCGCGGATCCAGGCGGCGTGGCTCGCAGGCGGCCGACGCCGCCGCCAAACTCCGGCCCGGGTCGGGGCCGCGCAGCCGGTCCGCCCACCGCGCCGGCAGCGCGTACGGGGCGGCTGGCCGCGTCGGGATGCCCCAGCTATGCGCGAGCCCTCCGAAACTCTGGAGATAGACGACACGAACGATCCGGTCAGACGGCACGATCGCATGCAGGGCGCGCGGCGCGATCAGGACCGCCTCCCCGACCACAGCGCCGCAAGGCCCCTCGACCGTTACCGAACCAGAAAGGCCGACCACGACCTGGGCGGCGAGATGGTGATGCGCTCGGGCGTCGCCGCAAAGACCTTCGAAGCAGGCCCAGTCCTCACCAAACCAAACTTGCCCGGACCAAGGATGCGCTGACGTCATGTCCGATGATCGGAGCGGACGAACTGCGCGGCAAGCGTTCGGTTCAAGACCCGCTGAAACAGGCGCCGCCTCCTGTTCGCGAGAGGTGCGTCATGTCTGACCCGAAAGACTTTATACCGGCGCTGGGACGCGCCGAGCTGACTGGCGACTACGACCGGGTGATCGCGGTGATGACCCGCGAACGTCGATGGCGAGAGGCGCTGCTGAATCTGACCGATCCTGCCGACGGCGAGCTGATCGTCGACATCGGCGCGGGGACCGGGTCCCAGGCCATCGCCATCAAGGCGCGCTGCCCGGGGGCTCGCGTGGTCGGGGTCGACCCAGATCCCGCGGTCCTGCGGATTGCAAGGGACAAGGCGGCAGCGGCCGGGGTCGAGGTCGAATGGCTCGAGGGCTATGGAGATGAAGCCGACCGTCTGTTGGGCTCAGCCGTCGCCGACAAGGTGATCTCGAGCTTGGTGTTCCACCAGTGCGATGTGCCGGTGAAGGCGGAAATTCTGAAAGCGACGATTCGCCTGGGGCGACCGAACGCCCGCGTCGTCATCGCCGACTACGGGCTGCAACGCACCCTGCTGATGCGGCTGCTGTTCCGCCAAGTTCAGGCCCTCGACGGCTGGGAGCGGACCGGATTCAACGCCAAGGGCAAGCTTTCCGATCTCATGGCCGAAGTCGGGCTGATCGGCGTGGCCGAACGCCGCGTTATCCCCACCCCGACAGGTTCGATATCCCTTTATGTCGCCACGACGGCCGGGATGGGCGGCTGAAGCCCGCGCCCACGAGAAGTTAGACGAAGACAAAATCCGTGTCGGCGGATTGGGACGCTGACCAACCTCCACCTGCCAAATGGAGGATGCGCGAGCGCGTATCATCAGCAAATCCCGGCGATGCACGTCCATTGCTTGCTGACCATCTTTCGGCGCTGCTGCCTTAGGCATCCCTCCCACGACTGGAAGGCTTGGTGCTGCGGACTCTAGTCTCTATAATGCCATGCTGCATTTGCGGAATCTTAGGATCGTCGACCTAGGCTGGACTTACCAGTATCCGGACCGGTCCATGCCCCAGAACCTCAAACCCCTCACCGCCATGCGCTTCTTTGCGGCGATGTGGGTGGTCGCCTTCCACTTCACGCCCAGCCTCGGTGTCGGCATGCCCGCCCTGGTCGCCAAGGGCTATCTCGGCGTCGAGCTGTTCTTCGTGCTCTCGGGCTTCATTCTCAGCCATGTCTATATGGAATCGTTCGGCGACCGGCGGTTCCGCTATCCGGACTTCCTATGGGCGCGGCTGGCGCGCATCTACCCCGTCCATCTGGCGACGCTCGCGGGCCTTGGCCTGGTGGTCGCCGCGGCGACCGCCGCAGGCGTCGACGCCGGCGACAAGGTGTTGGCATGGTCGTCATTGCCCGCGCACCTAAGCCTTACCCAGGCCTGGGGCCTGGGCCTGGCCGGCGGCTGGAACCATCCCTCCTGGTCGATCTCGGCCGAGTGGTTCGCCTATCTGACCTTCCCCGTCTTCGCCTTCTTGATCTGGCCGCTGCGCGCCCGTCCGTGGGTCGCCGTCGCGCTGGCCGTCGTGCTCGTCGTCGGCCTGAACATCGGCTTCCAGCAGGTCGCCGGCTTCCCGCTGACCCAGGCGACCATCGCCTGGGGCGCGCTGCGGATCGTGCCCTGCTTCACGCTCGGCTGCGCGGTCTGGCTGCTGTGGCGTTCAGATGTCATTCGGTCTCCACGCATCGCGATGGGCGGCGTTCTGGGGTCGGTCGCGGCAGTGGCGGCCTGCGCCTTCGTCGGCGCGCCTGACTGGCTGAGCGTCTGCCTGTTCGGGGCTTTGATCCTGAGCTTGGGAAGCCTGGCCAGCACCGGATCACGGCTGCTGACGGCGCCCCTCTGGGTCTATCTGGGCGAGGTCAGCTTCGCCGTCTACATGGTCTGCATTCCCTGGCAGCTGGTCTTCGAGCACGGCGCGAAGAAGCTGCTCGGCCTCCCCGGCGACACCCTGCCGCCCTGGCTCTGGGCAGCCTTGTTCGTCGGCGTCGTTCCGGCAGCCATGGCGGTCCACCACTTGGTCGAGCGTCCCGCCCGTGAGGCCATGCGGCGCCATGGCGTGCCGTTCGTGCGCCGCCGCGCCGCCCTAGCGCACCGCGTCGCCGAGGTGGCCTTGGCGCGGCGATAGGGACGCCTCAGGAACGTGCGCGGAGCGCCTGCTGGCGACGGAAGCCGTAGGGCGTCAAGCCGGCCGGCTTGTAGATGGACAACACGGCCGGGACAAGCAGCACCGCCAGGCCGCCGGCGGCGTGGACCAGAAGCTGGACGCCCAGGCTGTTCAGGTCGGCGCGGGACACAGTCAGGTCGCTCGCCAGCCGCGCCGCGTCGCCGATCATCCGCATCTTGATCAGCAGGATCGCCGTGGCGAAGCTCGTCAGCAGCAGCTTGAGCAGCACCCAGTAGTGGCGCAAGAGGCCCCAAGGCGTGGCGAGGCCCTGGACCAGCCCCACCAGCAGCGCAGCGAAAGCGAGGGGGAGGATGACGGCGCGAGCAATCAAGGCCATTGCGGCATAGACGCCGCGTTGGGTCTGTTCGTCCGCCGTGCTAACGCCCAGGACGGCCAGCGCCAGGAACGCCGCAATCGCGCCGAGCAGGCCGACCGACGTCACTACATGCACGGTGAGGACGAGCTTGCGCTGGGCCGGCGTCAGGGTCACGCCGCCGCCCCGGTCCTTGCGGCCCCGGCATGCCGTCCGTGAAACCCATGCCCGCCTGGCCGGAGGCCGGCGAGATGTAGAGCCACGAAGAGGACGATCAGGCCGGCGACGACCACGCAGAACACCTTCACCCAGCGCGGCATGCCCGGTGTAGACGCGGAGCGGCCGCGATCGCCATCGGCCTCGGTCACTGGCCCGGTCATGGCATCTCCTCAGCTGGCGGCGCGAGTCCCAGGCCGCCGCTTTATCGAGACACTATGTATCGGACTCGTCAATATGTCTCATATATCGACACATCGACTCGAACGGTTATGCTGCGCGAGTGCCTAGACTCTGGAACGACACGATCGAAACGCACCGCCAGGCGGTTCGCGATGCGACCCTGGACGCCACTGCGGTGCTGGTGGCCAAATACGGCCTGGCGTCCGTGACCATGTCGAAGATCGCTCAGGCCACCGGGATCGGGCGCGCCACGCTCTACAAGTATTTCCCGGACATCGAGGCAATCCTGATGGCTTGGCACGAGCGCCAGATCGGCTCCCACCTGGACCAGCTCAGCCGGATCCGCGACCAGGACGGCGACGTCGGCGCGCGGCTGAAGGCGGTGCTCATGACCTTCGCCATGATCTCCCACCAGCGCCACGATACCGACCTGGGGGCGCTGCTGCATCGGGGCGACCATGTGGTCCGGGCGCATCAACGCCTACGTGACCTCGTCGGCGGATTGCTGGCCGAGGGCGCCGCGAGCGGAGCGCTGCGGTCCGACATCGCTCCGGATGAACTGGCCAGTTACTGCCTCCATGCTCTCACCGCCGCTGGCGCCCTGCCCAGCAAGGCCGCAGTCAGCCGGCTCGTCGAGGTGACGCTCGACGGCCTGCGGCCCCTGGCGCGCGGCTGAGGGCTAGATCATCAGGGGTTATTGCAGCGTTGGCGTGATGGTTTCAGCGGCCTCGCGGCAGGCCTGTTCGCACCGCCGGCAGGCCTCAGCGCAGATGCGGCAGTGGTCGTGCATCTGCGCATGCTTTTCGCATTCGTCACCGCAGAGACGGCACGCTTCGGCGCAAGTCTCGGTCATCCGCTTGATAACCAGCTCGTTGCTCCCGCTCCGCCGTGAAGCGACCGATCCCGTCGCGGCGCACACGTCGGCGCAGTCGAGATTGAGGCGGATGCATTGGACCAAATCCTTGAGCATCGCCTCCGCAAGACAGGCGTCGGCGCAGCTGGTGCAGGTCTGGGCGCATTCGTAGCAGGCCTCGATGCACCGGATCAGCGCCTCGTTGGTGTTCCCCTGAACGTCGGGGTGCGTCGCGATCATCTGCTGGACGTGCATGGCAAATCCTCCTCTGGCTTCGGGGTCATCGTCGTGAACCGGCTGCGCCTGATGGAGTTCCGCAGAAGAACGGATTACCCGGAAAAGACAGAAGCTTACTATGCTTGGAGGGTTGCCCAGCATTTGTTTACGGCTGCCACCCTTGACCTTCCCACCGTGGGAATCCTTACGTGCTAGGACGAAGTGAACCTAACGAGGAGATGAGACATGCTTCGCCTAAACATTGAAGGCATGACTTGCGGGCACTGCGTGCGGTCCGTGACCGACGCCGTGAAAAGCGTCGATCCGAAAGCGGACGTACGGGTGGACCTGGGCGCCAAGCGGGTCGAGGCCGAGACCACAGCAGACGCAAGTGCGATCATTCGAGCGATCGCGGACGCCGGCTATGTCGCGGCGGCAGCTTGATCGGCGGCCCACCCCGGCGGTAGCCGCCGTTGAGGGCCGCGACACGCGTCATGCGTAATCCTAGCGAGACGAGCTGTAAGCCCAGCGCTTCGTACCCCTTTGTTCAAGACCAGGAGATTCGAATGAAATTGCTACTCGCCGCCATCACGGCGCTCGCGCTCGGCGGCCCCGCTTTCGCCCAGGCTGGCCACGACATGAGCAAGATGCCGGGCATGGGTCAGCCGGCCGCCGCCGGCGCCCAGGGCGCGGGCGTCATCAAGAAACTGGATGCCAAGGGAGGCTCCGTGACCCTGCAGCACGGCCCGATTGCGGCCCTGGGCTGGCCGGCGATGACGATGCCGTTCAAGGCCGAACCCACCCTCTTGAAAGGGCTCAAGGTGGGCCAGCAGGTGAGCTTCACCGTCAAGCCGGGAGCCACCCCCGAAGTGGTGTCGATTCAGCCCAAATAGGACGGTCCGCGGGACGGCGCGCTAGACTAGGGGCGCCGTCCCGGCGGCTTGTCGGTCACGATCCGGCCCACCACCTTGAAGGTGACGCTGCCGACGATCGGCTGAGCTTCTCCGGGAATGCGAGCGAGGAATTTGAGCGCCCAGGTCCCGTCGGTCGGCAGATCCGCGCGGAAGTTGTAAGTCCCATAATCCAGGCTCGGCGTGAAAAACGCCGGCAAGGCGCCGCCGAGCTGACCTTCCGGCGACCGATCGACCCGCGCCTCGCCCATCTCCACGCCTCCAACCAGAACCGCGCCAGCGCGCGACCAGACTTGGATTTTGATCGGCACGCCTACGCCACGTTCGACAACGGGCGCCACGGCCTCGAACCGATAGTCGGCCGGCCCCGCCTGGCCTGCGGCGGGCCAGAGCGTTAGCGCCAAGAGCCAGCCCGAACGGCTCACGAGGTCGCGCCGTTGTGGTCTTCGATACGGGCCGCGCGCGGCTTGGGTCCCTCGGCAAGGTCGATGAGGATCGGGCAGTCAGATCGGTCGTCGCCGGCGCAACCTTCCGAGAGCGCTGTGAGGGTGTCGGCCATCGCCTGCATCTCTGCAATGCGTGCGCGAAGGTCCGACACATGAGCGTCGGCGATCGCCTTCACCTCGCGGCTCGGGCGGGTGTGATCGCGCCAAAGGGACAGCAGATTGGTGATCTCTTCGACCGAGAAGCCTAGCGATCGGCCGCGTTTGATGAAGCGCAGATCGTTGACGTCGCGCTCGCTGAAGCTGCGGTAGTTGCTGTCGGTGCGTTCAGCCGGCCGGATCAGTCCGATCTGTTCGTAGTAGCGGATCATCTTCGCGGACACGCCGGAAGCGCGTGCCGCCTGGCCGATGTTCATGCCGTTCTCCCCGCCGCAGCGATGCCCGGTGGCCTGAAACGTCGCAGGCGCAGGGCGTTGGTCAGAACACTGATACTGGAGAGCGCCATCGCGCCCGCCGCCAGCATGGGCGACAGAAGCCAGCCGAAGGCCGGGTAGAGCGCGCCGGCGGCGAGCGGGATCAGCACAACGTTGTAGCCGAACGCCCAGCCCAGGTTCTGCCGGATGTTGCGCAACGTGGCGCGCGAAAGGCCGATGGCCGTCACCACGCCGGTCAGGTCGCCGCTCATTAGCACGACGTCGGCGCTTTCGATCGCGATATCGGTCCCCTGCCCCATGGCGATGCCCACCTTGGCGGTGGCAAGAGCTGGCGCGTCATTGACCCCATCGCCGACGAAAGCGATATCGCCAAACCGCTCTCGAAGGCGCTCCACGGCGCGCGCCTTGCCGTCGGGCAAGACGTCGGCGAGAACCTCATCCACCCCGAGCGTGCGGGCGACGGCCGCAGCGGTGCGGTGATGGTCGCCGGTGACGATGGCCACCTTCAGGCCAAGTTTATGCAGCGCCGTGATCGCCAGAGCCGAGGTCGGCTTGATCGGGTCGGCGACCGCGAGCAGGCCCGCGAGGCGACCATCGATGCCGACGAACAGCGGGCTCTCGCCCGCATCGGCCAAGGCGTCCGCCCGATCCAATAAGGCGGAGACGTCCATCCCCGCGGCCTGAAGGTGGCGTCCGGCCCCAATCACCAGGTCACGCCCGGCGACCGTCGCCGTCACGCCAAAGCCTGGAGTGGCCTGGAAATCCGTAACCGGTTGGAGGGACAGGCCCCGACGCCGCGCCTCGCTGACGATCGCCTCGCCAATCGGGTGCTCGGAGAGCTTCTCGACGCTGGCGGCCGCGGCCAGGACCTCGTTCTCCTCATATCCTTCGAGGACCTGCAAGGTGGTGAGGGCCGGACGGCCCAAGGTGAGCGTCCCGGTCTTGTCAAAGACCACGGCCTTCACGTCGCGTAGCGCCTGCAGCGATTCCCCGCGCCGAAAGAGGACGCCGAGCTCGGCCGCCCGGCCTGTGCCGACCATGATCGACGTTGGTGTCGCCAAGCCCATCGCGCAGGGACAGGCGATGATTAGCACGGCGACGGCGTTGACCAGGGCAAGACCGAGCGCCGGCGCCGGTCCGAAGACCAGCCAGACCCCGAAGGTCAGCCCAGCAAGCGCGATCACCACGGGCACGAACCAGGCCGTGACCTTGTCCACCAGGGCTTGGATGGGCAGCTTGGCGCCTTGCGCCTGTTCGACCATTCGGACGATCTGCGCCAGCAGCGTATCCGCCCCAACCTTGGTGGCGCGGAAGCGGAAGGCGCCGGTCTTGTTCACGGTGCCGCCAATCACGACCGCGCCCGGGCCTTTTTCGACTGGCATCGCCTCGCCGCTGATCATCGATTCGTCGACGAAGGAGCCGCCGTCGAGGATCTCGCCATCCACGGGTATGCGCTCGCCGGGGCGGACGATCACCAGATCGCCGGGCCGCACGGCCTCGATCGGCACTTCCACGTCTTCCCCCGCCCGCTGAACCCGCGCGGTCTTGGCTTGCAGGTGCAATAGACGCTTGATCGCGTCGCTCGTCCGCCCCTTGGCGCGGGCCTCGAACCAGCGGCCGAGCAGGATCAGGGTCACGATCACGGCGGCGGCTTCGTAGTAGACGTTATTCGTTCCGGCGGGCAGCGCCCTGGGAAATAGCGTCGCCACCAGCGAATAGGCCCAGGCCGCCGTGGCGCCCAGCACCACGAGGCTGTTCATGTCCGGCGCGCCCCGCAAAAGGTTGGGCACGCCCTTCTTGTAGAAGCGCAGCCCAGGACCGAAGAGCACGAAGCTCGCCAGCGCCAAGCTGATCAACCGCCAGGGTTGTTCGCCCAAGGTCGTGACCAGCCAGTGGTGGACGCCGGGCGAGACGTGACGCGCCATCTCTAAGGTGAAGAGCGGCAGGGTCGCGATCGCGGCGAGCATGACGGATCGGCGCAGGGCGCCAAGTTCCGCCAGCCGTGCGGCCTGCTCTCGGTCTTCGTTCGCGCCACCCGCAGCCTGCGCCGCCGTCGCTTCGTAGCCCGCCTGCCCGATCACGGACGCCAGCCGCTCGGAGGTAACCGTCCCGTCCAGGACCCGCACAGTGGCGCGTTCAGTCGCCAGATTGACCTGGGCGTCGAGCACCCCGGGCTCGGCCTTGAGCGCGCGTTCGACCCGTCCGACACAGCTGGCGCAGGTCATGCCGTGGACCTGGAGCTCGACCGTCTGTTCGAGGGGCTCGTAGCCTGTCGCGCGAATCGCGGCGGCCACGGCGGCGGGATCACCACCTTCGATATGGGCGCGCTCTGAAGCGAGATTGACGCTCGCCCGGCGCACGCCGGGCACGGCGCCGATCGCCCGCTCGACGCGGCTCACGCAGCTGGCGCAGGTCATGCCGAGGATGGAAACGTCGATGGTTTCGACGGATGAGGCTTCGGGCACCGCAGGTTCCTTCTTCCGATGCCCACGTCACGTAGGGCTTCCCATGATGGGAAGGTCAAGGCTCCGTGCTACTCTTTGGGATACGCGCTGGCGCCATCGCGCCCCTCAACAGCCATCGTCGACGGGCGCAGCACCCCGTAGAGCAAGTTGTGGTCAAGGACAGACGCCACATCCATGCCGCCCCTTCCAATCATTGGAAGGATTTCGCCGTGCATCGTTTCGTGGTGGTCGAGCAACGAAGTCACGCTTTGGCGGTTCTACTCACGTTCGTGACCAGGCTAGCGGCCGGGGTTGCGCCTCAACGTCAGAACGGAACAAAGAAGATGCAAAAGACAACAGTGGCGCTCGCGGTGATCGCGGCGTTCTCGGTGGGCGCGGCGACGGCCTCGGCGCAGTCGACCCAGGGCGCCATGAAGGGGATGGATCACAGCGCCATGCCGGCGATGAAGGGCATGAAGGGCGATCACAACATGATGGCCATGAATGACTACATGGCCGCCATGAAGAAGATGGACCAGGCGATGATGAGCGCGAAGGGCGCCACACCTGACGCGATGTTCGCGCGCAAGATGATCGCCCACCACCAAGGCGCCATCGACATGGCGCAGATCCAGCTTCGGCATGGCGCCGACGCCGACGCCAAGAAGATTGCGCAGAAGACGATCGATGAGAACACCAAGGGCAAGGCCGAACTTGAGGCTTGGCTGAAATCGCACGGCGGCTGATTTACAGCCGCTGCGGCGGCGAGAACGCCGATCGACGCGGGCTCGCCGTGTGTCGTCCGATGATCCTTTAGGGGTTGGGCCCGTCTGGAACGTATAGTTTCTGGGGCGGCCTAGAAGGATTTCACATGAGCGAGCGCTTGGACGAGCTGGTCGATCGATTGGCGGCGGCTCCGGCCGACCGTTCCTTGGACGGACTGGAGGCGCGGATCGGCCAAAGCATCGTGGCGCGTCGGCGCGATGCGCGGGCGCTCGCCGCGCTCGCGCCGGTTCGTTTCGCCTCCGTAAGTTTGGCCCTGGCGATGGGATTGACGGCGGGCGGCGCGGTCGCCGCATCGGCGGCATTGGCCCCGCAGCACGACGGCGCCTTCTCTAGCGGGGCCCATCTCGCGCCGTCCAACCTGCTGGAGGGCCGCCGATGAGCGTGATGCGCAGCATGGCGCTGACGCTGATCTTGTCGGTGCTGGTGGCCATCCTCGGGGTTTGGGGCGGGGCGCAATACGTCATGCATCGCATGCAGCGGCCGACGCCGTTGCATGAGTTGGTTCATGAGAAGCTGGGCCTGACCGCCGACCAGGAGAGGCGCATCGCCGGAATGGAACGTGACCACGAAGCTCGTCGCCAGGCGCTCGAGGCTGAGATGCGGGCGGCCAACGCCCAGCTGGCCCAGGCCTTTCAGCAGAGCCACGCTTATACGCCCCAGGTCCAGGAGGCGATCGATCGCTTCCACCGCGCCATGGGTGAACTGCAAAAGGAGACGATCGTGCACACCCTGGCGATGCGCGCGGTGCTGACGCCCGATCAGGCGGCCAGGTTCGACGAGACGGTCGTCAGGTCCCTGACCGAAGACCCGAGGTGACCGGGGACGCTCAGGCGTCCGACAGCCTCCTCGCCCGATCGGCCGCAGCTGGAGATGATCGGGCTTTCGCGGTGCTCGTTGGTCGCCACAAGGATGGTCTTTATCGGCTGCTACGTCGCTACACGGGGGACGCTGATGAAGCCTATGAGGCCGTCCACGAGGCCTTTATCGCCGCCTGGAGCGCCCTCAAGCGCTATGACCCGCAGCGGCCCTTCGGCGCCTGGCTGCGCACGATCGCAATCAACAAGGCCCGCGACCGCGGCCGTCGAATGGTCGTCCGCCGCGTGATCTTCGGTTCGGGCGGACTCGACGACGGTGAGGCGTTGAACGCTCCCGACATGTCGGCCAGCGCCGAGGCCATCGTATTGGAAGACGAGCAAGCGATGCGGTTGGACCGCGCGGTCGCGCGGCTGCCGGCCACTCTGAAGGAGCCTCTCCTGCTGACGGCGTTCGAAGGCCTGAGTCAGCAGGACGCCGCGCAGATCCTCGGCGTGTCCATCAAGACGATCGAGACCCGCGTCTACCGGGCGCGCAAACTTCTCGCCGAGCAGCTCGACACCGATATGCGGCCTTCGGCTAGGTGAGCCGGTGGGAGACCTTCTCGAGCGCTGCAACCCCGGATCCAAAACGGGCCATCGCCTCCCGATGCTGCTCCAGGGCGCTATACGGAAGATACCGCACGCTCAGGTCGGCGATCCGGCTGAAGGCCGGTCGGGCGATCTGCGCGCGCACGTCCGCTTCGCGCTTGTCGGGCGCGACGAGGAACAGGCTGTGAAGGCCGCTCGCGTCGCCGCCCAGCGCGAGGTCGAGCATCCGCACGATCCCGGAATAGATCGAGGTCGTGTGCTCCACCTCGAAGGCGGCCACGATGGCGCCCGCCGTGTTCAGCCACAGCACATCGATCAGGCGCACGGCTTCGGCGCCGGGGCGATTGTCGAGCGCCGTCGGCAATCGCTCCAGGCAATGATCGCCGAGCCGGCCGGGCCCACATGGCCGCCCGCGGTCGTTCTGCGCGATCCATACGTCGTAGCCGAGCGCGCGCCCCAGATCGCGCAGCCAGCCCTGGATTTCAGTATGGGTCCGCGCGTCCGCCTCGGCCGCCGAGGGTTTGATGGCCTGGGCGCGAACTCTGGCCAGATCCGCCGCCCAGTCGGCCCGCGCGGCGACGTCATTGGAGCGCGGCGGCGGCGCATAGAGCCCCATGCCCAGGTCGAAACAGAACGCCGCGGCCGCCCCGAGGTCATTGGACAGCAAGTCGCGGTATTTGCGATTGAAGGCGATCAAGCCCTGCCGCATCGCCAGGTACTCGTCCCACCGGCCGAGCTTCACATTGGCGCCGGTCAAGGCGTTGTAGCCGCGCACGATCGCAGTGTTGAACGGCGGCGCGATGGTGGGGTGCAGGAAGTAAAGGATATTGGCCACCGCTGGGCCCAGACCCTTGATCTTCAGCGCATCAATCCGGTGAATCTCCGCCAGGACATGCTCTTCGGTGTCGCAACAGACACAGGCGTCCAGCAGTTGGCCAAAGGCGCGCTGATTGCCAGGGTGCTCATAGATGTCGGGAATCCGCAGCTTCGGCTTCCACAGAAAAGCGTGGTCCGCCCCCTTGAACACCTGTCGTTGCTCGGCGATCGAATGGACGACAGTCTCGAGGGACGATCCGCGGTAAGCGACGCCGAATCGCTCGGCCTCGATCTCGGCGGCCACCTGTTGGACGCCGCGACGGATCGACCGGAAATTCTTCAGGCGGTCCTCCCAGAGGAACCAGCTCTGATAGGCCCCGGCCGGATCGTTCCGCCACCGGCTCAGCAGTTCACGCGTCAACTCGGCGGACAATGCCATTCCCCCCACAGATGCGCATGTTCGCTGCACCGTCCTCCGACCACAAGCACTCCCCCTGTTGAAAAGGCACGTAGATGGATCGTCTCCCCAAACCAGTCGCGATCATCGCTGCGGCCCTGCTCGCCGCGCCGATGGCGGCATCTGCTCACGATCCGGTTGCTGGCCCTGCACCGACGGCCGCACGCCTCGACCCCGCGGCCGCCGAGGCGGCGGTCGTCGTGGACGCCTTCCACGCGGCTCTGAAGGCTGGCGACACATCTAAAGCGGAGAGCCTGCTCGCCGACGCGGTTCTGATCTTCGAGGCCGGCGGCGCCGAGCGCTCAAGGTCAGCCTACGCGGCCCATCATCTGGCCGCCGATGCTGCCTTCGCCAAGCTGGCGACCGAAACCCTGAGCCGTCGCAGCGGCGGCGGCGGGGGAAATTTCGCCTGGATCGCTTCGGAAGGCGCGGTTCGCCCGCAAACCGACGGCAAGACACAACCGCGGGTCACCACGGAGACTATGATCTTGCAACAGACGGCCGGCGTCTGGCGGATCGTCCATGTGCACTGGTCGTCGCGCACACTTCCAACGGCGCCCCGCTGAGGCCCAGAAGGAATCCCGCAGACCGCATGCCCGCAAGATGTATCCAAGACGACAACACTAACATTCCAGGAATGTTAGTGTTGTCGTCTTGGCCAGTGAGATTTCTCAAGGCTCCAAGTCTCTGATTTACGCTGCGTTAATCGATCGTTAACCACGACGCTTGAGCCTGAAGGCGATGACGAGGGACGGATGCTCATGGCCAAGATCGGGATGCAGGGCGACGGCGTCGCCGCTATTGCCGCATCGGCGCTTCGGGCTGAGCAAGCGCGAATGCGTGTCATCGCCGAAAACATGGCCAATTCGTCCTCGACGTCCCAGACCCCGGGTGGGGAACCGTACCGACGGCAAGTCCCTGTCTTCAAGGTCTTGCGGATGGAGGGCGGCGACGGTGTCCAGATGGCCGGCGTCAAACCGGACCCTTCGGCGTTCTCCAAGGAATACAGCCCTGGCCACCCGGCCGCCGACGCGAGCGGTTATGTTCTGCTGCCCAATGTGGACGGGCTAGTGGAAGCGCTCGACATGAAGCAGGCCATGCGCGCCTACGAAGCCAATCTCAACGTGCTCGAGACCCAAGACGCCATGGAAAACCGCACGCTTGATCTTTTGAAGCGCTGATCCCGATCTCGGTCCGCGCCAACTGGGCTGCAAGCGCAAGCTCAGGTCCGCAGGCGAACCTGGATGGGCTCTTGAGGGCGAAATCTTCCTAAGAAATCCTGGGATCCGACCAGTCCGCACCGGTGCGCCGAGGTCAAAGGGTGGCGTCGATCTTGGTAGGCGCCGCTGCGGGGAACCCCTCGGACCGTGCGTATACACAGTCAGATGCCGTTGATCTCAATCCGGCCTACGCAGAACGGAGAAACGACGATTGGACGCAATCGGAGACCGGCTGTTCGAGGTCGTCGCGCGCACCCGGGACAAGGTCGTCATGGGTCCCATCAGCGATCCGCCCGAGGCTCAATTTCGGGCGGACGTAACCCGATATTTCATGGCCGTCGCCTGGATCGTGGCAGACGCCGAGCTAGCGCGCTGCAAGTTGGCGGGTAACAAGCCGAAGGCAGTCATGAGCGCCTTCCTCGAAAGAATGCACAGCGAGCTTCGGCGTGTGCAGATCGCGATCCAGCCATCGTGTACGGAAAGTGAGATCTGGCGGATGCTCTTTGATGATGCGGACGTCTACCGCCATGCCTGGAAAGAGGCTATGGCCCACCAGTCAGAGAATCCCACGCTCGAAGCCGGGTTGCGCTGGTTTGACGAGCGCTCCCCCGTCAATCTTGCGTCAGCCGAAGCCTACGGCGGGTGCGTCGCTGTTCTGACCACCGGGGCCGCGATCACGTCCCGGATCGTTGCCGTGGTCGAAACCATGGGCATCGGCGGGCTCGGCTGAGCGAAGGTTGGGCGTCGGACGCCCGCCCTTCGGCCGACCCCAAGCCTGGCCTGCCATTTCCAACTGGGCGTTCCCGGGCGACATCTCTATCCCGCGTAGCCAGAATTTCGGGCCTTCGACGATGACCTGCCGCTATGCGCCGTCATCGTCATGGTCGTCCGCAAAGAACACCCCAGGCCGCACCTCCATCGCTTCTGCAAGCCGGCCGAGGATGACGGCCGTCGGACTACTCGTCCCACGTTCGATCCGCCCCAGATGCCGCATGGCCAGGCCAGCCTCCCCGGCAAGGTCCTCCTGGGTCAACTTGCGCGCCAACCTGAGACGCCGCACGTTGCGCCCGACGACCCTGTTCCAATCCATGCACGATGGATTTAACGGTGCGTCGACAACTTCTAGGACATATATGTCCTATTAGTGGGGTGGCGGTAGGATTTGGCGCCCGAGGAGATGCTTCACATGGGCTCCGAGCCAGCTCAGGTCGATATCCACGTTGGCAATCGCCTTCGGCTGAGGCGTCGACAGCTCGGCATGAGCCAGGAACGCTTGGCCTGCGGTCTTGGCCTGACCTTCCAGCAGGTCCAAAAATACGAACGTGGGGCGAACCGCATCAGCGCTTCAAGACTCTATGAGGCGGCCCGATGTTTGGAGGTGCCGGTTAGCCATTTCTTTGAAGGGCTCGCGGATCCGGCGACGCCGGATGGCGACGCCTATGCGAAAGCCTGGAGTGGAGTCGTCGAGGAGCTCCTCGCGGAACCCAACGGCAAGGCGCTGGCGGAGGCCTTCTTGAGCATCCGAAAGCGTAGCGTCCGAAAAGGTCTCGCGGATCTGGCCCGTGAGATCGCCGCTAATGACGACCCGTCGCCCGACTCCAAGGGCCGGTCTAAGCCCGAGTGAGCAAGTGAGGTTTCGGCGCAGAGACCTGCTCTTAGCGATGCCCCTGGCTGGCTTGGTCGGCGTGATGGCCTGCATCCTGACGGACGCGGCCTCCGTATGGATGGCGTTTTGGGTGGTTGGATCGGGCTGGGCGGTCGCCGCCTACCTGGTGATCGAGCGCTATCGACCGCGTGCGTAACGGGGCCGTATCGACACTAAGTTCGCGTTCTTCGCAGCATCGCCGTGTGCCAAGGGTTCCATCCATCGTGCCCGGGGACCCGAGGTCGCGCGAACCCAACTCAACTTCAGGCGCGCGGCGGCATGACCGCCGCGTCTAGCCGACGATGGATCAGCGACACCAACGAAAGCAGGTCCTCGGCGTCTTCGAGACTCATGTCCCAACGGATCCTCGCCTCGTGAGCGGTCGGATTGCGGAACATGCCGAACGTCCCGATCACGAGATTGGCGAAGCCCCGCTGCTCGTCCTGCTCGCTCTTGGTGCGGCGAGGATTGATGGCCAGCATAGGCGTGTCGCCGCCGAGGGCGCGGTTGACCAGGGTGGCGCCATCGTCCGTCAACCCCGTCCGCGTCCGCAGCTTGTCGCCGACGCTCTTCACCGCCTCCAGGACGGCGTGGAAATAATTCTCAGCGAGCCACTCCGGGCGGCAGAACGCCAGGACATCGGGATGGACGTTGCGCCGAAGCAGATCGGCCTTAAGGTTCCGCGCCCGCTTCTCCGCCTCGGAAATGGTGGCCGCCGCCGTGGCCGTGGCGAGCGTACCGGCCGCGTCCACCTCCAGGCCCATGAACGCGAGCGTCTCGTTGAGGCGCAGACGAAGTGGCTCGTAACCGTCGCGCTTGCCGAGCCAGCGGGCCGGGGCCATGGCGCGACGGATGAATTCCAGGATGCCGGTGCGCTTCTGGCGGCGGTTCTGGTCAGCCGCGAAAGTCGCTAGGAGGCGATGTCGCTTTGTGGCGGTCGGGTCGGGATCGGCCATCTTCAGGGTGCTGAGGATGTGACCGATCTCGCTGCCGCTGAGACCGATGACCGTGTCCCCCAGTGCGGCCGCGATCCCTTCAACCTCGATCTGTGAAATACGGCCATCCCCTCCCCTTCCCGTCGATGGCCGAACGCCTACGATCGTCGGCGTCACAAGGCTCCGCAGGTTCTCCACGAGCGTGCGCTGCAGGGTCTCCGTCGTGACGCCGCGCAGCCGCGCGAGATCGGGCAGCATCAGGGCGACATCGGACGGGCGCGCGGGCCGACCGTCGGCCTGAGTGAACGGGCCATCGGTCTCCGTGAGCAAGCGGTCCAGCGGCAGGCCCGCCACGATCTCGCGGTGACGCGGTTTGATCAGCATCTGCGCGTTGATCGAGAAGTAGCAACCGAAAGCGGCTGCGCGCCGGGCTTCGGACTTCGAGCCGGTGAACCAGTGCAGGACCACCCTGCCCCGGTCCGGCGGCAGGTGCCGCTCAAGGTGATCGAGCACCGGGCCAACCGCGCGGACGCTGTGGATGGTGAGGATCTTCCCGCCGGCTTCCGCGCTGGCGCGAAGGACACGCTCGAAGACCGCCTTCTGGTCGTCGAAGGATCGATAGAACCGCGGGCCGGCGTCGAGGCCGACCTCGCCGACATAAGTGGCTTCGGGCAGGAGCTGCTCCCAGAGCGCGATCTCCGACTTGCGGTCAGCCACCACCTGCGGATGGAGGCCCAAGGCCACCCGCACGTGGGCGGATCGGCTGGCGAGCTCCACGTTCCGCCGCCACGCCTTGGGCGTCGTCGTCACCGCCAGGGTCGCCACCTTTCCCCGGTCGCACTCGGCGATCAGGGCCTCATGATCAGGGTAGAGGTCGAGGTGGCAATGCAGGTCGATCAGCTTCGGCGTCGCCATCGTCATCAGAGGGGCCTTGCCACAACCCCGGCCAGCAGTGCGCCCACTTCGTTCAGGCCATTCACATAAACCTGTTCATAGGCGCCAAGCTCAGCCGGCGCGTCGTTCAGCGGGCCGGGCTGATGGATACGGAACCGCGCGGACCCGGGCCGCGCCCTATGCCGGGCGATCGCCAGCTGGAACGAGCGGACGTGCTCGCCTTCCGCCTTCGCCGCGTCGAGCGGGGCGGCGCGCAGATCTTGCAGGGTATAGGTGGTGTCATCCGTGCCCAGTCCGGCGACCAGGGCAGCGCGACGGATCAGGCAGGGGACGCAATGGCCACAGTGCTGCGGCGGGGCGCCGGACCAGCGCGCCTTGGCCGGCGAGCTGCAGGACATCGTCCCCTTCGCGGTGCGTTCGAGGAAGGCGCGATCGGCGCAACCGGCGACCATCTCGCCCTTAGTCTGGTGGCGGTAGCGGTTGTTGAGGTTTGCCTTGATGCCCAACCGGCCGAGGAGCTCATTCCATCGCGCCATGTAAAAGGGGTGCGTCGTGCGCGTGCTAAGCGATCCGAGCCGGAGGGGGTCGAGTGGCACGTTCAGCGAGATGAGGCCGTTCTCGGGCACATGAATCACCACATCGTCCTTGATCGCGTCCGCGGCCAGCGCCGCGAGGGCGAAGAACAGGAAGGAACGGCCGCGAAGCGAGTTCTCGACGCCTGAACCGGCCACGGCGTCGGTTGGGAAGCCAACGCGCGCCCGAAGGTGCATGAATCCCGCCTTCGGATAATGTTTCTCCAGCCGGTCGCCGCAATAGGTCTGGTGAGCGCTCGTCACGCCATCCCAGTAGTGGCTGACGAAAAGGGGCGCACGGCCACCGGCCAGCAGATCGATGGCGCCGATGAAGCTGTCGAGGCCGCCCGAGAACAGACAGACGTCCGGCGGGCGATATATCGCAAGGCGGGTCGGCGCCGGCGCGAGGCGCTTCAGCCCCGCCGGCCGCGCGCGGAAGCGCAATCCCCACCGATCGCCGGTGAGGAAATTGAGCATGCGGACCAGCAAGTCTTCTACCGATGTCCACAGCGCCGGGTCGGAGACAGGAACTTCGAGGGTAATCTCGCGCGTCCAGCCATCCTGCGATTCCGAGCGCCGATTGATCCGCGTGTCGGCGGCGGTGAGGGTCGCCGCCAGCACCCCGAGGTCAACGGCGATCTCGCTGGGCCGCAGGCCCACCGCCGCCAATTGATCGAGCGCATGGCCCAGGCCGAAATCCAGCCGGCGATCCGCCGCGATAAAAGAGATCTCCGTCTGCTGGACCCCCGCGGCGGCGGGAATCCGCGCGCGGTCCCGGTCGCCGAGCCGGCACACGACGCTGTGGGGTCTCATGCGTCGTCTCCCAGGATGGCCAACATCTCGAACGCCGCCTCGTAGATGCCGTTCGCCGCGCCGACGACCGCTCGATCACTCAGGCTCTCGACGCCGCTGAGCCGACCGGCCAGTTCGCCACGGACCGTGCCGGCAACGAAATCGTGCAGCTGCGCCTGCAGCCGGTCGATCGCCCCGACATCGTCGGGAATACTCACGCCCTTGATTCCGATGTCGTTGAGAATCCGGGCTTCGATGGTGCGGGCGACCACATCGAGGAAGAACTCTTCGAGCTGGCCCGCGGTCAGCGTGTCGAAGGCGCCCAGCCCTTCCTCAGCCAAGCTGTCGATCGCCTCCAGCATCCCCTGTCTGGCGATCGCTTCGTCGAGCGAGCCTCCCGGCGGGCAGATTACTTCCAGGAGGGAAAGCAGCACGTCCTCGGCGGGGCGGCCGGCCAGACCGGCCAGATCGACCCGCCGCAGCGCCTCGGCCGCCCCATCCCGCGCGACGTCGCGAACCACCCCGAGGAGCCGGCCGGCAGCCGCGCGCGCTTCGCCCATCCGGCGCGCGGCCCGCCCGCTGCCGCCGACGCCATCGCGCACGTAACGGGAGACGCCCCGGGCGAGCGCGTCTCGGTTGCCCGTGCGCGCAAACTGGTTGAAGGCGATCCGGGCGCCGCGGAACGATCCCGCGCCGCTGAGGTCCGGCGTGATGCGCGGCGGACCGGACGCCGCCGCGGGATCGACGGGAGCCGTCTCGGGTGCGGCCACGCCCGTGGCGGGGTCGTCTACCCAACTGGGGATCAACCCGATTTGAGGCCCGCCATAACTGCTGGAGGTCCCCATCAGGTGGCCCGTTTGAGTTTCGACGAAGCCACCGCCGCCGCCTTGAGACCGGCGCTGGTCGCGCTTGTAGCCCAGGTCTGCTGTAGGCTGGCGAATTCGCTGACGATCGCGGGCTCAACGAACGCGCCGCCCCAGCTGGTGACCGCCCAACCGCCGACGGTGTCAACGGGAAGGCCCTGCAGGAAACCGAGAAGCCGCCGCTGCAGGGCGGGACGCAGACGCGCGAGAAGGGCCAGTCCCGACACGCCCGCCGGTGCGCTCGTTAGTTTGTCGGCCGATAGAATCCGCGATTGAAGCGCGTCGAATACCTGTTCGGCCTCCGCATCGTTCAGGCGCCCCACCTCCCCTTCGGCCGATCGAGCGGCCATGGCGGAGCCGCTCAGACGCTCCACGAGAGCTTCGAGGTGATCAGCGGCGATCACGCCGGCAAAGAAGCTGCGCTTGTCGCGGGTCACGAACACATAAGGCCGCAGGTCCACGTCAGCGAGCGCCGGCTCGATCGTCGCCCAGCCCTTGGCCCAATCACTCTTCAGCCAGTCTTCGAGCTCGGGCGCCGCCGCCGTCGTGCTGGTCTTCGCTTTCCGCGAGGGGTTGGCGGCTTCGCCCTCCGGGGATGCGGCTTCAAGCACGGCGAGCGCGGGGACCTTGCCGTTCGCCGCCGTCGCCGCCAGGCGGGAGAGCTGCTCGTAGAGGTCCGGCGCGAACCGCTCGGCGAGCATGACCTTGGCGAGCACGGGCAGTTCGATCTCATCGCCGAAGCCCCGCTCGTCGGCGATCGCCTGGCGCAGCGCCATCGAATTGAGGAAGCGCTTGATCTGGCGCGGATTACCCCGCGTCCCGTCGGTCAGGAGCCGCGTCACCTGCGCGCTGATGCGCAAGGCCTCCTCGACCGGCTTGGGGATCACGCCAGAGAGGGCCGTCTGGACCGCCTTGCGGTCGAGGCCACGGCTGGCCCACGGCCGCCGCAGGTCCTCGCGCGCTGCGGCCAGCAGCGCCTTGAACGGCGCCGCCTCCTCCCCCAGGGCGCGCTGCGTCAATAGCAAGGTGACGTAGGCTCGTGTCTCGGCCAAGCCGAGGGCGGGAATGCGGAATGGGACCTGGATCAGCTTTTCGAGATAGTTGCGGGCATAGGTCATCGGCCCGGAACTGGCCGGCAGGTCGGGGAAGTGGCGACGCACGGAATATTCGATCATCGCCTCATCGGCGGCGATGACGAAGGCGGTGCGCGGGACGAACAGGAAGAGCCGGATCGCTTCGAGCGTCGAGATCGCGGTTTCGGGCAGACACCGGTCGAGATCGTCGATCAGCACCACCAGCTGATCGATGTCGGCGGCGTCCAACAGCGCATCGAATTCCTCGCGGAAGGCGTGCATCTGATCCGGGACCGTATCCGAAGACGTCTCCGCCGCCTTCAACAGGCCACCGGCCTGCTCGGTCAGCGCCTTCAGGTTCTCCGCGGTTAGCACCTGTCCGGGGTTGGCGGCCAATCCCGAGAGGCCGTCATAGAGGCTCTTCAAAAGGTCGGGCGACGGGACACCTGTCGCGGCCGTGAACGCTAGGCCGCCAGCCTTCTGGGCCACCTTCAGCCAGTCGACCCGCTTCAATACCTTTTTCGCCGCCTCGGCGACCTTGGTGGATGTCGGACGCGCCCGCCGCAATTCTGCGACCAGCGTCTCAATGACGACGGTCTTGGCGTCCTGGAAGCCTTCGAATACCCAGCCGTTGAACCAAAGGGTCACGACCCGCTTCTCGCCCTCGAAGGCCTGGGCCGTCATTTTAAGGACGCTCGACTTGCCGGCGCCCCAGTCCCCGTGGACGCCGATGGTGACCGGCACGCTCGCGCTCTGACGGATCAACCGCACCACAGTGCGCGCCACCGCCTCATAATAAAGGAGATCGACTGCCGTCTCCTGGTCGCTGAGAAAAAGCGTTTCGGCCGGCGCAGTCATCATGAAGCCTCACCGGTCCCTCAAGGGGCGGCGAAGCGCTTACCCACATCGTCCGGAAAGACGAAAGCTAAACATTCGTCATCACAACTGTCCAGCTTGTGCGTCTTTGCCACGGTGACCCGCCGAGCGTTTACACATCGCCGCTTCTTCGCCAGCGCCGAAGCTCTTGCGCTCACCGCGAACGCGACGAGGGGACCATGTCGGCATGGATAATCTTGGCGGGCGCAAACCCCCGTTCACCCTGCACCAGCTTCGATACCGCGCAGAACAAACAAGAAACACCGCTCGACGTGGCGCCACGCAGGCGCCAACGTGGCTCCATGGATTTTGATTCGAAGACCGCCACCGTCCGCAGCCTGGACCGCATCAACCTGCGGCTCACAGCCGAGACCTTCGCCAGCATCGACGCTGCCTGCGCCGCGCGGCCCGGCAACGTCTCGCGCAACACCTGGATCGCCGAGGCCGTGCAGGAGAAGCTGGTGCGCGAACCGCAGAGCGCTGCGCATAACGCGGAGCGTCGCGCGCATGGCTGAGTTCTACGAGTTCTTCGCCGGCGGCGGCATGGCCCGAACGGGCCTGGGCCCTGACTGGACCTGCCTGTTCGCCAACGATTTCGACTTCAAGAAAGGCCTGACCTACCAGGCCAACTTCGGCGCGGACGAGCTGAAGGTGGCTGACATTCGGGCCATCACGCCCGCCGATCTGCCGGGTGTCGCTGACCTGATGTGGGGCTCCTTCCCCTGCCAGGACCTGTCGCTGGCCGGAGTCGGCGCCGGGCTGAAGGGCGAGCGGTCCGGGACCTTCTATCCGTTCTGGGACGTGGTTCGAGCGCTCAAGGCTGAGGCCCGGGCCCCAAGGCTCATCGCCCTGGAGAATGTCTGCGGCACTCTCACCTCACACAGCGGCAAGGATTTCGAAGCGATCTGCCGGACGTTCGCCGAGGGTGGCTACCGCTGCGGCGCTTTGGTGATCAACGCCGATCTGTTCGTGCCGCAGTCGCGGCCGCGCCTCTTCGTCATTGGCGTCCGCGAGGACATGGCGATCGACCCGGCCCTGCTGTCGCCCGAGCCGCTCGACCCCTTCCACACCCGGGCTATCCGCCGCGCGGTCGATGCGCTGCCTAAGACCGTGCGCGCCAACATGCTGTGGTGGAACGTGCCCACGCCCGGTCACCGGATGCGCACCCTGGCCGACGAGATTGAAGAGCACCCAACCAGCGTCACTTGGCATACGCCCGCCGAGACCGAGCGCCTGCTGGCCAAGATGTCGCCGGTCAACAAGGCCAAGGTCGCCGCCGCCGTGCGCGCCGGCCGCCGCATGGTCGGCGGCGTCTACAACCGCACCCGCCTCGATGAGCGCGGCGTGAAGGTGCAGCGCGCGGAGGTAAGGTTTGACGATGTGTCGGGCTGCCTTCGGACCCCCGGCGGTGGCTCAAGCCGCCAGGTGATCCTGGTCATCGACGGCAAGCAGATCCGCTCCCGCCTGATCTCGGCGCGGGAGACCGCTCGGCTGATGGGTCTGCCGGACGACTACAAGCTGCCGAAGAACTACAACGAGGCCTACCACCTGACCGGGGACGGTGTGGTGGTCGATGTCGTGCGCCACCTGGCCAAGCACGTGTTCGAACCACTTCTGTCGGAGGCGGCCGAGGCGCGAGCGGTCGCGTGACCGAGTTCTTCAGGCGCGACCCAGACGCGGTCAACATCCCGCCGTTCGAGACCGAGGATCTGCGGCAGAACCTCAGCCGCTTCCTCGACAGCCCCTTTGAGGATCCTGCCGGGACCCGCCCCTTCGTGGGCAACTACAAATGGGGCGTGTACGCCTTCTTCGATTACGACGGCGAGCCGATCTATGTCGGCCAGACCAACGAGCGCCTGCGCACCCGCATCCGCCGCCATCTGACCAACCAGCGCACAGACGCCGTGGCCATGTCCGTGCTCGACCCCTTTGAGGTCTTCGAGATTGAGGTCTGGCCCCTCCCCCAGTTTCAGGATTCGAACCGGTCCGATCTGGCCGCCCGGCAGCACCTCGATGCGCTCGAGCGACTGATCACCGACCGCGCTGTCCAGGGCTCGCAGTTCAAGGCCATCCTCAACGAAAAGGACCCGCCGCCCGGTGACCTCGCCGTGGAGGCGCCGCCGTCCTTCCGGGCTCGCATCGTCTCGGACCGCGTCTTCGAGCTGCGCGCACACCCGGACTTCCGCATCGCTCGCCGCTCCCTGATCCTCTCGCGGCTCGCCCAGGTTATTTCCGAGCGCAAGGTGCAAGGCGGCCTGCGGCGTGTCCTGCTGACCCAGGCCAAACGACTGCAGTGGCTATCGGCTCGACGTTACGAGGCACTGGGCGGCGCCGCCTCTGTGGCCGTCGAGGCGGAAGGGGAAGAGGTCTAGGAATGAGCTGGCGCGCCGTGACCCTGTGATCGCGCCGCATCCTGCCGAGACGGCGCCGAAGGACGGCCGCGTGATCCGCGGCTGGTTCAGGTTCGACGGCGGAGCGCGTCTGGTCGCCGTGAGTTGGAGCCGTCAACACGCGGCTTGGGTCGATCTCTTGGGCCAGCCGTTACCAGAAGGCGAAGCGCTCAAGAATTGGGGTGAGGACTAGCGCGTCTCGTGTGACCCCATCAAAAATGAAGGCCGCAAGGAGCCTGGCCAACGGCCATGGCGGGACGCGCCGTCGAGTGGCCGGCGGCGCCTGAAGGCGCCCGTTAGGGGCGGACCCGTAGGAGCCGCGAACGCGGCGGGACCGAGCACGCCCGCCGGCCACTCTCCGTTTTCCGGGGCGTTGCGGGGTGTTCCCGCTCGAAGGGGTCGGGCGAGATCTCAGGCTCGGCCGCAGGGGAAGGCTTTCCCCCTGCCCGGTATTTCGATGCCAAAGCCGTTTTTAGAGCGGGACCGGGTGTACCGGGGTACCCGGGGTTTGTTGTCCTTGTTGCTCTGAGCCGTTGGTCCTCGATGCCTTCGTCCTGATTACCGAACGTCCTATTTTGGGTGAACCTCGCGGCGCCCCATCCCTGCACCTGGGCGCACCCGCTCCCCGTCCTTGGATTCGCCCGGGGGCGTCCCTATATACACCCCCTTACACCGCCGCAGCCATTGTAGTCGGAGCGGCGAGGGCGGATATTCGCCACAACAGATCACGAGTTTCCGCCATGACCAACACCGCTATCAAACCCGCCGAAGCCGAAGCACTCCGGAAGAACGAAGCCAAATGGACCAAGCCGTTGATGGCCGCGGGATGGAACGCCATCCCCAGCATCATCATCGAAAAGCAGGAGGCCCTGGGTCTCGACGCCATCGACATGAACATCATCCTGCATCTGTCGAACTACTGGTGGCATGCCGACAACCTGCCCTGCCCGTCAGTCGCGACCATCGCCAAGGCGATCGGCATCAAGCCCCGGACGGTGCAAAAGCGCGTGGCCTCCCTCCAGGCGATCGGCCTGCTGACCCGGACGGAACGGCGCAAGACCCGTTTCGGCAGCGACACCAATCTTTACAGCTTCGAAGGCCTGATCGACGCCGCCCTGCCCTACGCCCAGGAAAAGGTTGCCGAACGGGAGAAACGGGACGAGGCGGAGAAAGACCGCATCGCCCGTAAGAAGCCCAAGCTCCAGCTGGTCAAGGCCAGCGAATAGGAGGCCCCATGGCGGCGTAGCTCAGCCGGATAGAGCCCCCGTTTTCGACAGTCTAGGTGGGTCGCACCCCTAGTATGGGCGGGGAGGTCGCGGGTTCAAGTCCCGCCGCCGCCAGCCACCTGACTCTGACAACACCAAGCTCGGCCCCCGACCCTGCGAAGCCGCAGTCACGCCCTCGTCGAACCCGGCGGCCCTGCCGGATTACCTTTGCATGGATTTTTAATGATATTCCTTGCAAACTGACGGCGGAGGCCTAAGTTGGAGCCATGAGCAAGTTCGACCAGTTCAAGGCCAAGCTCCGCCCCGGACAGACCTACCGGCGGGCGGACCTGGTCCAGTGGTCGACGGCGGTCGACCGCCATCTCAAGGAAGCCCTGCAGGCGGGCGCCCTCACAAAACTCGCGGGCGGACTCTACTATGCGCCCAAGCAGACCGCCTTCGGCAAGGCGCCGCCGCAGGTCGACACCCTGGTGTCGACCTTCCTGAAGGGCGGCCCGTTCCTGCTGGCTTCGCCGAACGCCTATAACGCCCTCGGCGTCGGCACCACCCAACTGCACAACAAGACCGTGGTCTATAACCACAAGCGCCACGGCAAGTTCGCCCTGGGCGGACGCACCTACGACTTCCGCATGAAGCCGGCCTTCCCGAAGAAGCTCACCCGGGAATTTCTGCTGGTCGACCTGGTCAACAACCTCGACCAGCTGGGCGAGAGCGCCGACGAGGTGCTCGAGCGGGTCAAAACGCGCCTGGCCGCCAGCGACCGGACGCGCGTGAAGAAAGCCGCCCAAACCTACGGCTCCGAACGGGCCAAGAAGTTCTTCGCCCGCGCCCTGGCCGAGGTCGGGGCGCAGGATGCCGCCTGACCTGCTGCACAAGCACCCCCAGTTCGCCGATCTGATTCGGATCGTCGCCGACAGCGAGGGCATCGCCCCGGCCCTGGTCGAGAAGGACTATTGGATCATGCAGAGCCTCTATGGCCTGCAGCAGCTCGGGCTCACCTTCGAGCTGAAGGGCGGCACCTCACTGTCCAAGGGCTATGGGCTGATCAGCCGGTTCTCGGAAGATATCGACATCCGCATCGAACCGCCGGCCGATCCGCCGGTGATGTCCGGCCGTAACCACGACAAGCCCGCCCACGTCCAGAGCCGCAAGGACTTCTACGACCGCCTGGCGCAGACCATCGTCATCGACGGGATCACCGTGGTTGAACGCGACCCCGCCTTCGACGACGAGCGGCAATACCGCAGCGCCGGCATCCGCCTCGCCTATGACAGCATCAACGGCTCGGTCGAAGGCCTGAAGGACGGGGTCCTCTTAGAGGTCGGCTTCGACGACGTCGCCCCCAACCAGGCGCGCGATATCAGCTCCTGGGCCTATGACTACGCCGCCAGCCGGGTCGAGCTTCTCGACAACCGCGCCCTGGCCGTCGCCTGCTACCACCCCGGCCACACTCTCGTGGAGAAGCTGCAGGCCATCTCGACCAAGTTCCGCCAGCAGCAAGAGACCGGCGTCTTCCCGCCCAACTTCATGCGCCACTATTACGACGTCTATTGCCTGCTACAGGACCCAGCCGCCCAAGCCTTCGCCGGCACGCCGGCCTACCTCGACCACAAGGCCAAGCGCTTCCCCAAGGCCGACAACCCGATCATCGCCAAGAACGAAGCTTTCGTCCTCAGCGACCCAGAGGTTCGCCAAAAACTCCAGAGCGCCTACGCCGCCTCGAGCGCCCTCTATTTCCGCGGCCAACCGGCTTTCGACGACATCCTAGCCGAGATCGCCAGTTGGGCGCCCAAGCTGTGACGCCGTCCCAGTTCAGGTGACGAAGACCGGCGCGAAACCGCCGCCGGGCGTCCTGAAGTTCGTGGTCTGGCCTTGATAGACCCGCGCCGCCGTCAGCAGCGGCAACCCCTTGTAGGTGTAGAGGCGCACGTCGAGCTTGAGCGCCTTGATCTCGCCGTCGATCCGGATCCGCCGTTCGCTCGGCGCGGCCAGCTCCTGGGCGATGTAGCCGCCTTGCTGAACCGCCTCCCAGACGCCGCGGGTCATCTTGTCGCCCCGGTAGACTGCCTTACCGCCATGGCCGCCCGCCGGCTTGAAGAAGTAGCGCTTACGCGTCGACCACAGCTCGTCCGCGTTCGCGGCCGTCACCATCACTGTGCTGGGGACGGCCGAAAGGCTCTGCCGCTTGTCGGGCGTCAGCCCAAAGGTGCTAGCGGCCACCGGGTCGGACAACAGGGTTAGGTTCCGCTTGTCGGCATAGAGCGCGTGATTTCGAGGGCCCGGCGTCAGCACAACCGCACCCGCGAGATAGGCATCGCGCAGCCCTTCATGCCCGGCAGCATCGAGCGAGAAGTCGACCAGGCGATTGTAAACGAGGTCGACCGCCTCGCCCTCGTGCCGCAACAGCCCGTCGACAAAGCGAAGCTCCCCCGGATCCGCGATCCATGCCGTGACGCCGTGGCGCTCGAAGAACCGCTGCGCCAGCAGGAATTCAGGATAGAGATACTGCTCTCGCGGTCTGTCATCGACGATGGCGATGGTGCGCGGCTGGCCCGTCCGCCCCTGCGACGACCACTCCGCCAGGAACATCAACCAGACCGCGGCGTCGAACTCCGCCATCGGCGCGGCCCGCATCGCGTCCTCCGCTTCACGGCAGCATGCGCCCTGGGCGCGGGCCAAGAAGGCGTTCAGGAAGGCGCCGCCGGCGTTGGTGTTGACCTCGATCAGCTTGGGGCCATCGGCTCCAAGATGAAAATCATAGCCCATGAAGACCCCGCGCGGCCCGAAGTCATGTCGCGTGATCGCCGGCGCCCAGGCTAGCACCACGGCTTGGTAAGCAGGGTCCTCGCCGGCCGCCTCAACCGCGGCCACCACGTCAAGCATGGCCTTGAGGTCATGCTCCGCCAGGAAGACCGGCATGGCTGCGAAAAGATGCGGGCGGGCGGCGAGCAGAGCGCCCGCCAGGTCCGGATCGGGCGCCTCCGCCTGGATCGCGGTCAGCAGGCGCGCGCTGTTCAAGGTGACGCAGAAGCACCCCTTGTTGAGGATCGCGTCCCTGTCATCCGCTCCGAGGCCATCATGGGTCATGCAGCCCCCTCCTTGGCGGCGACGTGTTCACTCCGCGCGGCGGTCCAGACCTCCCGCGCGGCGTCGAGGTTCATCAGAGCAATGCCCAGGCCAACGATCAGGTCCGGCCAGAGGGAATGGGTGAACGCCGTCGCAATCCCCGCGCCGATGATCGCGACGTTGGCAAGAGCGTCGTTGCGAGCCGACAGGAACGCCGCCCTGGTCAGGCTGCCGCTGTGTTCGCGAAACCGCGCCAGGGTGAAGGCGCAGATCAGGTTGATCCCTAGCGCGCCTAGCCCGGTCAGTGTCAGCGACAGGGCCTCGGGCGCCGCCGGCGCCGCGAATTTCCGCCAGACGGCCCACAGGAACGCCAGCGCCGGAATCAGCAGGATGGCGGCCAGCGCCATACCAACCTGAGCGCGCCGCCTGCCGCTCCATCCCAGGGCCGCGAAGATCAACAGGTTGACCGCCGCGTCCTCAAGAAAATCGACACTATCGGCCAAGAGTGAAACCGAGCCGATCTTGAGAGCCACGGTGAACTCGACGCCGAAATAGGCAAGATTCAGAAGCGCAACCAGCATCACGGCGCGGCGTAGCGGTTGGGTGAGTGAAGTCATGGTGCTGGATCACCAATACCAGTCAGGATCGAGCGGCAAGGTCGCACGACAGCTGCGGCTTGTCGCATCACGCCGAGTCGACGGCGCCGCGCCAGATCAAGCGGGCTGCAGTTGGTATCCGCCCTCCCCCCACCCCGTCACTCTCACAATGTCAGAGACCCGGCGCCCGCCTGGCGTGCGCGCGATATGGATGACCAGGTCGATCGCCTGTCCGATGGCGCGGTGAGGAATGCGCTGGGTCACTTCGCCAATCAGGTCCTCAAGCCGGCTGAGGCCCTCCGCCGCGCTGTTGGCGTGCAGGGTGGCTAAACCGCCAGGATGGCCCGTATTCCAGGCCTTCAACAAATCCAGCGCCGAGCCGTCACGGACCTCGCCAATGACGATGCGGTCTGGCCGAAGGCGCAGGGTGTCACGCACCAGATCGGTCATGGTCACCGCAGGCTCGGTGCGCTTGGTCAGCATCTGGATTTGGTCGGCCGCCGAGCATTGCAGCTCGGCTGTATCCTCGATCAACACCACCCGATCTCCGGCAAAAGCTGGCTCCGCGAGGATAGCGTTGGCCAGCGTGGTCTTGCCTGACCCCGTGCCGCCGACGATCAGCAGGTTCTCGCGCGCCACGGCCGCGGCCCGGATGATCTCGGCCTGTGCGGCGCTCATCATGCCGCCCTCGACATAGTCGTCGAGGGTGAACACCACCTCGGGCCGCTTGCGGATCGCAAAGGCCGGTCGCGCCACGACCGGCATGAAGGCGCCCTGGAACCGCTCGCCGGTCTCCGGCAGGGTCGCGCTCACCCGGGGCCGGTCGCGGGTCACCACCTCGCCCGTATGGTCGGCGAGCAGCCGCAGGATGCGGTCGGCGTCGGCCGCCGCCAGGTGCTGGCCCGTCCACGAGCGCCCCTCCCCGATCCGATCGATCCAGATCTTGCCGTCCGGATTGACCATCACCTCCACCACCAGGCGATCGGCCAGAGCCTGGGCGATGACCGGCCCCATGGCCTGGCGGAGTGCGGCGACCTTGCGGTCCAGAACAACAGGATGGCGTTCGGTCATGGGGCGCTCGCAAGACTAGGAGGGATCAAAGGCTGCCGTCGTCGTCATCGGCCCGTAGAGTCGCGACAGGCGCCAGGGTGAGATAGTCGGCGGCCGACACCGCATGGGGCGCGCCCGGCGCCTCTGGAGGGTCCTCAGCGGCGCTATAACGGGGCTTGGGCACGCGGACCCCAGCGAAGGCCTCAGGCGGCGCACAGACGGCCCTGACGCCGCGCCAATCGATGCTGGCGGGCCCGGGCAGGTCCGCGGCGCCCGGCCGCTGTTCGTAGGCCGCCGGCACGCCGTGGAAATAGTCGCCGGTCCGTGCCTTGAAGAACGGCTCCTCGTAGTAGCGGATCTTGTCCGCCAGGATCGGCTTGGTGTTGTTGACGAACAGGAACTGCTTGCGGTCGTCGAGGCCCCGCACGTCCTCCTCCGACAGGATGTAGCGCTGCTGCTCCGACTGCGAAGTCGACCGGTGCGCCCGCCCGAACAGGCTGCGCGGGTCGCTGTAGCTCTCCCGCATCTCCAGCGCCTTGCCGGCGCGGCGCGTAACCTTCTCGATGCTCGTCGGCTCCGACGTCGCGAAGGTCGCGGTGATGTGCATGTTGTCGAATAACGGCGTTTTGTCACCGTACTTGGAGAACACGTCGTTGAAGCTCTGGCAGACCAGGTGGGCGGTAATCCCGTAGCCGGCCATCTCGCCCATCGCGTTCTCCAGGAACGGCAGGCTGCCCAGCTTGGGAAACTCGTCGAGCAGCAGCAGCAGCCGATGACGCTTGCGCCGCCGGCGGCTGTCATAGTGCTCGTGCTCCATCAGGCTGTTCACACTCTGGCGGATGAACACCCGTACCAGGAAGGCCAGACGGTCCGCATGGGCCTGGGGCGTGATTAGGTAGAAGGTCACCGGCGCCTCGGCGCAGACCAGGTCGCCGATCGAGAAGTCGGACCAGCTGGTAGCGTATTCCACCAGGGGATCGGCCCACAGCGACAGCGAGGCCCGGCAGGTGGCCAACACGTTCGACTTCACCCGCTCGTCCATGCCGGCGAGCGCCGTCGCCCCTAGCCGCACCTCGGGATGGATCTCGGGAATCGGCGCGTGGTCGTCGTCGCGCACCAGGCCGTCGGCCGCGTGATAGTCCGGCCGATGCCGGTGCTGGGTGTGCAGCATGGCGTGCAGCGTCGGCTCGATGTCGATCAGCAGCCGGCGAACCTGGGCGAGATTCTTGCGCTCGTCGGGCTCGCTGTAGAGCACGTGCAGGATCACCGCCGTGAAGAAGTCCGTGGCGCTCTGATCCCAGAAATTGAGGTCCCCGGCCTTGCGGCCCAGCGGGTCGACCAGGATGCCGACGACGTTCTGGATGTCGGCGATTTCCATCGGGCCCTTGCGGACCTCGAACAGGGGGTTCCAGCGCGCCGTATTGGGATCGGTGGGGGCGAAGTAGAAGACGTGGCTGAAGGTCTTCCGATGATCGGCGGTGATGTGCCAAAGCTCGCCCTTGCGGTCATAGACGAAGGCGCTCTCGGGCCACGCGACCAGGGTTGGCACCACATGGCCCGCGCCCTTCCCGCTGCGCGAGGCGCCGACGATGATCGCGTGCTCGGGCCCGCCGTAGGTCAGGTAGCGGCCCTTGAACCGCCCCAGCACACGCCCCCGGATCTGGCCGCCCGGCCCGAACAACTTCGCCCGCGCGACGTCCGCCAGATCCGCCCAGGCATCGAGCCCAAAGGCCTTGGGTTCGCGGGCCGAGCCGCGCGTGGCCAACGCGACCAAAAGAATCGGCGCCAAGGCCACGGCAAGTCCTGCCAGGCCGGCGCCGTCGAACAGGCGCGGATAGCGCGGCTGCAGAGCGAGATACCACTCGACGAAGGCCCACGGGCGATAGAGGCGAACCGGACCGATATCCGCCCAGCCTGCCCCTAGCGCGGCCGCATAATGCAGTCCCTGCGCCGCCTGCTGGGTCGCCCAGCACAGGCCCAACAGGATCGCCAGAACGGCGACGGGAAGCACGAGGACGAGGCGCTGCGATGTGCTCATGTGCCGCTCACCGACCCGGTATGACGCCGCGGCCAAGCGTCTGGCCCATCGAGCGGTTGACCCGCTCCACGGCCAGCGCCCGGGCCTGCGCCGGATAGCGCATCAATGCGGCGCGAGCGGGACCGCCGACCTCACGGATGAACCGGGTCTCGTCCGGCAATCGGGATGGGACCTGCAGCTCTTTTTGGCCGAGGGCCTGGGCGACGCGCAGATCGTTGTAGGCCCGCGTCGCGCCCTCGATCCGCTTGTCGATCCGCTTGATCTTGCGCTCGAGCGTCCGCCGCTGACGGGCCACATCACCGGCCTGTTCCAGCTGCGGGCCGCGTCGGCCGGACACATAGGCCTGACCCGCGGGCGAGGCGATCCAGGCGGTCCGCACCTGGACCGCGATCTCGGCCCGTCTCATCTCTGCGCGCACCCGCGAGATGGCGTTCAGCTCCGCGTGTTTGGCCCAAATCATCCGCGCCGGGTTGCGGATCCACTGCACCAGGGCCAGACGCCGATGACGCACCTGGGTGACCCGCTGTTCGGTCTGACGCAGGCGAAGTTTCGCCGTCGCGAGCGTGGTCCGGGCCGGCTGCAGAAGCTCACGTTCTACGGCCCGCACGCTGTCGATCTTCGGCAAGGTCAGCGCCACGCGCTCGGCCGCCCAGCGATCGCGCTCCGCCACCATGCGGGCGCGGACCTGCTCGGCCTCGGTCGTCAGTTTCGCGACCGGCACGGCGATCACCGGCGCCTCGCGCACCAGCCGGTCGGCGGTCGCCTGGAAGTCGGTCCGAAGCTCCTTGCGTTTTCGGTTGTGAGCCTCGGTGTCCCGGTTCTGCTGACCCCGTTCCGAGGCGATGTCCTTGCGTTCGAGCGCGCTGGCCGTGGGTCCCAGATGCACGCCCGGCTCGCGGTCGGAACCCTGCTCGGCCAACGACAAATGCGAGACCTGCGGGGCGTCGGGTCCAAGGTGCCGACGCAGATGTTCGTTCTGGATATCCGCCCACGCGGAGCGCCATTCCCGAAGCGCCTTCGGACTCCACCATTCGGCCGGTTTCTTGCCGAAGCCTTCGGGCGTCACCGACCGCGTCGTGACGAGAATATGGGCGTGAAAATTGCGCTCATCACCCGCCTGGCCGGGCCGGTGCATCGCGACGTCGGCGATCATCCCGCGCGCCACCAGTTGCTCGGCGACGAAGGCCTGAACCAGGGCCCGGCGCTGCTCGAAATCGAGCTCATGCGGCAGCGACACCAACAGCTCCCTGGCGGGCACAGCGTCTTTCCGCCGTTCGGCCTCTTCAGCCGCGTTCCACAGGGTCTGCCGGTCGCTGAAGGCCGCCGGCGCTTCGGCCGGCGCCATCACCGCCGCGAACTCGATATCGCCCTTGGCGCCGAAGTCGAACTCCATGGCGAGGCGCTCGTCGACCAAACGGTCGCCCGAACGATAGGCGGCGGCCGCGACGGCGGACCGGCCGGCCGACCTCTGGATGGTTTGGACCTCTAGTCGGTACTGGGCCATGCGCCCTCCCCTGCTCTGGCCCCTGCCGGGATCGCTAAGGGCTGCGCCCTTGGCTCAAGGAATCCGTCGGCGCGGAGCGACGAGGGGCCTTGAGGGTGTCGGGCGGGGCCTGACCGCAGGGTTGGTGGGCGCAGCACATCCAACCCGTAACTGCGCCATTGTGACGAAATACGATGAACCACGGCATAGACCGATTTGCACTTTGATGGCAGCATTACGCCGGTTTGTGCTTTTTCATCATCGAAAGGCCACATCATGGCCAAGGTCGACAAGCGCCGCAGGAACGCCCGTCCCTCCAAGTACAAGCCCCGTTCGCCCGCCCAGCTCGCCCGCAAACGGGAGCTCTGGGCCGCCCGTTCAAGCGACCGCGAACGGGCGAAGCGGACCGATGAAGAAGCCGCCCTCATGGAACGGCTCGAGGAGTTGGAGACAGCGCTGCGGGAAGCCGGACAGGACGGAATCCACAAGCAGCGGCACGTCACCCCGCTCGAAGATATCGAGGACGACGCCAAGCGATTCCATGTCCTGAAGGCGCGCGTTGAGCGGCTCGAAGCCCTGTGGTCCATCAACAAACGCAGACGCGAGACACGCGGCAAAATCATCATAGGGGGCGCCCTGCTGGCGGAAGCGGGCGACGCGCATTTTGCCGGGGATGACGAGCTTCTGGCTCGGCTCGTCGACATCCTGGATCGTCGGGTTGAGCGGGTCCGCGACCGTCTGACGGTGCGCGAGTTGCTGGGCAATGTACCCCTGCCTCTGCGGCCCGGCGGTGATCTCGACGAAGACGCGGAAAGCGCGCTTCAGGCCGTGGGAGACCGCCTTCCAGACTTCGATCTGATGGCCGAAACAGCCCTCGCGCAGGAAGCCGACGACGCCCTCGTTCCGAGCGAACTCGACCCCGATTACGCTGACCTCGACCAAGCGTGGCGCGCGGCGTGATCATTGGTCTAGACCGGCCGCCAGGCCCGGCCCGACCACGAAGATCGCGCGGCCCGGGTCCGTCACTTTTGTCGCGCGCACAGCCCCGTCGCCTGCCCCATTCGTGACTGGCGCTGGGGCCGGGTCGGCCGCGCGCGCGGCACGGTTGTCACCGACGAAGATCGGCCCGCCGGCCGCCTGCCAGGCGGAAGGCGAGGATCCACGAGGTGCGGAAGAGGACGCGGATATGCGAGGCCCCCTGCCCCCGGTTGACCGCACGTCGACATAGAAACTATGCGCGCCGATCACGGCGGACGGGCCCGTCCCGCCGAAGTCGACGAGGCCCTCTGAGACCTCGCCGCGCGTCGCGCGTTCGGCAACGATCTGCGGGTTCTGGAAGTAGCGCGCGCCGTTCGTCAGGTCAGGCAGCCGGCCTTCAAGCGCGAGGTTGAGGATGGTGTCGATCCGCGCCCGCTGAGCCACCGTGGACGGCGGCAGGCGACGCCAGTCGCCGCCGGCCCGCGTCACCGGCTCAAACTGGCCGCGGGCGTTGACAACCGCCTCCACGCTGGCGCCCCAACGGCCGTCCTGGGCCCGATTCAGGATCGTGTAGACGACGGCCGCCAGCCCGCTATCACCCTGGTTTCCGGCCTCGGCGAAGGCAACCCGGGTGATGGCCTCCCGCGCCTCCTGGCCGGCGACCAGCGGGGCGAGCCCGCCGCGTGCCGAAGGGCCGGGCGGCGCCGCGCGCGACGGCGCCGGCGGCGGACAATTGACGCCAGCCGGCAAGGGTTGAGCGGTCTGTCCGCGCGCGAGCAGCAGGCACAGTCCCGCCAGGGCGGCCGGGTCCATCAGCGGTCTCCAGGAGTGGCGAAAGGAAGGGCCAGCGGCCGAAAGACGCCGACGATCTCGGCGCGGTCCACAGGCCCGAAGTAGCGGCTGTCGAAACTGTTGGGGATGCGATCGGAGAAGACGAACACCTCGCCGTCGCGAAGGCGGCGGCAGCCCTCCCAGCGCGGCAAGGCCGCGCCTCGACGGTCTTGGCGAAGGATCGGCGCCCTCACGCGACCGTTGATTTCCAGCCTGTTATTCGCGGTGCAGACCTGATCGCCGGAAACGGCGGCGACGTGCTTTAGGACCGGCACGCGGCGGAGGTAGCCCATGCGGCCGTCAGCGTAGGGAAAGGCGGCGGACGGCGCGGGAAAAGCGATCAGCGCGCCGACCGATACCGGCCCTGCGGCGCGCACATAGAGCCCCTCAGGTTCGCTCGCCGTGCGGTTCCACAGAAGGAGCGGCCGAGCCCCGCCGGCCGTCGCCAACGACAGCCCGCCCATCAGCGCTACGCCCGCCGCCAGCACGCCGGCCAACGGAGTCCAACGCGGGGCTGAAGAGGGTAGGAACATGGAGCGGGACCGGTGCAGCCAAAACGAGCCGAAGGCTCGGCAGGGCTTGCGGCCACGGTGTGACCCATGCCCGGCGATTGTGGGCACGAGGGCGCCGCAACGCTGTCAGCCGGCCACTCTAGAGCCCGGCATGCGCCGTCACGCCAAGCCTTCAAAGGCCGGGTCGAGCACGGTTCCGGGCAGGATCACCCGCCACCTAGGCGCCAGCCGGCCGGCGCCAGAGACGGCGCCCAAGGCGTAGCGGTTCTGTTTGGGCGCCAGGGCTTGCAGTCGGTCCAAGGCGTCAGCGGAGACACCGAGCTGGTCGCGGCGGCGCTCCAGCCACCAGCCCGCCGCGCCGGCCGCCGTGGCGTTGCGCAAGGCCGCGAGGCGGTTGATGAGTCGATCGAAGTCGAGCCGGCCAATCAGGTCGAGCGAGCTGATCAGTTCGTCGGTATCGCCGGCGAGATCCGGCCGGTCGAACAGGTCCGCGACGGTGCATTCGAGGGTGGTCACCGGCACCGACTGGCCAAGGCGATCGACCCTGGTCAGGTCGGCCTCGCCATAGGGCGCCGGCGCCTTGATGAACCGGCAGGTGAACCCTTCGGCGGCCAGCACCGCGGGCTGCCCCGGCGCCACGACCTGTAGGTCGAAGCTCTCCGAATAGGCATAGCCCTGGAGCTCGAGCGCGGAGTGATAGGCGATGACGCCGCCCGGCCGCAGCCGGGAGGCCGCGAGGAAGCGGTCGACCGACCAGGTCTCGGCGTTGGCGTGCTTGGGGACGGAGGCGAACACGCCGCGGGCGATGCGGCGGATGTTGCCGGCCTTCAGGTGTTGGGCCAGCATGCTGCTCACCACCTTGTCGCTCGGCGCCCGGCCAACCGCGCGCGCGTAGTCGGCGCGGTCGAAGACCGGGGCGTCGCTGAAGAACGGGGCTGATCGCTGCCGAGGCATGGAAGCTTCTAGTTCTCCAAATGTGAAGAAAGCTATATATAACCTGTAACCTTCTTGCGATAACCGGAACTAGGCTGGTTCCGCGCCGGCGGTGTTGAGCCAGACCCGGGCGAGCAAATCCGTGAGTGCGCGTTCGGCGTCCGCCCGGCTCCCCCCCGCCTGCAGGAGGAGGGTGACGTTGACCTCCTTCTTGCCCTTGGGCTCGACGCGAAACAGCGGCTGACCGGTCGGCGACGAGACGACCTCGGCCGACGTCTGGCCTGACTTCTTGGGGGATCCTGACCTCTTGGGGGGGTCGGCCGCCGCCGCCAGGCGACGGATGACGTCCTGGGGCTTGAGGGGGGTCCCTCCCCTCTTCCTTTGGCGATGGCGATGGCTTCCGCCAACACCCGCCGCTCGCGGTCGTCGGGCTTGAGCAGCGGCTTCAGCTGCGTGACGTGCTTGATCTTCAGCTCGTGCGGGTCGTCGAACGCCGCCACCAGGTCCTCGGGCAACCGGGCGAGGTCGAGGTAGCGGCTGAGCCACGCCTCTGACTTGTTGATGCGTCCGGCCATGTCCTTCTGGCGACCGCTGTAGTGACGATCGAGGGCCCTCAGATAGTCCTTCGCCCGCTCCATATCGCTGAGGTCTTCGCGGGCCCGGTTCTCCAGATCGGAGATGCGGAACGCTTCCTCGTCGGTGAGCTCGCGCACCTCCACGAGGAAGCGGAACTCCGTGTAGTTGTGGGCGCGAAGCCAGGTCACGGTCCAGTGCCGGCGGGCGCCGCAGATGACTTCGAAATCGATGTCAGGAACACCGCGGACGCGGCGGACGATCGCCGGGACTTCCTGGCGGCCCTGGGCCTTGAAGCTCTCGATCAGGTCGGCGCAGCGCGTCTCGTCCAGCTTGGCGTAGTCGCGATTGTGCTCGCTCCACAGCCGGCAGCGGGCCGGGTCTACCTGCTCGACGGCCCGGCCCACAACCGCGCCGGAAGCCAGCTCTGCCATCCGGTTTTCGCGGCCGGCTAGAACGCCGATGGCCATGCGGGTCGGCGCCTCCGGCTGGGGCGCGGTCTCGTCGAGCGCGTCCATCAATCCGGCGGTGAAGGAGCGGTTTTTGGAGCTCATCGGCCCCCCCTTTCTGTCGGAATTGCACCGGTGCAATTTGCGTCTTGGCGGCTCATGCGTGGCCCTCCTTGCGGAGCCGCTCGACGTGGCTCGGCCAAGTCTGCCGGACGTCGAGGAGGATCTCTTCGTTGACCCCGTTGAGGTAGGTCAGGCAGCGGTCGCGCACCGCCTTGCTGGTCATCGGGCCGTTGACCTCATAGACGGTCATCAGGCGCGCCGTGACGTTGTCGATCTCGGCGGAATCCTTCATGGGCGTGCGGATCATCGCCAAGCCGAAGACCTGCCGCATGAGCGCCAGAAGCTCCTTCTGCATCGACTTGTTCTCGTCGACCTTGGAGGCGACGATGCGGACGAAGTTGAGGTCGGGCGCGAGGTCGCGCGACGCCAGCTGGGTTAGCGTCTCGTCGAGCATGGCCAGAAATGCTGCGGTCGAGGAGAAGTCCATCACCGTCGGCGGCACCGGGATCACGAGCGCGTTAGCGGCCCGCAGAACCGACAGCGAGATCGCCCCCAGCGCGGGCGGCGGATCGAGAATGATCATGTCGAACTGGTCGGCGATCGACGCGATGCCCTGGGCGAGCCGGTCGAGCAGCCGGCCGCCGCCACGGGCCATCCGCGCCGCCAGCTCATACTCGGATTGGAACAGGCGCAGGTTGGCGGGAATGAGTTTCAGCCCGTCGAAGTGGGTGTCGAGCAGGGCGTAGTCCAGCGAGCGCATGTCGTCTTCGCGCAGGTACGGATAGAGCGTCTGGTCCTCGGTCAGGTCGAGGTCCGGCACATAGCCGAACAGGGTCGTACTGGAGGCCTGACTGTCGCAGTCGATCAGCGCGACACGGTAGCCCCGGATGGCCAGATACTGGGCGAGGTGGACCGACAGGGTGGACTTGCCGACCCCGCCCTTGAAGTTCTGCACGGCAATGACCGCGCAGGGATCCTCCGGCTTGCGCCAGGGGCGCGTGCCGAACACGCCGCGCATGTCGTTCACCTGGGCCAGGGTGTAGCCCACCCGGCGATTGGTCTCGGTCCGGGGCGGCTCGGGAAGCCGGCCGTCCTTCTCCGCGTCGCGGATCGCCGCCGGCGTGCGCCCGACCAGCTCGGCGGCTTCGCTGATCGAGAAGATCGGCTCGCGGCGCTCGCCCGAGCGCGCGGCCCGCGCGCTGTCGCGCAAATTCTCCACGACGGCCGAGGCGCGCCGCGCCAGTTGCGAGATGGGCCCGGCGAGGGAGAGGGCGGGCGCTTCGGCGACGTTCGACATGGGACCTCACAGCCTCTCGGCAGGTTTCGAAAAACCGACCCCGCTCGCCCAAAAAGCGAAAGTGGAGCCGCCTGGACGCTATAAGCGCATTGTTAAGAGCGCATTAACGCTACGCGACCAACCTAAATCCCGATTCCAGATTTTCGCCCAGACCCAACCTGACCAATTGGGGGCTTTCTTGCCTCCGCAATAGGGGGCCGAGCGCAAATTGCACCGGTGCAATTGCTCCCGTTCCATCAAGGCCCGGGCGCCGGGAGATCGCTGGGCGAGATCGGGACGGGTCCGGCGCCGGGACATTTGCTCATCCTGACCGGGTGGGGGCCCGCCCGAACCTGCCGCCGCCTAGCGCCAGGCCCCTCCCCTCTCCGATCCTAGCCGTCCATCGCCTCAGCGCACCTGATCCCAAGAGCCGAAATTGCACCGGTGCAATTTGGCCGACCGACGGCCGCCCGCCACCCTTCGACGGCGGGTTGGGTCGCCAAGTGCGGGGAGCCCGCGCGGGACTATGGCGACGTCTAGCTGTGTGTCATTCCCGCCCGCTGGCCGCCGATCGCTAGCGCGGAGGGTCGGCGCTTCGATGGATTGGACGGCCCAGGGCGCGAAATTGCTCCGGTGCAATTCCACCTTTAGGGCCGGCCGCGTCGGGCCGCAAAGGCCTGGCAGAAGCCGGTCCAGGACTTCACCAACTTGGCGCCCGTGAGGTTCGTCAGGCGGGCGTCCATCTGCTCGCGATAGGCGTCGGCGATCAGGTCGCGGGCCCAGCCGCCGCCATGGACGCGCGCGATCTCGCCGAAGGGCTCGGCGCCGTACTGCAGGGTCCCGGAAGGAAACCGCAGGGCAGTGTCGTTCGCCTTGGGGTGGGCGGCGGACCGCGGAGCCGGAGCGGGCAGGGCAGGGGGCGCCGCCATCGGCTTTGCGGCGCTCTCGCGTAGCGCGACGGGCCTGACGCCATCGCCGTTGTCGTCGTCCGCCGCCACGAGCTGGGCGGGCGCGCTCTTGGGATGGAAGGTGAATTCGATCTCGACGATCGTGCGACCGCGACGGATCTCGCGCCAGTCGACGGTGAAATGGGCCAGGTGATCGATCTCGGCCTTGGCCTTCTCGAGCACCTTGCGACGGAGCTGGGCGAAGTCCTTGTAGAGCTCGGGCGCGATCCCGAACGCCGCGCGGATGGCGGTCATGTCGCCGCGCCAGACGGACTGGCGCCGGTACAGCCGAAGCGCGCCCATCTCGTAGAGCCGCAGCGCATAGCTGGAACGGAAGCCTAGCACGGCCTGGCGGTTCAGCACCGCGTAGGTCTCGGACTCGCGGATCAGGCGACGGGCGTCCGGCGTGAACTCCCATTCGATCCAGCCGGCCTCCGAGCCCTCCTCGTCGACCTCCTCGCGCGACGACTGGATCAACGAGAAGCGCTTGGTGGCTTTGCGGCCCCGCCACGACAAGTCGTCGGCGGCGAACAGGGTGCGGTGCAGCTCCTCCAGCATGTCGGAGATCCGCTCGTTGCCCTTGTGGCCGCGTCGGATGTCGGCCTTGCGCATCCGGTGCGCCACAGGCTCCCAGGCGTCGCCACCCGCGGTCAGGATCATCAGGGCCAACAGGCGCGCGGCCGTCAGACTGAGCGACTGGCCCTTGACGAAGCGGACCTCGACCAGGTTGCCGGGCTTGGCGAACTCGTCGCCATCACGCGCCTGCAGGGCGTGGGCCACGCGCATGGCGCGGCCAGGCGTCTCCTCAACGCCGTCCTCACGATCCGCAATGTGCGCCGCATCGACCAGCCGGCGACTCCGTGCTCCAAATCTAGGCCAGCATTCCTGACCTCGAATCAATTCGCAAGTCAGGATACAACAGCCCTGGGGGGCGCCTCCCCCAAGCGGTCAGGATGACCCCGCCGGGTCAGGTCAAAGCCCCCACCCAGTCAGGATCAATCCCCCATCGGGTCAGGAAGACGCCCCCGAACGGTCAGGAACATTGGCGTAACCGGTTGTTTCTTCATCGCTTCTGCCGCCCTGAATTAGAATCCTTGGAATCTAGAAATCCCGCTGCTGGACGCAGCGGGCGTTTTTCAAAATCAAACATGAAGAAGGCAGACAGAAAGCCAGCGGCCGATGCGGCCGCTGGCGTCCTTATCGGCGAAGCCGAAGCCCCGCCCGGCGAACCGGGCGGGGCAGGGCGGTCAGCCCTCCTCGGCGGGGTTGGAGTCGGGCCGGTCGAGGGACTTCAGCTCGTGGCCCGGCGCGGCGATCACCACCTTCGAGAAGTAGCGGTCGACGCCATCCTTGTCGGTGTACTGGTCGTGGCGGATTTCGCCCTGGACGAACACCTTCGCGCCCTTGGGGAGTGGCTTGGAGGCGAGCCAGTTGACCGTGGCCTGGTTCCAGATCTCGACCGTATGCCAGGTCGTGTAATCCTTCTTCTCGTTGCCCTTCTTGGTGTAGCGGCTGGTGGCGATCCGCAGGATGGCGACCTTCTTGCCGCCTTGGGTGGTGCGCACTTCGGCTTCGGCGCCGGTGAAACCGATCAGTTGGACTTGGTTCAGCATCGTCTTTCTCCGTCTTCCGCCCGGAGGGGCCCGGGCGGCTCGCGGTCCCTGCCGCGATCACGCGACCTCGAAGGACGGGGACAAGGGAGGGGATGAAGCCCGACGGGCCTGGAAACCGGCCTGCACGCAGCGCAGCGAAGGAAGGCCGGAGGGTCCGGGCCCGCCGCCTCGCTGGCGAGGTCGGCTTCAACCCCGAGCGACCCGGCCTAGGTTTGCGTGATTGATCGCGCGGGACCGTCTGCCGCCGCGCCGCCCCCGTTGGAGGATGGAAGTGGATGCTGCTCCAGACCGACCCCCACGGGCGCCAGCCGCACGCACCGCCACCCCGAGCAGGCCAGGTTTCGCCACCGCGTTCGCCGCTGTTCGACACCCGGGCCCGAGTGCCGCCACGACCCCGCATACGGACGCCTGGACCTTGCCACATCCGGCTCGGCCCGCCGCCGTCCGGCGCCTGCTTGTTCCCCCCGGGGCGATCCCGCCGCAACCGCCATTTCCGACGCCGGCGACCCGCTTTTCTAGAAGGGCTCGAACGCCGCCTGGAACCGCTGATCCCTTCGTCGGCTGACCCCGCCCCAGGAGGATCGTAGCCACCCCCTCCGCCCGGTTCGACGGGCGGGGCTTGGTGTCAGCTGGGCGGCCGTCACCGGCGCCGCCTACGCCGCTGATTCGCTTCCGTCGCGGCCCGGATAGGGCCGGCGGCGGAACGAATCACCAACTCCAAGACATAGGGGCGCGTGGACGGCCGCCCTCTAGCCCTGCGATTCCGTTCGGCGCCTGTTCACGCCGAAAGCCGGGGCGCGGGGTAGGGGCCCCGCGCCCATACGCCTCAGTGAAGGGTGGGATCCATCGCGATGATCTGCGCGAAATGGGAGATCGCGCCGTCGTCGAGCTCGAACCGGGTGTTGGTCCGCTCTTCCTGCTGGTCGAGCTCTTCGAGCACCGAGAAGACGTCCCAGCACTCCGCCACCACGTACCAGCTGCCGACATCGTAGAATTGGTGCGCGTGCTCCAGAACCGCCTGCGCCATCGCCATGTTCGCCATCGTCTTCGTCCTCGCTTCGACCGGCGGGCTCATCCCGCGATCGTGCGACCGGCGGGGACGGGGAGACGGACGGGCCCAGGGCCGGGGGCGGTGGATACCGGTCTGCACGGAGCGAAGCGGAGGAAGACCGGAGGCTCCGCCGACCCCGCCTCGCGTGCGAGGTCGCCTTGGACCCGGCCGGACCCGGACCAGGTTCGCCTCGAGATCGCGGTCAGCCCGCGCGGTCTGCAAGGGCAGGGGAGGGGGCTCCACCTTGTCGATCCCAGCCGGCTTCCCCTCGCGGCCCCTCCAAGATCAGCAAAAACGGGAGTAGCGGCGGCCTCGCGGCCGCCGCATCGGGCCGTCAGGCCCGGGCCTTCACCGGATGGTGCCGGATACCCTTCTCCGCCGCCTTCTGCGCCAGGTTCAAGGCCGGTCCAAAGGGCTGCAAGCTGCCGCCGCGGCTCGGATTGATCGAGTTGGCCAGGGTCAGGACGCAGACCGGATCCAGGTCCAGCATCTCGTCATTGGCCCGGAACGGCGCCGCCCGACCGTTGCGGTCGAAATCGGCTTTCGCGAGGACCAGGGTCACGCCCTTCTGCTTGGCCCACTTGATCGCCAGCTTCTCGCCGCCCTTGGCGCCGGAGGTCGCCAGAGCCATGTCCGGCCATTGGGCCAGCGCCCAGTTCAGCGCGTCGAAGATCCGCCCAGCATCGTCCGCCGTGTCGGCCTGAGGGGCCGCCCGGAACGCCACGATCGTCGCGCCCGGGAACGCCGCGCTATGCTTGCGCGCCTTGCTCGCCCGGATCGCGTCGCGCGCTTCGATCTGCGCCGCCGTGGTGCGGGACGCCTTCACCGAGCCCTTCCAGGGGCTCCAGACGTCACCCGTCGAGGTCGTGTAGCTGGCGGCGGCCGCGTCGCGGATGATCTCCAGGGCGAGGACCGCCACGTCCGCGGTGCGGGCTTTCAGGGTCGCTTCCTGGATTTCGACGTCGAGGATCTCCGATCCGTCAAAGTCCCGGATCAGGCCGTTGAGGGTGTCGCGGGCCTTGTCGGCGTCGCGCTCGATGCGCTGGGCGGCGGAGTGGAAGGCTCCGATCAGGGCCTCGGCGATCAGGGTCTGGAAGTCCTCCAGGGCGGAATCGCCGACGAGGTCGAGCACTTCGTTCATCAGGCCGTGGCCGAGCTGGAGCAGGGCGTGTTCGGGCGGGTGGGTCCGGGCGTCTTCGAGAAGGAGAGTCTGGGCTTCGTAGTGCGTCAGCCGCTCTGAGGTGGGGGGCAAAGGCGAGAATGGCATGGGGTGATCCCTTGAGTGGGGGTTGGAGGGTCGAGCCCGTCGGCTCGTGACCGCCCCGCGCCGACAGGCGGCGGCCCCCACAAGGGCTTTGAGCGCAGCGTCCCTTGTGGGGGACGACGGATGGTGGCGAGGTCACTGGAGCCAAAGGGCCGTCCCGAGACCCCGCTTGGGCGTCACCCCCTCTCGCTCGACCGCCCGCCGCCACCCGGCGCGCGCGGCCAGGAGCTCGACCGCTTCGGGGCGGCCGCCGACCGCCAGGGCGAAGCGCCCGGCTTCGTCCCACGCATTCTGATCGCGACCTTCGAACCGCGCCGCATAGGACCAGGCCATGCTGTCGGCCGTGGCCAACCGGGACCGCACCGCCGGCTCCAAGAGCGAGGTCCGCTTGCAGCCGAACCCGTGCAGCCGCAGGTCGGGCCGATCGAGGAGGATGGCGTCGAGGATGACGGCGATCACCTCCGGATCGCCCTGACGCTTGCAGAGCGAGCCCACCCCCACCCAGGCGCCGCGGCCGATCCGATCACCGTAGCCCTCGAGGTGTCGTCGATAGTCGTCTGGCGTCCGCCCCTGCAGCACGGGAAGAAGATGGACGCCGGCGGTTCCGGCCGCCCGGATGGCGTCGAACCGTTCGATGGTAAGCGCCTGATGGCGTCGGATCGTCAGGCCCGTCGCCCGCAGGGCGACCGGCTCGCACATGTAGTCTTGGGTCGAGGCCGCGATCAGCCCTGTCCCAGCGAAGCGTCGGATCATCGCCGCGTAGTCGTCCGGGGTCTGCTCGAACCCGCCCCTCAGCGCGACCTGGGTGAAAGCGCCCGAGTCCAGGAACCAGGGTTCATCACACCCGAGAAACGGCGCATCGCCGTGTCGGTCCCGCAGCACATTGGCCGAAACGCACACGCGAAATCCCCGCAGGGTCAGCGGCCAGGCCAGTCGCGGATGGTGGACACCGACATAGAAGCGGAAATCCGCATCGGCCGTGAGGCACCGGGAAGGGTCGTCAGGCCGCATGGCCACCTCCCGCCAGGTCACGCCGTCGCCGCTCGGCGCGCAGCGCCTCCACCAGCCTCAGGTCCCGGTGATGTTGGATCAGGTGCTCCAGCCGGGCGTCGGGAAGCCGGCGAGGGTCCAGCCGCGGCCTTTTGGGCCTGGCCTCAAGCCGCCCCATCGCCAGCTGCCGCTGCCGGTTGACCGCCTCGGTGATCAACACGCCGAGCTCGGCTCGCGACCACACGCGGTCCAGGCCGTGGAGGTCGTGGCCCCCCGGACAGCGGGCCGTCCGCAATCGGCGGACTAGATCGGCGATCGCAGCCCCATCCTCGCAGGCGCGGACGCGTCCGGACGTGAGCGTGCGGGCGGTCCGGTTGAAGCGCTCATAGAGGCGGCGGCTGGGCCGCATGAGGCGCGCCTGGCGGTCGATTTCAGCCAGCCAGGCGGCGAGGTCGCTGAACGGCGCGACCCTCATCGCGCCGTCCTTGAAGCGCTGCGCCGGCGCCGGGACGTCGGCGTCCGTCCGCGCGTAGCGCAGGAGAGGGGAGGGCGTCATGGCCTTGCTCCGTGGCAGGAGGATCAGAGCAGGCCGGCCAGAGCGCGCCTGACGATCGGATCACGATCGGCGCGCCAGGCTGTCCCAGGCCGCACGCCCGTCTGTTCATGCCCGGCGCAATAGCGGCCGTCGGCGTGGCGGCCGCAGAAGCTGAAATCGGGGCTCTTGGGATCGCCGATCGGCCACTTGCAGGCGTGGGCGCCCAGGAGGGCCATGTCCCCGATCAGCCCCGCGCCCTCGGGCGCCGGCGCGTAATCCTGGGCGGGCAGCCGGGCGGGCGGCTTGCGAACGGCAGGGCCCGCCATGGCGACCCGGCGCGGCCGCTTGGGCCGAGGCGTCGCGGGTCTCGGCGCGCGGGACGGCGCGGAGGCCGCCGCCCGCCCGCTCAGCCCCAGGCGATGGACCTTGCCGATGACGGCGTTGCGGGTGACGCCGCCCAGCTGCTTGGCGATCTGCGACGCCGACAGGCCGTCGAGCCAGAGCTGGGAGAGGGTGGTGACGCGGGTCTCGGACCAGCCGGATTCAGACATCGGAATTCCTCCAGATGCGCTCCCATCGAGCGCACCCGGACCCGCCCTTCCTCCCCCTCCCGCACTTCGGCCGTTACATCAGCCCCAGGGCCCGCAGGCTGGCCACCTGGTCACCCGCGACCACGAGATGGTCGTGGACGCCGATCTGCAGCGCGCGGGCCGCCGCCACCACCTGCTGGGTCATCTCGATGTCGGCGCGTGACGGGGTCGGGTCGCCGGAGGGGTGGTTATGGGCGAGCACGATCGCGCTGGCGGACAGCTCCAGCGCCCGGCGCACGACCTCGCGCGGATAGACCGGCGCATGGTCGACGGTGCCCTCCGCCATCCGCTCGTCGGCGATCAGCTGGTTCTTCTTGTCGAGGAACAGGACGTGGAAGACCTCGCGGGGCAAGGCGGCGAGGCGCGCGCGCAGGTAGGTCCGCACCGCCTCGCTCGAGGTCAGGACCGGGCGCCGGCGCAGGGGGTGTTCCAGCGCGCGGAGCAAGAGCGCATGCAGCAGGCCGAGTTGCTGAGCCGCTGGCCGGCCGATCACTTGCGACAGGTCGCCTTCGGCCGCGCCGAGCACCCGGCCGATGCCGCCAAAACGCGCCAACAGCGCGTCGGCGGCGGCTAGGGTGTCGGCGCCCGGCGCCAAGCAACGCTCGAGTACCAGCGCCAGGGTGTCGCCCTCGTCCAGGCTGGCGAGGCCGAAGGCGGCGAACCGTCCCTGCAGGTCCTCGCGCCCTTCGCCGGCCGTGAAGGCGCCGATCGGCGCGGCCTCTGCCACGCCGGGCGTGAACAGATCTCGCTGCTCAGCCATGGGGGCGGCCCCCGGGGTCGCCATGCACGCCGAGCAACGCCGCGTGCTGCGGGTGGTAGCGCTTCACGGTGTGGACGGCCGCGGCCCACACCTCGGCGGCCCGCGCGGCGTCGGGCTCGAAGCCGTCGAGGCCGAGGGCCAGGTAAGGGATCGCCCAGTCGCAGTCCTCCTCAAACCAGCCGGCGCCGCTGTGGGCGGTCGCCTGGAGCTGTTCGGGGATCCGGGACAGCGCGGTCAGCGAGACGCGGATGCCGCCGTGCGACGCGGTCGAGACCGCGACGGCGTCCGGTCCCAAGGGGGTCAGGTGTTGGATCGGTCCCCAGGGCGAGGAGGATCCCACGATCGGTGGGAAGGGGTACAACATGGCCAGATCCAGCGCCGGCCCAGGACCCATTCCTCGGCCGGCTCGCCCGGCGCGTCCCTTCCTCCCGCTTTCACGTCGGGCCCGCCGCTTCGCCAAACGCCCCGGCGGGCAAGGACCAGTTGGGCTCGATAACCGGAAGGGTCCACTCGCGCCCCGCCGCCATTGCCGCCAGCTCGAGCTGCGCTAGAGCGGCGGGGTAGGGGAGCGCGCGATCGGCGAGCGCCACGACGCTGGCGCGATGTTGGATGGTGCGTCCGGTTCGAGCCTCTCGGTCGGCGATCACGGCGAACGCCGCCGGGTAGAGGGCGCGGATTGTCGCCCACTGCGCCGGGGAGCCGAAGATGCAGCAGCGGCAGCTAAGCCTAGACCAGCCCAGGCTGTAGGCCGGGTGCGGTCGAAGCGCCGCCGCCCCGATGCGCGCCCACACGCTCGCCTCGTTCCAGGCGAGCAGCGGGCGCCAATGGTCAACCGTGCGCCGGCCGCAGCTTGTGCGATGCCGTTCGAAGGGGCGGTATCGCGCGCGAGCCGGGCTCTCCTCGGCCCGCTCGCCGGTCACCACCAGCGTGCAGCCGGTCTCGAAGCGCGCCTGGCCCCGGATCGCGGCGGCCAGCACGTCGATCTTGAGGGCCGGGCTGCACCAGCGCACCGAAAGGTCCGCCGAGACCTGTGGAAATCGGCCGCGAACCCCGGCGGGCCCGGCGCCGCCGGCGCGACCGAGCCGCCCGTCCGGCGTGTCGAACAATACCGGCGCCGTCGGCGTGCCGTCGCGGTCCATCTCCCGGCGGAACCCGCCCTCCCGCCACGACCGATAGAGGGGTAGCCCAAGGTGCGCCGCCACGGCGGCGACGTAGGCGGGCGTAATCGGCCAGTCCATATAGGTGTCGCTGGGTCCGTCGACCTCGTGATGGTGGAGCTCGATGCGCTCGATCCGCACGCCGAGATCGAGCAGGTGGAGAAGGGCGGCCAGGCTATCCTTGCCGCCGCTGAAGGCGACCACCACCCGGTCGTACCCCCCGGGATCGAGCGGGCTCATGGCGCGTCCCCCAGGCCGTCATAGAGCCCCGGCGCCCCGTCCAGCCGGTCGACACGACCGGCAAAGGCGTCGAATACGGTCATCCATCGGCCCATCTCGGGCCGAGCCATTTGGGCTTGAGCGACCGCGTCCTGCCAGCGCAAGAGGGCGCGCGGCGCCGTCTCGACGATCCCGTCGATTTCCGCCACGTCCAGCAGCCGTTCCTGACGAATGAAGGCGGTCATGGATCCAGGGCGAGGCTCGGCCCCCCGCGCGCCTTTCACCGCCTTGCGCCAGAGTCCCTCGACGTTGCGCAGCCGGGGTTGCGCGCGGGCCTCGATCAGGACGATCTGCCGGAGCTGAAGGACCGGCAGCGTCCGCACCTCCTGCGGCCGCGCCGCCGTGCAGAAGAAGCAGGCGCTCTTGGGCGGGACCGGCAAGCCGGCGCGGCGGATGCGGCGGATGCTGTCCGGGCGGGTCCAGCCCCACTCCCTCAGGGGATAACGATGCTCGTAGAGGGGATCGTCGATGGCGGCCGCGACCCGATAGCGGCGATCGTCGGCCGCTCCGGCGTCGAAGCCGATCAGCTTGACCACTTTGCGGCCCGCAGCCCAGGCCTCGCGCGCAGGCGGCCACGCCTGGGCCCAGGCGTGTTGCGGCGCTGCCTTCCATTTTTGCGAGCACGTGCCACGACCGAACGCGATTCCAGGCAGGGTGCCGTTGGTGAGGAGATTCTCGGTCAACGTCCGGTAGGGCGGCCAGTTCTTGAAGGTTTTCGGCGTGTACCGGACCACCTCGGAAGGCACGCCGCGGGCGGCGAGCCAGGCGCGGAAGATCGGCACGAAGTCCATCGTCTCGGTCTTCTCGGCGCCCACGTCGGCGAACAGGACCTGGTCGACGGGTTCACCCCGTTCGATCAGCTCGACCAGCATGGCGGTGGAATCGACGCCTGCGCCCCAAGCGGCCAGGACAGGTGAGCGAGCGGTTGGATTTGGCACTGCGGCCTCCGGATCGCGCCGGCCCTGGAACCATTCCCGGCCGGCTCGCCCGGCGCGCCCTTCCTCCCCCTTTCCCCACAGAGCGCCGGATTTGACCCGGCAGGTCTCCGAGCCGGCGGGTCCGGTTCGCCCTCGCCGGCGCGTTCGCCGCCGACGGCAGGGACGTTGCGCATCGTCGCGCCTTCCGAACCCCAAAACGGCGGCGGCGCGCGGTCCCCCGCGATCAATCTCGCAACCCTGGGCCGGGCCCGCGCAGGGGTGAAGCCGACCTCGCCAGCGAGGCGGCCGGGCCGGACCCTCCAGTCTTCGCGAAAGGCGCTGCAGACCGGTTTCCAGCCCGCCCGGACGTCACCCCTTGCGCTGATCCCCGGCCTGGACGGGGGCGTGATCGCGGCAGGGACCGCGGGCCGCCCGGGCCCTTCCGGACGGAAGAAGGAGAACGACGATGCTGAACGAAGCCCAACTCATCGGTTTCACCGGCGCCGAGCCGGAAATCCGCACCACGACCTCGGGCAAGCAAGTCGCCACGCTGCGGGTCTGCACCAGCCGCTACAGCAAGGCCAAGGGCGAGCGGAAGGACTACCCCACCTGGCACCAGGTGGAGATCTGGACCCCGGCGACCGTGAACTGGCTGGCCACCAAGGGCCTGCCGACCGGGGCCAAGGTCTTGGTCCAGGGCGAGATCCGCCACGACCGCTACACCGACAAGGATGGCGTCGAGCGGTTCTTCTCCAAGGTCGTCGTGACCGCACCCGGCCAGACCCTGACGGCGCTGGACCGCCCCGAGCCCACGCTTGCGGACCCCGCCTGACGAGAAAGCCCCGCCCGGCAGAACCGGGCGGGGCGCTTCGTTTCAGGCCGCTCGAGGCCCGGCCTACGCCGCCTTCGGCAGCACCGTCTGCACCGGCCACTTGGCCAGGACCGTCGTCAGTACATCCGGTTGGTCGACGGGCACGAACACCCGCGGCGTGTAGGAGATGATCTCGACGAAGCAGCCCAGCGCCGTGAACGCCGAGCGCTGCGAGGCCGCCCCGACCACCTCGATCCGGTAGCGATCCATCACTTTGGCCCGCCGCAGCCACAGCCCGCCCGCCAGCGAGAGCGAGGCGCCCTCCTCCAGAACGAGCGGCGCGGTCGCCGCGCCATCGGCGAAGGCGCTGGCGGTATCGGTGAGCCCCAGCGCCACCTTCAGCTGCGGGACCTGTCCCGGATCAAGCACCCGGCCCAGCCAGCGCCGGCCGTCCGGCGCCTTCAGGCGGCGGACCGAGGTCGCCTTGTCCGGCAGGCTCGACCAGATCGGCAGCAACAGCCCCGAGACCAGCACCAGGTCGCGGGCCACCCACGGGTCCGCCTGGGCGATCTCGGCGTCCCACGCCGCGCGCCAGGCCGCCTCGCCGGCGTCCTCCCACGCCGATTCCTCGAACCCCTTCAGGGAGGCGATCGAGCGCTTCTCCGGGCGGATCAGGCGCACGGCGGGGATCAGCCGGTCGTCGTCATTGGTCGTGGTCAAGCCCTGGACCACGAGGGCGGCGCGGCCGGACTTGCTGTTGACGGCGAAGATCACCCCGTCCCGCTCGAGCCCCGCCAGGGCCTCCTCGGCCGAAGTCAGCTGGCGCGCGGTGCGGACCTGGAAGCGGGTCAGCCGGGTCTCCGCGCCGGTGACCGCGTCGGTGCGGATCACCTCCTCGTCCGAGATCACCACATCGTCGGCGACGATGTCTTCCATGCCCCGGTCCAGGGCGCCGGACGCCTGGGCCCGTTCCAGGATCGAGGTGAGGATCGCGTCGAAGGCGGCGAACAGGCTGTTCTGGTCGGCGATCCGCAAGGCGAGCAGCCGGTTCAGGAAGGTGTTCATCGGCGGCATGTCGTCGGACTTCCTGAGGTTGCCCTCATGGTCGAGCAGCCGCAGGCCGGTCTTGGCCTCGAAGGTTTCCCGGTCCATCGCCTCGACGTTGCCGAAGTGCAGGCCGATGTAGAAGGCCTGCAGCGCCCGGTGCGCCCAGGGGCTTTCGAGGTTGTCCTCGGCGCGGAAGAGGCCGTTGCCGGCCGTCCGCCGCTCGCCGCGGGTCAAGGCGCCCAGGCTGTCCAGCCGCCGCGCGATCGTCGACGTGAACCGCTTCTCGCCGTGGATGTCCGTGGTCACCGGCCGGAACAGCGGCGCCACGGCCTGGTTGGTCCGGTGCGAGCGGCCCAGGCCCTGGATCGCCGCGTCGGCCCGCCATCCGGGCTCGACCAGATAGTGGACCCGGCGCTGCTGGTTCGCCGCCCCGAGGTCTGCGTGGTAGCTGCGGCCCGTGCCGCCGGCGTCGGAGAACACCAGCATCCGCTTCTTGCCGGCCATGAAGGCGTCGGTCTCGGCCTTGGCCGCAGAGGCGCTGCGCCGTTCCACCACGCGGCGGCCGTCGCGCCGCACGACCCGGCGGCTGCGGCCGGTGATCTCGGCCACGATCTCGGTGCCGAGCGCGTCGAGGACCGCATCCAGCACGCCCGGGACCGCCGGCAGGCAGGCCAGGTGCGTGACCAGCTCGTCGCGTAGGCGCAGGGCCTCCTGGCTGACGACGGGCACGCCGTCGACCATCACCGGGACCATGGTGACCGCGCCCTCTTCATCCTCGATGGCGTCCATCGCCATCACCGGAAAGGCGCCCATCAGATAGTCGAGCACCTGGTCCTTCGGCGTCAGGTCGACGGCGAGGTTGTTCCACTCCTCGGCCGGGATCTCCGCCAGGCGGCGTTCCATCACCGCCTCGTTGGTCGAGACAATCTGCACGACCGAGCAACGGCCCGCCGCAAGGTCCTGCCGGATCGAGGCCACGAGGGAGGGGGACTTCAGGCCGGACAGCAGGTGACCGAAGAAGCGCTGCTTGCAGCCTTCGAACGCCGACATGGCGGCCGAGGCGGCCAGGCCGGACCTGGCCTTGCCGTCCTCGGTCACGCCGACCGCCTCCAACGCGGCGCGCAGGTTCTGGTGAATCAACTGGTAGGCGTCGGCCCAGGCGTCCCAGATGGCGATATCCTCCTCCGAGAGCGGATGACGCAGCGCCTCATATTCGACGCCATCGAACGACAGCGAGCGGGCGATGTAGAGGCCCATGGCCTTCAGCTCGCGCGCGATCAGCTCCATCACCGCCACGCCGCCGGTCTCGACCGCATCCATGAAGGCGTCGCGGGTGGGGAAGGGCGCTTCCGGCCCACCCCAGAGGCCCAGGCGCGCGGCATAGGCCAGGTTCTCCGGCGTGGTCGCCCCGGTCGCCGAAACGTAGAGGATCCGCGCATTGGGCAGGCGGTTCTGCAGGGCCAGCCCGGCCACGCCCTGCTGCGAGGCCTTCTTCGTCCCACGCGCGCCCTTGCCGCCGCCGGCGGCGTTGGCCATGGCGTGGGCCTCATCGAAGACGATCACCCCGTCGAAGTCCGCGCCCAGCCAGTCAACGATCTGATCCAGGCGCGAGCGCCGATCGCCCCGCGCCGGCTGGCGCAGGGTGGCGTAGGTCGAGAACAGAATGCCCCGGTCCATGCGGATGGCGTCGGCCTGTTTCCAGGCCGATTGCGGGGTGATGTCGCCGTTGGCCCCGCCGATGGCGCTCCAGTCGCGCCGGGCGTCTTCGAGCAGGGCGTCGTTCTTCGACAGCCAGACCGCGCGCGAGCGGCCCTGGGCCAGGTTGTCGGCGATGACGCCGGCGATCTCCCGGCCCTTCCCACAGCCGGTGCCGTCGCCGAGGAAGAAGCCTTTGCGGAACTGGACCGCACCGGGAAGATCGTCCTTGACCAAGATCACCTGGTGCGGGGCGTCGCCGAGGATCCACGAGCCCGGCAGGACCTGGGCGTGGGCCTCGCCGGCATAGATCACCGTCTCCATCTGGGCGTCCGACACCAGGGCGTCGTCGGTGATGCGCACCGGCAGGATCGGGCGATAGGTCGGCGCCGGGGGCGCCACCGAGGCCATCGGCCCGGATTCCACGAGCGGGGAGGGGTGCGGGCGCGAGGCGGCGAAGCGGATGCGGCCCAGCGCATAGGCCTGGTAGAGGCCGACGTCGTGCCCTTCGCCCGACCAGGCGCAGGCCTCATAGGCGAGGGGCGCCGACGCGGCGAGGAAGGCCAGCCGGTTCGACGGCGCGGCCAAGGCACGGGCGCGAGGCGCCAGGACGGAGACCTGGGAGACCGTGCGTAACTGGCGCGGTTGCGCGGTCGCTCGGGCCTCGATGGACGCGGCCGCCTGGGCGGCGTCGGCCAAGGTGTCGGCCACGACGACAGCCGGGATCTCACCGCCGGGCGCGCCACGGTCAATCACCAGCAGACCCGTCTCGACCGAGGTGCCATGCTTGGCGTAGGCGCGGGCCGGGAAGGCCAGCCGCAGGCGGATAGGACCCCGGGCGGCCAGGGCGCGCAGCGCCGTCGCGTCCTCGAACAGGCGCGCCGGGACGATCGCCGACAACCGGCCGCCATCGGCCAGGCAGTCCAGGGCCGCGTGCAGGTGCGCCTCCAGGTGCTGGAACGGCGGGTTGGCGAGCACAGCGTGGAAGCCGCCAGACCCGGGCAGGGTGTCGCGCAGGTGGCGGGCGTCCTGCTGGCTGCGGGCCGCGAGCGGGAAGAGGCCGTCCAGCAGCCCCGCGCGGCCGGCGGCCAGCTCATTAAGAGTCAGGGCGCCGCCGCAAGCCTCGGCCAGGATAGCCAGGAGGCCGCTGCCGGCCGAGGGCTCCAGCACCTGGTCGCCCGGACGGACCTGGGCGGCGAGCACCGCCAGGGCGCCGAGCTGGGGCGGGGTGGAGAACTGGTCCAGCGCCACCTGCTCCTCGCTGCGGCGCGTGTGGGTCAGGCTGAGCTCGGCGAGGTTGGTCAGGAGGGCGACGATTTCGGCCGGCGCGTCCTCCAGGCGGCCGACCTGCGGCGCCAGACGGCGGATCTGCAGCACCAGGGCCGCCTCGATGGCGTCGTAGGCGTCGCGCCAGAGCCAGGCGCCCTCGGCGTCCGAGGCGCCGAAGGCCATGGTCATGACGTTGGCCACCAGCTTGCGGTCCAGCGGACGGGATCGATTGAGCTGGGGGGTCAGGGCGCGGGCGGCGGCCAAAAGGTTGGCGGCCTTGTGGTCGCCGACATCGGCGGCGAACAGGGGAAGCAGGGCGTTCATGGGCAGGGATCCAGGTCACCCGCCGCGGAGGGCTCCTCCCTCCAGACCCGACGGGCTCGCCCGTCCGCCCCCTTCCTCTCCCTCCAACGGCGGGGTCAGGCCGTTCAGCCCGCCTTCAGGCCCGCCGAGACCTTGACGTGTACGTCCTTAAGACGTACATATTTCATGCAGGAGCAACACCCATGTCCGCCTTCCAGGACCGCATCAAGGCGGTCGACGAACCGAGCACCGAGCGGATGAACTTCCGCATCAAGCCGAGGATCAAACAGGTCATCCAGCGGGCTGCCGCGCTCTCGGGGGTGGACGATTCCGTCTTCACGATGAACGCCGCCTACCGATCGGCGCTCGAGACGATCGCCGCGCACGAGCGCACCGTGCTGCAGCCGGTCGATCACGCCGCCTTCTTCGCCGCCCTGGACCAACCGCCGGCGCCGACAGCGAAGTTGAAGGCGGCCGTCGCCCGGCACCGGACGACCGTCGAGTCCCGGTGAGGCCCGCCGCGCGGACCTCAACCCGGATCGAGCCCTTTGATCCCGACCGTCACGACCGCGCGGCCTTCGCCAGCGGCGTCGACCAGGTCGACAACTTCCTGAAGAAGACCGCGAACAAGCTGGCTCGCGCCGACAACCTTCGCCTCTACGCGATGACCGACCCGTCAGGGGCGCTGATCGGCTTCTACGCCCTCAACGCCCATGCGATCGACTATGCGGAGCTGCCGACGAAGTACGCGCGGACCCGCCCTGGGCATGGCGCCATCCCCGCCGCGTACATCTCAATGATCGGCGTTGACGCCCGTCACCAAGGTCACGGCTACGGCGGCGACCTGCTCGTCGATGCGCTCAGCCGCATCGCCCAGGCGGCCGACGCCATCGGGATCGCCGTGGTGATCCTGGACGTGCTCGACGACGGCGACGCCGAACAGGTCACCCGCCGCAAGCTGCTCTATGAGAGCTATGGATTCCAGCCTCTGCCGTCTCGGCCGCTACGGCTGTTCCTGCCTTTGGCGACTGTTCGTCAGCTCCTGGGGGCGTGAAGGAGAACGACATGGGCAACGTGACTCCAATGATGCCGTCGGCCGTTTGGGCGGCGCTGGAGCGCCTTCTGGAGGTGGCCCGGGCGGACACGCACCAGGCCCGCTACGTTGCTAATTTCCTCCTGGCCTGGTGGAACGCCGGCGATCTCGGCGGATTCGACCTGACCGAGGCCTGGGGATTGGACGAGGCCTTGCGCGAGGACCTGGTGACGCTGTTCGGCTTCGTCGCCCGTAACAAGGTCTATCCCAGCGCCTTCAGCTTCCGATCTGAATTCGAGGACCTGGTTCGCCAGTGGCGACCCCAGGTGCTTTCCGAAGAGATTTGACGAACGCCGGCGGTCCAGACCCACCTATGGGGAGCGGGTAGGGTTACCTATCGCCGTCGCGGCCGCGCTGGCGCCAGTATGGAGCCGAAGCTTGTCACGTCCCGAGGCGGCGAGCCCCACGGTCAGAGGCCCCCATGGTTGAGACAGACAACAGCGACCTGGTCCACGCGACAGGACTGGCGATCGCTCTGATCGGCATGCTGCTGGAGGGACGCGAGGTCCTGCCGAAAGGCGAGTTCAATCGCCATTTGGGGAACCTGGCGCGTGTGACGGCCGAGGTCGAGCCCACACAAGGGGACATCTTGGAGAGGTGGGCGGAGATCTCGGCGAAGATCGGTCGCGCGGCGGCCCATTAGCCGGCGACGCCGACACGGGGGTCAGGACCCTCGAAGATCCGTTCTGCTCTGATCAGGCGTGAACCGGCGAGGGCTCATAACGATAGCCCGGCGCGTGGCCGGGCTATCGCCGCTGTTGCAGGGCGGGCGATCAGGCCGCGATCTGAACCGCCGGCTCATTCTGCATCGGAGCCTCCACGGGCCCGTCCGCCTCGGTCTCGCCCTCGCTCGCCTCGACCTCGATGGCCCGATCCCAGGCCAGGGCGGCCGGGGCCCACTGCCGCTCGGCGGCCGCCTCGCCGACGAAGGCGACCAGGTCGTCCTTCTTCAGCGTCTTGGCCCGGTCGTCCTCGGCCTCCATCTCGTCCAGCAGCGATAGGAGCTGCTTCTTGGAGTGAACGGCGAGATAGCCGGCGTCCGGGGTCCAGTGGGCGGAGATGTCGGCGCCGCAGAGCGCGGCGATCTCGGCCGCCTCGGCCCGGGCCCCGTGGCGGATCATCGAGGTGCGGGCCTCGCGCAGGTTCAGGGAGATGGCGGTCAGCTCAGCGAGCAGGGCCATCTTCTCCCCGTGCGCCAGGGTCTCGACCCAGGTGATCGGCCGCAAGCCCGAGGCCTTGTAGGCCGCCCGTTTGGCGTCGAGGCGGTCCTTCACCTCGCCGTCCAAAGCCGCGATCGGCGGGGTCGAGCCGCGGCTGTAACGCACGCCCGAGATCTGCAGCGCCGAGGCGTCGAGGCCGCCGGACGAGTGCAGGGCCAGTTGCTTGAACAGCTGCGCCACCAGCACCGTCAACGCCGCGCCGGGATCGTCGGCCAGATCGCGGATCAGGCCGCGCGTGGCGACGTCGGTGCGGGTCTCGTGGAAGACGTGGCTCGAGCCGTCGACCTCGACATCGGCCTTCGGCACCTCGACGTCGGCCACGGCGCGGCCATAGCGGCCGCCGACCTCGGCGCCCTCGTCGTCGTCTTCCTCGTCCTCGATCTCTTCCGGCAACTCGCTCGCCGGCAGCGGGACCGAGTAGAAGCTCGCCGCGAAGCCGTAGTCCGACCCGGCCGGCGACAGGATCACCGCGCCGATCTTGCAGCGGCTGAGCGGCGCCCCGGCGACGGCGGCCATGGCGCTGACCAGGGGGCCGAAGGCGCTGGGCGCATCGTCCGCCTGCGGATCGACGTCCTGCAGGTCGGACGACAGCTGCGTGACCCGGTAGTTGGCGTCGTTCAGCGCCGTGGTCTGCGCCTCGGTCAAGTCCGGACGGTAGACATAGGGGAGGCGGGAAAAGCCCGCGGGCGCGCCGAAGTCGCCGTCGTCACCGAGATAGACCGCCAGGCCCTCCGCCTGCAGATGCGCCACGATGGGCTGAACGCGCTCGCGCCAGGCCGCGGACAGGATCTCCGGATCGAGCAGGGCGTCGGGGAGTTCGGCGAACAGGTCCGAGCTGACCCGGCCGCCGGCGGCGACGTAACGATCCATGCCCACGAGGGTGAAGCGCGGGTCGTCGACCGTGACGCGGCCGCGGGTCACTAGGCCCTTCAGCTGGTAGTCCTGGAAATAGCCGTCGAGCGCGGTCTGGGCGATTTCGGCCTGCTGCTTCTTGTCGCCGATGCGCGCGAACAGGCGGACCTGCTTCAAGGTCAGCTTGCCGGCGCGCAAGGCCTTCAGCACGTTGGGATGGACGGCCGCCAAGGCCTCCAACCGCTTGATCTCCAGCTCGGCGTAGCCCAGGGCCGCGGCGATGGCCCCGGTGTCCAGCTTGGTCTTGCGCAGCTTGCCGATGGCGGTGATCACGTCGGCGATGTGAACCGGAGCGTGCTCGGTCGCCGGCAGCATCACGCCGGCCACTTGTTGGGCCTTGGTCTCGGCCAGCAGGCAGTCGACCTCATAGTCGTCGGTGACCTCGCCGCGCTCGGCCAGCAGCAGCAGGCCGAAGCGCCGGCGACGGCCGTCCAGCGCCATGTAGCGCTGCTCGCCCTTCCGGCCGGGCCGCACGATCGGCGGGATCACCACGCCGGCGGCCAGGATGGTGTCGGCGAGCTGGGGCACGCCGTCGTCGGCGGGCTCCTTGAAGCGGAGGTTCTCCGGCGCAAGGCCAAGGTCGCCGAGGCGGACCTTGATCGAAGTCATTGGGGTCGGCGTCGCGGCCGGGACGGTCTGGGTGTCGGTCATCGGGGTCAGGCTCCAGCGCCTGGGCGAGGGTCATCCTGCCCCTGGGCGCACCCGCCCCATCCCTTCCTCCCTCCTTTGGCCCCTCAGGTCCCGGACAGGATCGAAGAGCCCCGCGGCTTCGGCCTCGTTCCAATCCCCAAATCCTACCGGCGGCAGGGCGACCCGGGCCTTCAGGCCGGCGGCCGCCAGGCCCGCCCGCAACTGCTCGGCAGACGCCTCGCCATCAAGGCCGCGATCGGCGGCGATCAACACCTCGCGCACGCCCTCAGGCGGGCGCCAGCGGCGTAGGTTGCGGGTCGACATCAGCGCCCAGGCCGGCAGGCCAAAGCGCGCGCTGGCCGAGAGCGTCGTGAACAGGCCCTCGCCGACCAGCAACTGCGGCGCGGCCGGATCGAGCCGGACCGCGCAGCTGGCCGGCGACGGCCCCACGGTCTTGCGGCTCAGGCGCAGGTCGATCGCGCGACGGGCGTTCGGGGCCAGATAGGTGACCTCGACGGCGGTGAACGCGCCGTCCTTGTCGCTGATCGCCGCCAGCAGGGCCGGCCGATGATGCCGGCTCTCGGCATAGGCCGAGACGGGCGTCTGGCCACCGTGGCGCAGCACCTCCGGGCCGGGCAGGAGGCGGCTGATCCCCCGCTGGGCGCAATGACGCGCCGACAAGGTGCCGGCCAGCGGCCGGCCCGCCTCCCAGATCCGCAAGGCGGCCTGGCGCCGTTCGAGCCCGGTCGCGCCTGCGGCGGCCGCCTGAGCCCGCCGCGACTGGGAGAGGCTGGTCGGCGCATTGTGCGCGTCGACCAGGCCCTCGCCGCGCAGGTAGTCGAGGATCTCCTTCCAGTCGCCGCCGCCGAAGGTGTGGACGATCACCCGGCCTTCCCGCAGCAGCAGCGAGACCGAGCGGTCGGCGGCGCTGTGGCCCGGCGCGGGAATGTTGGCCCGCATGCCGCGATCATAGAGATCGCCGCCCAGGGCCTGGACGATGGGTTTCAAGGACATGGCCAACCTCCTTTGTCCCTCAAGGGTCGCGCCGAGGCGCCCTTTCTCCCTCCTTCGGCCGCACCGCCAGGTCGGTCCCGCCATGCCAACAGGGGGCGTTGCGGGGGACCGCCCCCGCTGGAGGGGGTAGGCGCTCAAGGCTCGCCTTTGCGACTCAGGGGGAGGGCGCTCCCCCGCCCGCGCGCACGTCAAACCCACACGCGGATGTTGGCCCACTGCACAGGTCTCAACGAAGACGTTCAAAATTACGACGCCTGCCCGGCAAAACCGGGCGGGCTTTGCGTCCAGGGGCCAACCGCCTCGCGACAGAACCGTGCCTTTATGACAGGTTAAGCACGATTCAAGGGGAGCAGGCTTTGCCGCAGCAGATGATGGCTGAACGGGACACGGAGACGGACGCGCGCAGCGAGGAGGCCTGGGTCGTCGCGACCAACCCCGACTTTCCGATCCGCGCCCGCAACGTCAATTGGTTCCTGGAGCGCGGCGGCGCGATCAAGGAGGTCCGGCTCACCGAATCGGAAGCCGGCGAATGGAGCGTCTGGCTGCGCCTGGCCGGCCGCTCGGGCGAGCACCGCCTGGCCATGTTCAAATCGGACGAGCCCCGCACCTACCGTGACGTCGCCCGCGCCATCGCCATGTGCCGCGACGACTTCGGCTATTTCGGCCCCATCACGCTGTCGACGGACCGTCAGCCCCAGGGAATCCCTGATTTCAAGGGACCAACCGCGAGCTGACGTCGACCAAGGGCCCGCCTGTCACCTGGGCGCCCTCATGCGCCATCGCCGCCGCGGCGAGTTCGGCCTCGGCCGCGACGCGGCCATCGGCCTTCCGCTCGCTATAGCGGTCGACGAGGTAGTCGGCCCGGTCGCGGGTCAGGAGCGTGAACTTCATAAGCTCCTCCATCACGTCGACCACTCGGTCGTAGTAGGCGGACGGCTTCATCCGGCCATCCTCCTCGAACTCCAGGTAGGCCTTCGCGACCGAGGACTGGTTGGGGATGGTGATCATCCGCATCCAGCGGCCGAGCAGGCGCAGCGTATTGACCGCGTTGAACGACTGCGAGCCGCCGCTCACCTGCATCACCGCTAAGGTGCGCCCCTGTGTCGGCCGGACGCTCCCTATCGCCAGGGGGATCCAGTCGATCTGCGCCTTCATCACCGCGCTGATCGCCCCATGGCGTTCGGGGCTGCACCAGACCTGGCCCTCGGACCAAAGCGACAAGGCGCGGAGCTCCTGGACCTTCGGGTGATCTGGCGCGGTAGCGTCCGGCAGCGGCAGGTCGCGGGGGTCGAAGACCCGTGTCTCGGCGCCCAGACGCTGCAGGATGCGCGCCGCCTCCTCCACCAGAAGCCGGCTGAAGGAGCGTTCCCGCAAGGATCCATAGAGAAGCAGGATGCGCGGCGGGTGTGCGGCGCGGCGTTCCGGTTCGAGCCGCGGCAGCTCCGGCGGCGCGAGAAATTGCGGCTGCAGGGCGGGTAGGTCGATCATGGGTACTCGGCTTTCAAACGGCGTCTTTTGTCTGTCGTATATTTCGTCCAGGTTTGAAATATGGAATTGAAAACCGCGATCTCCAGTCTGTCGGCCCTGGCCCATGAAGGTCGCCTGGCCACCTTCCGCATGCTGGTCCAGGCCGGTCCCGACGGACTCGCGGCCGGCGAGATCGCTCGGCGGCTGGAGGCGGCGCCCAACAGCCTATCGGCCAATCTGAAGGTGCTTAGCCACGCCGGCCTGATCTGCTCGCGCCGGGAGGGGCGCTCGATCATCTACAGCGCCGAGTACGACCAGATGAGCCGTCTGCTCGGCTACCTCATGGAGGACTGCTGCAATGGCGCGCCGGAAATCTGCGCCCCCTTGGCCGACGTGCTGGCGCGCACCGCCTGTTGCGTACCCGCCTCCGTCAACGCCTGATCTCGGAGTCTGCCGATGAGCCCGTCGAAACCCTACAATGTGCTCTTCCTGTGCACCGGCAACTCATGCCGTTCGATCATGGCCGAGGCCATCATGAACCGGGTCGGGGCCGGCAAGTTCAGGGCCTACTCGGCCGGGTCCATGCCCACGGGTAAGGTCAATGCCCACGCGCTCGCCTTGCTGAAGAAGTTCAATCACGACACCAGCGGCTTTCGCTCCAAGCCCTGGGACGAGTTCTCCCGGACCACCAATCCCGAGGCGCCGGAGCTCGATTTCGTATTCACGGTCTGCGACAACGCCGCCGGCGAGGTCTGTCCGATCTGGCCCGGCCAGCCGATGAGCGCCCATTGGGGTCTGCCCGATCCGGCCCTCGCGACCGGCAACGCTGCGGAGATCGGATTGGCCTTCGCCGACACCCACCGGATGCTCAACAACCGCATCGGCATCTTCATCAACCTGCCGATGGCGTCGCTTGACCGGCTGTCGCTGCAAAAGCGCCTGGACGAGATCGGCAAGGCCCAGAACGCACCCGCGTCAACGGCCTCGTGACCCTGGCGCCCCTCGAGCCGGCGAGCGCGGCCTTCGAAGCGTTCGAGCAGGCGCTCACCTCCGCCGGCCTTCCGACATCGGATCTCCTGGCCGAAGGCGGCCGTTACTATGTGCTACGTTGCCCCGACGGCCACGATGTCGCCTACGCCGGGCTGACGCCCCTTGGCGACGAGGCGCTCCTGAGGTCCGTCGTCGTGCCCGCCGCCAGCCGTGGCCGAGGCTTCGGCGCTGACGTCGTCGCGCGCCTCGGCGGCCTGGCGTCAACATATCATGTCCGCCGACTCTGGCTCCTGACGACAGATGCGGAGGCTTTCTTCGCGGGCCTTGGCTTTGTCGCCGTCGATCGCGGGCAAGCGCCGGCGCCCGTCACGGCGACCCGTCAGGTCTCCGACCTATGTCCTCAATCCGCGGTGTTGATGTGCCGGACCCTAGCCTAGAGCCGCCCCTCGAACCTTTCAGCCTCACCCGCCGCCTCGTCGCCGAAGCGCTGGGGTCGGCGCTGCTGCTGGCCATCGTCGTCGGATCCGGAATCATGGGCGAACGCCTGGCCGGCGGGAACACCGCCATCGCGCTGCTGGGCAACACCCTGGCCACCGGCGCGGGCCTGGTGGTTCTCATCACCATCTTCGGGCCGCTGTCCGGCGCCCACTTCAATCCGGCGGTGACCCTGGTGTTCGCCGCCCGCAGGGAGCTCCCCTGGGCCGTGGCCGCCGCCTACATCGCCGTGCAGGGGCTCGGCGCCGTCCTTGGCGTTTGGGCGGCGCACCTGATGTTTGACGAGCCGATCCTGCAGATTTCGACCAAGCTGCGCGCTGGGCCGGCCCAGGGCTTCTCCGAAGGTGTCGCCACCTTTGGCCTGATCACCACCATTCTGGGGTCGATCCGCTTTCGGCCGGACGCCACGCCGCTGATGGTCGGGCTCTACATCACCGCGGCCTATTGGTTCACCGCCTCGACGTCCTTCGCCAACCCGGCGGTCACCCTCGCGCGTAGCCTGTCCAACACCTTCGCCGGGATCGCCCCCGCCGGCGTGCCCCTCTTCATCGTCAGCCAGATGATCGGCGCCGCCATGGCGGCGACGCTCTTTGGCTGGCTCTTCGGCAAACGGTGCCCGCCATGACCGATTTCCCGATCACCATCTTTCACAATCCCGCTTGCGGCACCTCACGCAACACGATCGGGATCGTCGAAGCCGCCGGCTACGCGCCGACGGTCGTCGAGTATCTGAAGACGGGCTGGACCAGGCCACAGCTGGAGACCTTGATCAACCAGATGGGCGTCACCCCGCGCGACCTGCTGCGCGAGAAGGGCACGCCCGCCGCAGAGCTGGGCCTGCTCGAGCTGGGCGTCAGCGACGAATCGGTCCTTGAAGCAATGCTGGCGCACCCGATCCTGGTCAATCGGCCTATCGTCGTGACGCCCCTGGGCGCGGTCCTGTCGCGCCCGTCGGAAAAGGTCCTCGAGGTCATGGATCGCAAACCCGCCCGCTTCGTCAAAGAAGACGGTGAGGTCATCAAGCTCTGACCGCGGCCGGAGCGGCCGCCGCCAAGCCGAGCGCCATCACGAACAGAACCAGCCGCCGGATCATCGCCGGTCCTTGCGCAGGGTAACGATGACCCGGTCGACGAAGACCTCGGCGACCTCGGCCGCGTGTAGGATCGCATCGACATAGTCGCGCTTGATCCGATCAGCGGCGATTTGGCTGAGGGTCGACAGGGTCAGCACCCCGTCATCGATCCCATGGAAGCCGACGCGGCTGAACCAGCTGCCGTAGGCGCCCTCGCGGACCAGACGGCGCAGGGGCTCATCGATTTTCCGCCAAACGGGGTCATCAGCGCCGGGCGCCGCCATCAAGGGCAGCGGCGGCTCGGGCGGCGGAATATCGCCCTTGGCCTTGAGCACCCGAGCGAAGTTGAGCCGCAGGTCCGGCGCGCCCCGTGGCTCGTAGGAGGCCATCCGGCCGAAATACTTGCACGGGCTGCGAACGTCCGGGTCCTCGATCGCGATCGCCAGCATGGCGAGCGCGCGCACGCCATGCCGCTTCAGGGCCCAGGCAAAGGTCTGGTCGTTGTTGCGCTCGCGTTCGGGCAAGAGATCGTCGACGGCCGCCGCCACGCGCGCGAGGTCGGCAGGCGTCACGCTGGCTGGGTCGGCGACCGCGGCAGGCCCCACCAGCGCGGCGATGCGGGGAGAGACCTGGAAGGCGGCCCTGAGCTCCTGGCGGACCATTTCCGCAGGCGCGGACCCCTCCGAGAAGGCGCTGGAGAAACCGCTTGCTCCCTCCGGAGAGCAAATGGCGCTGTCCTGCCGGGTGCGCTGCGGTTTGCCCGAGGATTTTTGAGCCTCTCCGTGTTCGGCGGCCGCAGGTCGCCGCTGATCAGGATGGTGTCGCGCTGAAGGCGCGTCCTTTCCTCGTACAGAAGAACTGGCGTTCTGATGGGACTGTTCTAGGTGGGTGAATCTTGGCGCCCGGGCGGTATTTCTATCGCTGAACACGACCGGTTCGGAATAGGCGGCCCTGCGGGCCTGAGCGGCCTCGCGGACGGCGAGATCCGCCGCCTCCAGTTCATCCAGCCGCGCCACGAGGGGAGCGAGGTCATAGGCCTCCACGCCGGCTGGCCGATTGGCGCGGGTGTAGTCGCGCACCATGAAGCCGGCGGCCTCGAGGGCGCGCCTGTGGGCCCGGGCGTTGCTCTCGGTGCAGCCCAGATAGTCGGCGATCAGGCTCGTGCCCGGCCACACCGTGGCGACATCCTGCTCCAATCGGTCCTGGTTGAGGTGCTCGACATAGAGCAGCAGGGTCATCCGCTGCTGCACGGTGAGCGTGGGCGTGCCCTTCAGCACCGCCGCGGCGATCCGCGCGACGGAGACGCCGGGCTGCCAGCGCCAGGCGCGAGCCTGTGCGCAGACCGCATCAAAGTTGGGGGCGCGCTTGGCGAAGCCTGGTCGCCAGTCGTCGCCCGATAGAGCCGTTCGCATGCCGTCCCTTCCCTCTGGGACGAGGCCGATTCACGGGCGCGAAACCGGCAGGCAAAAGACCATAGGTCTCCTGTTCGGGGCCTTGACGACGCAAAAAGCGCGCCCTAGGCTGGTCCCGATCAATCAAGCCGCTTCCACACGGCGCCTGCGATTTCCGAGAGCCTCCCGCGCCAACGGGGGGCTCTCGCCGTTTAGGGGTCTCGTCTAGGTCAAGATGAAGTCCTCTGAGGCGACCGACGCGCGCGGAAGGTCCGCCACGCGACTCAGTCGGCGATAGCGTTCAGTGAGTCTGACGATTCCTAAAGGCTTGGAATTGCACCCTTTTGCCCAAAAAGGGCCGATTCGGTCGGTTGACGCCGATCGGGAAACGAGTCCGCCGAGGTGCGACTCAGCCCGCTAGGGATTGTGGTTAGGCGTGTCCGGCCACGCCACCCGTAGTGAAAACCCGGACGAGGCGCCGCTACGACGGGGCAGGCTGCGCCTTGCGCCACGCCTGGAAACCTTTGTCCCCGTCGATGAAGGCCGCGAGGATGTGGGGCACCAGCTGCTCGAGCTCGAGGGTCTGGTCGTTGGCCTGGGCGAACGCCCGCTGGTAGTCAGCCAAATCCACGGCGAGCTTGCCTTTCAGCTTCAAACGCAGATCGGTCGTCTTCTCCTCGAGATCGATCTTGCCCAGGGCGAGGGCGGTCTTGGCGGGGCGCGTCATGGGCGTCTCCTTGAGTGGCCTGGAGGAACCGGTCGATCGCTGTGAAGGCGAAGTCGGTGAGCTTGAGGTTGAGGGCGCCGGCCTGCCGCCGGATCCGCCCGCAGAGCGGTTTGGACAGCCGGACGGAGACCCGGTCCTTGGCGCCACGGACGGCGGGGAAGGTCACCGCCTCGCCGCCATCGAGGGCCTCGACCAGCTCGCGGAAGGCGCGCTCGTAGATCAGCCGCACACAGCCGCGCGGGTTCTTGCGGGTATTCAGGCGCTCGGCGGCGTCGAGCATGTCCTGGTGGAGGCCTTCCGGCAGGAAGAGGCCGAGTTTTTCTGCGGATGGGGTCATCGCAACACTCACGCTTACGGATAAGGGGCGAGGATCATGTCCTTGCTGACGAGCACGCGGACGGGCCAGCCGGCCCGGACGCGCAGGGTCGGCTGGCGATTGAGGTCGCGGCCGGTGATCTGCTGGCCAACCTGCTGGGCGGAATTGGACACGCCGCTGGCGGCCGAGTTGATGACCAGGGCGCCGGAGCTGCGATTGCCGGCGTCCTGGGCGGCGGCGGCGCCCACGCTGAACAGCGTCGAGAGGAGCACGCCGCGCGCTAGCTGGCCGAAATGGCCATCGGTCTTGTCCTGAAGGCCGGCCGCCCCTGACAGGTCCGCGCCCGCCATCGACCCGATGTTGATCGAGCGGCCATCGGGCATGATGATCCGGTTCCAGGCGACCAGGGCCCGGTTCTGGCCGTAGGCGATCTGGCTGTCGTACTGACCGATCAACCGCGAGCCCTGCGGGATCAGCACCGTGCGCCCGGTCCGATGGTCGTAGACCGGCTCGGTGACCTGGGCGATCACCTGTCCGGGAAGGTCGGAATTGATCGCCGTCACCAGGGCGGCCGAGATGATGCTGCCCGCCTTCACTTCCCAAGGGCTGAGCGCGGGCTGCAACGGATTGGTCAGGTAGTCGTCCGTCCGGGCGTTAGCCGCGAACTGGCGCTTGGCCGCCTGGCCGTTCGCGGGCTGCACCTCCGCGGCCGCCGGCTCCCCTGCGCCCCCTGCGCCCCCGGCGGACGCGGCGATCGGGCGCGCGAGCGCGGCAAGATCGCCCGCCGGCGCCGCGGCCGACGGCGGTCCCCCAAAGAACGGGCCTGAGGACCGCGCGGCGAGGGCCTGCTCTCGGGCCGCCTGGACGGCAGGATCAACCTGGCCCGGCGGCGGGGGCGGCTGCGAGGTTCCGGCAGGCAGGGCTCCGGGCGCGCCTTCAGGCGGGGGCAGGGCGGCCGTCCCGGGCAGGGCTTGAGCCTGCAGCGCCGGGTCGGCGTAGCCGGCCGCGTACTTGGTGGAGATCGCCGGCGTCTGGACCTGGCCGGTGTCGGCGGCGTCAGAAATGGCGTCGGGCCGCGCCTGCGGTGCGTGCGCGCCGCCGAAGCCAAGATAGAATCCTAACGCCACGATCCCAGCGAGCCCCGTCGCGCCGGCGATCAGGTACTTGCGGTTCCAGCGCGTCACCGGTGTGCGCGGGGCGGCCAGAACGCTCTCCGGCGCGGCCTTGCGCGGGTGCGAGGTCAGCGGTGGATCGGGCGGGAGGTGGCTCACGAACCACCCCCTTCGCCGGTGCGGGTAATGCGCACAACGGTCTGCTTGCGCTCGCCAAGCCGCAGCTCGGCGACGTCGATCAGCCGGTCCACCACATAGTAGCCGCCGAGGTAGCGGTAGTTGACGAGCTGGGCCTGTTTGTCGGGGCCGATCAGGAAGAGCGGCGGGGCCTCGGTCGTGGCCATGTCGCGCGGAAACTGGATGTAGGTCTTCAGGCCGTCGTCAAAGACGCGGACCGGCTGCCAGCGTGGCGCACGGAAGCCGTTCGCCTTGATGCGGTAGCCAAAGTGCAGCGAGTCGACAGCCAAGCCCGATGCGGCGATGCCTCGGCTCTCTGCGGCTTGGGCGGCCTGAGCCTCGCGGGCTTCCTCCTGCGGATAGTTCCAGGCGATGACGCTGGTGTAGGTATCGCCCTCGTGACTGACGGCCTCCAGCAGATAGGTCCGCTGGTCGGTCGTCAGGATGATGTTGGTGCGCAACGACCCGCGGATCGGCTTGACCATCACGATGACCTGCTGGGTCGCGCCGGATCCCTGAACGGTCTCCCCGAGCACCCAACGGACGGTGTCGCCCGCCGCCTTCGAAACGAGCTTTTCCCCAGGGCGGAGCGTGATCGCGGTCAGGAATCGCGGGCTGGTGTTGACCGTGTAGAGCCGTCCCGGTTCGAAGTCGTAATAGAGCGCGGCGTTCACATAGGCGCCGGCCCGCGGGTAGTCGCGCGCGCTGCTGTTGGCCGATTGGACGGTCGTCAGGGCCGTCGGCCGCGGATAGGTGCGGGGCGGCGGCCGACGTTTCGGGGCCGGCCGAGTGGTCGGCGCCGGCGCCGCCTGGGCCAGGGTGACCGGCGCTGGAGCCACGGGCCGGGAAAGCGCTGTCGGCCCCGGGCGGGGTGCGACGGTCTGGGCCGCCAACGGGCCCGCCGACACCGCCAGCAAGACGAGCACGCCGGCCGCCGCGCCTGCGGAAAGCCGTCTGGAGGACAGGGCGCTCATAGCTCACGGCTCCATTGAAACTCGGTGATGTAGATCCCCAGCGGGTTGGCCCTCAGCTCGGCCTCGTTCTTCGGCGCCACGACCTTGGTCGTGAACAGGCCCGTCCAGGCCTCGGTCACGCCGGAGGTCCCGGCGTTGAACTGCGTCTCGCGCCACTGGACTTGGTAGGTGCGCGGGCTGCGCGGCAGGACCGACACGATCTCCACGTTGACCGCCTGGGTGCCGGCATTGGCGAAGGGGTCATTGGCCTTGGCGAAGGCGTTCAGCTGTCCGATCGCCGGACCGGACACGAAGTGATAGGCCCCCGTCCAATTGTCGCGGATGACGATCGGGTCGATGCTCTTCGAGCGCGTCCGCCGCACCCAGTCCGCCAGGAAGTAGCCGATCTCGGCCGTCGTCGGCTCATAGGTGCGGCCGGCCAGCTCGATGCGACCGGGCCGCGCGTAGCGGTCGATCGGCACGACATAGGTAGCGATGTTGGTGTTGTTGGCCTCGTAGATGAAACCGCCCAGGGCGAGCGCGGCGAGACCAAGCCCGCCAAACGCCGCCATGCGCCAGTTCTTGGCCTGCACCACGGCCGAGCCGATCCGCATGTCCCACTCTCGGGAGGCGCGCAGGTATGGGCTCTCCACCGGCGCGGAGCTGCCGTAGCGATCATTGGGTCGTTTGAAGGGGTTCATCGGCACACTCTCGACGGGGGTCACTCTTCAGGGTCGTCATCGCGGCGGGTCGGGGTGGCGCTGAGGCCCGGGCCGCTGGCTTCGCCTCCAGCGGTCGCCGCTGCAGCGCTGTCCCGAGCCGCTCCCGCCAGACCACCCCCACGCCGGGCCTGGGCCCTAGAAACGACGGAAGATCCAGACGACGGCGCATCCGGCGGCGGGGGAGGAGGCGCCTCGCCTTCATTGGGATTCCGGGACGAAAACAGGCGGCTCCCGGCGGCGCGCCCTTCGGCCACCATGGTCGACACCGGAGCCCTGGCGAAGTCGGCGGCCATGCCGCCGCCGCCCGATCCGCCGCCACCGCCGGCCGGGCCCGCGCTTCCTGAACCGAGTCCGCCAGACGCGGCCCTTGCGGCGGCGACCTTCTCGCCACCGGCCGCCCATCCACCCGCAACAGCACCGCCGATCGCCCGGCCAGCGAGGGCGACGCCCGCGGCGCCTGCCGCCACGCCTGCGGCGCCCATCAGTGCGCCGCCGGCGTTGAGTTGCGGTCCTCCCGAGATCAATGCCCCCGCGATCGACGGGATCTTGAGGGCAAGCATCATGAGGAAGACAGCCGATAGAAGCAGGCCACATTCCTCGGAAATCGTTGGCTCGAGCGACAATGTGAATTGCTGGAAAATGTTGATCCCGATGCCGAGGATCACAGCCAGCGCCATGAACTTCAGGCCAACGGAGACGACGTATCCGATCGCACGCTCCGCGAGGAAGGATGTTTGGCTGAGCACGCCAAACGGCACCGTGACGAAGGCGATCAGCGTGACGAGGTGGAATTCAATGATGGTGATAGCGATCTCGATCGCCAGAACTATGAAGGCGAGAAGAATCCCAATGGCAGCCACAGCGGCGACGATGATGACGTCGATGTTTTGAAGTGCGCCGAAGCCGCCGTTCTGCTTGGCGAGCTCACCAATGTAAGCCATCAGCTTGACGACGATTTGCATCCCCGCATCGACCGCCGTGGTTGGCGCGTTCATGAAGTCATCGACGGAGCCGCCGCCGCTCGCGCGGAGTCCGAGCTGACCGAAGCCATTGACGACCGTCAGGCTAAGCGTGTGCCAGCTGCCTACGAGCCACGCGAAGAAGCCAACCAACAAGACTTTGCGGACCAGACTGGCCAAGACGTTCTGGGTCTCGTCGATGGCCCACAGGATCGCGGTGAGTGCGATGCTGATCACGACCAGCGTCCCCAACACCGTTTGAACTTCGCCGGAGATGACGCCGAAGCCCGTGTCGATCTGAGTAGTGAAGCGGCGGATGAAGTCGTCCAACGCCGCTGGGCTGGCGGTCGCCATTCTCAGTCTCGCTGTCTACGGCTCAGAAGGATTTCTGGCCTTTGAAGGAGCCCTTCACAGGCTTGTAGTAGAGGGGTGAGCAGGGGTTGCTCGGGTCCTTGATGCTGGGATCAGGACACTTCGGGGCCGCCTTGGCTGCCGGGGCATCGGCTGGCGGTTCGGTAGGAACTGGGGAAGGACCACAGCCGGAAAGCAGGGCCAGGATGGAGAGGGAGGAAATCGCCAGGAGTGTCCGCATGGCTAAAAGCTTTGCTGCCCAGAGAAGGACCCGCGCACCGGCGTGTAGGCGTTGTGTCGTTGTGACTCCGCCCGGGCGGCGACCGCACCCGCCTGCTGCTGCGCCAGGATTGTCTCCTGCGTCCGCGCCTGAGCGATCAGGATCGTCTGCAGCCCTTGGAGCTGACTGCTGAGCGCCGCGAGCAGCTGATTGGTCGCCTGGATCGCCGCGGTTTGCCCGGCCGCGCCCTGAGAGGCGGACACCGCACTGTTCACGGCGCCGGCCGTTGTCCCCTGGGATCTCACCAGCTGGTTCTGAACCGCCATCGAGTCCTGAAGGGTCAGCCGGCTATTGGCCTCCCAGCCCGCCAGCCGCTGCTGGATCTGAGCGAAGCTCTGGCCAGACAGGCTGGTCGGGTAGAACTGCTGGAACTGTCCGGCGATGTTCTGGCTGTTGTAGCCGATCGCCTGGGCCTGCTGCATGAGCTGGGTCGCCTGGGCGTTGATCTGGGCCAGCGGCTGGGTGACATCCGTCCCCAGCTTCTGGAGCATCGCCATCTGGTTGGTGACCTGCGCCTGCAACTGCTGGATCTGCGCTAGCCCCTGCCGAACCTGCTGGACCGCCTGGGCCACGGCGCGCGGATCGAAGACGATCTGCTGAGCGGCCGCGGGCGGCGGCGGCAGTGGCCCTAGTCCCAGCGACACCGCGACGATCGCCGCCGCGGCCATGAGCTGGTTACGCATCTGGAGTGTCCTTCTGGTGCGAGGGAAGGGGAGCGGGGAAGAGGTCGTCGCCAGTCGCCTGGACGAACAGGGGTTCAGACACCGCCCGGAAGGCGACAGCCGCGCCGAACAGGACAAAGCCGGCCAGCATGACGAAGAAGTTGTGGTGGTAGGTCGTGCCGAAGACCGCGAGGAAGCCAGGCGCTGCCAAGGCCAAGAAGAGGATTCGACGTCGACGGCGGGTGGAGGTCCACGCGCCCGGCAGGTGGCGGTCGAGCCAAGCCAGGCGCGCGAAGTCGCGTGCGCTCATGGCGGTGCGAGGTATTGCGAAGGAGAGCTCATGCGCGCCCATCACGCCACTCTCGGAAAGGCCGCGCGCCGCTGGTCGCCGAGGTAGAGAGCTACGTGAGCCTGGTCCTTGGCGCCGAAAAACCGCTCTGGGAATTCCCGGCGATCATGGTCGGCGAGAAGCTGGCTGATGAGCTGCTGATCGCCAGGCGAAGACGAGCCCACGGCGGCCAGGGAGAGCGCGCCCAAGCCCAGCTCGAAGAGCCGGTTCCCGGACGTGGACTGATAGTAGTATTCGCGCTTGGGCGTGGCGTTGGCGATGATCCGCACCTGCTGCGGGTTCAAGCCGAAATCCTGATAGAGCGCGGCGATCTGCGGCGTCTGGGCGTCGGGATTGGGCAGGAAGATGCGGGTCGGGCAGCTCTCGATCAGCGCCGGCGCGATGGACGAACGGGCCACGTCCGCCAGGCTCTGGGTGGCGAACACCACGGCGACATTAAACTTCCGCAGGGTCTTGAGCCATTCGCGGATCTTGGCCGCGAAGGCGCCCTGGTCGAGGAACAGCCAGGCCTCGTCGAGCACCAGCAGGGTCGGCCGGCCATCGAAGCGCCGCTCGAGACTGCGGAAGATGTAGGTGAGCACCGGCGCCAGCGCCGACTTGCTGGCCATGAGCTCGGCCATCTCGAAGGTCTGCCAGACGGCGGGCTTTAGGGCGTTCTGGCTGGCGTCTAGCAGATGGCCGTAGGGGCCGCTCAGCGTGTAGGGCGTGAGCGCGGCCTTGACCGCCTGATCCTGGATTGTTGCGGCCAGGAGGGTGAGCGTGCGCTGGTCGCGCGGCCCTTCGGCGAGATTGCGCAGGCCGCTCCAGATTTCGTCCTTGACCGGCGGGGTGATCGGCACGCCTTCGGCGGCGACGATATCCTGAACCCATTCCTGCGCCCAGGCGCGATCGTCGGGCGCGTCGATCTGCGCCAGCGGCTGGAAGGCCAGCTCGCTCTGGTCACCGCCCAGGACATAGAACTGCCCCCCGACCAACAGGGTCGAGGCCCGCGAGCTCGCGCCCTTGTCGAAGTAGAAGACCTGGGCCTCGGGATAACGCAGCCACTGCATGGCCAGGGTGTTGAGAAGCACGGATTTGCCGGCCCCGGTCGGCCCGACAATCATCGTGTGGCCGACATCGCCCTGGTGCAGGTCAAAGCGGAAGGGGGTGGTGCCGGCCGTGCGGGTGACCAACAGGGCGGGCTGAAGCCCTGGATGGCCGCGCTTCTGACATTCCGCCGACAGGTGGGCGTTGATCGTCGGACCGGGCCAAATGGCCGACATCGGCATCATGTCGCAGAGGTTCAGCGACGACACCAAGGGCCGCCGAAGATCGGCGTAGGCCTGGCCGGGGAGGCTGCCGATCCACGCCTCGACGGCGTTGACGTCTTCGACCTTGCAGACAAAGCCCGCCCGGTTGATAGCGCCCTCGACTTCGCGGACCCGATTGGCGAGACGGTCGGGGTCGGCGCCCATCAGGGTGACCGTCGGCGTGAAGTAGCCAATGGAGGCGTAGTCGCCGCCGAGGATCGCCAGGGCCGCATCGGCGTCGACCGACTTGGCCGCCGCGTCCGGGTCCTCTAGGAGCGAGGGCTCACGGGTGATGGCTTCCTTCAGGAGCGCGAGCACGCCCTTGCGCTTGGCGAACCAGCGCTTGCGCACCGTGGTCACCGCCTTGCGGGCGTCTTCCTTGTCGAGCGGCAGGTAGCGGCAGACCCAGCGATAGCTGATGCCCAGCTCATTCAGCCGATCGAGGAGGCCGGGGGACGAGGTGGTCGGATAGGCCCTGACCGAAATGGTGCGCAGGTACTGCCCGCCGAGCCGGGGGAGCAAGCCGCCCTGGAAGTCGTCGTCGGTCAGGAAGGCGTCGAGATAGGCCGGGGTCTCGGGCGAAGCGACCGGGTGACGCTTGGTGGAGATGCAGCTGTGCAGGTAGGTCAGGGTCTCGTCGTCGGTCAGCTCGCCGACCTCGGGCATGATCGCGGTCAGGATGTCGGCGATCTGATGGACGGTGCTCAGGAAGTCGCTCAGCGCGGCGCGATACATGCCTTCGGCCCCGCGCCCCGACGGGGCGTTTTCCAGTAGGAGACTTTCGGCCGTCGAGATCGCTTCCTCTGGCGGCAGATAGGTGAAGGTCAGGAAATAGCGGCTCTCGAAATGACGCTCTTGCGCCTCGAAGCCCTCGCGTCGCTCCTCGTCGACCAGGTCCGAGACGGGGTCAGGAAACTGGCTCGCGGGGTAAGTCTGCGACGGCGCCCGTAGGGCTTCAATGTGCAGGCACCAGCGTGAGCCCAGCCGTCGAAGCGCGTTGTTCAACTGGGCGCGGGTGGCGACCAAGCCGGCATCCGTGGCGCTGGCCAGGTCCGGCCCCCGGAAAGCCAGGGTCTTCTGGAAGCTGCCGTCCTTGTTGAGCACCAAGCCGGGCCCGATCAGCGCGACCCAGGGGAGATGGTCGAACAGGCGGTCAGCCTTGGGCCGGTACTCACGCAGATACAGCACGGCGGACCTCTATGAGACCGGATTAGGGGAGGGATGAAGCCGCGCGCGCATGTCAGGCGTCCAGGTAGGGCTTCTGGCGGATGTGTCGGCCGAGCGCGTCGAAGAAGTAGGGATCGCGCTTGTTCAGCCAGTAGCAGGCGCCATGGATGGCCAGGCCGACGGGGATGCCGATCAGCGGAACCTGCAGGCCCAGCGCCAGGACGGCGGTCAGCGTCCCATTAAGCACCGCGATCAGCCGGGGCACGCCCGCGATCGTCACCGGCTCCGACAAGGAGCTGTGAAACGCGATCTCGAAGCCTTCGACGTCGGACCGGGCCATCTCAGAACGCCGCCCCGGCGGTCATGTTGAAGAAGGTCGAGATGAAGGTCGTGGCGGTGAAGGCGATCGCCAGACCAAAGACGATGCCGATCCCCTTGCGCAGAGCCGAGCCGCCCTCTGCGAAAGCGAAGCCGAGCCCCGTTAGGACGATGGCGATGATGCCGACGGCCTTGGCGACCGGCCCCGAGAGGGACTGCATGATGGTGTCGAGCGGGCCCTCCCACGGCATGGCGGTGCCGGCGCCGGCGGCCCAGGCGGGGCTAACGGCAAGGAGGACAGCTGCGCCGGCGCCGAGGACCAAGGCGGTCGACACACGCCCTCGAACGAGGCTTGAACCGGCGTTTTTCATCGCAGCTGACCCTTGATTGCGTCCGCCCGCCTTTGCCGGGCGTCACAACCGTGAGTCGCGGAATAGACGCGGTCAAGGGCGATATTGAATAAAAAGGTGCGATTAGTGCCTTTTCTCTGGTCAAGCTACACACCAGATAGGCGAGCTTGCAGTCACGCTTCATCGGCCTGCGGTAGGCAGGCGAGCAAACGTAATCCCCCGGAAAAGCACACACGGTTTCGGCTGGAGAAACGGCAACTTTGGGGCGAATGCCCGAGTTGTGTGGGCTTTCGATTCGCGGCCAGACGTGGTCCACCCGATGGCCGCCTAAGACGCTTCGGCGCAATTGCGCATCCAACTGCGCGACGTACGTAGGTTTGACGCGGGGTTCCGTCGAATACCGGGGACGAGCCGGCGCCAGACACATTGCAGCTCACAAGGCTTGCGGCGTCACGACCCTTGGGCTGAGGTGGGGACGGACGGTTCGGTTCAAACGGATACCTGACTCGCCAGGGGCTTATGATCAGCCGAACAGAGTCCGTGATCGCTCAACGATTCAATAACACGGCAGCTCGCCGCCGGCCCGCTACAGCCGGCCGCGGTCATGCGGACAAGCTCTTCACGCAGCGCGCCGAGCTGGGCGATCTTTGCGTCCACGGCGGCCAACTGCTCCTGGGCGATGGCATTGGCGCTATCGCATACCCGTTCGGGATGATCCGACAGTTCGAGCAGATCGCGGATCGCCTCCACCGCGAAGCCAAGCTGCCGCGCATGTTTGATGAACCCCAGCCGCCGCACATCCCCCTCGTCGTAGATCCGGCGGTCGCTGTGGGTTCTCAGGGGTTCCGGCAGCAGGCCGATGCTTTCGTAGAAGCGGATCGTTGTGACCTTGACGTCGGTCAGCTTGGCAAGACGTCCGATGGGGAGAGGCGACATGAGGTTTCCTTCTTCCCGCGCAAAATAGGGCCTTGATCCTCCACCGACTAGAGGATGCAGACTCATGATCATGTCGAGCTGTTCACCCTCTGCCGAGACGAAGACGTCTTCGGGCTGCGGCTGTGGGGAAGCGGTCGCCTTTGATGGCGCCTCCACCGCCTACAAGCGCGTCCTCGGGATCGTGATCGCGATCAACCTGCTCGGCTTTGCGGTCGTGGGGATCGGCAGCTGGATGGCGAACTCCGCATCGCTGGCGGCAACACATTGGATTTCGCGGCGGACGCCGCGACCTACGCGCTCAGCCTTTGGGCGATCGGCCGAAGCGTCGCGGTCCGTAGCAACGCGGCGCTGATCAAGGGCGCCAGTCTCGGCGCGATGGCGATCGGCATTCTCGCCTTCGCGATCTGGCGCGCTATCGCGGCCGCCGAACCAGATGGCGGTGCGATCTCGGGGTTGGGCCTCTTCGGCGCGGCGGCAAATCTTGTCGCTGCCGCCTTGCTGGCGCGGTATCGCGATGGCGACGCCAATGTCCGCTCCGTCTGGCTGTGTACTCGCAATGATTTGATCCAGTGCCTTGCTGTCGCCGCCACGGGTGTTGCCGTGGCCATGACCCATTCGCGTTGGCCTGACTTGATCGTTGGGGGTCTTCTCGCAGCGGTATTTTTGAGGTCATCTTGGCAAATCATCAGCCAAGCCCAGCGTGAGCGCCGCACCGCCCAAGCCGCCGCCGCCGCTCCGCGTGAATATATAACACATTCCATCCAACCCCGCGGGCGAGTATAGAGCCCGCGATGATTGGGACGGCGATCCGGAAGTCTTTCGGCCTGATTGCCCGCGCCGCACGCTCACGTGCGGCGCGCGGCCGCGTCTCCTCGCGCCGCAATTCGGCCGGTTACCGCCGCGCAGCCCCTGGACTTGGCATCCTCCGCGCCGCCTCGCGCGGGCTAATCGCTTTCTTCCTCGTCGCCTTCGTACTCAGTTCTGTCGTCTGCAATCCGGCTGCCCACCGATGGCTGGACGGTGATGTCGACCAATCTGCCAGCGTCCAGACGATGGGCGAAATCGCCAAGACGACGAGCGGCCACGAAGCTCCCGCCAAGAGTAGCTTAGGCGGCCTTTGCACAGGGCATTGCGCGTCGCACGCCGTCGCCCTTCCGGCGGTTTTCGTCGCGACCACCATGCCGTTCCTGCGACAGACAGCTTGGTCAGTGACTAACGATCAATGGGCGCAAGCTTCGGCCCCCGCGCAGCTAGAGCGACCTCCGAGAGCCTGACGCGTCCCACGCCGGCGAACGGCGTCCACCAGCGCGTCCGAAACTCAGGGGATACCTACTTTCATGTCATTCACAATGCGTGGTCGGTTGCGATATGCTGCCGCCAGCGCCGCCGTGATCGCCGCCTTGGCGGCGAGCCAACGCGCGGCCGCCGATCCAGCGCCGCCGTTCCGAGAGCTTCTGGCTCAGGCCCAGAGCAATGCGCCTCGTTTGGCCGAGGCGGCGGCAGGGGTCCGTCAGGCTGAGGGTTTAGCCCGGCAAGCTGCGGCGCGTCCGAACCCGACCGCGGGCGTCGAGATCGAGAACTTCAGTGGGACCGGCCCTTACCGAGGGACCGGGCAATCGGACACGACCTTTTCGATCGGCCAGCCGATCGAGTTGGGGGGGAAGCGGGGCGCCAGGATCGCGGCCGGCCGCGCCGGCCTTGAGGCGGCGCGGGCGCGGCTGGTCCAGGCCCGGGCCGACTACGCCTTCGCGCTTGCGGACGCCTATGCTCAGGCCGAAGCGGCCGAACGGCAGGTAGCGCTCGCCCAAGAGTCTCTAACCCTCGCTGACGAAGTGCTCCGCGTCGCCCGCGCTTTGGTCGGCGCCGGCAAGGAGGCGGAACTGCGCAGCCTGCAGGCGCAAGCCGCCGTGACCTCGGCTCGGGCCGCCCTCGACATAGCACGCGCCGAACGGGCCGGCGCGCTCTCGCGCCTGACGGCGCTCGCCGGTTCGCCGACGCCGTTTACATCCCTGACGGAGAGCCTTCTTACGATTCCGAACGCCACGACGCGCGCCGACATCAATGTGCTCACCACACCGGCCGTCGTCGCGGCGGAGGCAGAACGGGAAGCGGCCGCGCGTCGCGTCCGGGTTGAACGAACCCGCGCGGTCCCTGACGTGACGGTGTCGGCGGGCGTGCGGCGGTTTTCCGGCGACAATTCCACCGCCCTCGTGGCGGGGGTTTCGGTCCCCATCCCCGTCTTCGATCAAAACCGCGGGAACATCACGGCGGCCCAAGGCGAACTTCAGGGAGCGGAGGCGCGGCTCAATGCGGCGCGGCTCGATGCGGAGGCGGACCTCCGGACCGCGCTCTTTCAGGTCGACGCGGCGCGGACCCGCGTCGCCGCCGCTACGGAAAGCGAAACCACGGCGGTCGAGGCCTTCCGGCTAACCCGCATCGCCTATGAGGGCGGCAAGTCGCCCCTGCTGGAACTCATCAACGCGCGCCGGTCACTGGCCGAGGCGCGCGCCCAAACCATCGAGGCCCAGCTGGCGCGGCTCCGCGCCGAGGCGGGTCTGGCGCGCCTGCAAGGCCGCCCCTTCGGAGATCATTGATGCCCCGTACCTCATCCTCAACCGTCAGCCGACAGTGGCTCATGGGTGGCGCAGCCCTTGTCGCCGCCCTAGGTGTTGGATTCGCCGCCGCCAAGTTTTCCACCCCCAAGGCTCCATCGACGGCAGAAGCCAAGCCCGCCACGGCTCACGGCGCCGACACCATGACGATGGGACCGGAGCGCCTCGCCGCGTCGGGGGTCCTGGTTCAACCGGTGTCCACCAGCGGACTTGCCGCCGAGATCGTTGCGCAGGCCTCGGTCGAGGCCGAACCGGGCGGGCAGGCGGTCCTTACCGCCCGGGCGCCCGGGTCGATTTCCCGAATTCTGAAACGCCTCGGTGACCCGGTCCGGGCTGGCGAAACCATCGCCTTGGTTCAGAGTCGTGAAGCAGCCCAAATCGCCGCAGCGCGCGGCGTGGCGTCCGCCAAGGCCGACCTCGCGCGGAAGGTGTTGGCGCGCGAGCGCAGCCTCTATGAGCAGAAAGTCAGTCCGCGCCAGGATCTTGAGCAGGCGCAGGCCGAGCTCGCCTCCGCGGAGGCCGAGGCCCGTAGTGCAAGCTCGGCCGTCACCGCTGCTGACGTTTCCAGGGACGGCCGCTATGTCATGGTGGTGAGCCCGATCAATGGCCGGATCACGGCCATGGCGGCCAGCCTTGGCGCGTTTGTCCAGCCAGAGACGGAACTCTTCCGGATCGCTGACCCCGCCAAAATCCAGATCGCAGCCGCTGTGACCGCCGCCGACGCCAATCGCGTCCGTCCGGGCGATCAGGCCGTGATCGAGGCCAACACCGGCGAGACGCGCTCGGCAGTCGTGCGCTCCGTCACGCCGGGCGTGAGCGTGGAAACGCGCTCCGCCACCGTCGTCCTGGCGCTCACTGGCGGGGCTGGCGTGTTACAGCCCGGCCAGCTGGTCCGAGCCCGCATCACGTCGCGCCAGTCGGCCACCTCCGGCATCGTGGTGCCCGAAGAGGCGGTCCAGGTGGTCGAAGGTCGCGACGCGGTTTTTGTCCGCACGCCCAAGGGCTTCCGCGTTCAGCCGGTCACGGTCGGCCAGCGAAGCGCCGGTCGCGTCCAGATCGTCGAGGGACTGAAAGGCGGGGAATCCATCGCCACCCGCAACGCCTTCCTCCTAAAGGCGGAGCTCGGCAAGAGCGCCGAAGAAGAATGATCCAGACCCTCACACCCGGAGACATGCCGCAATGATCGGCCGCATCCTGTCCATGGCGGTGAAGGGACGTTGGTACGTCGTTTTCATCACCCTCATCATTGCTGTCTTCGGCGCCTGGCAGCTCAGCAAGCTGCCGATCGACGCCGTTCCTGACATCACCAACAAGCAAGTCCAGATCAACACCATCGATCCGTCGCTCTCGCCGACGGAAATCGAAAAGCGTGTTACGTTCCCGATCGAAACCGCACTGGCTGGCATCCCGGGTCTCGACACGACGCGGTCGATCTCGCGCAACGGCTTCAGCCAGGTCTCGGCGGTCTTCAAGGAAAGCACGGACCTTTACTTCGCCCGCCAGCAGGTGGCGGAGCGGCTGACCCAGGCGCGCGACACCTTGCCCGCCGGGGTCCAGCCCCAGATCGGGCCGGTCACTACAGGTCTGGGCGAAGTCTACATGTACACCGTGGAGTTCGCGAACCCGGGCGGGAAGAGCGCCAAGATCAAAGACGGCAGCCCGGGCTGGCAAAGCGATGGCGCGTACCTGACCGTTGAGGGGGAGCGCCTGGCCGACGCCGTCGCCCAAGCGAGCTATCTTCGCACGGTGCAGGATTGGATCATCCGGCCCCAGTTGCGGACCGTGAACGGCGTCGCCGGCATCGACTCGATCGGCGGATATGAAAAGCAGTATGTCGTCGAGCCGGATCCGGCCAAGCTCGCGGCCTACGGCGTGTCCTACACCGACCTGGCCAAATCGCTTGAAGCCACCAACCTGTCCGTGGGCGCTAACTTCATCCAGCGCGCCGGCGAGGCCTATTTGGTTCGCGCAGATGCACGGGTGCGGACCCTCGATGAGATCGCCAATGCAGTGATCGCGACGCGCGGCTCGGTGCCGGTGACGGTAAAGGACGTCGCCACAGTGCGGATCGGTGGCGACCTGCGAACTGGGGCGGCCACCAAGGACGGTCGAGAAACGGTCGTCGGCACCGCGCTCATGTTGATCGGCGAGAACAGCCGTACCGTCGCCAAGGCGGTTGGTGACAAGTTGGCCGACGTCAAGAAATCGCTGCCACCTGGAATCATAGTCAACACGGCTCTGGATAGGTCGGTCTTGGTCAACGCGACGATCGGCACTGTCCAACGCAATCTTACCGAAGGCGCCATCCTTGTAGCGGCGACCCTGTTCCTATTGCTCGGCAATGTCCGCGCAGCCTTCATCGCCGTGCTTATCATTCCCTTCTCGTTCCTGTTGATGGCGATCGGCATGAACAGCTTGAAGGTCCCCGGCAATCTGATGAGCCTGGGCGCGCTCGACTTCGGCCTGATCGTCGACGGCACAGTGATCATCATCGAGAACTGTCTGCTACGCTTGGCAGAGCGGCAGCATCACCAGGGCCGGCTGCTCAACCTCAACGAACGGCTGGAGACGGTGCTAAGGGCCTCCCAGGAGATGATCCGGCCGACTGTCTATGGCCAGGCGATCATCTTCCTGGTGTTCGCGCCGCTGCTGACCTTCACCGGCGTGGAGGGCAAGACTTTCTCACCCATGGCGATCACCATCATCCTGGCGCTCGCGGCCGCGTTCGTGCTGTCGCTGACCTTCGTGCCCGCCATGGTCGCACTCCTCATGCGCGGCAAAGTCTCGGAGAAGGAGGTCCGCATCCTGCAATGGCTGCGGGTGCGCTACGAGCCGCTGCTGGCGCGCTCGGTCGCTAAGCCCTGGCCGTTCATCGGCGCGGCGTTGGGAGTGTTCGTCCTGGGAGGTGTTGTGTTCACGACCCTCGGCCAGGAGTTCATCCCGACACTTGATGAGAAGAACATCGCGTTGGGGGCGCTGAAGATACCGTCGACGGCGCTTGAGCAGTCCAAGACCATGCAGGAGCAGGTCGAGAAGGCGGTCACCTCCCTGCCTGAGGTGCAGATGATGTTCTCCAAGACTGGCACGGCAGAGGTCGCCACCGATCCCATGCCCCAGAACCAATCGGACGGGTTCGTCATCCTGAAACCCAACAAGGACTGGCCAAATGGGGTCAAGACCAAGGAGGAGGTCGCTGACAGGATCCTGAAGAAGGTCGAGCCCCTGCTCGGCAACAGCTATGAGATCACCCAGCCGATCCAGATGCGGTTCAACGAGTTGATCGCGGGGGTTCGCGGCGACGTCGCTATCAAACTCTACGGCGACGATCTTGAGAAGATGAGCGCCGCCGGCGCCAAGATCGGCGCCGTCCTCCAAGGCATCCAAGGCGCCGAGGGCGTGCGGGTGGAGCAGACCGCCGGGGCGCCCACCCTCGACGTCCGGTTTGACCGTGGCGCGATCGCGCGCTTCGGTCTCACCGTCGAGGAGGTGGCTGACACGCTGGCCACCGCACTTGGAGGCCGCGAGGCCGGCAGCGTCTTCGAAGGAGACCGTCGTTTCGACATCATGGTGCGCGTGCCGATGGCCATGCGCGACGATCTCGATGCGCTGGGCGCGACGCCGGTCATGCTTCCGGCGGCCGAGGGCCGTCCCAAACAATCGGTGCCGCTACGGCAACTCGTCGAGCTTCGCTTTACCGATGGGCTCAATCAGGTCAGCCGCGAGAATGGCAAGCGACGGGTGGTCATCCAGGTTAACGTCCGGGACCGCGACATCGGCTCTTTCGTGACCGAGGCCCGGAGCAAGGTCGACGCTGTGCAGCTGCCGGCTGGCTCCTACCTCCAATGGGGCGGCCAGTACGAGAACCTGAAGGCGGCTACCAACCGTCTGTCGATCGTCGTGCCCATCTGTTTCCTGATGATCTTCCTGATCCTATTCATGGCGCTGGGAGGACTGGCGCCGGCGGTGTCGGTGTTCGCAGCGATCCCCCTCGGGCTCGCCGGAGGCGTATTTGCCCTAGCGCTGACCGGGATAACCTTTTCGATCTCAGCCGCCGTCGGCTTCATCGTGCTAGCTGGCGTCGCTGTGCTGAACGGGCTCGTGGTCATGTCGAGCATCAAACAGCGTCTCGAAGAGGGCTTGCCGGTGGCCCAAGCTATCGTGGAAGGCTCGATCGAGCGATTCCGGCCGGTGCTGATGACGGGCTTGGTCCCGGCGATCGGGTTCATCCCCATGGCCTTGGCCCACGGCACCGGCGCGGAGGTGCAGAAACCGTTGGCGATGGTGGTCATCGGCGGGCTCATCACGGCGACACTGGTGACACTCTTGGTCCTCCCGGCCATTTCGCAACTCATCCTCAGCATCGGCGGGAGAAAACGCCCGATTGAGGATGTGGGCCCGGCTCCGTTGCACCCCCAAGCGACCTGACCGGGCGCGCCGGCGTGGCCGCCCCCGCCGCGCCGGCGCCTCCTTTTCATAAGGTGATCCCTTGAGCCACTTTTCTCAGCAAGTTCGACAGCTCTGGGCGGCGCCCCTCGGGGCGGCGCCCGTCGTCGTCATTCCCGTTCTGCTGCGGGTCGAGGGGTGGAGGCGGGGTCCTACTGCCGACATGGCGGTCTTTCGGGCTGGCGCTCCTGACGGCGGGTATCGTGCTGGCGACCAGCATCGTCATCACCGTGGCCAAGGCCCCAGGAGTCGCCATGGGAAAGGCGCCGCTTGTGGGAGCAACGCTCTGATGACCCGCCGGCCAAAAGTTTTCCGGACCAATCCGCGCCAACGGGCGCTGATCGCAGCGCTATGGCTGATCGTCGCTGAGATGACCGCTTCGCAGACCATGGCGGCCTCTCCGCCGTATCGCGTCCTGATTGTTGAGCCGGCGGGAGCTGACCTTTGGCGGGCGGACGCGGCGGGCCAGTGGCTGCAGTTCTCGATCGATCGTAAGGCCGGTGGCGTCCTGGAGATCGCCTTCATCAGCAAGGGCGGCGAGGCGATGTCCGTCCCGCCGACACAAAGCGTGATCCTGACGTCCCCGCGCGGCGACCGGCTTAGGTTCACGGCCGGCGGGTCTGGTTGGCGGTCCCCCTCGGCCGCCGGCCCTCCGGTCGATGGCGCGACGCTGACAATCATCGAGGCCGACCATCGGCATGATTTTCGGCTGAACGTCCACGACGCGCCGGCTCCGACGCAGGCGGTGCGGCCGTGACACCGCTCGCTCAAAATCTGCCTTGCACGTCATCCGCCACGAGATGCGCTGCCGCTCGACCCGATCGTTCGCTGCACGGGGCAAACCCGTCCAGCCGACGCACCTGATCGCTTAAAGGAAACCGCCATGCAGACGCCCGGACACGCCGTTCTTCTTCGCATCTACACCGACGAGCAAGCCCTCCTCGGTGATCGCATTCTCATTGACGTCATCGTCGCCCGGGCGAGGGACGCGCGACTCGCCGGCGCGACCGTTCTCCGCGGCCTCAAGGGCTTTGGCGAGTCGATCCGCATGCACCAGCACCGGACCTTCGGTCTGAACGACAACCTGCCCGTCGTCATCGAGATCGTCGACGAGGAGGACCGGCTGCGCGCCTTCGTGACCACCCTCGAGGATCTGACCGATATCGGGCTGGTCACCTTCGAGAAGGTCGAGGTTCTCCGGTACGGCGGGCACCACCCTGGTCGAGGGCGAAGAGGCGGGCGGCCGGGGCCTTGGCCTCCACGGCGGGGAAGCCGGCCAGCTGGCCGAAGGCGGTGTCGCTGAGCGGGGCGCCGAGGCCGGCCAGGATCACGGCGGCGGACTGGGCCTTGGCGCGGGCCTTGCCGCCCTCGGCGACGCCGCGTTCGACCAGGCGGTCCAGCGCCGGACCCTCGCCCTTGCCGGAGGCGGCCGCGATCAGGCCGTCGAGCAGGGCCAGGTCGAAGGCGCCGGCCGCGGCGGTGTCGGCGTCGGTCAGGCTGGCGCGCATGGTCTGGGCGGCGGCGAGGTCGCCCTGGGCCAGGACCGCCATGGCGGCGCGGACGGGGCCGGGCCCGCCCTCCATCGGCCAGCGCGGCGCGGCGTTGGCCTGGGGATTGAGCGCCGCGGCGACGGCGGGAGACGGGGCGCCGGCGGACAGGTCGAGGCCGAGGTCGCGGGACAGGGCGACATCGAGGCCGTTGCGCAGAGCCGGGGCGCCAGGATCGCCGCCGCCGTTCAGCTTCACCGTCATCAGCCGGCCATAGACCGGGTCCTTGGCGACGCCCTGGGCGAGGTCGAAGGTCAGCTGGGCGGCGCCCGCATCGCCCTTGCGCAGCTGGCAATAGGCACGCAGCCGCACCCAGTAGATCTCGTCGCGGCCGACGGCGAGCGCGTCGCCCAGCGCGCAGGCGCGGTCGGGGTCATTGGTCAGCAGGGCGGCCTCGGCGGCGGCCTGGGCCAGAGCCGGGCGCTGGTCGAGGCCGGAGGTCTTGGAGAGGATTTCGGCCGCGTCCTTGATTCCGCCCTGGGCGATCAGGGCGCTGACCCTCTGGCCCGCCAGGACCGGATCCTGGCCGGCGCTTCCGGGACCGGGCGCGCCGGTCGCCAGGACGCGGCGGGCCAGCGCCTGGGCGGCGGGGGACAGGGGCTTGGCCGCCAGCAGGGGTAGGACCGCGCGCAGAGTGTCGGGCGATGCCGACTTCCACAGGTCGGCCGGCAGGCCCGTGTCGTGGCCGCCGGCCGAGAAATAGTCCGGCGCGGCCAGGGACGAGACGGCGACCGGCGCCGGGATCGGCGCGCTCTCGGGCGCCTGGGCGAGCGCCGGGGCGGCGCAGGCTGTGGCGATCAGGGCGGTCAAAAGGCGGGTGCGGAGGCGTCGAGGGGTCATGTCGTCATCCTATCGGGCGCACATGGTTGGCGCGAGGCCGCAGGCTCGTGTAAGCCTTGTCGTGTTCATGGACCGTTACAAACCGCTGCGCGCCCGCACCATCACCCTCGTCGGACTGATGGGGGTCGGAAAATCGAGCGTCGGCCGCAGGCTGGCCAACGCTTTGGACATGCCCTTTCGCGACGCCGACAATGAGGTCGAGGCCGCCGCCGGCCGTTCGATTCCCGAGATCTTCGCCGACATGGGCGAGGCCGCCTTCCGAGAGGGCGAGCGTCGGGTGATCGCGCGCCTGCTGGACGAGCCGCCGCATGTGCTGGCCACCGGCGGCGGGGCCTTCATGAATCCAGAGACCCGGGCCCTAATTAAGGCGCGCTCGATCTCGGTCTGGCTGAAGTGCGACCTCGAGGTGCTGGTGCGCCGGGTCGGGCGCAAGGACAGCCGCCCGCTGCTGGCCGGCAAGGACCCGATGACGGTCCTGAAGGAGCTCGCCGAGGTCCGATACCCCATCTACGCCGAAGCCGACGTCACCGTGGAGACGGGCGACACCGCCCACCACGTCGCCGTCGACCAGGTGATCCGCGCGATCAGCGCCTATCTGGAGAAACAAGCCTCGTGACCAGAACTGTCCCCGTCGACCTGGGCGATCGCGCCTATGAGGTCGTGATCGGCCGGGGGCTGCTGGATTCCGCCGGCGCCCGCATAGCCCCCTTCCTGAAGAACGCCCGGGTGGCGGTGGTCTCGGACTCGCACGTCTGGGCCCTGCATGGGCGCCGCCTGACCGACTCGCTGGAGGCGGCGGGGATCCGCTGCCCGACCGTGATCGTGCCGCCGGGCGAGCAGACCAAGAGCTTCGAGGGCCTGGCCGATGTCTGCGACCGGCTGCTGGCGCTGGAGCTGGACCGCGGCGACATGATCGTCGCCTTCGGCGGCGGGGTGGTCGGCGACCTCGCGGGCTTCGCGGCGGCGATCTACAAGCGCGGCATCGACTTCGTGCAGATCCCCACGACCCTGCTGGCCCAGGTGGATTCCTCGGTCGGCGGCAAGACCGCCATCGACACCCCGCGCGGCAAGAACCTGATCGGGGCGTTCCACCAGCCCCGGCTGGTGCTGGCCGATCTCGACGTGCTCGCCACCCTGCCCCAGCGCGAGATGCGGGCCGGCTACGCCGAGGTGATCAAGTACGGCCTGCTCGGCGACTTCGCCTTCTTCGAATGGCTGGAGGCCCATGCCGGCCAGGTGCTGTCGCGGGAGGCCGAGGCCCTGACCCACGCCGTCGCCCGCTGCGTCGAGATGAAGGCCGAGATCGTCATCGCCGACGAGAAGGAGGCGGGCCGCCGCGCCCTGCTCAATCTCGGCCACACCTTCGGCCACGCGCTGGAATCCGAGACCGGCTACGGCGAGGCCCTGCTGCACGGCGAGGCCGTGGCGGCGGGATCGGCGCTCGCCTTCCGCTTTTCCGCGGCCCAGGGGCTGTGCGACGCCCAGGACGCCCAGCGGGCGGTGGCGGCGATCGCCGCCGCCGGCCTGCCGACCACCATGGGCGAGGTGGCCGCGACGCCCTTCGACGCCGAGACCCTGGTCCGCCACATGGGCCAGGACAAGAAGGCCGAGGGCGGCAAGCTGACCTTCATCCTGGCCCGCGCTCTGGGCGACGCCTTCGTCGCCAAGAACGTGGACGCCCGGGCCGTGACCGAATTCCTCCAGACGGAAGGCGCACTCTGATGGGCGCGATCCTGGCGCTCGCGCCGATCGTCTTCGGCCTCCTGGCCATATCGGCGATGTTCTCGGCCGCCGAAACCTCCCTGACTGGCGCGAGCCGGGCCCGCATGCACCAGCTGGAGCGCGACGGCGACCGCGCCGCCAAGCGGGTCAACCGGCTGACCTCCGACCAGGAGACCATGATCGGGGCGGTGCTGCTCGGGAACAACCTGATCAACATCCTGGCCTCGGCGCTCACCACCGAGGTGCTGACGGCGGCGATCCCCGGCCCCTGGGGCGTGGCGGCGGCGACGGCGATCATGACCGTGCTGGTCCTGGTGTTCGCCGAGGTGCTGCCCAAGACGCTCGCCATCCTGCGCTCGGACGACGTGGCGCGGTTCCTGTCGGGGCCGACCCTGCTGGTCGTCCGCCTGTTCGGGCCGGTGATCTACGCCATCCAGTTCATCGTGCGCCGGACGCTGCGGGTGTTCGGGGTGAAGCTGGACATGGAGGTGGACGTCCTGGCCGCCCACGAGGAGATCCGGGGCGCCGTGGAGTACCACCACTCCGAGGGCCTGGTGGAGGAGCGCGACCGGCGCATGCTGGGCGGGGTGCTCGACCTGTCGGACATGGACGTGTCCCAGGTGATGGTCCACCGGATGTCGATCGACATGCTGGACGCCGACCTGCCGCCGCGCGAGTTCGTGGCCGCGGCCCTGGACAGCGACCACACGCGGATGCCGCTCTATCGCGGCGATCCGGAGAACATCATCGGGGTGTTCCACGCCAAGGACCTGCTGCACGCGCTCGCCGAGGCCGACGGTTCGGTGGACGGGTTGGACATCGAGAAGATCATCCGCGAGCCCTGGTTCATTCCCGAGACCACCAACCTCAAGGACCAGCTGAACGCCTTCCTGAAGCGCCAGACCCATTTCGCCCTGGTGGTGGACGAGTACGGCGCCTGCAGGGCCTGGTGACCCTGGAGGACATCCTCGAGGAGATCGTCGGCGAGATCGAGGACGAGCACGACACCTCCCTGCCCGGCGTGCGCAAGCAGGCTGACGGCTCGGTGAGCGTCGACGGCTCGGTGGCGATCCGCGACCTGAACCGGGCCATGGACTGGGACCTGCCGGACGACCAGGCGGTGACGGTGGCCGGCCTGGTGATCCACGAGGCCCAGGCGATCCCGAAGATCGGCCAGACCTTCATCTTCCACCGCCACCGGTTCCAGGTGGTGAAGCGGGTGCGAAACCAGATCACCGCGTTGCGGATCTCCGCCCCGCTGGAGCGTCCCGGCGCCGAGGACTGAATTCAGGGCCCTGCGCGCGGGGCGGGAACGCGACCCCGACTCGTGCGTTCATGCAGGCTGAAATCACGCCTTGGGGGGTGCGGATCATGCCGGCTGGAGATGCGATGGGAGCGGACGCTTCCATCGGACATCATCTTGCGACCGCGCTCGCTGAGGAGGTGCGACGGGCCGACTGCCTGAACCGCATCGCCACCGCCATCGCGGTCGGGAACGACCTGGACAGCGTGGTCCAGGCCGTGGTGGACGGCGGCGTCGAGCTCACCGAGGCCGCGTTCGGGGCCTTCTTCTACAATGTCGAGGACGCCGCCGGGGAGCGCTACACCCTCTACGCCCTGTCCGGCGCCCCGCGGGAGGCCTTCTCCCGCTATCCCATGCCCCGCAAGACCGCGATCTTCGCGCCGACCTTCGATGGCGTGGGCGTGGTGCGGTCCGACGACATCTCCAAGGATCCCCGCTACGGCCTGAGCGGCCCCTATCACGGCATGCCGCCGGAGCATCTGCCGGTGCGCAGCTATCTGGCCGCCCCGGTGATCGGCCGCGACGGCGAGGTGCTGGGCGGCCTGTTCTTCGGCCATCCCGAGACCGGCCGGTTCACCGCCCGGGTGCAGGACCTGCTGGTCGGCGTCGCCGCCCAGGCGGCGGTGGCGATCGAGACCATGCGCCTGAAGGAGACGGCGCGCCGCGAGCTGGCCAGCCTGCAGTTCGCCCTGAAGGCCGGGCGGATGGGCTCCTGGGAGCTGGACGTGGAGACCGGGGTCTATACGGCCTCCGACATCTGCAAGCACAACTACGGCCGGGCGGCGGACGCGACCTTCGGGTTCCAGGATCTGATCGACGCCATCCACCCCGAGGACCGGCCGCAGATGCGCGCCGCCATCGACGCCGCCATCGCCCATGGGTCGGCCTATGACGTCGAGTACCGGGTGATCCTGCCGGACGGCGAGCTGCGCTGGATCCAGGTGCGCGGGCGGGCCGCCCAGACGGCGCAGGACGGCGGCGCGCGGCGCCTGGCCGGGGTCTCGCTGGACATCACCGAGCGCAAGCGCGCCGAGCAGCGCCAGCAGCTGCTGCTCAACGAGCTGAACCACCGGGTGAAGAACACCTTGGCGACCGTACAGGCGATCGCCCGCCAGACCCTGCGCGGCTGTCCCAACCCCGAGGATTTCAGCGAGGCCTTCGAGGCCCGGCTGCTGGCGCTGTCCCAGACTCATAACCTGCTGACCGAGCAGAACTGGCGCTCGGCCAGCCTGATGGCCATCCTGGCCGCCGAACTGCGCCCGCACGGCGGCGCCCGCGACAGCCGCTTCGTGCTGGACGGCGACGGGGACATGCAGCTCAATCCGAAAGCGGCGGTGGCTCTGGGCATGGCCATGCACGAATTGGCGACCAATGCGGTGAAGTATGGCGCCTTGTCGGGTCCCGAGGGGCGCGTGACCCTGAGGTCGCGCCGCGTCGGCGAGGGCGAGGACCGCAAGCTGGTGCTGGAATGGATCGAGAGCGGCGGCCCGCCGGTGGCCCCGCCGAGCCGGCGCGGGCTGGGCGCCCGACTGCTGGAAGACGGACTGGCGGGCGAGCTTTCGAGCGTGGTGCGCCTGGACTACCGACCGGAGGGGGTGGCCTGCCGGATGGAATTGCCAATGCGAGTGGTGGAGACTGCCGAATGACCCCGATCCCCGAACTGGCCGGGCTTCGCGTCCTCGTGGTCGAGGACGAGATGATGGTCTCCATGCTGATCGAGGACATGCTGACCGACTTGGGCTGCCACGTGGTCGGGCCGGCCGCACGGCTGGAGGAGGCCCTGTCCCTGGCCGAGCACGCCGAACTCGACTGCGCGGTGCTGGACGTCAATCTGGGCGGGCAGTCGACCTTTCCGGTCGCCGACCTGCTGCGGGCCAAGGGCGCGCCGTTCGCCTTCGCCACCGGCTATGGCGACGCCGGCCTGCGCGAGGTGGACCGCGACTCCCTCGTGCTGCAGAAGCCGTTCCGTGAAGTCGACCTCGCCAAGGTGCTGCGCAGCCTGGCGAAGTCGATCTCCGGCGTTTAGCGGCCGATGTGGATTCCGCCCAGCGAGCCCAGGATCCCGAAGGCCTGAAGCAGCCAGAGCACGACGCCGATCACGACGACGACGTTGAGGATCTGCTTAATCTTGCCGTCCATCGGGATGTAGTTGTTGACCAGCCAGAGCAGGACCCCGACCACGACAAGGACGATCAGCAGGTTGATAAGCGACATGGGACGTCTCCGGGCTTGATAGCGCGGCCACACGCCCCGCCCGGATAATACCCTCAGCCAAGCTTATGGTTCCGGAGGGGCCTGGGCTCCTCCGTCATCGCGACCGGCGCAAACGCGGTCCGCGGCCCTACAGACCCTGGGCGATCAGGCCGGCCTGGACCTTGTCCGGGGTCATGGGATAGTCGCGCAGGCGCACGCCGCAGGCGTTGTAGATGGCGTTGGCGATGGCCGCGCCGGCGCCCGAGATGCCCAGTTCGCCCACCCCCTTGATGCCCATGGGATTGGCCTTGTCGTCGACCTCGTCCAGGAACACGGCGTCGAGGTCGACGATGTCGGCATGGACCGGGACCAGATAGCCGCCGACGTCCTGGTTGATCAGGGAGCCGTAGCGCGGATCGACCGCATTGGTTTCCGTGAGCGCCGTGCCGACGCCCCAGATCATGCCGCCGGTGATCTGGCTCTTGGCGGTCTTGGCGTTGAGGATGCGGCCGGCGGCGAAGACCCCGAACATGCGGCGCATGCGGACCTCGCCGGTGTCCATGTCGACCCCGACCTCGGCGAAGTGGGCGCCGTAGGTGTGCAGGGAGACGTCGCGACGGTCGGCCGGAGGATTGATCGAACCCTCGGCATAGACCCCCTCGGGCGCGGCGCGGGCGACCAGGGTCGACAGGTCCTCCGACTGGTTGCCGAAGCGGATCTTGCCGTCGTCGAAGGTGACCAGGGTCGGGTCCGCGCCGTAGAGCGGCGAACCGGGGTCGCCGGTGGCGAGACCGGCCAGGGCCACCCGCAGCTTCATGCCGGCGTCCAGCGCCGCCGAACCGGCGGTGGAGGCGCCGAACTGGCCGCCCGAGCCGGGGGCCGGCGGGAGGTTGGAATCGCCGATCTCGACCCGCACCTGGCTCATCGGCACGCCGAGGGTCTCGGCGGTGATCTGGGCCAGGATGGTGTAGGTGCCGGTGCCGATGTCGGTCATGCCCTGCAGCAGGGTGACCGTCCCGTCGGCGGTGATCCGGGCGCCGGCCTTGGCGGGCAGCAGATAGTCGGCGCGGATGGCCGCGGCCATGCCCATGCCGACCCACCAGCGGCCGTCACGGACCTGGCGCGGCTTGGACTGGCGTCGGTCCCAGCCGAAGCGCTGGGCGCCCTCGGTCATGCAGCGGGCGAGCTGACGGATGGAGAACGGCTTGCCGGTCTCCGGATCGCGGTCCGGCTCATTGATCAGGCGCAACTCGATGGGATCGAGGCCGAGCTTTTCGGCCAGCTCATCCATGGCGACCTCGAGGCTGAGCATGCCCGAGGCCTCGCCGGGCGCCCGCATGGGACCGGCGCCCGGCAGGTCCATCTTGACCAGCTTGTGGCCGGTGAGCCGGTTGGGGGCGGCGTAGAGGCTGCGGGCGAAATTTGCGAAGTGCTCGGTGAAGATCGCCTCGCGGGCGCAGTGGGTGTAGCCGTCCAGCGCGAAGGCGGTGAGCCGGCCGTCGGGCGTGGCGCCTAGGCGGACGCGCTGGATGGTGGCCGGGCGGTGGATGGTGCCCAGCATCATCTGCTGGCGGGTATAGGCCACCTTGACCGGGCGCTTGAGCTCCCGGGCCGCAAGCGCCGCCAGGGACAGGTCGTCATAGGACTGGCCCTTGCCGCCGAAGCCGCCGCCGATATAGCGGGTGAGCAGGTGGACGTTCTCGGTCGGGACCATCAGGGTCTCGGCGAGCGCGTGCTGGCCGCCCTTCACCATCTGGATCGAGGTGTGGACCGTGACCTTGTCTGCGTCCCACCAGGCGGTGGTGGCGCAGGGCTCCATCTGGACGTGGTTCTGGATGGGGCTGGTGTAGGTCTCATCCAGCGTCACCGGGGCGGCGGCGAAGGCGGTCTCGAAATCGCCGACCCGCATGTCCTCCTCGCCCGGAGGATTCTCGGCGAGACCCAGGCTGGCGGGGAAGTCGACCACCGCCCAGAGCTCGTCATAGGTGATCTCGATCAGGGCCGCGGCGGCCTTAGCGTTCTCCAGGGTGTCGGCGACCACGAAGGCGACGGTCTCGCCGAAATAGCGGACCTCATCGGAATCGAGCGCCGGATTGGCCGGCCGCTGGCTGCGGGGATTGGCCCGCGCGCCGCGGGCGCCCTGGGCCGGGGCGGTCTTGTGGGTCCAGACCAGCAGCACGCCGGGCGAGGCCTCGGCGCGGGCCGTGTCGATCGCGGCGATCCGACCGCGGGCGATGGCGGAGGTGACGATCACCCCCTGCACCGGCGGCGACGGCGCCTCGACCTCATAGGCGTAGGGCGCGGTTCCGGTGACCTTGAGCGGGCCCTCGTAGCGGTCGACCGGCTTGCCGATCAGGCCGGAGCGGTTCTCGGTGACGGGATTGGGCGCGGCCCAGTCGGCGACAGAGCTCATGATTGGCTCCCTTGGGCTTGGGCGATGGCGGCCGCGGCGAGGCGGGCGGTGAGCGCGATCTTGAAGGCGTTGCGGCCGGCGTCCTGGGCCGAGGCCAGTTCGGCGTTGGCGGCGGCGAGCGGGGCGGCGCCGGCGGCCAGCATGGCCTCCGTCTTGGCGGCGCGCCACGGCTTGTAGGCCACGCCGCCCAGGGCGACCTGCCCCCCCGCGACGGCGACCATGGCCAGGCCCCCGGCATAGGAAGCGCGGTCGCGGGCCTTGCGATAGGCCTGACCGCCGCGGCGGCGGCGGCAGGGTGACGGCGGTGATCAGCTCGCCGGCGCCCAGCGCGGTCTCGATGTGGGGCGTGTCGCCCGGCGCGACATGCAGGTCCGAGACCGTGAGGCCGCGGGCCGCGCCGGACGCGGTCATGGCCTCGATCCCGGCGCCGAGCGCGGTCAGCGCCACGGACATGTCCGAGGGATTGGTGGCGATGCAGTGCTCGCTGGCGCCGAGGATGGCGGCGTTGCGGTTGAGGCCGTCGAGGGCCGCGCAGCCGGCGCCGGGGTTGCGCTTATTGCAGGGCTTGGTGGTGTCGTAGAAATAGGCGCAGCGGGTGCGCTGCATCAGGTTGCCGCCCACCGTGGCCTTGTTGCGCAGCTGGGCCGAGCCGCCATGGATAATGGCCTGGGCCAGGACCGGATAGCGGGCGCGGACGCGGGCGTCGGCGGCGACCTGGCTGTTGGTGGCCATGGCGCCGATACGCAGGCCGCCGTCCGGCGTGTCCTCGATGGCCGCGAGCGGCAGGCGGCCGACATCGACGATGTGGGTCGGGCGCTCGATCTCGAGCTTCATCAGGTCGAGGAGATTGGTGCCGCCCGCCAGGAAGCGCGCCTCCGGATTGGCGGCGACCGCCTTGACAGCCGAGGCGACGTCGGTCGCGCGTTCGTAGGTGAAGGGCTTCATGCGCCGGCTCCCACCACGTCGCGGATGGCCGCGAGGATCTGGGGATAGGCCGAGCAACGGCAGATGTTGCCGCTCATGCGCTCGCGGATCTCGGCGTCGGTGGCGACGATGGCGGCGGTGAGGTCGGCGGTCTCCTGGCTCGGCCAGTTGTCGGCCAGCTCCTTCAGCATGCCGGCGGCCGAGCAAATCTGGCCCGGCGTGCAGTAGCCGCACTGGAAGGCGTCCTGCTTGAGGAAGGCCTCCTGCAAGGGGTGCAGGGCGTCGACCGTCCCCAGGCCCTCGATGGTGGTCACCTCGTCGCCGTCGTGCATCACGGCGAGCGACAGGCAGGAATTGATGCGCACCCCGTTCACCAGCACTGTGCAGGCGCCGCACTGGCCGTGGTCGCAGCCCTTCTTGGAGCCCTTGAGGTTCAGATGCTCACGCAGAGCGTCGAGCAGGGTGGTGCGGGGGTCGAGGTCAAGCGCCCTCGCCTGCCCGTTCACGGTCATGGTGGTCTTCAAAAACACGCCTCCCCAGCGCGGGCCGCGACATAGCGGCGCGAGATTCTTTTTTGTGATCAGGCCTCGCCCGGGGCGAGAGCCTTGACCGAAAGGGCGTGGACGGGTCCCGCCAGCTCCTCGGCCAGTGTGCGATAGACCATCCTTTGGCGGGCGACCTTGGCGGCGCCCTCGAAGGCAGGGGCTTGAATGACTATGTTAAAATGGCTTTCGCCTCCGGCCGTCGCCCCCGAATGCCCAGCGTGGCGATCGGAGTCGTCCTGGATGTCCAGGCGGGTGGGCGCGAAGGCCTCGGTGAGTTTGGTGTGAATGGCCTCGAATATGGCGCCCATCGGCTCAATCTTCAATTCTTGAAAGGGTCTCAGACCGCATCATACTTGGGACATGGCCGGCGCGTTTCAATACAAACCTAAGTTCGTCGATATCCGGGTCCGCCCGCCCTCCCCGGAGGACGCGGCGAAGACGGACGACGTCTATACGCTGAAGCCCGGCGAACGGGCTTGCGACCATCCGGGATGCCGGGTGGCCGGCAGCGCGCGTGCGCCGAAATCCCGCGACATGCTGAACGAGCACTACTGGTTCTGCCAGCCGCACGCGGCCGAATATAATCGCAACTGGAACTTCTTCGCCGGCATGAGCGAGGGCGAAATCCGCCAGCGCCAGGCCCAGAGCGCCACCGGCGACCGCCCGACCTGGGACCTGAAGGCCAGCCGCTTCTCGCGGGAGGCCGCCGCCGCCGCGCACGGCTTCGGCACGGGGACCGGGTTCCACGACCCCTTCAGCATGTTCGGCACCGGCGGTCGGGCGAGCCAGAACCCGGCCAATGCGCCCGAGCGCCGCAAGCTGGGCAAGATGGAGCGCAACGCGCTCGCCGACCTCGACCTCGACGACGACGCGGACGGCCCCAAAATCCGGGCCCGCTATACCGAGCTGGTCAAGCGCTGCCACCCGGACGCCAATGGCGGCGACCGCTCGGCCGAGCACAAGCTGCAGCGGGTGATCAAGGCCTACGCCACCTTGCGCAAAGCCAAGATGGTCTGAGCCAGACAGCACAACGCCGCCGATCATTTGACCGGCGGCGTCGGGATTTCAGCCGTCGACCTAGTGGCCGTTAAGCAGGATCGACAGGATCACGCCGGTGGCGACGGCGCCCAGAATGTACTGGCCGTTGGATTCCCGCCATTCATAGCCCTGGGGCGGGCGACGCAGGTGGTGGCGGCGATAGTCGACGCGCTGAGCGCCCTGCCAGTCGTTGTAGCCCATGCGCTGGCCGCGCCGCCAATGGTGGCCGCCGCCATAGTCCTTGCCCCAGCCGCGATGTTCGCCGCGATCGCCGCTGCGGTCGTAGCCCGGGCGACCATAGCCCTGGCGGTCCCGATCGCGGTCATGACGGTCCCCGTCGCGACGGTCGCCGTGGTCGCGCTCGCCGGCGTCATGCCGGTCCTGACCCTGACCGGCCTGGTTCTGATTGTACTGGCCGTAGCCGTAGGGTTGGGCCGAGGCGACCGAGGCGGCGGCCAGCGACAGGGCGATCGCCCCGAGCAAGATCTTCTTCATTGGAGGTCCTCGCGGCGCGGAGAGCGCCGACGCGCGCGGCCGATGGTTCGACCTGCGTGGGGACCCAACGGCCCGGCCTGACGGCGGTTCCGGCGCTAGGCCGGAACCTCGCCCGCCACCGTGGTGCGGTGCATGACCCGCAGATGGCCGTCATAGCCGCCTTCCGCGAAATGCACTGTGCAGCGGTTGTCCCACATGAGCAGCATCTTCGGCTTCCACTTGTGGCGATAGACATAGTCCTCGCCGGTCATGTGCTCGAACAGGAAGCCCAGCAGGGCACGGCTTTCCTTGAGCGAGAAGCCCTCTATCCCGTGGCTGTAGACCGGGCTGATGTAGAGCGCCTTGCGGCCGGTAACCGGGTGGGTGCGGACCAGGGGATGGGAAAGCGACTTGTCCGCCTCCTCCGAGACGATGATCTGCATGGTCCGCTTCTCAGTCTCGCGGGCGAAGACGCCCTTGGTCCCATAGGCGAAGCCGGCGGAATGGACGGCGCGCAGGGGCGCGAGCATCTTCTGCATGCCGGGCGACAGATCGTCATAGGCCCGCGCGCAGTCGGCGAAGAGGGTGTCGCCGCCCACCGGGGGGACGACCTCGGAATGCAGGATGGTGGCCGCGGGCGGCTTGGGCTGGAAGCTCCAGTCGGAATGCCAGCCGGCCCCGAAATTGGTCGCCTTCTCGTCGGGCTCGCGGCGCAGCTCCAGCACATTGGGGTGGCCGGGCATGGGGGCGATGAAGGGATCGACGCCGAAGCGGCCGATCTGCAGGGTGAAGGCCTCCAGCTCGTTCAGACTGAGCGGCTGGTCGGGAAAGCTGACCACGCCATGGCGCGCCCAGGCGGCCTTGACCTCACTCAGCACCTCCGGCGCCAGGGGCCGCGACAGGTCCACGCCCACGATCTCGGCGCCGAAGCCGGATTCCTGAGGAAAGACCTGAATGGTGCGATAGGCTCCGGCGGCCTCTTTCAGCATGGCGTGTGCTCCCGAGATCACCCCATGTCAGTTTGGGGCTTTTCGCTATGAAACACCCGTTTGCATCGGGCGCGTAACCCTGTAATCGAACCGGATTATGACCTCTCTCGCTGACATCCAAAACGACAAGCTGATCTCGATGGTCCCCGACAAGAAGGTTTCCGTTCGGGAAACCTTCGGGGTCGACGTGGACATGATGGTCCCGGCCTTCAGCGAGCGCGACTCGCATGTTCCGGACCTCGACCCGGCCTATAAGTTCGATCCCGAGACCACGCGCGCCATCTGCGCGGGCTTCGCCTTCGACCGCCGGGTGATGGTCCAGGGCTATCACGGCACGGGCAAGTCGACCCACATCGAGCAGGTCGCCGCGCGCCTGAACTGGCCGCTGATCCGCGTAAACCTCGACAGCCACGTGTCGCGGATCGACCTGGTCGGCAAGGACGCCATCGTCCTGAAGGACGGCAAGCAGGTCACCGAATTCCGCGAAGGCATCCTGCCCTGGACGATCCAGCGGCCGATCGCGCTGGTGTTCGACGAATATGACGCCGGCCGCCCCGACGTGATGTTCGTGATCCAGCGGGTGCTGGAAGCCCAGGGCAAGCTGACCCTGCTGGACCAGAACCGCGTGATCCGCCCGAACCCGTTCTTCCGGCTGTTCTCGACCACCAACACCATCGGTCTGGGCGACACCACCGGCCTCTATCACGGCACCCAGCAGATCAACCAAGGTCAGATGGACCGCTGGTCGATCGTGACGACGCTGAACTATCTGGCCCACGACGTGGAAGCCGAGATCGTGCTGGCCAAGTCGCCGCACTACGACACGGTCGAGGGCAAGCGCCAGATCGCGGCCATGGTCCGCGTGGCCGACATGACCCGCAACGCCTTCATGAACGGGGACATCTCCACGGTCATGAGCCCGCGGACCGTGATCACCTGGGCCCAGAACGCCGAGATCTTCGGCGGCGACATCGCGCTGGCCTTCCGGATGACCTTCCTGAACAAGTGCGACGAGCTGGAGCGCGGCACCGTCGCCGAGTTCTTCCAGCGCGCCTTCGGCCAGGACCTGCCGGAAAGCACCGCCCGCGTGAAGGTGGCCTAAGGACCGCATTCCAGGCCCCGGGCGCCCGCGCGGCGTCCAGGGTCGGGTCGCACCGGGGCGAATCCTCCTCAATTTGAGGAGGATGACCCTAGGTCGCGGCCGGCATTTACTGTTTCCTATCAATCCACCCTTGCAACTGGCGTCGGTTCAGTTTGCTTGGGACGCCCATGACCTCGAGTCTGCCCCACAGTCAGGCCGCGGTCCGCAGGATCATCGCCCTGGCGGTGCTGATCCTGGCTGTCGTCGTCGCTGGCGGCGTCGGGTTAATGACCTATACCGCCGTCTCCACCGACCGGGCCCAGGCCGCCGAGGAGCGCGACCTGGTCAGCCGGCGGATCGACAGCCTGCTGAGCGATCTGGTCCAGGAGACCCTCGGGGTCAGCGTCTGGGACGAGGCCTATGAGACCCTGACCGCGCCCAAGATCGACACCGCCTGGGCCGACACCTATGTCGGCCGCTACTACGCCGAGCACATGGGCCACCAGATCAGCCTGGTCCTCGATGAGCGCGACCGGACGGTCTACGCCTGGCGCGGCCAGGCGCGGTCGAGCGCCGAGGCGACCGCCGACTTCCGTCGCGAGCTGCAGCCGCTGATCGCCCAGCTGCGCGAGCAGGAGACCGTGAACCGCCGGCTCAGCCAGTCGCACCTGGTCGCCGGCCTGGACGGCGAGATCGACCGCAGCGGCGTGGTGGTGTCCCAGGGGCGCGACTATCTGGTCGCGGTCGCCACGATCCTGCCGGACGATGCGCCGCTCAGCCACCATGGCCGCAAGTCCGTGACGCGGCTGGCCGGCCCCGCCCGGCTGCTGGTCACCGCGCGGGAGATCAATGGGTCCCTGCTGAAGACGCTCGAGACCGAGCTGCATATCAAGGACGCCCGGCTGGTTCCCGGCGTCGGCGCGCCCAAGGGCGCGCGGGCCCAGATCGTGGACGTGAACGGGTTCGCGGTCGGGGACATCGCCTGGACGCCCAAGCGGCCGGGCCAGGCCGTCCTGAAGCAGGCGGCGCCGATCCTGATCGTGGTGATGGGCGTGCTGCTGGCCGCGGGGCTGGCGCTCGCCGCCCGCATCCGGGCGATCGTGCGCGAAATGGCCGCCAGCGACAGCGCGCTGGGGCGGACCATGGCCGAGCTGGTCCGGGCCCGCGACCAGGCCGCCGCGGCCAGCGTCGCCAAGTCCCAGTTCCTGGCCAATATGAGCCACGAGATCCGCACCCCGCTGAACGGCATTCTGGGCATGACCCAGGTGATGAACCGCGAGGACCTCAGCGCCGCCCAGCGCGACCGGCTGAACGTCATCACCAATTCCGGCCACACCCTGCTGGCCGTGCTGAACGACGTGCTGGACATCTCGAAGATCGAGGCCGGCCGCCTGGACATCGACAATCACGAGTTCGACCTGGGCCAGGCGATCGAGGCCGCCTGCGCCGCCTTCACCCCGCTCGCCGCCCAGAAGGGTGTCGAGCTGAGGATCGAGATCGAGGATGCGGCCCAGGGCGTCTGGTGGGGCGACGGCGGGCGGCTGCGCCAGATCCTGTCGAACCTGGTCTCCAACGCCGTGAAGTTCACCTCGACCGGCGCCGTGACCGTCAAGGTCGGCGCCGCGGCCCTGGGCATGAGGTTCAGCGTCCGCGACAGCGGCATCGGCATTCCGGACGACCGGCTGAGCGACCTGTTCCAGAAGTTCAGCCAGGTCGACGCCTCGACCTCGCGGCGGTTCGGCGGCACGGGCCTGGGCCTGGCGATCAGCAAGGAGCTGGCCGAGCTGATGGGCGGCCGGATGTGGGTGGAGAGCCGGGTCGGCGAGGGCTCGACCTTCAGCTTCGAACTGCCCCTGGAGCGGCGTGGAGCGCAGCTGGCGCCGGCCGAGCCCGCCCAGGCGACCGCGGCCCACAGCGGCGGGGCGCGCATCCTGGCGGCGGAAGACAACGCCACCAACCAGCTGATCCTCAAGGCGCTGCTGGAGCCGTTCGGGGTGGACCTGACCGTCGTCTCCGACGGACGCGAGGCGGTCGAGGCCTGGCGCGCGGGCGACTTCGACCTGATCCTGATGGACGTGCAGATGCCGGAGATGAACGGGGTCGAGGCGACCGCCGAGATCCGGGCGCTGGAAGCGCAGACCGGCCGCGTCGCCATTCCGATCCTGGCGCTCTCGGCCAATGTGATGCGCCACCAGGTCGAGGAATATCTGGCCGTCGGCATGACCGGCTTCGTGCCCAAGCCGATCGAGGCGACCAAGCTGTTCGCCGCCATCGACGTCGCCCTGGCCGAGCTGGAACAGGGCGAGGCGGCGGACGCGGCGGCGGCCTGAGTGCGATAGGGCCTGGACCGGACCGCTGCGACGGGCGATCCTGGACTCAACCAAAACGCGACGACGCACCCAAGGGAAGATCATGTCCAGGACCCTGCTCGCGGCGCTTGCCGCCGGCGCGCTGACGCTTGGCGTCGCCCAGCCGACCCTCGCCCAGACCGAGCCGCCCAAGAACGACTACGCCGACGCCGCCAATTGGCTGTGCCGGCCGGGGCGGACCGACGCCTGCTCGGCCGACAACACCACAACTGTCGTGGCGGCCGACGGCAAGCTGACGGTCGAGACCTGGAAGGCCAATCCCAAGGCCAAGATCGACTGCTTCTACGTCTATCCCACCGTGTCCAACGATCCGGGCGAGATCTCGGACATGATCCCGGGGCCGGAGGAGAAGGCGGTGGTGACCAGCCAGCTGAACCGGCTGGGGTCCAAGTGCCGGATCTATGCGCCGATGTATCGCCAGTACACCCTGACCGCCCTGAGGGCCGCGGTGATGGCCGGACCGGGGCCCCGAAAGCCGCGCCCCAACACCGGCTACCTCGATGTGGTCGACGCCTGGAATTACTACCTGGCCCACGAGAACCATGGCCGCGGCGTCGTGCTGATCGGCCATTCGCAGGGCTCCGGCATGCTGACCCAGCTGATCGCCAGCGAGATCGACGGCAAGCCCAGCCAGAAGCTGCTGGTGTCGGCGATCCTGGCGGGGACGCCCCTGCCGCTCGACAAGGGCAAGGCCACCGGGACCTTCAAGTCGATCCCGATCTGCACGTCCAACGGCCAGACCGGCTGCGTGGTCGCCTATTCCAGCTTCCGCGACACGATCCCGCCGCCGGCCAACAGCCGCTATGGCAAGCCGCGCGACGGGGATCCGACCAAGGAGGTCGCCTGCGTGAACCCGGCCGCGCTCGGCGGCGGCAAGGCCGTGCTGCACAGCTATCTGGCGACCGCCGCCAACGGCATGGACCCGGCCGCCTGGGTCAAGGGCGGACCGAAGATCGAGACGCCCTTCGTGTCCGTCCCCGGCCTGCTGACCGGGGAATGCGTGTCGAAAAACGGGTTCAACTATCTGGAAGTGCACGTGAACGCTGATCCGGCCGACCCGCGCACCGATGACATCAAGGGCGACGTTCAGTACGGACCGCAGGTGGCCGCCGACTGGGGGCTGCACCTGATCGACGTCAATCTGGTGATGGGCGACCTGGTCGCCCTGGTGGGCGACGAGGCCAAGGCCTATCTGGCCAAGCGCTAGGCTGGCTCAGGCCGGCAGATCGCTCAGAGCGCGGGCGCGGCCGCCAAAGGCGGCGCCCGCAAAGGCCGAGACGCCGGGCCCGCTGATGAAGGGGATCTGCAGGGTCGCCGCGGCCTGGATCTCCTGCGGCGAGCGCAGGTTGGTGAGGGCGGTCCAGAGCCGCCGCTCGCGCCAGGTCGCCCGGCTGGTCAGCCAGCGGCTCACCGCGCCCTGGCGCTGGGCCGCCGTGCCGTCCGGCAGCACCAGGGTGGCGCTGGAGAACGCGCCCTCCTTCACATGGGCCGCCGGGAAGTCGGGGTCGGTGATCCTCAGATCAATATAGGCGAAGGCTTCGGCCAGGGTCGCCGACACCCACTGCAGAGCCCGAACAGAGATGTTGGACGGCAGGCCATAGACATTGGCCGCGGCCTGATTGCGGCGGCCGGCGGGCATGTCGCGCAGAAGCCTGACATAGGCCGGCCCGGTCGCGGGATCAGTCAGGCCGGCATAGGACATCGGGAAGAACAGCACGCCCACATGACCTGGCGCGGCCAGGATGCGCAGCCCCTCGGCGAGGCAGGCCAGATCGAACTCGGCCGCGACGCCGGGCGCCGGCAGGGTCGCGGCCCCGCCGACCAGGTTCTGGAGGCGTCCCTCAAGGGTCCGGCCCAGCACGTCGCCGATGAAACCCCGGCGCTCGAGGGAATAGATCCCCGCAAAGGTTGTCGCCGTCGCGGCGGGACGCGGAGCCTCGGCGACGGCGGCCGTCGGCGAGATATCGGCGACCTGAGTGAGCCGCCCGCCGGGCGGCAGACGGGAGGGGTCGCGGAGACCCGACGCCAGGGCCTCGTCATCCAGGGCCGCGAAGGCCTGGACCGCGCTCATCCCGCCTTCGAACAGCAACAGCGACGGACCGATCCCGGCCGGCGACCCCAGGCTGCGCTGCAGCGCCGAGGCGGAGACCGCGAGCGGCGTGACGTCGATGCGCGCGGCGCCCGGGTCGGTCAGCAGGAAGGCGCAGGCGGTGATCTGGGCGAAGCGGCGCGGGGGCGACCAATTGCGGGCGAGAAACCCGTCGATGACCTGGGCGAGGCGCAGTTGGGGCGCGCCAGGCTGAGCGCCGAAGATGCGAAGACAGCCGGCCGGTATCAAGTTCGGATCCCCTCACGACGCCCACCACGCGGGAGGAGTGGTGGGGCCGCGATGGTAAACAAAACGTCTCGCCTTGAACGTGTATTCTGCGACATCGCGCCACAGACGAGACTATTCGTTCGGTCTCAGCCGCCGGTGATCTTCTTGCCGACGAAGGCGCCCAGCGCCAGGAACAGCACGAAGCCGACGACGCAGACGAAGAACAAGAGCTTGGCCACGCCCGCCGCCGCGCCCGCGACGCCGGTGAAGCCGAGGCCGCCCGCGATGAGCGCGATGACGGCGAAGATGAGAGCCCACTTCAGCATTTCGAATTCCGATCCCAATCAGCCAAGGTCCGGCTGCACTAACGTGCGTTTCGGGGCGCCCGTTCCCGCACGCGGCGCTTCCCTACGCGCGCCCTTGCGCGCTATGGAAAAGGACCATGGCCAAGAACCCTGAAAGCCCGATCGAGCCCTTCAAACGCGCGCTGGCCAACGCCGCGCGATCGCTGGCCGAGAGCCCGGACCTGGAGATCGTGTTCTCCGGCGAGGGCCCGCAGCTGGTGGGCAATCGGGCGGTTCTGCCCCACCCGCCCCGCGACCTGACCCCGACCGACGCCGCGCGCATCCGCGGCCTGGCCGACCAGATGGCGCTGCGCATCTCGCACCACGATCCCGCGGCCCACGCCAAGACCCGCCCCGGCTCGGCCCAGGGCGCGCCGGTCTATGACGCCCTGGAGCAGACCCGTATCGAGGCCCTGGGCGCCAATGCGCTGGGCGGGGTGCGCGAGAACCTCAAGGCCGTGCACGAGGCGGCCTGGGCCAAGCGCACCTTCAATCCGGTCGAGGCCGCGGCCAATCCGCCGGTCGCCGACGTGCTGTCGCTCTTGGTGCGCGAGCGCCTGACGGGCGTGGCGCCGCCGGCCGCCGCCCAGCCCCTGGTCGACCTGTTCCGCAAGGACATCGAGGCCCGGGCCGGGGACGATATCGAAAAGCTGGTCGCCGTGGTCGACGACCAGAAGGCCTTCGCCAAGGTGGCGCGCACCATCCTGCGCGACCTGGCCCTGGGCGACGACCTGACGGACGCCCCCGACCAGGCCGACGAGCAGGACGAGGACAGCGAGGACGGCGAATCCGAGAGCTCGGAGGACGGCGACGACGGCGAAGGCGAAGGCCAGTCGCCGCAGCAGGCCTCCATGGACGAGAACGAGGCGACCCATCGCGAAAGCGAGGACGCCGACAGCCAGATGATGCAGGCGGAGGATGATCCCAACGCCGAGGACACCGACGAGCAGCCCGACATGGGTGAGGGCGAGCAGCCTGCCCGCCCGGAGCTGAAGGGCGACGCCAAGACCGCCACCTACAAGGTCTTCACCACCGCCCATGACGAGGTGGTGGCGGCCGAGGAGCTGTGCGAGCCGGAGGAGCTGTCGCGCCTGCGCGCCTATCTCGACCAGCAGCTGGCCAGCCTGTCGAGCGTGGTGTCGCGCCTGGCCAACAAGCTGCAGCGCAAGCTGATGGCCCAGCAGAACCGCTCCTGGACCTTCGACCTGGAGGAAGGGATCCTCGACGTCGCGCGCCTGACCCGGGTGATCGTCGATCCGACCGCGTCTCTGGCCTTCAAGGAAGAGGAAGACACCGAGTTCCGCGACACGGTGGTCACCATTCTGATCGACAATTCCGGCTCCATGCGCGGCCGCCCGATCATGGTCGCGGCGGTCTGCGCCGACATCCTGGCGCGCACCCTGGAGCGCTGCGGGGTCAAGACCGAGATCCTGGGCTTCACGACCCGCGCATGGAAGGGCGGCTCGTCGCGCGAGGACTGGCTGAAGGCCGGCAAGCCCGCCCAGCCGGGCCGGCTGAACGACCTGCGCCACATCATCTACAAGGCCGCCGACGCGCCTTGGCGCCGCGCCCGCCGTAATCTTGGCCTGATGATGCGCGAGGGTCTGCTGAAGGAGAACATCGACGGAGAGGCCCTGATGTGGGCGCACCAGCGACTGATCGGCCGGCCCGAGGCCCGCCGGATCCTGATGGTGATCTCCGACGGCGCGCCGGTGGATGATTCGACCCTGTCGGTGAACTCCGGCCACTATCTGGAGCGCCACCTGCGCGAGGTGATCGCCGAGATCCAGGACAAGAGCCCGGTGCAGCTGATCGCCATCGGCATCGGCCACGATGTGACCCGCTATTATCGGCGGGCCGTCACCATCGTGGACGTGGAGCAACTGGCCGGCGCCATCGTCGACCAGCTGGCCGAGCTGTTCGACGAGGAGATCCGCAAGTCGAACCGCAAGACCGCGAGCCTCTTGCCGCCGCCGCCGACCACCCAGGGACCACAGGGTCCCGCCCGCCGCTCGACCTTCAAGGAAGTGCGGAGAGCCGTCGCGTGATCGCGCCTCCCCTGCGCCGTTGGGGAGGCATTTTCGCGGCCCTGGCGCTTTGCGCCTGCTCGCAGCCGCCGACCGCCCTGCCGAAGGGGCCGATGGCGGCCGGGCCGCATGTCACGGTCACGGCCGAGGCCGTTCCGCTCAACACCAAGGACCCCGCCCAGGACCGGCTGGGGAACTTCGCCTATGCCGGCGGCCTGGCCCTGACCTCGAACGACACAGCGCGCCTGCATGGCCTGTCGGATCTGAAGGTGCTGGCGGGCAATCGCATCGTCTCGGAGAGCGACGAGGGCGACCTGCTGGAAGCTCGGCTGATGCTGGACGCCAAGGGGCGGCTGACCGGCCTGGCCGACGCCCGGATGAGCGTGCTGCACGGCCCGGACGGCGAACCCCTGCAGGGCAAGAACGAGTCGGACGCCGAGGGCATCGCCGTGCTGCCGGATGGCGACCGGCTGGTCAGCTTTGAGGAGGATGACCGCATCCTGCTCTATCCGGCCAAGGGCGGCGCGCCGCACGTGGTCAATTCGCCCAATGTGGTGTTCCGCCACAACCTGGGCATGGAGGCGCTGGCGGCCGATCCGTCCATCGCGCCGGACGCCTATCGCGTCGGCCAGGAGGATACGGGCCAGACCTGGATCTGCCGGCTGAGCGCCCCTTGTGTCGCCGATCGCAAGATCGACGTGCCCCTGGGCTCGGGCTTGACCGCCATGGCCCCCCTGCCCCAGGGCCGCATCGCCTATCTGATCCGCGCCTGGGATCCCTGGCGGGGCAGCCGCGTCACCCTTTTGGTGCTGGACGCCCAGGGCGCCCAGGTCGACCGCGCGGAATTCGCGCCGCCCCTTACCGTCGACAATTTCGAGGGCCTGGGCGCGGTGGCGAAGGCCTCCGGCCAGGTCCGCTTCTATCTGATTTCAGACGACAATTTTTCCGCCAAGCAGCGCACCCTGCTGCTGGCCTTGGACTGGACGCCGCCGGCCCGATAACGGCGCGACATATATTAGGAGGACACCCATGAGCCGCACCGACGTCACGATTCCGACTCCCGACGGGGACGCCCGCGCCTTTGTCTTCACGCCCGAGTCGGGCGAGGGGCCCTGGCCCGCGGTGATCTTCTACATGGACGGCCCGGCCATCCGTCCGGCCCTGTTCGAGATGGGCCAGAGGCTGGCGGACGCCGGCTATTACGTGCTGCTGCCGGACATGTTCTGGCGGGCCGGCCCTTACGAGCCGATCGTCATGGCCAATATCAAGACCGACGAGGATCGGCGGGCCTTCTTCGGCAAGCTGTTCCCGTCGACCAGCCCCGAAAAGGCGATGAGCGACACCGGCGCCTTCCTGGCGTTCCTGGACAAGCAGCCGCAGGTGAAGGGCGCCAAGGTGGGCGTGACCGGCTACTGCATGGGCGGCGCCATGGTGCTGCGCGCGGCGGGGACCTATCCGGACCGAATCGCGGCCGGCGGCGCATTCCACGGCGGCAACCTGGCGACCGACGCCCCGGACAGCCCCCACCTGCTGGCGCCGAAGATGAAGGCCAAGCTGCTGGTGGCCGGCGCCGACGAGGACAAGGGTTTCGACGACGCCCAGTGCGAGCGTCTGGACCAGGCCCTGAAGGCCGCCGGGGTCGACGCCGAGGTCACCATCTATCGCGGCGCCCGGCACGGCTACGCGCCCAAGGACATGCCGGTCTATAACGAGGACGCCGCCGAGCGGCACTGGCGCGAACTGATCGCCCTGTTTGACAGCGTGCTGAAATAGCCCAAAAGCAAAAGGGCCGCCCCGGAGGGCGGCCCTTTCAGTGTCGTCGATCGTCGTCGGGCTTAGGCCGCGGCGGCGGTCTCGGCGAGCTTGGCCTTCAGCTGGCGCTTGATCTTCAGAGCGCGCGGCGAGAGCTGCTCGTCGCCGGCCTTCACGAGGAAGGCGTCGAGGCCGCCCTTGAAGTCCAGCGTGCGCAGGGCCGCATTGGTGATGCGCAGCTTGAACGTCTGACCCAGAGCGTCCGACTGCAAAGTCACGGGCGCCAGCGCAGGCAGGAACCGACGCTTGGTCTTGATATTCGAGTGGCTCACATTGTGGCCGATCATGGGACCGACACCGGTGAGTTCGCAACGACGCGACATGGCTTTCAGACCTACGCGAGAAATTAGAGGCGGACACGAGGTTCCGCGCGGGAGCGGCGATATAGGCGAAGCAGGCGTCCGACGTCAAGGCGGGGCTGCGAGAGGGGCGAAAGAGTCGATCTGTCGCATCCCGCGCCGCCGCCAAGCCAGACCATGGCGATTGTGGTTAACGGCGGTTTGGGTACAATCCCTTGTAGGGAACAAATCCCGAATCGGGCCGAGTCAGTGATTCGGTCCTGATTCGTTTCGCGCCTGTTCCGCCCGTTAACCATGACGCGTTAACGCCCCCCGCCCTTTCGTTCTTTTGGCCCGTCCCTAGCCGGCGCGGGCGGCCTCGAGCGCGGCGATGTCGAGCTTTCGCATCTTCATCATGGCGGCCCGGGCGCGACCGGCCGCCTGCGGATCTCCGCCGCCGATCAGGGCCGGCAGATTCGCCGGCACGACCTGCCAGGAGAGGCCGAAGCGGTCCTTGAGCCAGCCGCACTGGCTTTCCTGACCGCCGTCGGCGGTGAGCCCAGTCCAGTAGCGGTCGATCTCGGCCTGGTCCTCGCAATTGATCACGAAGGAGACGGCCTCCGTGAACTTGAAGTAGGGCCCGCCATTGAGGGCGACGAAGGTGACGCCGTTCAGCTCGGCTTCCATGGTCATGACGGTTCCCGCCGGTCCCGGACCGTTCTCGTCATAGCGGACCGCCTTGGTGATGCGGGAGTTGGGGAAGAGGGAGACGTAGAGCGTCATGGCCTCTTCGGCCTGGGTGTCGAACCACAGGAAGGGGGTGATGGGCGGCATGGCTTTGGCCTTTGCTCAGAGGATCCGGCCAGGACGGCCGGGCGATCTGTCCCGAGGACGGATCGGCGCCGGCCGCCCCGACAGGGGCCCGATCATTTCTTGGCCGGCGCGGGCTTCGGCGGCGGGACCGGCTTGATCAGGGCGACGCCGGTCACGTCGGCGCCGCCGCCTGGCTTGGCCGAGCAGTCCGTGCTCGGGGCCACCCGCAACCGGTTGCGGCCGATCATCAGATCCTGCCAGGAGGCCTCGGGCGGCGCGACCGCAATCCGGCCGGCGGCCAGATCGTCAACGGCGCCGCAGCTGGGGCCGTAGAGCTGGCCCACCCGGCCCCAACGCCCGGCGGCGAAGCTGAACACGTCTCCCGCGGATCCGCTTCGGAACAGGGCGATCTCGGCGACGCCGTCGCCGTTCAGATCGCGCACCACCGCCTGACAGACGACGCCCTCCCCTTGGCAGCCGACAAAGGGGTCAAGGCCGTTGGCCCAGGCCTGGTCAGGAAGCTCACCGGGAGTTCGCCGCCGCCCACGACCTTCATGGCGGCGCTGCGATCCGGTTGGGCGACGGGCGGGGCGTCATAGCGGCTCTCGACCTTTTGGGCCGCCCTGGCCCGTGTCGCGATGTCGAGGTCGCGGGCCGAGCCCTTGCGGGCGGCGAGCTTGCCCAGGGCGTCGGCGCCGTAGCGGCCGGCGTCGAAGCGCAGGAAGCGGTAGTCGAACTTGTCGGGCGTCACCTTGCCGGCGTCCAGGCGATGGACCTGGTCGCCGACCGACAGGCGGGACGGATCGGCGATGGGGCTGAAGAGGGCCAGCAGCACGGCGATCACCACATGGGCGGTGGCGATATTGGTGCGCTCCAGCGGCGTCATCCAGCTCTTGGGCCAGCAGGCCGCGAAGGCGTAGCCGCCGCCGTAGCAGAGCCCGACCAGCACGCAGGCGGCCGCCAGGATGCGCTCCGGCGTCAGGCCGTACTGGCCGATGCGCAGCACCACCCCATAGGCGGCGATGACCACCAGCGGCAGGATCAGCAGGGCGGTCAGCCGCGCGGTCCATTTCAGGGCGAGCGGCGGATAGGCGTTCTCCTCGCCCTCCTGATAGGCGGCGTTGGTGAGGACGATCAGGGCGGCCGCGGCGCTGAGCAGGATGCCGGCAGCGCTCTTGGTGGCCCAGAGGGGGGCGAGGCCCGTGAACGGCAGGGCGGCGAGGAAGCCCGCGCCGATCAGGGCCATCACCGGCGACAGCCAGGACAGCAGGGTGAGCGCCACCGTGCGGATGCCGCGCACCAGGCCGGCGCGGACATCGGTGATGTGGATGGCGATGGCGAAGAAGGTGGTGGTGGCCGGGAAGGCGAACCAGGGCTTGTCTATAATGTCGCCGATCAGTCGGATGCCGATCAGCTTGAACAGGGCCGCGCCCAGCGCCAGCAGGATCCACAGGGCGGCGACGAACAGCACCGCCAGGACCAGGCGCACCCCGTCCTTCCAGGCGCCGTCGAAATAGCGGTGATAGTCGGCGAACCAGCGGCGGCCGAGCTGGGCGGCGGCGATCAGCTGGTGGGCGATGAACAGGCCCACGGCCGAGGCCAGGAACAGCAGGCCCGACGGCACATGGTCGGAGCCGATCTTCTCGGCGCACCAGGATCCGTAGGCGCCGAGGAAGGCCAAGGTCAGGCCCGCGCCGACCAGCCAGCGGGTCAGGGTGAGCTGCTTCATCCGGTTGATCGCGCCCTGGGCGGCGACGGGGATCAGGACCGCGGTGAGGATCAGGGCGCCGAACAGGGCGTTCAGTCCGCGCTGGTCGCCGAGATGCTTGCCCCACTCGGTGAGGCCATAGAGCAGCAGCCCTTGCGCGAAGCCGATCCCGATGCGGGTCAGGGCCTCCTCGCGGGTGGGCTCGGCGCCCTCCAGGTCTCCGAACATCAGGCTCATCAGCAGCTCTCCCCTTCGCCCCAGAAGGCGACGCTCAAGCTAAGGTCGCAAGCGACTGCGTCAATCGCGCGAATGCTTGCTAATAACTGACTGGTCAGTTATTTATTTCGCCATGCTTCCGCTCGGCGAACCCAAGTTCCGACGCCGCAAGGCCGACCGCCCTGACGAGATCGTGCGCGCGGCGCTCACCGTCTTCGCCGCCAAGGGGTTCGCCGCCGCGCGGCTGGATGAGATCGCCGCCCGGGCCGGGGTCTCGAAGGGCGCGCTCTATCTCTACTTCGCCACCAAGGAGGACCTGTTCCGCGCGGTGGTGGAGCAGAGCCTGGCCCCCAATCTGATGATCATTCAGGCCGCCGCGGCGAATACGGCCGCCTTCGCCGACCTGGCCCGCACCCTGGCCGCCTTCCTGCCCCAGCTGGCCGAGCGGGCGCCGATCGCCGCCATCGCCAAGATGGTGATCGGCGAGGCGCGGAACTTCCCCGAGCTCGCGCGGGTCTGGCACGACCAGCTGGTCGGGCCGGTGATCGGCATCTTCTCCGGCGCGATCGCCCAGGCCCAGGCGCGCGGGGAGATCCGACCCGGCGATCCCCGCGCCTATGCGGTGTCGCTGGCCTCCGGCCTGCTGCTCGGCCTGGTGTTCAACGAGACCTTCGCCCCCGTGGGCGCCGAGCCCTTCGACATTCCCGCCCTCGCCCGCCAGCATGTGGAGACCGTGCTGGCCGGCATGCTCACCGATCCCGGAGCCCGGCCATGAGACAGCGCCTGCTGACCGTTATCCTGCTGGCCCTTGCGCTCGCCCTGATCGCCGCCGTCGTGCTGGTACCCCGGCTCACCCCGGCGCGGGTGCTGTCGGGCTATGTGGAGGGCGAGGCGCTCTATCTCGCCTCGCCGGTCTCGGGCGCGGTGGCGAGCCTGAAGGTCCAGCGGGGCGACCGGGTGAACGCCGGCCAGGCTCTGTTCGCCATCGACCCCGCCCAGGTCGGCGCGGCGCGGGGCCAGGCGGCCGCAGAGGTGGCCACGGCCCAGGCCCAGGCCGCCGACGCCCGCCAGGGCCAGCGCCCGGTGGAGCTGGCGGTCTATGACGCCAATATCGCCGCCGCCGAGGCCCGCGCCCGCGACGCCGAGGCCGTGCTGAACCGGGTGCGGCCCCTGGTCCGCCAGGGCATCTACGCCCCGGCGCGGCTGGACGACGCCAAGGCCAGTTTCGACGCCGCCCAGGCCCAGGTCACAGCCGCGCGGCGGCAGCGAGAGGCCGCGGCCCTGGGCGCCCGCCAGGACCAGATCCGCGCCGCCGACAGCCGGGTGGTTCAGGCTGAGGCCGGCCTCGCCGCCGCCCAGGCGCGGATGGGCGACATCGCCCCTGTCGCACCCTCGGCCGCGCGGGTCGAGGACGTGTTCTTCCAGGCCGGCGAATGGGCGACCGCCAACCAGCCGATCCTGGCGCTCCTGCCCGACGACCGGATCAAGCTGCGCTTCTTCGTGCCGGAGAGGGAGGTCTCGGCCTACGGGCCAGGCAGGACGGTGCGGTTCTCCTGCGACGGCTGCGCGGCCGGGCTGACGGCCCAGATCACCTATGTGAGCCCGAGACCCGAATTCACCCCGCCGGTGATCTATAGCCGCGAGGCCCGCGACCGGCTGGTCTATCTGGTGGAGGCCAGGCCCAGCGTCCTGCTCAATCCCGGCCAGCCGGTGGACGTGGTTCCCCTGGGGGCCGGGCGGTGAGCGCCCACGCCCCCCTGCCCGGCGGGCTGGCCATAGACGTCCACGGCCTCAACAAGACCTTCGGCGACAAGCGGGTGGTCAAGGATGTCGACATCCAGGTGCCCGAGGGCCGGATCTGCGGCTTCCTGGGGCCGAACGGCTCAGGCAAGACCACGACCTTGCGGATGCTCTGCGGCCTGCTGACCCCGGACAGCGGGTCGGGGACCTGCCTGGGCCTGGACGTCATCAAGGACGCCCACCAGATCAAGCTCGCCACCGGCTACATGACCCAGAAGTTCTCGCTCTATGAGGACCTGACCATCGCCGAGAACCTGATGTTCTCCGCCCGGGTCCACGAGCTCGACCGGCGCAAGGCCCGGGTCGACCAGGCCCTGGAGCGGCTGGGCCTGACCGAGCGGCGCAACCAGCTGGCGGGCACCCTGTCGGGGGGCTGGAAGCAGCGCATGGCGCTGGCCACCGCCACCCTGCACGAGCCGCGCCTGCTGCTCCTCGACGAGCCCACCGCCGGGGTCGATCCCAAGGCGCGCCGCACCTTCTGGGACGAGATCCACGCCCTGTCGGCCGAGGGCCTGACCGTGCTGGTCTCCACCCACTACATGGACGAGGCCGAGCGCTGTCACGAGATCGCCTATATCGCCTATGGCGAGCTGATCGCGCGCGGCACGGCGGCCGAGGTGATCGCCGGCTCGCATCTCGTGACCTTCAACGGCGAAGGCGAGGGCGTGGAGCGGCTGGCCAAGGCCCTGGCGGCGGCGCCTGGGGTCGAGATGGTCGCGCCGTTCGGGGCTACCCTGCACGTCTCCGGAACCGACCGCGCGGCCCTGGAGGCGGCGATCGCCCCCTATCGCCAGGCGCCGTTCCGCTGGACCGAGGTCGAGCCCACCCTGGAGGACGTGTTCATCCGGCTGATGGACCAGTCGCAGGACAATTTCCGATGAGCGGCTTTTCGCCCACCCGGATCGGCGCGGTGCTGATCAAGGAGTTCAAGCAGCTCACCCGCGACCGGCTGACCTACGCCATGATGCTGGCCTTGCCGATCATCCAGCTCCTGCTGTTCGGCTATGCGATCAATTCCGAGCCGCGCCACCTGCCGACCGCCGTGCTGATCCAGGAGGATACGGTGTTCGCCCGCTCGGTGGTCGCCGCCCTGAAGAACAGCCTTTATTTCGAGTTCGCCGCCCAGGCCCGCACGCCGGCCGAGCTGGACGAGATGATCCGTCGCGGCGACGTGCAGTTCGCCATCACCATTCCCGGCGACTTCACCCGACGGGTGGCGCGGGGCGACACGCCCCAGATCCTGGTGGAGGCCGACGCCACCGACCCTTCCGCCACCGGCGGCGCCGTCGCGGCGCTCGCGTCCCTGCCGAACCAGGCCCTCGCCCGCGACCTGACCGGGGCGCTCAGCGCGCGGCAGGCCAAGGCGCCGTTCGAGGTGGTCGTCCACCGGCGCTACAATCCGGAAGCCGTCACGGCCTACAATATCGTGCCGGGCCTGCTCGGCGTGATCCTGTCGATGACGCTGGTGATGATGACCTCGCTGTCGGTGACCCGCGAGGCCGAGCGCGGCACCATGGAGAGCCTGCTGGCGACGCCGGTCGAGCCGATCGAGGTGATGGTCGGCAAGCTCGCCCCCTACGTGCTGGTGGGCCTGATCCAGACGGTGATCATCCTGGTGATCGCCAGGTTGTTGTTCAATGTGCCGATGCTGGGCGGCTGGACGGGACTGGCCTTGGGCGTGGCCCTGTTCATCGTGGGCTCGCTGGCGCTGGGCTTCCTGATCTCGACCGTCGCGCAGTCGCAGCTGCAGGCCATGCAGATGAGCGTCTTCTATATCCTGCCCTCGATCCTGCTCTCGGGCTTCATGTTCCCGTTCCGCGGGATGCCAGGCTGGGCCCAGGCGATCGGCGAGGTGATCCCGGTGACCCACTTCCTGCGGGTGGTGCGCGGCGCGCTTCTGAAGGGCCAAGGGCTCGGCGACATGTGGCGCGAGCTGGTGGCGCTGTCGGCATTCGTCTGCGTGGTCACCGCCATCGCCATGGCGCGCTATCGCCGGACGCTGGACTAGGCGAAGGCGACCAGGCCCGCGCGGCGGGGGGCGATGCGCGGCGCGGCGGCGACCACCTGGCGGACGGCCGGGACGATCTCGCCGGTCAGGACATAGCCGCCGCCGCGCACGGTGCGGATCAGCTCCTCCTGCGGCTCGACGCGGCGGACCTTACGGCGCAGGCGGCTGACCATGATGTCGACCCGCGGGGATCGAGCCCGGAATTGGGTCCGCGGGTGAGGTCCAGCAGGTCCTCCCGCGAGAGCAGGGTCATGGGCTGTTCGGCCATCACCCCCAGGAGGGCGAGCTCGGCGCCGGACAGGCGCACATCGACGCCGCCGGGGGTGCGGATGGAATTGCAGACGCCGTTGAGCACCCAGGTCCTGGCCCGCGGCGGCGCGGGCGCCTGGGCGGCCAGGGGACGGCGGCGCAGGACCGCCCGGACCCGGGCCAGCAGTTCGCGGGGGCTGCAGGGCTTGAGGATATAGTCGTCGGCGCCCAGCTCGAGGGCGATGATGCGGTCGGTCTCGTCGCCCTGGCTCGACAGGAACAGCACGCCCAGGGTCTGGTCGAGATGGCTGAGCCGGCGGCAGATCGACAGGCCGCCCTCCCCGACCAGGAACTGGTCCAGGACGATCAGGGTCGGCGCCGGCGTCTCCAGCAGCTTGTCGAGTTCGATCCCGTCGCCGGCGGTCCGCGCGTCGAAGCCCTGGTCGCGGAAGACCCCCGCCATGCGGTCGCGCAGCGCCTCATCGCGATCCAGAAACACGATCCGCGGGCCTGGGTCAGCGACGTCTCCGGAATGGCGCAAAGCCCCGCTCATGTTTCACTCCAATCAGCCTGCATCCCATTCCTGACGCGAAGCCGGGGCGGTTTGATTTCGCCTGCGCCTTACCGCGCCACGAAGCGGCAACAGTGGCGTCACAAGGCGTTCACACGGGGGCCCATGACAAAGGAGGCGGCGGATCGCTCCGCCGCCTCCCCGTCTCTCCGAGCGTTACCGGCCGATCAGAAGCCGGCGCTCACCCCCACGAAGATGTAGCGGCCCAAGGTGTCGTACATCTGGGCGTAGGTGTTGCCGTTGCACGAGCCGGTCGGGCAGTTGGACGAGCCGACCAGCGGCGGATCCTTGTCGAGCACGTTGTTCACGCCGACCCGGAAGGTGTAGTCCTTGTTCACATTGAAGGTCGCCGTCAGGTCGAGATAGCTGCGGTCGCCGAGCTTGGCGTCGGTGGCGTAGACCGCCGAGCTGTTGTTGAGCGCCGCCTGCTTGGAGGTGACGTCGAGGTCGACGCCGCCGATGTAGCGCCACTGGGCCGCGAGCGCCAAATCCATCGGGAACGGGGTCTTCCATTCCACCCGGAACTTGTGCCGCCACTTGGGGTTCGGCGTCGTGGAGCCGCCCAGGCTGGAGCAGATCGCGCCATAGAGGCCGGCGCAGTCGACCGTGGGGCCACCCGGCAGGGACTGGGTCTCGAGCTTGTCGAGCCAGGTGCCGGTGAAGCTGACGGCGACGGAGCCCGCGCCGTCCAGGCCGAATGTCTCCAGGCCGGTGCGGTAGTTGGCGGCCAGGTCGACGCCGCGGGTGTGCAGCGAGCCGGTGTTCAGGGTGGTGTCGGTGACATAGCCGCCCGAAGACAGGAACAGCGAGCCCGAGGAGTCGCGGTGCACCAGGCTGCAGTAGTAGCTGCTGAGCGTGCTGAGGCAGTTGCTGAGGATGGTGTTGGCGCCGATGTTGGAGATGTAGTCGGCGACCTTGATGTCGAACCAGTCGACCGAGACGTTCAGGCCCGGAATCTGGTTGGGCGTGGCCACGAAGCCCAGGGTGTAGGTGTCCGACGTTTCCGGCTGCAGGTCCGGGTTGCCGCCGGTCAGGCCGTTATATTGCGAGGCCGGGTTCTTCTCGATGGCCAGTACCTGGGCGGTGGTCAGGTTGAAGGCCTTGGCGCAGGTGGCGACCAGGGAGCTGGAGGCGCTCAAGCCCGCGCAGGGGTCGGTGGTGCCGTCGAGGACCACGTTCTGCGGGCCGTAGAGCTCGACCAGGTTCGGCGCGCGGACCGAGCGCTGATAGCCGGCGCGCAGGCGCAGGCCGTCGAAGGGCGTCCAGTCGCCGCCAGCCTTGTAGGCGTTGGTCGAGACGCCGTAGGAATAGTCCGAGAAGCGGTAGCCGAGCTCGGCCTTCAGATCCTTGATGAAGGGCTTGTCCTGCACCAGCGGCACGCGGACTTCGCCATAGAGCTCATAGACCTCGAAGCCCGCGTCGATCGCCGGCGAGGCGCCGCCCGCCCCGTTCAGCAGGCCGGCGGTGGCGACGAAGTCGGACTTATAGTCCAGGTGTTCCTCGCGATATTCAGTCCCCAGCGCGACGCCGAGGCCGTCCTTGGCCCAGGGGGTCTTGATCCCGTAGGGCGTCAGGTCGCCGCCCAGCGAGGCCGAGGCCACCCGCTCGGTGGAGTTGGCGGTCGAATAGCTGGGCACCTCCAGATAGCCGAGCATGGCCGCGGTGACCTGCCCTTCCTGGAAGATGTTGTAGGGCACGCAGGAGCTGTCGGAGCCGTCGATCACCGACTGGCAGACGATCTGGCCTGAGGAATTCTTGCGCGCGATTAGGGCGTTCTTGATGCGCGAGGTCTGGAAGTAGCCGGTCTGGGCCGAGTTGTAGGTGGTGGAGCTGTATTCCAGATAGGCGTCGTAGTTCCAGTTGGGCGCCAGGTCGCCGCGCACGCCGGTGACATAGCGGTAGGACTGGTGGCGGAATTCCGACTGGCGGCCGCCGCCCTCGATGTTGCGGCGGGCGACCGTGCCGGTCCAGGTGGCGGTCGAGGAGCCGGCGTTGGCGCCGCAGAGCTGGGTCTGCTGGGCCGCGGTCATGAAGGCGTTGTCGCAGTTGATGGTGAAGGTGCCGGCGAAGATGCCGCCCGGCGCGATCTGGGCGACCGAGCGGTCGTCCATGAACATCAGCTGGCCATAGGCCTCGACCTTGTCATTGATCTGGTAGTGGGCGAAGGCCCCCAGGCTGTAGCGCTCATCGGGGCGCTGGTAATAGTTGCTGGGCCCGTAGTTGTAGACGTCGTTCGAGGTGCGGGCGCGGAAGGTCGAGCCGTCGACCATGTAACTGCCGACCCGGGCCGGATAGGCGGTGCCGGAGCCGCCGCAGGAGAAGGTCGCGCCCGAGTTCAGGGTGCAGGCCGAGAAGTCGCGATTGCCCTGCAGGATCGCCTCGATCTTCCGATAGGAGGCGTAGGCGGTGACATTGCCTTTGCCGTCGGCGCTGTTCATCCCGATGGTCAGGGTGATGTCCTCGCCCTGGCCGTCCGTGACGTCGTCCTTGGGCAGGGCGAACTGGCCGGGCTGGCTGGAGGACGCGGCCTTGGCGGCGACGATCGCGGCGATGCTGTCGTTGTGCTGGCTGTGCTGATAGGTCGACCACTGGGCGTCGATCTTCACGCCCTCGAAGTCCTTCTTCATGATGAAGTTGACCACGCCGGCCACGGCGTCGGCGCCGTACACGGCCGAGGCGCCGCCGGTCAGCACGTCGACCCGCTCCACCAGGGCCGAGGGGATGAAGTTCAGGTCCACGGCGGGGCTGGTGGCCGAGGACGGATTGCCCGGCCCGACGCGGCGACCATCGATCAGCACCAGGGTGCGCGAGGCGCCCAGGCCGCGCAGGTTCACCGTGGCCGTGCCGTTGGAGCCGTTGGAGATCGACGCGCCCTGGGCCGCGAAGGCCTGGGGCAGCGAATTGATCATGTCTTCGACCCGGGTCACGCCCTGGGCCTTGATGTCGGCCGCGGTGATGGCGACCACCGGGCTGACGCTGGTCAGGTTCGGCGTCGGGATGCGAGACCCGGTGACGACGATTTCCTGGACCTCGGCCTGCTGGGCCAGGGCGGGCGTCGCCGCCAGGGCCGCGACAGCCGCGCCGCAGATCATCGAGGAGGCCAGCAGGCGCTCCCGCAACAGGTTGATTTTCAAGATCGAGCCCTCCAGGCGCGCGTCGCCTCAGCGGGACGTCGCGCGATCCAACAACAAGTAGAACGCCAGGCGATGTCGCCGGGTTGGGGAGAGGTAGCGATCACACCGAAATACGGTCAACGTCATATCGACGTCACCTTGTTACGACCAAAGTAACTGTCGATTTTTCGACACAGATTGTTTCGTTATTTTCAAATACTGACGATCAATATCGAATTTCTATACATATTGTTGCTGGTTTTTGACCCGCCCGATATCGCCGTTGAAACCTGTTTCAATCTTGAATCAGCTCGCATGCGGCTCCGCGACGCCGCATCGCCTTCGTTGCATTCATGTCGGGGGCGCGTCGGTCCGCGGCCTGAGTTACGACGAATTAACGCCACCCTCTCTGGCGGTCTCGGTAACAGGGCCATAGCCTGTTACATCACAATTCCAGGGGGACCCTCGCCATGCTGAGCCGTAGAAACCTACTCGCCACCGCCACAGCCTTCGGGGCCGCCGCCGCCGCGCCGCGGCTGGCCATGGCCGCCGCCGCGCCGACCGGCGAGGCCGCCAAGATGTACGCCATGTTCGACCGGTCGATGGCCGAGGCCTTCCGCCGCTCGCCCGAACTGCCGACCTATCTGGGCATCGACAAGGGCGTGCTGGCCTGGACCAAGTCGGAGCTGTCGGACAATTCGCTGACCGCCATCGCCGAGAACAAGGAAATCAACGCCCGCCAGCTCGCCGAGCTGAAGGCCATCGATCGCAAGCAGCTGACCGGCATGGACGCGGTCAATTACGACACCGTCCTATTCACCCTGGACGTCCAGGACGAGGGCAACCGCAAGTTCAATTATGGCGGCCAGGGCTCCGGCGCGCCCTATGCGCTGTCGCAGCTGACCGGCTCCTATCAGCAGATGCCGGACTTCCTGGACAACCAGCACGTCATCGAGACCAAGGAAGACGCCGACGCCTATATGTCGCGCCTGGAGGCCTTCGGCCGGCTGATGGACCAGGAGGCCGAACTGGTCCGCCATGACGTGGGTCTGGGCGTCACGCCGCCGGACTTCGTCATCGACAAGGCCCTGACCCAGATGAACGCGTTCCTGGCCTATGCCGCGGCCGACGCGCCGGTGGTCAAGAGCCTGGTCCGCCGCACGGCCGAGAAGAAGATCGACGGCGACTGGTCGACCCAGGCCCAGGGCCTCTACGCCGAGAAGGTGCGCCCGGCGCTGGCCCGCCAGGCCGAGCTGCTGAAGAGCCTGCGCGCCAAGGCCACCCACGAGGCCGGCTGCTGGCGCCTGCCGAACGGCGACGAGTATTACGCGACCTCGCTGCGCAACTACACGACCTCAAACATCACCCCGGACGAGGTCCACAAGCTGGGCATGGACCTGTGCAAGAGCCTGTCGGCCGAGGCCGACGTGCTGATGAAGAAGGCCGGCTACACCAAGGGCAGCGTCGGCGAGCGCTATCGCGCCATGTATGACGACCCCAAGCAGCACTACGCCAACACCGACGAGGGCAAGGAGCAGCTGCTGGCCCATCTGAACGAGCAGGTGAAGGTCATCTCGGCCAAGCTGCCCAAGTATTTCGGCCAGCTGCCCAAGGCCCCGCTGGAGATCCGCCGGGTGCCCAAGGCCATCGAGGCCGGCGCGCCGGGCGGCTACTACAATTCGCCGTCGCTCGATGGAAAGCGGCCGGGCATCTACTGGATCAACCTGCGCGACACCGCCGAGAACCCCAGCTGGACCCTGCCCACCCTCACCTATCACGAGGGGATTCCCGGCCACCATCTGCAGCTGTCGCTGAACAACGAGGCCGGCGACCTGCCGCTGATCCGCAAGGTGATCGGCTTCTCGGGCTACAGCGAAGGCTGGGCGCTCTACGCCGAGAACCTGGCGGTCGAGATGGGCATGTATGAGAAGGACGTGCTGGGCCACATCGGCATGATCCACGACGCCCTGTTCCGCGCCGTCCGCCTGGTGGTCGACTCAGGCATGCACCACAAGAAGTGGAGCCGCGAGCAGGCGCTGAAGTTCTACATCGACACCATCGGGGATTCGGAAGCCGGCTCGATCACCGAGATCGAACGCTACTGCGTCTGGCCGGGCCAGGCCTCCAGCTACATGGTCGGCAAGATCACCTGGCTGAACGCCCGCGAGCGGGCGAAGAAGGCCCTGGGGCGCAAGTTCGACATCCGCAAGTTCCACGATGCGGGCCTGTTGGCCGGCGGCACCCCGCTGACCGTGCTGGACCAGGTGATCGACAACTATATCGCCGCCGCCAAGATGGGCTGAGGCGTACGGCCGAAAGGCCCCTGGATACGGATCGGCGGAGGCCCTAGCCTGGGCCCCCGCCGATCCGGAGCGTCCTGTTGTACGGCATCCTCTGCGCCACCCCTGAAGAGCGCGACGCCCTGCGCGCGCGTCTGCAGACCGCCCCTGAGCCGCAGCGGTATGGGCCGACCGAGGTCTGGACCGGCGACCATGCCGGCCGGCCTTTCGCGCTGGCGCTCAGCGGGATCGGCAAGGTCAATGCGGCGGCCGCCGCCACCCTGCTGCTGGCGGTGGTGCAGGCTGATGTCCTGGTGTTCGCGGGCGTGGCCGGCGGCGTGAACCCCGGCCTGAAGGTGGGCGACGTCCTGCTGGGCGAACGGCTGGGCATCCACGATTTCGGCCTGATGGCGCAGCGCGCCTTCACCCCCACCCGTTCCGGCCTGATCCCGATCGGGGCGCCGGCCCTGACCGAACTGCATGCGGTGGATGAGGCGGTGCGCGGGCGGCTGGAGGCCTTGCGGGACCGGGTCGCGCCCTTGCTGCCCGCCCAGGTGCGGTTGGGCGCCATCGCCACCGCGGACTATTTCCTGAACTGCCGCGACACCCGCGACGCCCTGCATGCGGACCTGGCCGCCGACGCCATGGACATGGAATCGGGCGCCGTCTTCCAGGTCGCCGAGGACTGGGGCGCCCCGCTCTATGTGATCCGCACCCTGTCGGACCTGGCCGGCGAGGACAGCCACCTCACCTATCCGGAGATGGCCGCGCTCGCGGCCCGCAACTCGGCGCTCTGCGTCGCCGAGCTGCTGGACCTGCTGGAGGCCTAGGAAGCCGAGGCCAGGGCGTAGAGGAACTCGATGTAGGAGAGCGTCGCCCCGTCGATGCCCTCGACCTTCGGGTTGGAGCTCTCGATCACATAGTACTCGTTGGGGGCGTGGGCTCCGGAGCCGTGGCCCAGACCGAAGTGGCCGGCGGGCTTGGACACCGGCGCGCCGGTGAAGATGTAGCCGGGCCAGGAGCCGGCGAGCCGCGGGTTCATCAGGGGCTTCAGGCCGCGGCGGCGATAGACCGCCAGCTCCGACTGGATCAGGCTCGATGACTCCTCGGTCTGGGTGGGATCATAGCCGCCTGAGACATTGACCTCGATATCGCCGAACCCGCGTTTGGCCAGGTGCGCCTTCAGCTTGGCGATGCAGTCGGCGGCGGTCTGGTCGGGGACGATCCGCAGGTCCAGCTTGGCCACCGCCCGGCCGGGCAGGATGGTCTTGCCGCCCACGCCCGTATAGCCGGCCACCAGGCCCTCGATGTTCACGGTGGGCTGCGACGCCAGGCGCTCCATGGCGTCGAGATAGGGCAGGTCGCGCACCCAGTGCTGGACCCCCATCTGCTTCATGACTTCCTTCTCGTCCTGGGCCGCGACGGCCTGGGCGATGAGCTCCTTCTGGCGCGGGGTGAGCGGCTTCACATGCTCGAACCATCCGTCGATGACCGGGTCATTTCCGTCCGCGGACACCAGTGTGGTGAGCGCCTGCACGAGGCGCCAGGCCGGGCTGTCCAGCGCCGCCTTGTAGCTGGAATGCAGATCGTTGCTCGGTCCCCTGCCCCACTTCGCGCCGCTGGAGACCAGCTCCAGCTCGACCACCCCCTTGGCGCCCAGATTGATGCTGACCGAGCCGTCCGGGTCCTGGCCGGCCATGGGCATCCAGACCTGGCCGCACTTGGAGAGCGCCTGCAGCACCTGGGGCTGGCGCACCACCTGCGGGAAGTGCGGCGAGGCGATTTCCTCCTCGCCTTCCGCCACCAGGACGAGGTTGACCGGCAGCTTCTTGCCGGCCCCGCGGATGGCGTGCAGGGCGGCCAGGAAGGTGGCCTCGGGGCCCTTCTGGTTCACCGCGCCGCGGCCGATGATGACCTTGCCGAAGCCGGGCTTGTCCACGAGGTTCGCGTCGAAGGGCGGGGAGATCCACTCGGCGGGGTTCACCTGCTTCACGTCGTACATGAAGTACATGCCGACCGTGCGCGGCGCGCCAGCGTCGAGGGTCGCGAAGATGCCCGGCTGGCCGTCGGTGGGCATGCGAGTCGCCGTCTGGAAGCCGGCGTCCTTCAGCATCTCCATGGTGAGCTTGCAGCCCTCTTCCATGCCGCGGTTCTCGGCGGCGATGGAGGGCTGGCGGATCCAGTTCTGCAGGCGGGCGACCGCCTCGTCGTGGCGCTTCTCGATCTCGGCCTTGAATGGCTTGAGATCCGGCCCCTTGGCCCAGGCGGCGCCGCCCAGCGCCATCATGGCGCTCCCCGCGGCCGCGCCCTGCAACAGGCCGCGCCGCCCCATCATCCCTGCACCAGAAGCCATGTCGTCCACTCCCACTGAAACTGACGGCGGGTACGCTAGGCCAGCGGGGGCGGAGCGCAAGGGCCGGTTGCAGACCGGTGGGGCGATCAGCGCGGCAGGGCGGTGGCGAGCCCGTGGAACTGGGTGATCGCGCCATAGACGCTCAGGCCGATGCCCTGGGCCAGTTGCTCCGGCTCGAACCGATTGTGGGCCAGGAAGACCATGACCGTGCCATCGGTGGGATCGGATTGCCACCAGCCCCCGAAGGCCCCTGGCCAGCCGACCGTGCCGACCCCGCCCTTGCAGCGGGTGGCGGCGGCCTTGTCCGGATCGAGCACCACCGCCAGACCCAGGCCGAAGCCGTGGGCGGTGAACAGCGGCATGCCGAAAGTCTCGGCGCGGGCGCGCTGGTCTTCGGTCAGCTGGTTTGAGGTCATCAGCGCCAGGGTCTCGGGCTTGAGCAGACGCACGCCATCGACCGCGCCGTCGCCGACGAACAGCCGGGCGAAGGCCAGATAGTCGTCGGCGGTCGACCACAGGCCCTGGCCGCCGGACTCATAGGCCAGGTCGGCGGGCCGCTCGGCCAGGCAGACCTTGTCCAGGGCGTCGCGGGCGATGATCCGGCCGGCGGGGTCGAAGCCGTACATCCGCGCGCGGCGGCCCCAGCGGTCCGGCGGGACCATGAAGCCGGTGTCCTTCATGCCCAAGGGCTGGAAGATCCGGCGCTGCAGCACCTCGCCGAGGGAGGTCCCCTCGATCCGGCCGATCAGCAGGCCCAGCAGGTCCGTGGAATGGCCATAGTGGAAGCCCGCGCCCGGCTGGTCGATCAGCGGCAGGGCGGCGAGGGCGGCGATCCAGGCGTCGGGCGCGACGTCGCTGTCGATGTCCCAGCCCAGCGCCGCGCGATAGGCCGCCAGGATCGGCCCGGTGTGCATGTCGCCATAGGTCAGGCCCGAGCGATGGGTCAGCAGGTCCCGAAAGGTGATGTCGCGGGCCGCGGGGTCGGTCTCGTCCAGCGGCGCGTCTGGATGGCGCAGCACCCGCATGTCGGCGAATTCCGGCGCCCAGCGCGAGATCGGGTCGTCGAGGGCGAACTTGCCTTCCTCCATCAGCATCAGGGCCGCGACCGAGGTGACCGGCTTGGTCATTGAGGCGATGCGGAAGATGGTGTCGCGGGTCATCAGGGCGGTGGCGTCCATGTCCCGCCAGCCGACGGCGCAGTCCTGGGCGACCTTGCCATCCCGCCAGACCAGGGTCACAGCGCCGGCCAGTTCGTCGGCGTCCACATAGGCCTCGATGGCCTTGGCGATGGCGTCCATGTTCCGTTCCCGAAAATATTTTCTCTATAAAATAGTCTTCCTATAAAATTAGCAATGACCTAGATTCCGCGCCGATGACCCAGGCTTCCCTCACCCGGCCCAAGGGCGACAAGCGCGCCCGCACCCGCGCCGCCCTGCTGGCGGCGGCCCGAGAGCTGATCCGCGAGCAGGGCTATGAGCGGACGACGCTGGACGCCGTGGCCAAGCGCGCCGGCATGACCAGCGGGGCGATCTACGGCAACTTCAAGAACCGGGAGGACCTGTTCATGGCCCTCACCGAGGTCCATTGGGCGCCGATCAAGCCGGTGATCCGCACGGGCTCGAGCTTCGCCGAGAAGATGCGGGCCCTGTCCGAGGCGACGATCGCGGCGATTCCCGAGCGCCAGGACGCGGCCTATGGCCGGCTGACCGGCATGGCCTATGCCCTGACCCATGAGCAGATCCGCGCCCGGGTGCGGGAGGTGACGGCGCAGAACTTCGCCGCCGGCGCCTCCTGGCTGAGAGCGGTGGCCGACGAGGGCGGCCTGCCCATGCCCGCCGACCTCCTGGTCTGCGTGATCCACGCCCTGACCGAGGGCCTGCTGTTCCAGCGCTTCCTGACCCCCGAGCTGGTTCCGGACGAGGCCTTCCACGCCGCCTTCGCCGCCCTGGCCGGCGCGCCGCCCGGCGAATAGCCGCATTCGGGCGCCGCAGCCCATTTGACGCGCCGGGGCCGCTTGCCCCGCCGCGATTCCCGCCCCACTTTCGCAAGCATGAGCCATCGCCCGACCGGCGCGGCCCCGCCCCGTCTGGTGGCGGTGCTGGGGCCGACCAACACCGGCAAGACCCACCTGGCGGTCGAGCGCATGCTGGGCCACGCCTCCGGCATGATCGGCCTGCCTTTGCGGCTCTTGGCGCGCGAGATCTATGACCGGGTGGTCAAGGCGCGCGGGGCGACGCGGGTCGCCCTGATCACCGGCGAGGAGAAGATCGTCCCGCCCAGGGCCGTCTATTTCGTCTGCACCGTCGAGGCCATGCCGCTGTCGCGCGAGGTCGAGTTCCTGGCAGTGGACGAGATCCAGCTCTGCGCCGACCCGGAGCGCGGCCACGTCTTCACCCACCGGCTGCTGCATGCGCGGGGCAAGTACGAGACCATGCTGATGGGGGCGGCGACCATGGCGCCCCTGGTGCGCCGGCTGCTGCCGGACGCCGAGATCGTCAGCCGCGAACGGTTCTCGAACCTAACCTATGCCGGGTCCAAGAAGCTGACCCGCCTGCCGCCGCGCAGCGCGGTGGTCGCCTTCTCCGCCGACCAGGTCTACGCCATCGCCGAGTTGATCCGTCGCCAGCGCGGCGGCGCCGCCGTGGTGATGGGGAGCTTGAGCCCCCGCACCCGCAACGCCCAGGTCGCCCTCTACCAGTCCGGCGAGGTCGACTTCCTGGTGGCCACCGACGCCATCGGCATGGGTCTGAACATGGACGTCGACCATGTGGCCTTTGCGGGCCTGCGCAAGTTCGACGGCAAGCGCACCCGGTTCCTGCATCCGCAGGAGGTGGGCCAGATCGCCGGCCGGGCCGGCCGCTTCCGCACCGACGGCACCTTCGGCGTCACCGGCGACTGCGACGAGATGGACGAGGACCTGGTCCAGGCGGTCCAGGAGCATCAGTTCGAGCCGGTGGCCGCGGCCGAGTGGCGCAACGCCAATCTGGACTTCTCCAATTTGCCGAACCTGATGGCGTCCCTCGCCAGGCCGCCGCAGCGGCTGGGCCTGACCCTGTCGGCTGAGGCGCTGGACGAGATCACCCTGCGCCAGCTGGCCGCCGAGCCGGAGATCGCCGACCGCTGCCGCGACCGCCAGGCCCTCATGCGGCTGTGGGACGTCTGCCAGACGCCGGACTTCCGCAAGACCAGCCACGAGGAGCACGTCCGGTTGCTGCGCGACCTGTTCGGCTTCCTCACCCGGCGCGACCGACGCATCCCGGCCGATTGGATGGAAGGCCAGATCAAGTACCTGGACCGCACGGACGGCGAGATCGACACCCTGTCCAATCGCCTCGCCAATGTCCGGACCCTGGCCTACGCCGCCAACCGGCCCGACTGGCTGAGCGACGCGGCCGGCTGGCAGGCCCGGACCCGGGCCCTGGAGGACCGGCTGTCCGACACCCTGCACGAGAAGCTGATGGCCCGGTTCGTCGACCGGCGGACCAGCGCCCTGATGCGGGCCCTGCGGGTGCGCCAGGACATCCTGGCGGGGGTCGCCGACGACGGCCAGGTCACGGTCGAGGGCCAGGCCGTGGGCCGGCTCAGGGGCGTGGCCTTCGCCCCGGCCAAGGGCGCGACGCTGCTGGAGGAAAAGGCCCTGCGCGCCGCGGCCATCGCCGCGGTGGGACCGGAGATCGTCAAGCGGCTGGGCCAGCTGGCGGCCGAGCCCGACAGCGCCTTCAAGCTGACCCGTGACGGCCAGGTGCTGTGGCGCGGCGAGGCGACTGCGGCGCTGAGCGGCGGGACCAGCTTCGCGCCCAGGGTCCGGCTCTATGGCGAGTTGGGCCACGCCGCCGCCCGGGAGCGGGCCGCCCGGCGCATCGAAGCCTTCCTCGCGGCCGAGGCGGGCCGACGGCTGGCGGCCCTCAAGCGGCTGGACGCCGCCGTGGCCGACGGCCAGATCAAGGGCCTGGCGCGCGGCCTCGCCTATCGGCTGATCGAGGCGGGCGGGGTGCTGGACCGCGCCGCGGTGCGCGCCGAGGCCAAGGCGCTGAGCCAGCCCGAGCGGCGGATGCTCAAAGGGCTCGGCGTGCGCCTGGGCGCCTTCTCGATCTACCTGCCGGCCCTGTTGAAGCCGCCGGCCATGAGCTTCGCCCAAGGGATCGTCGGCAAGGCCTGGCGGCCGCCGATCGACCGGGTCTCCGCCCTGCCCGATCCGCCGCCCAGCGCCGCCCAGCTGGCGGCCTTCGGTCTGCGCGCGGTGGGCCGCCATGCGGTGCGGGTCGAGGCGCTGGAGAAGCTCGACGAGCTGATGCGCGCCGCGCCCAGGCAGGGCCAGGCCATGCTGCTGACGGATCAGGCGCGCGAAAGCCTGGGCTGGAGCGAGGTCGAGACCCGCGAGATCCTCAAGGCGTTGAACTTCGCCCCCGCCGCCAAGGCCGCCCCCGGCGAACCCACGGCGTGGCGGCGGCGCAATGAGAAGCCGGAGCCCGCGCGCGACCGCGTCGCGCCGGCCTCGCCCTTCGCGGCCCTGGCGGCCCTGAAGACCCCGCCGCCTCCCCCGCCCGCGCCCCTTCAGGCCCGCCGACCCAAGCGCCGCCGGCGTCCGCCCCGCAAGCCCGCGGTGAGCGCATGAGCGGCATTTGGACAGCGGCCTCGCCGAATGGGGCGGTCCTCTCCCCCTTGCGGGGAGAGGGTAGGGTGTGGGGGTGTCAGCGCCGGCGATGGGGGATTGGGATAGCGCCACCGCTCGAATTCGGCGGACGCGGAGCTGACACCCCCACCCCAACCCCTCCCCGCAAGGGGGAGGGGCTTACTTGGATGAGCCTTCCATGAGCGAAGACGCCTGCCGCGCGGATGTGTGGCTGTGGCGCGCGCGGTTCTTCAAGACCCGCAGCCTCGCCGCCAAGTTCGTGGACGAGGGCAAGGTGCGCCTGACGCGCTCCGGCCAGGAGAGCCGCCTCGACAAGTGCGCGCGGCCGGTGAAGGTCGGCGACCGCCTGGTCTTCGCGGTCGGCGGCCGATTGATCGCGGTGACGGTCGAGGCGATGGGCGAGCGCCGCGGCCCGCCGGCGGAAGCGCGGGGGCTGTACTCGGCGCTGGAGGGCTAAGGCCCCGGTGAACTCATTCCACGACTATGCTAACCTCTTCTCATGCGCCGGGATGACGCCCTCAAACGCCTTCGCGATCGCCAACCCCAGCTGAGGGACGCCGGCGTATCCGAACTGTTCCTGTTCGGATCGGTGGCGCGCGACCAAGCCGGCGCCGATAGCGATGTGGACCTCCTGATGGAGTCCGCAGACCCACATTTCTCAATCTTCGATCTCGTGCAGGTCAAAGCGCTCTGCCGGGAAATCCTGGGCGCACCGACCGACCTGCACCACCACGGCGGGCTAAAGCGGGCCGCCGCGTTCCGTACGCAAGTGGAGCCGGACCTGATCCGTGTCTTCTGAGCCGCGCGGCGGGCGCGCCCGCAGTGTCGAGGGCGCGGCCAAGGCGGCGGCGGGCGCCGGCCGCCAGGCCTTGGAGCTGGTCGCGGGCGACACTCAGGAGACTTATCTCGCCAACCTTGAGCGCCAGCTTGCCATTGAGCGGCTGCTGATCCGGTTTGGTGAGGCTCTCAAGGACATTCCTAACGCCACTTTGACGGAGATCGAGCCACACGTCCGATGGGCAGGTCCCAAGGGCTTTCGGGATCTGGCCTCGCATTGGTACGAGGACGGTCTTGATCACGAACTGATCTGGCGCGCCGTGACCGAGCAGCTGCCGGCCTTGGTCTCCGCCTTGGACGCCTGGATTTCCCAACCGCGTTGAACACGCCCTTGGCCCCTCGCCCCGCGCGGTCCACCATGGCCGCAAAACGGGGGAAACCACATGAAGCGCCTGGGGCTGATCGCCTTCACTCTGGCCGTGGCCGCGAGCCGGGCGCTCGCCGCGCCGGCCACGGAGGCTCACGCGGTGGCGGGGCTGGAGAAGCCCGCCGAGATCCGGGTCGACCGCTGGGGCATCCCCCACATCTACGCCGGTAGCGTCCGCGACGCCTTTTTCCTCCAGGGCTACAATGTCGCCCGCGACCGGCTGTGGCAGGTGGACCTGTGGCGCAAGCGGGGCCTGGGGCTGCTGGCCAAGGATTTCGGGCCGGACTATGTCGCCCAGGACCGGGCGGCGCGGCTGTTCCTCTACCGCGGGGACATGAAGACCGAGTGGACGAGCTATGGCCCCGATGCGCGAGCCTCCACCGAGGCCTTCGTCGCCGGGATCAACGCCTATGTCGGCGAGATCCGCGCCGGGACCCGGCCCCTGCCCATGGAGTTCAGGATCGCCGGCAGCCAGCCGGACCTGTGGTCGGCGCAGGATGTGGTGCGGATCCGCAGCCACGGCCTGACCCGCAATGTCCCCAATGAGGTGGGCCGGGCCCGCATCGCCTGCGCCGGCGGGCTGGAGGCGGCCAAGCTCTACAAGAACATCGAGCCCGCCTGGACGACGAAGATCCCCGAGGGCCTCGATCCCTGCGACATCCCCGCCGATGTGCTCGACGACTATCAGCGCGGCACGGCCGGCGTGAAGTTCGCTGGCCCGCCGGAGAAGCGCGCGGCGCTGGACCTGCCGCCCGAGGCGGTCGGCTCCAACAACTGGACCATCGCCGGCAGCCATACGGCGACGGGTCGGCCGATCCTGGCCAATGACCCGCACCGCGAGCACAGCGCGCCCTCCCTGCGCTACATCGTGCAGCTGGAGGCGCCCGGCTTCTCGGTGATCGGGGCCGGCGAGCCCGCCCTGCCCGGCGTCTCGATCGGCCATAACGAGACCTCGGCCTTCGGCCTGACCATCTTCCCGGCCGACCAGGAGGATCTCTATGTCTATGAGACCAGCCCGAAGGACCCGGACCTCTATCGCTATGGCCAGGGCTGGGAGCGGATGCGCACCGTGCGCGAGACCCTGGCGGTCAAGGGCGAGGCCCAGCCGCGCACCATCGTCCTGAAGTTCACCCGCCACGGGCCGGTGATCCATGACAGCCCCGACAAGCGCCGCGCCTTCGCCCTGCGCACGGTGTGGAGCGCGCCGGGGACCAGCGCCTATTTCGGCTCGACCGGATACATGGGCGCCAAGAGCTGGGCGGCGTTCAAGGCCTCGCTCGACCACTGGGGCGCGCCGTCGGAGAACCAGGTCTATGCCGACACCGCTGGCCATATCGGCTGGGTCGCGGCGGGCCGCGTGCCGCGCCGGCCGAACTGGGACGGCCTGACGCCCGTGCCCGGGGACGGGCGCTATGAGTGGGCGGGATTCCTCAAGGCCGACGAGCTGCCCAGCGCCGCCGATCCCGACCAGGGCTGGATCGCCACCGCCAACGCCATCAACCTGCCCGACGGCTATCCGGTCGCCGTGCGCAAGGTGGGCTTCGAATGGAGCAACGCCGCGCGGCTCAATCGGATCAGCGAGGTTCTGGCGGCCAATCCCAAGGTCAGCGTCGCCGACGCCATGGCCTTGCAGACCGATCCCACCGATGTCAGCGCCCGGCCGCTGATCGCCCTGCTGGCCCCGCTCACCAGCGAGGACCGGCGGCTGAACGAGGCGCTGAAGCTGCTGCGCGCCTGGAACCTGCGGACCGAGGCCAACAGCGCCGCGGCGGTCATCTATGAGACCTGGGCGACCAAGCACCTGGGCGCGGCGGTGATCGCCCGCACGGCGCCGGCTGCCGTCCGGCCCCTGCTGGGCCAGGGGGACATCGCCGCGGTCACCGCCTATCTGCAGCATCCGGACGCCGCCCTGGGGGCCGACCCGGCCGCCGCCCGCGATGCGGTGCTGATCGCCTCCCTGAGCGCGGCCCTGGACGAGCTGGCCACCCGGATGGGGCCGGACCTGACCACCTGGAGCTGGGGCCGGCTGCATGTGGCGGAGTTCCATCACGCGCTGACGCCCCTGGCCGGAGCGGCCGAACGGGCGGCGATGAGCGCGGGCCCGGCGCCGATGGGCGGGACGGCCCTGTCGCCCATGGCTGCCACCTGGCGGGAGGGCGACTTCCACCTGATCGCCGGCGCCTCGTTCCGGATGGTGCTGGACGTGGGCGGCTGGGACAACAGCCGGGTGATCAATACGCCTGGCCAGTCCGGCGACCCGAACAGTCCGCACTATCGCGACCTCTTCCCCCTGTGGGTGTCGGGCCAGTACGCGCCGCTGGTCTATTCGCGGGCGGCGGTGGAGGCGGCGACCGAGCGGGTGATCACGCTGACGCCCGCCCCCGCGCCGACGCGGAAGGGGCTCGGCGCCCTCATCCCACGGCTGGGACGATCAGGCTGAGGCAGGTCAGGCCGGCCTCGGCCTTGGCGAATTCGCTGATCTCCAGTTCGACCGGCGCGTAACCCGCGGCGACCAGGCGCTCCAGGGTCCGGGGCGCGCCGACCTGGACGAAGAGGGTGTCGCCCAGGGTCAGGGTGTTGGCGGCGAAGGGCTCGACCTCGTCCACCTCCAAGATCGCGAAGCCTGCGAAGGCGGACGGCTCGACCCAGGCCGGATTGACCAGCAGGCGGTCGGGCGCGATGGCCGTGGCGGCGGTCTTCAGGTGCAGGGCGCCTGGAACCGGGACGCCAATCACCTCGTAGCCATGCGGCGCGACCACGGCCTTGAACGCCTGCAGCCCCTCGGGCGAAGTGCGGGTCGAAAGTCCCACGAAGATCCGGCGGCCGATCACCAGCACGTCGCCGCCGTCCAGGGTTCCCGCCGCCAGGGTGAGTCGCGGCCGGTCCGGCGGCAGGAAGGGCGCGACCTGGGCGGCCTCGGGCCGGCGGGACGGCGCGCCGGGACGGCAGACGAGGCTGAGCTCGGGCAGGACGACCGCCACGTCCTCGACGAAGGCGCAGTCGGCCAGGGCCTCATCGGCCGCCAGGACCTGGACCTGTCCGCCCGCCGCGGTGAGCGCCGCGCCATAGGCGGCGTGCTGGGCGTGGGCCAGGGTCATGTCGATGGGCGCACGATCCAGATGGGTGCGCTCGCCGTCGGCCATGCGCGGACTGGGCGCCCGCAGGATGACGGGTGTCATCGGAAATCCTCCCGGCGGGCGCGCCTATCAGCCCTTGCAGATAAGTTGCGGCGTGCGGCGACGTGCGATCCTTGACATCGCGGCCCGGCGCCGTGAAAACCCGCGCCTTCCTTGGGATTTCGCCCGGAGAAAGATCGCCGCGATGACCTACATCGTCATGGACGCCTGCATCAAATGTAAGTTCATGGACTGCGTGGAGGTGTGTCCCGTGGACTGCTTCTACGAGGGCGAGAACTTCCTGGCGATCAATCCGGACGAATGCATCGACTGCGGTGTCTGCGAGCCGGAATGCCCCGTCGACGCCATCAAGCCCGACACCGAGGACGACCCGGACGGCAAGTGGCTGCGGATCAATTCCGAATACGCCAAGATCTGGCCGAACATCACGGTCAAGGGCGAGCCGCCGGCGGATCGCGAACAGTATGAGCGCGAGACCGGCAAGTTCGAAAAGTACTTCAGCGAGAAGCCCGGTTCGGGTTCCTGAGCCTCAAGGCCTTGCCTGACCGGGGATAGCTTCCGCTGCGTCTGCGCGGGGGCAAGCCTTTCATTCGGCTGAATTTTATGCTAGTGTTCTAACTGACATGGCGAAAGCGAGCACGCGCGCCCTGTCGTTTTTGCAGAAGAGCCGTTGCCGGCCGACGTACGCCTCATAAAGGCGAAGGGTGTCTTAGAGGTCTATTCCGTTCTCCAAACGAACAGCGCCGCGCAGGTCTTGCGGAGGGGCTGGTTTTGTCTTTGGAGCTCCGGGTTGACAAGGCGTTGCGTAGGCGGACCGGACGAGGTCGAAAGGACTTGAGCTAATGAGCAAGAGCGGTCTGGAATTCTCGGTTGGCGATCACGTGGTCTATCCGGCCCATGGCGTAGGGCAGGTTCAGGGGATCGAAACTCAGGAAGTCGCCGGCTATTCGCTCGAAGTCTATGTCATCACCTTCGACCATGAGAAAATGACCCTCCGCGTTCCCACCGCCAAGGCGCGCGGCGCCGGTCTTCGGTCGCTGGCCGAGGGCAATGTGGTCAGCCAGGCCCTGACGACTCTGAAGGGCCGCGCCCGCGTGAAGCGCACCATGTGGTCGCGTCGCGCCCAGGAATACGAAGCCAAGATCAATTCGGGCGACCTGATCTCCATCGCCGAGGTCGTTCGCGACCTGCACCGCGCCGAGAATCAGCCGGAACAGTCCTATTCGGAGCGTCAGCTGTACGAATCGGCTCTGGACCGTATGGCCCGTGAAGTCGCCGCGATCGAGCGCATCGACCGCGAAGCGGCCATCACCATCCTGAACAAGAGCCTGGTCAAGGCGGTCGCCGCCTAAGACCGAACTCCGGTTCGACAAGACGAAACGCCCGGTCTCGCGACCGGGCGTTTTGCGTTTGGGGGCTCGCGGCGCGGCCTTGGGGGCTCGGCCGCGCCGCGAGCGGGGGCGTCTATTTCTTGTGCGCGAAGAGCACGCACCAGCCGTTTTGGGGGATCGGCCCGTCCACCGCCTTGCAGGTTCCGGGGGCGCCGGAACTGGAGCCGGGGACGAAGTAGAAACAGACGCCGCAGCGGTTCTCGCCCTGGGGCGTGAACTGGTACTTCACGTCGGCCTTGGAGACCTTGATGGAGTCGGCCAGCGCCGGTGCGGCGAGGCCGGCCACGCCAATCGCGGCCGAGGCCACGGCCACCCGGCGGATCACCAGGCGGCGGGTCGGATGGGTCGGTTCCATGCCCCCCCCTACTTGGTGACGATGACGCGCTGCATCGGCGCGAGCTTGGCGACCAGCTGGTTCTGGGCCGTGAAGGGCACGCCCTCCTTGTCCATCGACAGCTGCAAATCCTCGGCAAGCGCATTGAAGTCGAGGTTGGTCAGGCCGAGGGAGGCGTGCACCTCCTTCATGTCGCGGCCGCCATATTCGCAGGGACCGCCGGTCAGGTAGCAGACCTGATTGGTCAGCATGAGCTGCAGGCGGATCAGGTTCACGCCCTCGAAGCGGGCCTTGATGCGGGGATCGGTGGTGATGCGCGGCACGAAGTCGGCCATGATCCGCGAGATCCCCTCCTTCTCATGGAACGCCTTGTAGGTGGCGTCCCCGACGATGGGCTCGGCGCCCGCGGCGGGATTGGCCATGGGCTGGGGCTCGGCCAGGGCGGACCCGGCCATGAGGGTGGCGATCGCCGCAAGCGCGGCGGTGTGAAACTTGGTCATGGGAGATGTCCTGAGGGCTAGAAGCCGGCTTGCAGCGAGAGGTAGACGCCGCGCTGGTCCTTGAAGGTGGCGATGTCGCCGAGGTCGACATAGGCCAGCGTCATCGAGAGGTTCTTGTTGACCGCATAGGCGCCGAATACGTCGAAGGCGCGGGTCTCCTTGGCGAAGCCCAGATTGTCGGGCTTGGTGCGGACCTCGGCCCCGACCGCCAGGCGCTTGCTGATCAGATAGGCCGCGGAGCCCTCGAACTGCGGGCGATAGTCGTCGTGCTTGTCGCCGCCGAAGCCGAGCAGACCGTACTGGTTGGCCTTGGTCATGCGCACCGTGCCGTTCAGCAGCAGGCTCTTGTCGAGCACCAGCTTGGTGGCCGAGACATAGTAGTCGACTCCGGTGTCCTTCTTGCCGCCGACGGCGTGGATGATCGCGCCCTTGTCGTTGGACTTGAACTCGGCGCCCACGGCGATCTGCGGCAGCCAGCGGTCCTGGTCATAGACCGCGTCCCCGGCCACCTTGACCTTCACGCCGACGATGTCCTGGTTGAAGGTGAAGCCGCGACCGAGGCCGAGCTTGGCGCCGGTGGAGCCGGTGTCGAACTCCTGGCGGGCGTAGGACAGCTCGACGCGATCATAGAAGCCGACGCCGACGCCGTAGGTGCGCAGGTCGTAGTCCTTCAGACCGACATAGGTCGCATGGACATTGGCGCCGATGGCGTCGCGGGTCTCGTAGCCGGTGATGGTCGCCCAGTTGGCCAGGCCGCCGCCGCCGACGCCCTCCACATTGGTGACCCCGCCAGTCAGCAGCAGCTTGCCGCTCTCGAACGGGAGATCCGCCGCCTGGGCGGCCGCCGACGCGGACGCTCCCAGCGCCAGGGCGGCGAGGAAATAGGTGACACGCCTCATAAGGGCCCCTCTTTTTGAGCACCGACGCAAGGCCTGCCTCGGTGGAAATCGGCCTCGGAGCGGGATGCTCGGGGGCGGGCGACGCCGGCGCGCGGTGAGCCGAACGCGCATCGCCTGTCCCGCCTACGCAGGGGCGCGTGATTTCAGATGCCTGGGGGAGAGGAATTTCACCGCGTCGGGCTGACCGCTTGACGCCTTGGGATATTCGCGTCAGACATACTGACATGAATAAAGACCCGGACAGGCCGGCCTATAACAGTCCGCTGCGGACCCGCCAGAAGGCCCAGACCTCCGAACTGATCATGGAGGCGGTCGGCGCGACCCTGGCCGAGGGCGGGCTGTCGGCCGTGACCATACTGGCCGTGGCGCGCGCCGCCCAGGTGACGGACCGCACCGTCTATCGCCACTACAGCACCCGCGACGAGATGATCGCCGCCTTCCTCCGCTGGCACCTGCAGCGCTCAGGGGGCGAGGAGATCAACGCGCCCAAGACGCTGGACACCTACATGGCGACGGTGCGGCGGGTGTTCGCCGCCTGGCAGGCCGACGAGGCGGTGGTGCGGTCGCTCTATCTGTCGCCGGAAGGCCGCGAATTCCGCAAGTCCACGACCCAGGAGCGGATCACCATCGTGCGTGAGCTGGTGGACGCCGAACTACCGGAGCTCTCCAAGACCGAACGCGAAGGCCTGGCCGACGCCATGGGCGCGCTGGCCGTGTCGGAGACCTTCGTGCTGTTGCGGGATGTCCGGGGGCTGGACGCCGCCCAGGCCGGCGCCGCCCTGACCGCCGCGGTGGACCTGATGCTGAGCGGCGCCCGTCAGAAGGCTGCCGCCCTGCGCGCCGGCAAGGCCTGAGGTCAGGCCCGGGCGACCGCCGGGGTCTCCTCCAGATGGCGCCTTAGCTGTTCGAGGCTGCGGCGTAGCTGGGACTTCACGGTGCCCAGGGGCGCGGCCAGCTCCTCGGCGATCTCCTCGTGGGTATAGCCTTCGACAAAGGCCAGGCTCAGGGCGTGGCTCTTCTTGGCGCCCAGCTTGCCGAGCCCGCCGGAGAGGTCGATGCGGGCGTCGAGGGGCGCCTCGGGGGCCGAAAGCCGTTCGGCGAAGTCGTCGATGTCGGCGTGATCGGCCTGGTCGCGCCGCAGCCGGTCGATCGCGGCGTTGCGCAGGATCCGCCAGAGCCAGGGCATGGGCGCGCCCCGGTCCGGGTCATATCGGCCGGCGTGCTGCCAGATCCGGACGAAAGCGTCCTGCAGGACGTCCTCGGCCACATCGCGGCGCTTGAGCATCCGCAGAGCCAGGCCGAACAGCCTGCGGCTCGTCGCATCATAGAGCTGCTTGAACGCCGCCCGGTCCTGGCCCGCGACGCGCAGCAACAGGACCGCGAGTTCGACCTGATCCAGGCCGGGCGCCAGGGACGCCGCCGCGGACTCGACGGACTGAATTTTGGGACGCGCCACCACCGATCACCCCCGATCAGGCCGCCGCAGACCTCCGTCGCGGACACCATTAATGTCACCATTACTGACATGATGTTCTTTACCATGTCAATCCGACCCGAAGCGGTCGGAGGTTGAAAAAGATACGCGCGCGCCGCGCCGCGGATGCGTTGGCGACGCTTTCATGGGCGGCGAGGCATCTGATTTCCGCAGTGCGCCGGTATGGCCCAAAGCCCCCTTCTGATCGCGAGACGCCCCAGCCTGATGTTTCTGTCTCCGCCCTCCGGCATGGCGCTGCGCCTGATCGCCGCCCTGGGCGGCCTGCCCGATCTGCCGCCGCTCCTGGCGGCGGGGCTCTGGAGCACAGGCTTTCCCGCGCCGTTCCGATGGCGCCTGCCCGGCCTCTATCTGGCCGCCCTGCTGCTGGGGGGGCTCATGAAGATGTCGGACGCGGGGATTCCCGGACCGGACGCCGGGGCCGCCCTCGCCACCCTGATCCTGGGCAGCGCCACCTGCCTGGGGCTCGCCGCACCGAGCTGGGCGGCCTATGCGACGGTCGCCGTCCTGGGCGGGTTGCACGGCCTCTGCCTGGCCCGGAACCTGGCCGCCGATCTGCCCCATATCCTGGCGGCCGGCGGGCTTGGGCTCGGCATGGCCCGCCCCCGCATCCCGGGCGGACTCACCCGGGGCCTGGGCGGACTGATCGCCCTGGCCGGCCTTGCCGCCTTCATCGCCGCGACACGCCGGTGAGACGACGCCGTCCGGGCAGCGGCGTTGGCCCCAGACCGGTGCGGCGCCTCAGACTTGACCTGCCGCCGCTCTGGCCGCTCTTTGTGACGGCGGCGCCTCGACGTCGCATAGGGGCCCACCGGCCTCGCGGTTCAGGAAAGGCGTGCGCCCAGACATGACGACTTCGCGCCCGACGACGCCCGGCCAGCCCGCGCCCGAGGCCTTCGACGAGGCCGCGGCCCGGGCGCGCATCGCGGCGTCCCCGACCTTCGCCGCCTCGGCCCAGGCCTGGGAGGCCGAGGTCTCCGCCCTCACTCCGCCGCTGGCCCCCATCGCCCCGCCGCCGGCGGTCTGGGACCGGATCGCCGACGAGACCCTGGGCCCCGCCACCCTGACCGTCCGGGCGGAGGACGGCGAGTGGGAGCCCCTGTCGCCGGGCGTGAGCCGACGCGTCCTGCATCGCGATCCCGCCGGCGGCTGGCAGGCGGTGCTGATCCGGATGGCGCCGGGCGCCACGCTCGCCGCCCACAGCCATGCGAGCCTTGAGGAATGCGTGGTGCTGGAAGGCGAGTTCGAGGTCGACGGCGAGACGGTCCGCAAGGGCGATTTCCATCTGGCCTTCGCCGGCCGCGATCACCCGGCGATCCACAGCCGCGGCAGCGCCCTGCTCTATATCCGCACCGGCCTCGCGGCCTGATCGCCCCGCGGTCCGCGGTCAGTCCAGGGCGCGGACCATGACCACCATGTCCGACAGCTCGGGCCGGGTCCCCTTCTCGAAGCGGATGCGGCCGGTCTCGTGGAACCCCCATTTGGCGTAGGCGCCGCGCGCCCAGTCGGCGGCGGCCATGGCGTCGAGCCAGGCATAGGCGGCGCCCTCCGCACGGGCCGTCGCGATCGCCGCCTCCAGCAGCCGCTCGCCCAGACCGCGCCCGCGGGCGACGCCGAGCAGGTAGATCCGCGCCAGCTCCGCCCCGCCGGGGCGCGCCGCCACGGGGTCGGGCGTGTCGAGATTCATCAGCAGGAAGCCGACCGCCGCCCCGTCGACCTCGGCGATCCAGATCCGCGTCCGGGGCCTGGCCAGGGCGGCGGCGAAGGCCTCCGCGCCGAAGGTCGCCAGATGGGCCGCATAGGCGCCGGGCTGATCCCATAGGAAGGCATAGGCCTCGGCATAGGCCGCCGGACCGATGACGCCGAGCAGGGCGGCGTCATCGGGAGCGGCGGGGCGGATCAGGATCTGGCTCATGCCCCGAGCTTAGGCGGAAAGCCGGCCCGCGGTCAGTAGGGCCGGACCGCCAGGACCAGGGCCGCGATCGCCAGGGCGAGCGGGGTCAGGACCGCCAGGGTCTTGAGCGTATTGGCGGCGAGCTCACGCATCGGCGCGCGCCCCGTCCAGGCGGGCCAGGGCCTCCAGCACCTCAAGCAGCGGCACCGGCGTCTCGGCCCCCGGCGCCAGGCGCAGGGTAGGCCGGTCGGGGACCGCGCAGGCGTCGGACGCCCAGCTGGACAGGATGGCCCGCTTTTCGTCCCGGTCGAGGTCGGGATCCTTCAGGACGTCGCGGGGCCGGTTGAAGCCGATGACCGGCCGAAGCAGGTGGTCGAGGGGCGGCCGGAACCCGCCGCGGCGGCCCGTCGCCAGATGGGAGGAGATATCCATGTCGTGCTCACGAATCGAAGGGCGCGACGCTCAGGTCGCACGCCCGGGTCACACGGTGATGACGGTTCAGGCCGGCTGCAGCGCCCCGGATCGCGCGGGCGGGTTTCGCCACAGCACGGGCGAGGCCTCTGGCGCGGCGCGGACCGCGTGGACAAACCGGGCCGCCAGGGTCCCGTCGGGCAGGTGCACATGCAGCTTGGCCGGCTCGCCCAGGGCCGCGAGCCGCTCGGCCTCGGCCCGGGCCGCGCGCTCGGCCTCGGCGCCGCTGGCGAAGCGCCCGGGCAGGTCGGCGTCATCGACGCGCACCCGCCATCCGCCCGGGGTCGGCGCGATGGAAATCACATGAATCACAATGACCTCCTGTCGTTTGCAGTTTCAGGCGGTCGAAGATTTAGGCGGCGCGCGGCGGGCCGCAAGAGGGGGCGCGGCGCGAGATCAGCGCGACCAGGCGGCGACCTGCTCGGAGTCGAAATACTCGTCCAGGCGGGTGATCCGGCCGTCGGCGACGGCGCAGACCAGGCAGGCCGGCAGCTCCACCCGCTTGCCGTCCGGCCGCACCCCGACCAGCAGGTGCTGCTGGACGAAGCCGCCGGGATAGACGGTCAGGCGGCGGTCCTCGTAGCGGCGGGTGGGGATGTGGCGGATGAAGCCCGACAGGGTCTTCACGTTGTCGGCCTTGGTCTCGATCTGGCGGTCGGTGTTGTGCCAGATGGCCACGTCGTCGGCGTAGCAGTCGGCCACGGTGGCGGCGTCGCCCGCCTCGATCGCGTCGAAGAAGCGGGTGGCGAGAGCCTTGATCTCGTCGAGGGTCATGGTCAGGCGTCCTTGGGTTTGTCGGCGGCGCGGTAGTCGTTGAAGACGCTGTCGCGGCTCTGCAGGGCCTGGGTCACGCCCTGGCGCAGCTCGGCCATGTAGGCGCGGCTGGCCGGCGTGTGCCAGCCCAGCGCGTGCAGGTCGGTGCCGGCCCGCAGGCCCGCCCGCAGGCCCATGGCCTCCATCTGGCGATGGACCAGACGCTTGTTGAGTTGGGCCAGTTCAGGGTCGACCTTGGCGATCCGGGCGGCCATGGCCAGGACCTCCGCCTCCAGGGCCTCGGCCTTGAAGGCGCGGTTGGCGAAGCCCAGGCGCACGGCCTCCAGCCCGTCAAAGGCGTCTCCCGTCAGCATCAGCTCCATGGCCGCGCGCATGCCGACGATCCAGGCGTGATACTGGTTGTCCGGCGGGCTCATGGTGCGCACGGCCGGGTAGCCGATCTGGGCGTCCTCGGCGACATAGACGAGGTCGCAGGCGACCGCGAGCTCGGAGCCGCCGGCCAGACACCAGCCATGGACCTGGGCGATCACCGGCTTGGCGAGATCCCATACGCGGAAGCAACCCTCGACCACATGGCGCGCCCACTGCCCCTGGCGCCGGCGGTGTAATAGGGCAGCTCGCCCAGGCTGGAGAGATCATAGCCCGAGGAAAAGCAGGTCCCCGCCCCGCGCAGCACGATGACCCGGACCTCGGGATCGCGGTCGGCGGCCTCGAGGGCGGCGAAAATCTCGCCGCGCAGGGCGTTGGAGAGCGCGTTGCGCTTGGCGGGGCGATTGAGGGTCAGGCGGCGCACATGGGGCGCCGGATCGTCGGTCAACAGGATCGGCTCTTCGGCCATGACGCAACCTCCCAGGAGCATTGGCCCCGACCCTAGGAACATGACGTCGGGGACGCAAAGCCCGGTTCGAATTGGGCGGCGGGTGACGCGGGGTTCGGCTTGACGCACGCGCTCCCGTCCCGACAAGTCGCAGGAAACTGATCAGGGAGCTGCGCCATGAAACTCTACAATTCCGTCGGACCGAACCCTCACGTCGTGCGGATGTTCGCCGCCGAGAAGGGCCTGACCCTGCCCATGGTGGATGTCGACCTGCGGGCCGGCGAGAACCGCAAGCCGCCCTATCAGGACAAGGTCAATGTGGCGGGCCAGACCCCGGCCCTGGAGCTGGCCGACGGCGCGGTGATCAGCGAGATCACCGTCATCTGCGAGTACCTTGAGGAAAAGCACCCCACCCCGTCCCTGATCGGGACCACGCCGGAAGAGCGCGCCGAGACCCGCATGTGGACGCGCCGCATCGACCTGAACATCTGCGAGCCGCTGGCCAACGGCTTCCGCGCCGCCGAGGGCCGGCCGATGTTCGAGCCGCGCATGAAGCTGGTGGGGGCCGAGGGCGCCGCCGAGTTGAAGGCCATCGCCCGCGACCGCATCCTGTGGCTGGACGGCCAGATCGCCGGCCGGGACTGGATCGTGCCGGGCCGGTTCTCGCTGGCCGACATCCTGCTGTTCTGCTTCCTCGGCTTCGGGGCCATGGTCGGCCAGCCGCTGCCGGAAGAGGCCGGGAACATCAAGGCCTGGTTCGAGCGCGTGAAGGCCCGTCCGAGCGCCGCGGCTTAGGCTGCGCGGCCGAAGCTCTGGATCACGGGCCAGAGGGTCCCCAGGTCGACGGGCTTCTGCAACAGGGGGACGAAGGCGAAGTCCTCGTCCCCCGGCCGGCCATAGCCGGTGGCGAACACGAAGGGCACGCCCAGCGCCTTCAGGCGGCTCGCCAGCGGGAACACCATCTCCCCGCCGCCCAGATTGATGTCCAGCACGGCGCCGTCCGGCGGGATCGCCTGCGCCTCCAGCCAGTCCAGGGCCGGCTGCAGGGCGCCGAAGGAGGCGACCACCTCGCAGCCCAGCTCGGTCAGCAGATCCTCCATCATCATGGAGATCAGCGCCTCGTCCTCGACCAGCAGGACCCGCACGCGCGCTAGCCCAGGGCGAGGCGCGGCGACAGCGGCGCCACCAGGTGAAAGCGGAAGCCTTCCGGCGTAAAGGTCATCTCGGCCCGACCGTTCAGTTCCCGGGCGATGCCCTGGCCGATCAGCCGCGAGCCGAAGCCGGACGGTCGATCGTCGGACGGGGCCGGCCCGCCGGACTCGGTCCAGGTGAATTCCAGGCTACGCTCAGGCTGCGACCGGTCCACCGACCATCGGACCGCCAGCCGTCCCGCCTCCCCGCTCAGGGCGCCGTGCCGGACGGCGTTCACGGCGAGCTCGTGAAAGGTCATCTGGGCCGCCACCGCGGTCTCGGGCGCGAGCAGGACATCCGGTCCGGTCACCGTGATCCGCCCGTCGTGCAGGCCCTCGAACGGCTCCAGGGCCTGGCCCAGGATCTCCCGCAGGCCGGCCGGCCCCCAGGATTCGCGGGTCAGCAGTTCGTGGGCCTTGGAGAGCGCGCCCAACCGGCCGTTGAAGGCGTCCACGAAATGCTGCGGGGACGGCGAGCGTCTGAGGGTCTGGTCGGCGATCGACTGGACGGTGGCGAGCGTGTTCTTGCAGCGATGGTCGAGCTCGGCCATCAGGAATTTCCGCCGCTCCAGGGTCTCGACCAGGGAGGCGTGCATCAGGGCGCTGTCCAGGGCTGCGGCGGTGGCCCGCGCCATCACCTGCAGCTTGGCGATCTCGTCGGCCGAGGGCTGGCGCGGCTGGGCCCAGTAGGCGCCGATGGCCGCGATGGGGTCATTGGGCCGCACCGGCGTCATGACCATGCTCTTCACGAAGGTGGGCCGGTAGGCGTCGTGCGGCACCCGATCGTCGAGATAGATGTCCGGGATCACCGCGGTCTGTCGATTGAGCATGGCCCAGCCGGAGACGCAGGCGTCCAGCGGGAACCTCCGCCCCTTCCAGAGCGGGGCGATGGCGTCCTCGTCGAGATAGTAGCACTGGCCCGCGTCGCGCAGGACGAAGGCCACGCCGTCCGCGCCGCTGATCCGCCGCGCCGAGGAGCGGACCACCGCCGCCACCTGCTCGACGGTGCGAGCGTCGGACAGGTCCTCGATCATTTCGACCAGGGTCAGCAGCGCATCCGAAGGGGACGCCCCGTCCGCCTCAAGCCTATCGATGGACACGACCTCCAGCACGCGAGGCCTCCTGCAAGGTGCGCGGTGACCTTGAGAAGGTGCGCCTAGTCGGGCGGGGCGCGCAAGATCAATTCATGGTTGCCAATCCTGACCAAGCGTCGCCGTAAAGGCGAGTCCTAGCCGGCAGCGGGCGCCGCAGGGGCCGCCGTCGGCCCGCGCGCCAGCTCGCGCGCCAGGGTCTCGCGATCCAGGTCCTTGTCCCAGCGAGCGATCACCAGGGTGGCGACCCCGTTGCCGACCAGGTTGGTGAGGGCCCGGCACTCGCTCATGAACCGGTCGACCCCGACCAGCAGGGCGAGGGCGGCGATCGGGATGTTGGGAACCACGGCCAGGGTAGCGGCGAGCGTGATGAAGCCGGCCCCGGTCACGCCGCTGGCGCCCTTGGAGGTGAGCATGGCCACGGCCAGCAGTGTCAGCTCCTGGGTCAGGGTGATGGGGGTGTTGGTCGCCTGGGCCAGGAACAGGGTGGCCAGCGTCATATAGATATTGGTGCCGTCGAGATTGAAGCTGTAGCCGGCGGGGATCACCAGGCCCGCGGTCGACTTGCCGGCGCCCAGCCGCTGCAGCTTCTCGATCATCTGCGGAAGTACGGACTCGGAGGACGAGGTGCCCAGCACGATCAGCAGCTCCTCGCGGATATAGGCCAGGAACTTGAAGATCGAGAAGCCGGCCAGCGCGGCGATGATCCCCAGCACCACCACCACGAACAGGATCGAGGTCGCGTAGAAGGTCGCGACCAGGGCGGCGAGCTTCACCAGGGCGGCCACGCCGTACTTGCCGATGGTGAAGCCCATGGCCCCGAAGGCGCCGATGGGCGCCAGGCGCACCACCACCGCGATGATCCCGAAGAACAGCTTCGAGGCCTGGTCCAGAAAATCGGAGACCTTGTGGCCGAACTCGCCCATCCGGCTGCAGGCGAAGCCGGTGATCACCGCGATCACCAGCACCTGCAGCAGGGCCCCTTCGGCGAAGGCGCCGAAGAAGGTGTCGGGGATCAGGGCCAGCAGATATTCGGCGACCCCGGGCGCGGCCTTGGCCTTGGCCAGGTAGGAAGCGGCGATATGCGGGTCGAGGCTGGCCGGATCGACATTGAAGCCGCGGCCCGGCTGGACGGTGCGGCCGACCAGCAGGCCGAGCGCCAAGGCGAAGGTCGAGACCACTTCGAAATAGAGCAGGGTCTTGGCGCCCAGCCGGCCGAAGGCCTTGATGTCGCTCATCCGGGCGATGCCGCCGGCAATGGTGCAGAAGATCACCGGGGCGATGGCCATCTTGATCAGCTTGACGAAACCGTCGCCCAGCGGCTTCAGCGCCACGCCGACCTGAGGCCACAGGGCCCCGACCAGTACGCCGAGCGCGATGCCGATCAGCACCTGGACGTACAACACCTTGAACGGCCGCAAGAGCCCCATCGACATTCCCCTAAAGCCCCTGGTTCCAAGCCCCGCGGCGTTGCGCTATCACCGCCCCGCGTGGCCCGGTAGCTCAGCAGGATAGAGCAGCGCTTTCCTAAAGCGAAGGTCGGGGGTTCGAGTCCCTCCCGGGCCGCCACGCAGTCGCCCCGACCAGTCTCTCCCGGATCGTGGTCGAGTAGCTCGGCCAGACCCCCGAGACAGCCTGCACCCGCCGCGATTGTTAATCCACCGCCAGGCAGACGGCCTTGATCGACAGGTATTCGTCCAGGCCGTAGCGCGAGCCCTCGCGGCCCAGGCCGGATTCCTTAACCCCGCCAAATGGCGCGACCTCGGTGGAGATCAGGCCGGTGTTCAGCCCCACCATGCCCGACTGGATCGCCTCGCTGACCCGCCAGGCCCGCTTGAGGTCGGCGGTGTAGAGATAGGAGGCCAGGCCCGCGCGGTGGAATTGGCCAGCGCGATCGCCTCGGCCTCGTGCGCGAAGGCGGTGATCCCCGCCACGGGGCCGAAGGTCTCCTCGCGGGTCAGCAGGGCGTCGGGCGCGACGTCGGCCAGCACCGTCGGCGCGAAATAGGTCCCTTCGCCCTCCACCGCGGCGCCGCCGGTCAGCAGCCGGGCCCCGCCGGCCAGGGCGTCCTCCACATGACGGCGGGCCTTGGCGACCGCGCGCGCGTCGATCAGCGGCCCCTGATCGGTCTCGCCCGCCAGGCCGTCGCCGATCCTTAAACCCGCCGCCCGCTTGGCCAACCGCTCGACGAACTCTGCGGCGATCGAGGCCTCCACATAGAACCGGTTGGCGCAGACACAGGTCTGGCCGGCGTTGCGGAACTTGGACGCCATGGCCCCCTCGACCGCCGCGTCCAGGTCGGCGTCGGCGAAGACGATGAAGGGCGCGTTGCCGCCGAGCTCCAGCGACACCCGCTTGACCGTGTCCATGCACCTGGCCGCCAGCAACTTTCCCACCGCGGTGGAGCCGGTGAAGGTGAACTTGGCGATGCGCGGATCGGTGGTCAGCACCTCGCCGATCGGCGCGGCCTCGCCGGTGACGATGTTGAATATCCCCTTGGGCACGCCCGCCTCCTCGCCCAGCAGGGCGAGCGCCAGGGCCGAGAGCGGAGTCAGCTCCGAGGGCTTCAGCACCACCGAGCAGCCGGCCGCCAAGGCGGGGCCGACCTTGCGGGTGATCATGGCGGCGGGGAAGTTCCACGGCGTCACGGCGGCCACCACCCCCACCGGCTGCTTCAGGGTGATGATCCGGCGGTCGTCCTGGTGGCCGGGGATCACGTCGCCATAGGCCCGCTTGGCCTCCTCCCCGAACCATTCGAGGAAGGCCGCCGCATAGGCGATCTCCCCGCGCGACTCGCTCAAGGGTTTGCCCTGCTCGGCGGTCATCAGCCGGGCGAGATCCTCCTGGTGCGCCATCATCAGGTCGAACCACTTGCGCAGCACCTGGGCCCGCGCCTTGGCCGACCGCGCCGCCCACTCGCCCTGCGCCGCCGTCGCGGCGGTCACCGCCTGGAGCGTCGCTTCGGCGCCGAGGTTGGGGATATGGGCCAGCACCCGCCCGGTGGCCGGGTTCCTCACCTCGACCAGCTCGGGACCGCTCACCCAGGCCCCGCCGATATAGGCGGCCTCCCGCAGCAGGTCGGGCCGCTTAAGGGCCAGGCGGGTCTGTTCGGCGGTGGTGTCGGCGATCTGGGTCATGCCGCGATCCTCAGCGCGTCTTCGAGGCGGTCGAGGCCTTCGTCCAGAAATGATTCGGAGATCGTCAGTGGGAAGAGCAGTCGGATCGTCTCCCCATGAATGCCGCAGGACAATAGGATCAGCCCGCGCTCCAGAGCCTTGGCTGTCACCAGCTTGGCCGCCGCGCCATCCGGATCGCGCGATCCGCGGGACGTCACCAGGTCGAAAGCGATCATGGCGCCCGGTCCACGCAGGCCGGCGATCGGACGCAGGTCGTTGCGCGCCTCGAAACCGGCGAGCCGGGCGCGGGTGCGGGCTCCCAAGGACTCGGCGCGGGCCAGCAGCCCTTCCTCGGCGATGACGTCGAGCACGGCCAGGGCCGCGGCGCAGGCGACTGGGGAACCCGCATAGGTGCCGCCCAGGCCGCCAGGCTCGGCGGCGTCCATGATCTCGGCGCGGCCGACCACGCCGGACAGCGGAAAGCCGCCCGCGAGGGACTTGGCGACGGTAATCAGGTCGGGCTTTACGCCGGTGTGCTCGATCCCGAACATCTTGCCGGTCCGGCCAAATCCGGACTGGACCTCGTCGGCGATCAGGAGAATCCCCCAGCGGTCGCAGAGGTCGCGCAGCGCCTGCATGAAGCTCGGCGTGGCGGCATGGAAGCCGCCCTCCCCCTGAACGGGCTCCAGGATGATCGCCGCCACCCGCTCCGGCTCGACATCCGCGCGGAAGATGAAGTCCAGCGCCCGCAGGCTGTCCTCTTCACTGACTCCATAGTGCGGGATCGGAAACGGCGCGTGATAGATCTCCGCCGGCATGGGGCCGAACCTGTGCTTGTAGGGCACGGTCTTGCCGGTCAGGCCCATGGTGAGCATGGTCCGACCATGGAAGCCTCCGGTGAAGGCGATCACCGCCGAGCGGCCCGTGGCGGCTCGAGCGATCTTCACTGCGTTTTCGACGGCCTCGGCGCCGGTGGTGAACAGGATGGTCTTGGCGGGACCGTCGATGGGAGCGAGCGCGTTCAGCCGCTCCGCCAGCTCGATATAGGGCTCGTATGCGGTGACCTGGAACGCCGTATGCGTGTAGCGCTCCAGCTGAGCGGCGACGGCGGCCATGACCTTGGGATGGCGGTGGCCGGTGTTGAGCACCGCGATGCCGCCGCCAAAGTCGATATAGCGGCGGCCGTCGGCGTCCCAGAGTTCGCTGTTCTCGCCCCGGGCGGCGAAGATCGCGGTCGCGGTGGCCACGCCACGCGGCACGGCGGCCACGCGCCGGGCCTGAAGGGCTGCGTTTGCGGACATGTCGGAAACTCTCGTCAGGTTGAAAATCAGGAAGAACGATCAAGGGTCTGGGCCGGGACCAAGGCGAAGGCCGCGGACAGGCAAAGACCGGTGACCGCGAGGGTCACGAGGCGCGGGAAGTGGGTCTCTTGCAGAAGCACCGCGCCGAGCGCCGGACCCGAGGCCAGGCCCAGCTTGGAGAAGAAGCCGGCCAGGGTCGCGATCCGTCCGCCGGGGTCGAAGGCGGCGCACAGACCGAGCAGATAAGGGATGACAAAGGCCCAGACGACCGAGGTCACGATGTTGGCGACCACATACATCCATGCCAGGTCGCTGCGCAGGAAGGCCAATGCGCCCAGCACCGTCAGCACCGCGCCATACGCGATCGGCTTCAGGCGCCCGAAGCGCAGCCCGATCATCACCACCAGCACCGAACCCAGGGCGCCGATCCAGTTCGCGGTGGCCAGGGTGGCGCTGATGAAAGGCTGGGCCAGGCCATAGGCGCGGCCCAGATCGATGACGAAGGCCGACAGAGCCATGTTCGCCGCCTGGAACATGAACACCGCCACAAGCGCCGCGGCCAGGGGCGCCCAGCGCACCAGGCCGCGCGCAGCGACCGCCTCCGGCGATCGGCTGCGCGCCGGATAGGCGGAGAGAAAGGGCAGCATCAGCGCCGCGGTCGCGCTGAAAGCAGCCAGGGCGAGAAACAGCACCGGGGTGCCGAACTTTGGCACAAGGCCCGGCAGGAACAGCAACCCGACGCCACCCAGGCCGAACTGAACCACCAGAAGCATGCCGAAGGTCCGGTCTGGCGCCTTGGTCCTGGCGATCACCGCGAACGAGATCCCCACCAGGAAGCCGCCGATCAGGCCATGGCCGAACCGCACCGCCATCAACACCGGCGCCACCGTCAGCTCGGTGGAGACCAGATCCGTGGCGATCAGGGCGAACAGCAGCCCCAGCGCCGCCGGCTTCCAGGCGATCCGGTCAACCACGAACACGGCGGCGAAGGCGCCGGCCGCAGCGCCATAGACATTCATCGCCGCGACCAGACCCGCGGCCCTGGCCGTGAATCCCAGCCCATCCTGCAGGCCGCTGACCAGGGCCGGCATGATGTTCACATAGAACAGTCCGGCCGTAGCCATGAAGGAGAGCAGCACGGCGGCGATCAGGCCGTCAGGCGCCGCCTTCGGCAGACCGGGGGCCCGAGGGGAGACATCAGTCATGACACAGGGCTTTCACGGCGTTGGCGGCGCCGGCGGCGGGGCCCCAGTCGAAGCGACCCTCGTCTCCAAATGCATAGAAGACCACGCCATTGGGGAACAGGACGATGGAGATCCCGCCGTAGCCGGACAGGAACGGCGTCCAAACCGGCCGCGCGCAGCCGATCAGGTCGGCGATGTTTCGCGCCCAGACACCGTGGACGTAGCGCAGCCGCGGCGAACCGGCGGGCGCCCGCGTCGGACCTCTGCAGCGCCTCGTCCATCAACTTCGGGTCGAAGAGTTCGTCCTGGCGGGCGCGATTGGTCGGCGACAGAAACAGGCCGAGGCGCGCGGCGTCGTCGGGTCGCAGGAACAGACCCCAGCCCGTGAGGGGCTGGCGCGCGGCGTCGAGGGTGCGCCGGGTCTCGTCGAGAGCCGGGCTCAGTCCCAGATCCCGCCAGATCGGCCGCAGCACGGCGTCGTAGGGATCGGCGCCTGCCGCTCCGCGCAAGGCCTCGCCCAGCAGGTAGCTGTCGGTAGTGTGGTAGACCCAGGTCCCACCGGGCGCCGTCCGGCGCGGATAGTGGCCACAGGCATAGGCCAGCTTCTCGGCGCGGGTTTCCGATGCGAAGAAGGCCGCCATGTCGCTCGCATCCTCGTCCGCCTCATAGGCGTCGGAGCCGTAGCGCCCTGTGGTCATATCGAGCAGATCGAGGGCGGTGACCTCGGCCCAGGGATAAGGCGCCTGACAGTCCGGAACGAGGTTCGCCACCGACCGGCGCGACGTGCCCGGACGCTCCCGCTCCAGCCGCATCAGCCCCAGCCCGCCGACCAGCGTCTTGGCCAGAGAATAGGAGGGCAGTAGCCGGCCCTCGCAGAAGGGATCGACGCCGAACCGGGTCGGACAGGGCCCGGCGTAATTCACGCCGTCCGCCACCATCCCATAGACCGCCTGATCGTCGCCAGAGGCCCGGGCCAGGGCGGCAAGGTTCACACCCGGATACCTCGCGGCCAGAGCGACCAGGGGTTGGACCGGCGCCTGGTTCGCCCGAAGCTCCCGGTCGCGGGCGACCCGAAGGTCGCGATCCGCCGGGGCTCCGGCGATGAACTCCACCCTGGGCGCCGCCCAGGCATCGAACTTGGCATAGAGGCAAGTCTCCGCGCCGATGCGCAGCTGGGCGTTGGCCACGCCTGTGGCGCTCAAGGTCAGGCGCAGCAGCCCATTGTGAACGCAGTTGGCGTTGGCCTCGCGCAGGGCGACCGGCAGGACGGCGACGTCGCCTCCAGCCGCCGCCCAGACCCGCCCGGGTCCCGCCGACCAATCCCAGGACTTTGATCCTCCGCCGGGAGGAACCTCGACGATCAGCCGCCCGCCATCGTCCATCACGTTCAGGGCCAATGCGGGCCAGGCCAGGCGCGGGTCAGGGTCCGGCGGCGGATCATCGTCACGCAGGACCTTCACGCCTTGTGGCCGCGGGCCAAAGGTCAAGATCAGTCGGCCCTCAAAAGGACGGGCCGGCGCATGCGCGCCGGCGGGAGGCGTGAAGGCCGCCATGGGCAGGCGCTCGGCCTCCGCCGGTCCGCCAATTGCGAGCGCGGCCAAGATCAGAATGAGCCGGCCCATCACGCGACGCCTTGCGCCTTTAGGCTCTGGGCCAGGGGCGCGAGCTCCGCCTCGTAGCGGCGCCAGAGCGACAGTGAGTCCCGATAGATCGGTCGCCGGACCTGGGCCGCGCTGGCCGTGGCCGCGGGCGCCGGATTGGCGTGAAAGTCCAGACAGGCCGGCTCCCAGGTGAGGCCCAAGACCTCGACCAGTCGGCGGCTTTCGCCAGCCTGATCCTCAACGAGGGCTTCATAGTCGATCTCGACCATCCGCCCCCGGAGCACGTCGCGCCAGTGAGCCATCAGCCGGTGATAGGCACCGATATACTGGCCGAGGTCCGCCTGGCTGTAGGAATAGGGGCAGCCCGTGCGGAACAGGGTCTTGAAGAGGGCGTAGCCATTGTCCATCGGATCGCGACGGACATGGACGATCCGCGCCTCCGGCAGGCTGAGCGCGATCAGGCCGATATAGAGGTAGTTGGCTGGGGTCTTATCGATGACCATCGGCGCGGCGCGGCCATAGGCGGTGAGGCTGTCGCGATAGGCCTGGCCCAGGCGCTCGAAATCCATGCGTCCAGAACGCGCGACCATGTCGCCCTTGTCCACCGCCGGGCCCACGGTGCGCACCAGGGACAGGGCGAAGTCGCTGATCTCGCCTAGGCTCTCCACCTGGCTGTGGGCGCTGAGGATGCGGTCGACCAGGGTCGTGCCGCTGCGGGGAAGCCCCAGGACGAAGACGGGCCCTGCGGACGCGGGGCGGGTCGCCGCGCACGCCGTGGTCGGCGCATCGAACACCTGAGCGATCTGGGTCATGGTCGCCAGATCGGCCTCGACCTTGTAGCTCAGCAGGCTGCGCCGCCGAGCGGCGCCACGCGCCAGCCAGGTCCAGGCGGCGGAAGCGTCGCCCAAGTCCTCGTATTCCTTGGCGAGCGCGTAGCAAAGCGCGGCCTCGGCGCCCGGCTGGCGGACGCGGGCCACGGCCGCCGTCATTTGGTCGATGTGATTGTCGACCGTGCCCCATTTGCGCAGGGTCGCGCGATTGTAGCAGGCGTCGCCGTCCAATGGATCCAGGGCCACCACCTGATCATAGGCGTGTTCGGCGCCGACGAGATCACCGCACGCCACCAGCACCGAGGCCAGATTGTAGAGCACGCCGGGATCCCTTGGCGCCAGGTCCGCCGCCCGCCGGTAACACCTCAGCGCGTCGTCGAAGCGGGCGTTGGCCAGGAACACCTCGCCGGCCGCTTGAAGCCCCCGGGCGTCGCCCTGCAACCCAGGCTCCAGGGCGAGGAGCTCGGCGTTCGCCTCGCCCCTGCGCCCAACATTGACGAGCGCCCGCACGGCCTCCAGCCCCCCGCGTCCGTCGCCGGGCGCGGCATGACTGACCGATCGTGGGGCGCCCGGTGCGGTCATGACCTTAGAACGGATGGTCGAGGGTGAGGCCGACGGTGCGCGGCAGGGTGATGAGGTCCTTGGCGCCGTTGCCATAATAGCCGTCGGCGGGGTCGGTCCCCATGTAGCTCTGAGTGAAGCGGCCGGTCACCCCGTCGGCGTTGAAGATGTTCTTTACGAAGACGGTCGCAGACCAGGTGTCGAAAGTCGCGGTGGCTGAGGCGTTCCAGATCTGGAACGGCGGCAGACCGACATTCAGTCGCGTCGAGGTGGTCACCGCATTGCGGGTGGCCGACTGGTAGTAGCCATTCAGCCGCCCGGTCAGCATCACCCCGTTGGACAGCGTCATGGAGTGGTCGAGGGCGAACGTCACCGCATGCTCGGCCGTGCCGGGCAGACGGGCGCCCTTCAGCGCCACGGGCCGGGTTCCGCCAGTCGGGGGATAGGCGTTCTCGGTCAGCTTGGCGTCCGTATAGGTGTAGCCCAGGCTATAGTGTACGCCCTCCAGCCACCCGTCGATCTGAGCTTCCAGCCCCTGCGAGCGCGCCGCGCCGCCGTTCTGGGCGACGAAGAAGCCCCAGTTTGGCGTGACGGTGTTGATCTGGATGTCCTTCCAGTCGACGTAGAACAGGGCCGCATTATAGGTAATCCCGTAGCGGATCCCCTTCAGACCGGCCTCGTAGTTCACCACCCTGTCTGGTCCATATTGTTGCCAGCGGGCGTCCTCGGCGTAGCGGCCGATGGTCGGCACCGCGTTGGCGCCGCCGCGCCGGTAGCCCTCCGACACCGTCGCATAGGCCAGGCCCCGTTCGCCGAATTTCCAGGAGACATTGGCCTTGTAGAGCGCCTTGCTGTCCGACTTCTGGAAGCTTGCATTGGTCGGCGACGATAGCGAGGTGTAGACCGGCACGTCCATGAAGGTGTGGCTCTTGGACTGGTTGTCGAACCAGCGCACTCCTCCCGTCACCTGCAGCCGGTCCGTGACGTGATAGGTCAATTCGCCGAACAGGGCCTTGTCGGTGAAATCCTCGTGGCGGTCATAGGCGAAGTCCTGATCCGACTGCACTTCGGCCTTGAAGGCAGGATAGGCGGCGTCCCACCAGCGCTTGAAGCCGCGCAGATAGCTGGCCTGGGTCGCGCCCAGCTTCTGCTTCTCGTAGAAGCCGCCCACCACGTAATCGATCGGGCCCTTGGTCTGGGAGACCAGCCGGATCTCCTCAATGAAAGCCCGGTCGGAATAGGTGCGGACCGCCGAGGCCATGGGCCTGGGGAAGTTGTAGTAGAACCCGAGCCAGCCATTCTGGGCATAATAGCCGGTGTTCTCGCTGACGCTGTCGCCATGGTGGTCATAGGACGAGGTCGATGAGGTCAGGGTCGCAAAGCCCAGGTCGACCGTGGTTTCCAGCGAGGTCAGGCTGACCTCCCGCGACGAGGGCTCGAGTTGAACCGAGCCGTTTTCGTACTTGCCGTAGACGCGGCCATAGCCATCGACGCCGCGCGTCACCTGACGGCGGCCGCCGATGTCGTCGGACTGGCGCGCATAGGAGAGCGTCATGTCCAGCCAGTCGGCGGGTTTCACCCGCAGGGCCGCGCGGCCGTACTTGATATTGACCGTGTCAGCGTCCTTCTTGGTCTCATAGACCGCCGCCGAGGACAGTACGCCTGACGGCGCCACAGGGATGCCCGCCGCATCCAGTTTGTAGACGTTCACGTAGTCGGTCAGGCCCGGATAGTCCTGGACGCTGCCGGTGATCCGCAGGGCGGCCTTCTCCCCGAACGGGATATTGATCGTCCCATCTCCGGCCCAGCCGACGCCGCCGGATCCGTCGACATGTGAGGCCGTGGCGCTCACCTTGCCGCCGAATTCACCGAGCTCCGGGGCGTGCAGGATGTAGCGGATGGTGCCGCCGAGCGAGCCGGAGCCGTAGAGCGTGCCCTGGGGACCGCGCAGGATCTCCACGCGATCCACATCCTTCAGCGCGAAATTGGCGAACAACGGCGTGTCATTGACATAGCTCGACACCGGCGCGACGGCCGAGATCGCATAGTCGCCCAGGATGGCGCTATCGACGTTCAGGCCGCGAATCTGGATGCTGTTGCTCACCCCCTGGTTCCGGTAGCCGCGATCGACGACCGAGACGCCCGGCACGGTGCGCAACAGCTCCGCGGCGCTCTGGACCTTGGCCTGATCGATGGCCTGACCCGACACCGCCGAGATATTGTAGGGCACGTCGAGCACCCGCTCCTCGCGCCGAGTGGCGGTGACCACCACCTCGGCGACGGTGGCGTCCGACGTCTGCTTGGCCGCCTCGGCGAGCGCCTGCGACGCCATCAGGGACAACGACACGGCGGTCGTCGCCATCAACATGGATCTGAACATCTACCCCTCCGTCTGATCTTGAGTCTTGGTCGACGCCGCCGGCGCCAGGGCCTGTGGCTTCTCGAGTGGGCCCAGCCCCGCCAGGGCGGCGGACCGCGCGCCCTCGCGATAGGGCGGGAAGGTCGATGGGCCGTCGCGATAGCTCTTCAGCACCTGCCCCAGGCCATGCCAGCCGCGCTCGCGGACCCGGCGCACATAGTCGAGGTCCAGATCCGCGGCGATGATGTCGCGACCCGAGCCAGCCTCGTAGATCACCTCGCCCCCGGGGCCGAACACCGCCGAACGGCCGTTGCCGAGATGGCCGGCCAGGTTCACGTCGACGAAATAGCACTGGTTCTGGGCGGCGCTGGCCCGGGCGATGGCCAGTTCGACATCACGATCGATCGTGTTGGTCATGCCCGGATGCAGGACCACCTCCGCGCCCATCCAGGCCAGGGTGCGCGTCGTCTCCGGGAACCACATGTCATAGCAGATCGACACCCCGATCCGGCCGACCTTGGGAATGTCGAACACCATGCACTCGGCGCCTGCGGCCACCCCAGCCTCATAGGGGCGGAAGGGGTAGATCTTGCGGTACTTGAGAACCAGGTCGCCGTTGGGATCGATCACCGGACAGGTGTTGTAGATCACGCCATCGACACGCTCGAAGATCGACCCCCCGACCAGCCAAACCCGGTTGTCGCGGGCCATGGCCCGAAGCCGGGTCTCGGCGACGCCGCCCGGATCCTGGGCATAAACCACCGAGGGTCCATAGGCGCTCAGCTCTCCGATCAGGACGAGGTCAACCCAGGACAGACGCCGCTTGGCCGCAGCGACCTCGTCCGAGATCCTGTCCAGATTGTCCCCCGCTTGCAGATCAAGCTGCAGACCGGCGACGGCGAGATGCGACATGCGAAAGTCCCTTCAACGCGGTCTTGTGAAGAGACAGTGACGGTCCAGCGACGCCTCGCGTAGGACCAGATTGACCCAATCTATGGGGCCAGATTCAGAGGTTCGGTTGCATCGCTTAATCCCGCCAATGGCTTGATGATGCCGCGGTTGAACAGCAGGTGATCGTTGCGGTACCAGCGAATCTGGTCGCCTTCGACTACGGTCAGGAAGCGCGCGGTCTCGCCGTAGGACCACTCGGTCCAGCGCCGGCACCAATAGTCTCCCTCCATCCACCAAGCGCCGACGTCGCAGTCCTCATGGGCATAGCCGGCCTTGCCGATCAGCCGCCCGTCGGGCAGCACATCGACCTCGTAAGGATCGCCATAGGCCGTGCGGCAAAGCAGTTTGGCGCCAGAGATCAGGGCCTCGAGATCCCCGCCCGGCAGCCAGGTCGGCCTGGCGGGGTCGAGCCGGTCCAGCCTTGGTTGGGTCAGGCTCTGGACCACCTCGGCCAGCACGGTGACTCCCTCGCGTATCCTGGCGTGGGGGATGCCGGTTACCCCCATGCGGAAGCAGTTCTCGGCCCGCGTGGATGTCGAATAGAACCGATCGGCGGGTTCAATCAGCACCCCACGCTTGGCTGCCTCATTGGCGAGTTGCCGAGCCGAAAGATCGGGAGGCCCCTCCACCCAGATCGCCGATCCGTTGGCCCGGGGATCAATCGCGACGAGTTGCGGCAAGTGATAATTCAAGGCGTCACGCAGGGCGTTGAGCCGCTCGCGCAGGATTCGGTGCTGACGGGCCAGGATCGCGTCATAGTGGCCGAGCGACAGGAAGAAGGCGGCCGTCCGCTGGGTGGCGCGCGGGGCCGGACCGACACCAGCGTGCGCAGCCGCCGCAGTTCGCGGATCAGGTCCGCGTCGCCGACGATGAATCCCAGGCGCAGGCCAGGGCTCAGCACATCGCAGAGATCGGCGACATAGATCACCCGCCCCGAGCGATCCATGCTGCGCAGAGCCGGCGCCGCCTGATCGGCGAAGCCGCCGCTCGCGGCGAGGTCATATTCCACCACGAGCAGATCGGCCTGTTCCGCCCGCTCCAGGAGGGCCTTGCAGCGGGCGGACGACAATCGCGCGCCAGTCGGCAGCTGGCAGGCGGGGGTGACAAAGACCAGGTCGGCGGAATCCAGGCGTTCGTCGATCACCATGCCATCGGCGTCGACCGGCACGGCGAGGATGTCCGCGCCCTGCAGTCGCAACAGGTGGGTCAGATCCGCGGGCCCCGGCTCCTCGACCGCCACCGGCGTCCCGCGGCCGACCAAGGCGCGGGCCAGCAGGCTGAACGCCTCGCGCCGGCCACCGACCACCAGAACCTCCTCGCTCGTTGCCTGCGGCCCCCGGCGCGGAAGGACCTTGGTTCGGATCTCATGGATCAGGCGGGGGTCATCAGCCTCGCCGCCGTCCTGGCTCCATTCCGCCAGCTCCTGGGCCTGGAGGGTCGAACGTACGGCGTCGCGCCACTCCGCCCCCGGCGACAGGGAGGCGTCATAAGATCCGTCGAGAAAGGGATAGGGGTTCAGCTCCCAACTCGGTGGCGGCCGGCCCTCGAGATCGACCCGGACCACCGCCTGCAGACGCGCGCGCCAAGGGGCAGACGGGGAAACCGGGCGGCTGGCGCGGTCGCGGCCGGGTCGGACCCCCTCGAAGAGAGCGTCGCTGACGAACACACCGCTGCGCTCGCGACCCGTGAGATAGCCGTCCGCGACCAGCTGCTGGTAGACCAGGGTCACGGTGTTGCGGGCGATATCGAGGTCGCGCGACAGCCGCCGCGAAGGCGGCATCCGCACCCCGGGCTCGAGATTGCCCAGGACGATGGCGTCGATGATCCGCTGCCGCAGCTGGGTCTGCAGGGTCTGGGGACTAGCCGGATCAAGATAAAAGACCGCTTCCGCCACAACGAGTTCCCAGCATCCGAGCTGGGCCCATCATAGAATGTCAGGCTGAGGTTTTGTCAGGGATTCAGTTTCAATGGCCCCTGTAAGGGAGCTTGCGCTGGTGTCCATCGACACCTCCGGCATGTGCGGTGGCGCTCACGACGACTGAGGCGCCGTCAAAATCATTGTGGTCGGAGACGCGGCCGTCGAAACACTTTCATGTGCTCAACATACTGCTTTTATGGAGATTTCTCGACCCGAGACACGCCGCACCGCCACATGTTCGGCCGCAACTTGTCTCCGGGGCTGTGTAGCGCGTCGATTTCAGCGCGGGCCTCAAAGACTTGGCGGGAGCGCAGCCGTCATGGCGCGCAGCGTAGATGGCTCCACGAACAGCCCATCGCGCTTCCTCCCATCCGGCGAAGCCCTGGCGTCGTCTGGCCTGACGGTGGACGCCGAATCCAGCGCACGACGAATTTCCGCTAGCCCTGCCGCCGATCTGCGTCGTCTATTCGCGGTCCGGCCGACCGACTCCCCAACCGAGAATTGGGCGCGGTGATCGCCGCGCCCTGGTTCTCAGGGCGTGGGGAAGCGGCACGCAATGGGGTGGGAAGGAACAGTATGACGAGCGTGAGCAGGATCGAGGCTTTGGCGCAGCTGACCGGCGAGGGTCAGCCCTATGAGCTGGTGGAGATCGAGGCCCTGGGCCGGCGCATTCGGGCGTTCAAGAACGCACCCGCGAACCTTGGGACGCTGTTCGAGCAGGGCCGCAGCGACCTGACCTTCATCGTCTATGACGATGAGCGCCTGACCTTCGACGAGGCCTGGACGCGGTCGCGGCATCTCGCGGCGGTGATGGCCCGGGACTTCGGCGTGGAGAAAGGCGACCGGGTCGCGATCTCCATGCGCAACTATCCAGAATGGATTCTCGGCTTCATGGCGGCGACCAGCCTGGGCGCCGTGGCCGTGGCCATGAACGCCCTGTGGCAGCCGCACGAGATGGAATACGGGCTGACCAACAGCGGCGCCAAGCTGCTGCTGGCCGACCAGGAGCGGCTGGACCGACTGGCCGCCTGTGAGGCGCCGCCGGCCGGACTGCAGGTGATCGCGGTGCGCCCGACCAAGCCGCTGGCCGAGGGCGTGCGCGCCTATGCCGAACTGATGGCGACGCCGCCCCCCGAGGGACCGCCGATGCGCGAGGTCGCGCCGGATGACGACGCCATCATGCTCTACACCTCGGGCTCGACCGGCCATCCCAAGGGGGCGGTCTCGACCCATCGGAACATCCTCAGCGCCCTGTTCTCCTGGGAGCTGGACGCCCAGGCCGGCATGCTGGCGGGGTTCGCGCCCGTGGCGGGCGGGCTGCAACCGGCGGCGCTGCTGGCCATCCCGCTGTTCCATGTCTCGGGCCTGCATGTCAGCCTGCTGCAAAGCTTCCGGGCCCAGCGACGCCTGGTCTGCATGTACCGGTGGGATCCGGAGCTGGCGGTGGAGATCATCGAGCGGGAGAAGATCACGGGCTTCAACGCGCCGCCGGCGGTGACCGGAGACCTGGTGGAGATCGCCCGGCGTAAGGGCCGCGACCTGAGCTCGCTGATCGCCGTGGGCGGGGGCGGCGCGTCGCGGGCGCCCGAGCAGGTGCGCGCGATCGACGCGGCGTTCCCCAATGCGGCCCCCAATACCGGCTGGGGCATGACCGAGACCAACGCCATCGGCACCAGCATCGCCGGGCCGGACTATCTGGCCCACCCGGCCAGTTCGGGACGGGTTTCCGGGGTGCTGGACATCCGCATCGTCGACGAGGCCGGGGTGGAGCAGCCCCCCATGGCGCGGGGTGAGCTGCAAATCCGCGGCGCCTCGATCATGCGTGGCTATTGGAACCGGCCCGACGCCAACGCCGACACCTTCGTCGACGGCTGGATGCGGACGGGGGACGTGGCCTATGTGGACGAGGAGGGCTTTGTCTACATCGTCGACCGGATCAAGGACCTGGTGATCCGGGGCGGTGAGAACATAGGCTGCGGGGCGGTGGAAGCCGCCCTGCTGGAGCATCCCGAGATCCTCGAGGCCAGCGTCTATGGCGTGCCCGACGACCGCCTCGGCGAGGAGGTCGGCGCCACGATCTATGCCCGCGCGCCCCTCGACGAGGCGGAGCTGCGGAGCTTCCTCGAGCCGCGCCTGGCGCGGTTCGAAATCCCCCGATATTTCCACTTCTCCGGCGAGCCGCTCCCGCGCATCGCCTCGGGAAAAATTCTCAAGCGACAGCTGCGGGACGAGGCGGCCCAGCGCCTTGCCCAAAGAGAGCCGGCCTCCTGACCGTCAGCCCTTTCTGTTTTCAATCCGAGACCTGGTGAGTCGCGCTCAGTTCCAAGACCTGGGCCAGCGCGGAAGGGGCGCGCGAACTGGTGCGCGCGCCCGGAAAGTCTGGTCCCGTTGGCAGGGCGACGGGACTAGGCCTTTGGTCCGATCAGCTGGCTCAGGGCTTCCAGATAGGCGGCGAAGGCCTTGCGGCCGGCGGGGGTGATGCGCACCTGGGTTCGGGGCTTGCGGCCCAGATAGCCCTTCTCGATCGTGACGTAGGCGGCGTCCTCCAGCTTGCGCAGTTGGACGGAAAGGTTGCCCTGGGTGACCTCCAGCAACGCCTTCAGCTCATTGAAGTCGGCGACCTCGGCGTTCGCGAGATAGGCCATCACCCCCAGGCGCAACCGGCCATGGATGACATCGTCGATCCTGCCGATCCCGGATGCGGAAGAGCGTGCGGACCCGGCCAAGTCAGGCCCTCGCGCCGGCCTGGCGCATGAGGTAGAGCCCTGGCGCCAGCATGAAGCCCACGACGCCGACCGTGGCGGCGGCCACATAGGCGGGCACATCAGTGACGAACGCCGCCATGGTGACGCCGGTGGCGAACCAGCCGATCGCCACCCCCCCAAGCCAGGCGCGGCGGCGCATCATATAGGCCACCGACCAGGCCAAACCCTGCAGGATCATCACGACGCAAGGGTAGAGACGCCACACCGTCTCACTGTGCAGACGCAGGGCGACCGAGCCGAAGCTGAGGCACAGGGCCAGGTTGCTAAGGCCCACCGCCCCGAACGCGGCGCCCACGGCCTTTGAAGTGGTTCCGACCGGCGCACCCCGCCCGCGGCGCACCACCCAGAGAAGGATGCCGACGAAGACCGCGGTCGGAACCCAGCCGACCACCTGCGCCCACGGCCCTTCTCCCGGCAGCAAGCCGAAGAGCTGGCCGATGTGCATCGCCATCTGGACCGAATAGCATCCCCCCGCCGCCGCATAGATGCGGCCGAACTGCTGTTGCCAATTGTCCTCCGGCGCCACCAAGGCGCGGAGGAAGGCAAGGTCGTCCCGGGCGCTATCGACATCCATTCAGCGGGCCTCCGTCCGGGCCATCTGGCCCCGCGCCTTCGCGAGCCTGGGCGCGCGCCGCCCGTTCAGGATGGCGCCGAGGACGCTGTGACGCACCATCAGCTGATAGCTGGCGAACATCAGCGGGAAGGCGGCGCCGAGCACAATCACGATCTTCACCTCTGCGGGCAGGTCCAGGCGCACCACCGTCGCTTGCAGCGCCATCACCAGGGGCAGGTGGATCAGGTACAGCCAGTACGATGAGTCGGCGATGTAGCGCCGCACCGGGCTTTCCGCGCCCATAAACTTCAGGGCCATGCCGATGGCCGCGGCGGTCCAGGCCCACATGGCCACGGCATAGGCCGCCGCATAGGCTGTGGTCTTCACGCCCGGCTGGGCCAGGCCGATGAAGGGGGCCACCCCGGTCAGGCCCAGGCACGCCGCGGTCAGGCCCGCCGCCAGCGCCAGGTTCAGGGGCCAGCGCCGCGACCAGGCGCCGATCAGCGCCGGTTGTCGATGCAACAGCCAGCCGAAGCCGAAGGCGGTGAAATACTGCACGGCCGCATGAAGGTTCGGGATCAGGGAGGAGTCCGGCGTCGTCACGCCGAACCACATCCGCCAGGGCCCGCCGAACAGGAAGGCCGCCATGACCGGGATCGCCAGGATGACCGGCGCCAGGGGGCTGTCCGCCACGGCGGCGACCACAGCGTCGGCGCGGGCGCGGAACCCGCCGCCGGCGTCCAGACGCAGCACCAGGGCGCGCAGGCCCAAGGTCGCCGCATAGAGCCAGAGCAGCAGATAGAGGAACCACAGATGGGTCAGCGGAAAGGCCAGCGGCGGGGCTGGAGGGGCGTGTGCCGCAAGGGCGGCGTGTTCCTGCGTCGTCGGAAGGTGGCCGACCGTCATCACATAGCCGAACAGGCTGGAGGCGATGATCCCGCCCAACAAGATCGGCCAGCCGACCACCAGGGGCAGCGCGATCCGCTTGGCGCGGTCCTTCACGAAGGCGCGCACGCCGCGCTTTTCCACCCCCATGTGACCGAAGAAGCCGGCGATCAGAAAGAAGGTCGACATCCGGAACATGTGCGACACGAAGAAGAGGCCCGACAGAAACAGGCTCCTGTGCGGATCGCTCACGGGCCAGAGTCCCTGTCCCGGCAGGTAGGCCATGGTCGCGTGGTAGACGATGCCCAGCAGCAGGGCATAGCCCCGCACCGCATCCAGTCCGTGCAGTCGGTCAGATCCGTGGGCCGCGACCATAGCGCATCCTCCTCGCCAATCCGGCGTCTCACACCCCGAGCGCCGAATGTCTTAGATCAACTAGTCTATAATGTAAACTTGTCTACCTCCTCCGCCGTTGCCGCGGCGACGCAATCGCACGGCGCTCACCGCCCATGGCCCTGCTGGATCGGATCACGCCTGAGGGCGGACATCGGGCGTCGCGGTTCGGCGCGCCCTCTCAAAATGGATCGCCCAAAATTGGTCAGTCCAGTCTGGACAAACCAATTCTTTGGTCTTAGCCAAGTCGGGATCCCGTCGCTGTCGGCTACCTCGGCAGCTGGTTCATGAGAGAGATTTCGCCTGCCATGCGGATTGTCGACGCCAAGGTCATTGTCACCTGCCCCGGCCGCAATTTCGTGACCCTGAAAATCGTCACCGATCAAGGCGTTCACGGCATCGGCGACGCGACGCTCAACGGCCGCGAGCAGGCGGTGGTCGCCTATCTCAATGAGCACGTGGTCCCGCTTCTGATCGGTCGCGATCCCCGAAAGATCGAGGACACCTGGCAATTCCTCTATCGCGGCGCCTACTGGCGTCGCGGCCCCGTGACCATGCGGGCCATCGCGGCTGTCGACGTGGCCCTGTGGGACATCAAGGCCAAGATGGCCGGCCTGCCGCTGTACGACATGCTGGGCGGCAAGAGCCGCGAAGGGGTGCTGGTCTATGGCCACGCCAATGGCGGCGACATCGCTGAGACCGTCGACGAGGTCGAGCGCTATGTCGGCCTGGGATACAAGGCTGTGCGCGCCCAAAGCGGCATACCGGGCGTCGACAAGGCCTATGGCGTCGGTCGCGGCCAGATGTACTACGAGCCGGCGGACGCGACCCTGCCCACCGAGACGGTCTGGTCGACCTCGAAATACCTCAACCACGCGCCCAAGCTGTTCGACGCCCTGCGCGAGCGGGTGGGCTTCGGCGTGGAGCTGTTGCACGACGCCCACCACCGGCTCACCCCGATGGAGGCCGCGCGCCTGGGCCGATCGCTTGAACCCTATAACCTGTTCTGGCTGGAGGATGTGACCCCCGCCGAGAACCAGGAGGCGTTCCGCCTGATCCGCCAGCACACCACCACCCCGCTGGCGGTCGGAGAAGTCTTCAACACGATCTGGGACTGCAAAGACCTGATCCAGGAGCAGCTGATCGACTTCATCCGCGCCACCATCGTGGGCGCGGGCGGGATCACCCACCTGCGCAGAATCGCCGACTTCGCCTCGGTCTGGCAGATCCGCACGGGCTGCCACGGCGCCACCGACCTCTCGCCGGTGACCATGGGCGCGGCCCTGCACTTCGACAGCTGGGTCCCCAATTTCGGCATCCAGGAATATATGCGCCACAGTCCGGAGACCGACGCGGTCTTCCCGCACGCCTACCGTTTCGAGGACGGCTTGCTGTCCCCCGGCGAGGCCTCAGGCCATGGGGTGGACATCGACGAGGCCCTGGCCGCCAAATACCCCTATGAACCCAAGCAGCTGCCGGTGGCCCGTCTCGAAGACGGAACCATGTGGAACTGGTGACCAGACACAAGCCCGCGGCCCTGGCTTCATGAAACCGGCGGAGTCCAACCCATGATGCCTTTGAGGCGCCTGCGCTGGTGGATCATCGCCCTGGTCTGCATGGGCACGATGCTCAACTATCTGGCCCGCAACTCGCTGGGGGTGCTGGCGCCCACTCTGACCAAGGATCTGGGCTTCACCACCCAGCAGTATTCCTACGTCGTGGCATCGTTCCAGCTGGCCTACACGGTGATGCAGCCCATCTGCGGCGCGATCATCGACTCGCTCGGCCTGAAGGTGGCCTTCGCCCTGTTCGCCGTGGCCTGGTCTCTGGCCAATATGGCGCACGGCCTGGCCGGCGGCTGGTTGTCCCTGGCCTTCTTCCGGGGCCTGCTGGGGGTCAGCGAATCCGCCGCCATCCCCGCCGGCGTCAAGGCGGTCAGTGAATGGTTTCCCGCCAAGGACCGGTCGGTGGCGGTGGGCTATTTCAACGCGGGCACCTCGCTGGGCGCCCTGATCGCCCCGCCCCTGGTGATATGGCTGTCTCTCACCTACGGCTGGCGCGCGGCCTTTGTGGTCACCGGCGGTCTGGGCCTCGTCTGGGCGGCGGCCTGGTTTGTCCTCTATGACAGCCCCGCCCGCCACAGGGCCCTGAGCGACGACCAGAAGGCCCTGGCCCCCGTGCCGCCGACCGCGGCGGCGGAGCCGCCGGTCCCGATCCCCATGTTGCTGCGCCAGCGCAACTTCTGGGCCCTGGCCATCGCCCGTTTCCTGTCCGAGCCGGCCTGGCAGACCTTCAGCTTCTGGATCCCGCTCTATCTGGCGCGGGAGCGGGGCATGGATCTGAAATCCATCGCCGCCTTCGCCTGGCTGCCCTTTCTGGCGTCCGACGCCGGCGGCATCCTGGGCGGATACCTCTCTCCGTTCCTGATGAAGCGATTCAACATGGGCCTGCTCACGTCCCGGGCCAGCGGCGTGGCCTTGGGCGGCCTGATGATGATCGGCCCCGGCTGCGTCGGTCTGGTGGCCGGGCCCGTCGCCGCCATCGCGCTCTTCTGCATCGGCGGCTTCGCCCACCAGATGCTGTCGGTGATGATCAACACCCTGACCACCGATGTCTTCCCCCAGGCCGCCGTGGCTCGCGCCAACGGCCTGGTGGGCATGGTGGGATGGACCGGCGGCCTCAGCTTCACCCTGCTGGTCGGCGCCCTGGTCGGGACCGTGGGGTTTGGGCCGCTGTTCGGCCTGCTGGCGGTGTTCGACATCGTGGCCGCCATCGTCCTCTTCGCCCTCATGCGCCCCATCCGGTCTGACGCCCAAAGGGCGGCGCTGGCATGAGACCCTCGATCGCCAACCCGCCCCTGTTCCGCCTGGCCGGACGCGAGGGCGCGCGAGTGACGCTCGTCGCCGACGAGGCGGGCTTCACCGTCGAGGTGTCCGTGCTTGAGCCGGACATCATCCATGTCCTGCACCGACCGGGCGGGCGCCTGCCGGCCCAGAGGACCTGGGCGGTCGCCCCCGGCGCGGAAGATGTCCCCGACGCGGGGCGCGATCGCGGGGCTCTGGAGGGATTTTCCTGCCCGGACTTCGACCTGGACGCCGGCGACGCCGCCAAGTTGGTGATCACGACGTCGCGCCTGCGCCTCACGGTGCGCCTCAAGGGCCTGTTCTTCACCTGGGACATGGCCGACGGCGCCGGCGGCTGGACCCCCATCGCCCGCGACCGCCCCACCCAGGCCTATAATCTCGGATGGTGGGGCGACCAGGTCCGCCACTATCTCCAGCGCGATCCTGCCGAACGCTATTTTGGCCTGGGTGAGAAGTCCGGCGCCATGGACCGTGCCGGGCGCCGCTTCCGGATGGGGAATGTCGACGCCATGGGCTACGACGCCCGCGGGTCGGACCCGCTCTACAAGCACATCCCGTTCTACATCACGCACCATGAGGGAACGGGCCTGGCGTTCGGCCTGTTCTACGACACCTATGCCGACTGCAGCTTCGACTTCGGCGCGGAGCGCAGCAACTATCACGGCCTCTATCGGGGTTTCGCCGCCGAGAGCGGCGACCTCGACTACTACGTGATCGCCGGCCCGAAGGTGGCCGATGTCACCCGCCGCTTCACCTGGCTGACCGGTCGACCCGCCCTGATGCCCCGCTGGGCGCTGGGCTATTCCGGCTCGACCATGAGCTATACCGACGCGCCGGACGCCCAGGCCCGGATGGCGGAGTTCATCGCCAAGTGCCGCGAGCACGACATCCTCTGCGACAGCTTCCACCTGTCGAGCGGCTACACCTCGATCGGCCCCCGCCGCTATGTGTTCCACTGGAACCTGGAGAAGTTTCCGGACCCGGCCGGCTTCGCCCGCAGCTACCACGAGGCCGGCGTCCGTCTGTGCGCCAACATCAAGCCCTGTCTGCTGGATGACCACCCCCTCTTCGACGAGGCCCTGGCCCGCGGCCTGCTGATCGTCGACGGCCAGGGCGAGCCGGCCTGGTGCCAGTTCTGGGACGGGGTCGGCGCCTATCTCGACTTCACCAATCCTGAGACCCAGGCCTGGTGGCGCGCCCATGTCACCGCCGACCTGCTGGGGGTCGGGATCGACGCCACCTGGAACGACAACAACGAGTTCGAGGTCACCTCGCCGGACGCCCTGGCCCACATGTTCGGCGCGCGGCGCCGGCGGTGGAGACCAAGCCCCTGCAGACCCTGCTGATGCTGCGCGCCTCGCGGCAGGCCCAGACCGCCCACGCGCCGGATCGACGCCCGTTCTTGGTCTCCCGCGCCGGGGCGGCGGGCATGCAGCGCTATGTGCAGACCTGGTCGGGCGACAACGCGACGGCCTGGGAAAGCTTGCAGTACAATATCCGCATGGGCCTGGGCCTGGCCTTGAGCGGGGTGTCGAATTCCGGCCACGACATTGGCGGGTTCTCCGGCCCCAAGCCCGATCCGGAGCTGTTCGTCCGCTGGGTGGAGGCGGGCGTGTTCATGCCCCGCTTCAGCATCCATTCCTGGAACGACGACGGCAGCGCCAACGAGCCGTGGATGCATCCCGAGGTCACGGCCACGGTGCGCGATCTGATCCGGCTGCGCTACCAGCTGACGCCATATCTCTACGACCTGACCTGGCGCCATCATGACGCCTTCGCGCCGATCATCCGGCCGACCTTCCACGACTTCCCCGACGACCCGGGCTGCCTGGCCGAGACGGACGATCTGATGCTGGGGCCGAGCCTGCTGGTCGCCACGGTCGTCGCCCCCGGCCAGACCGAGCGGCGGGTCCGTCCCCCGGCCGGCGCCGACTGGCGGGATTTCTGGACGGGCCGCCGCTTTTCCGGCGGCGAGCCCCTCACCCTGCCCGCCCCCTGGGGCCGCCCGCCCTTGCTGGTGCGGGACGGTTCGGCCGTTCCGATGAACGTCGCCGCGCAACGCTTCGACCGCCGCGCCGACGCCCGGGGCTTCGCGATCTTCGCCCCTCTGGACGGCGCGTTCACCGCGGCCTGTTTCGAGGATGACGGTGAGACCGAAGCCTGGCGGAGGGGCGACCATGGACGCTGGGCCCTGTCCGTCGGCGCGTCGCCGGACCGACTGGACATCGAGGTCCGGGCGAGCGGCCAGCGCCCGCCCAAGGGGCCCGTCGCCCTTTTGCTCCCTCAGGATGACGGCCGCCCGATCACTGCGACCGGCGGCCGGATCGTGGGCGAGCGGGCGATGGCGGCATGGCGCTGCCTCGACCTTGAGGTCTGAGCGGCCTCTCCTGCGCCGGGGCCGCGGCTCGGTTCTGAGTTTATCGATATCGAACAGGGAGTCGCCGCCGGTGCGCTCAGGGGAAACGAGCGCGCCGGCGGCGGATCGTGCGGACTAGAAGGAATAGGCCGCGCGAATGCCGGCGAAGCGCTTGAAGTCGCGCGGCAGGATCACCTGGGTGGCCAGCTGGTTGTTGTAGGTGCCGGCCTGGTCGAAGATGTTGGCGTAGTAGTGCTCGTTGAGGGCGTTGTTCACGAACGCCATCACCTCATAGTGCCGGGTGGGATTCTTCACGCCGACGGTGAGGTTCAAGATCCCATAGCCCTTCTGGATGGTCTGCGGGTCCTGGTTGAGCGCGTAGTTGACCTTACTCTGATAGGCGTAGGTCGCCGAGGCCACCCCGTCCAAATTGGTGCCCTGGATGGGATGGGAATAGTTCAGGTCCGCCGACAGCTTGAGCTTGGGCGCCTGAGCCGGGCGCTTGCCGGCCAGGTTCTGACGGCCCGGGCTGCCGACACAGCCCTGGGCGGCCGTCTGCAGGGGATAGCACTGGGCCACCGGGAAGCTGGTGATCTTGGCGTCCACATAAGCCGCAGAGGCCGACAGTCGCCAGTCGTCGCCCAGCCGCGCCGAGGAATCGACCTCGATCCCCTGGGTCCGCAGCTTGCCGACATTGGTCAGGCGGAAGTTGGTGCTGCCGTCCGGGAGGGTCTCGATCCCCTGGGCCTGGAAGTCCTCGTAGTTGGTCTTGAAGGCCGTGGCGTTGACCGTCAGACGGTGCTCGAGGAACTGGGCGCGCGTGCCGACTTCCCAGCTCTTGGAGGTCTCCGGGCGGATCGGACCGGCCAGGGCGCGATTGGAGTTGAAGCCCGTGGTCAGGTCGTAGGTCTGGCCCTTGTGACCCGTGGAGTAGGAGACATAGGCCATCAGGTCGTCGGTGAACTTGTGGTTCAGGGCGGCGTGGTAGGTCCAGAAATTGTCCTTGGCGCCGCCGTGGAAATAGGCCGAGCCGTTCTGGATATCGAGGAAGGTGTAGTCGATCGTCTCGTGCTGATAACGCGCGCCGCCAGTCAGGGTCGTGCCCGGGATCACCTCCCAGTCCAATTGGCCGAACGCGGCCTCCTGCTTCGAGCCGGACGTGGCGTACCAGCGAGCCAGCGAGAAGAAGGGCCCGCGGTAGAAGTTCCGCACGAAGTCGACGTCGGCGTAGAAGGCGCCGACCGTGTAGCGCAGGGGCCCCTCGCCGTTGGAGACGAGCCGAACCTCCTGGGTCAGCTGGCCGGATTTGAAATAGCCGATCTGACGGTTGTCGATCGCGGTCACGGCGGTCTCGTCCACGTCCAGCAGATCGGTGACCTTGTAATTGTCGTTGCCGGTCACCGCGACGAGGGTCGCAGGACCAAGGTCCCACTCCACCTTCAGCGACTGGCTGTTGTCGTCATAGTCCGTGCGCGCCGCGAAGTTGTTGGCGAACTTGGTGTTCTCGGGTCCGACCGCGATGCCGGCCTCGAAGACCGAGGGCGGCAGGGCCGTGTTCCCGCGCAGATAGGCCGTGGGCGAAAGGGCGATGAAGGGCCGGCCGACCGTGGTGCCGCCATTCACATAGTTCCAGCCGAGGGTGACCTTGACCGTGTCCAGGGGCGTCCAGGCCAGCTTGCCATGCACGGAGGCCGTGTCCCGCCCGCCGGCCTTCTTGCCGTTTGAGACGTTGCGGACATTGCCCTCGAACTTGTCGTAATTGGCGCTCAGCCGGTAGGCGAGCTTGTCGGTGATCGGCCCCGACAGGGTGCCGCCGGCGCCGTACTCGTCATCGGTGGTGGCCAGCACATTGAAGCCGCCGCTCAGTTCCGGCGTCGGGCCGCGGGTGACCACATTGATCAGGCCCGCCGAGGCGGACTTGCCATAGAGGGTGCTCTGCGGGCCGCGCAGCACTTCCACGCGCTCGATGTCGGACAGGTCGGTGAAGGCCCGCGCCTGGAACGCCACCGGCACATCGTCCACCTGGATGGCCACGCTGGGCTCGACGCCGATGGAGAAGGCGAAGGTGCCGATGCCGCGGATGGAGACCGAGGAGTTCACCGGTTGCTCCGCCGGACGGACCACCAGGGATGGGGCCAGCTTGCTCAGGTCGGTGAACTCGCGCACGCCGGCGGCGGCCAGCTGGTTCGCGGTGACCACCTGAACGGCCTGAGGCACGTCCTGGACGTTCTCAGCGCGCTTCTGGGCGGTGACGACCACCTCCTCCACCTGGGTGTCGGCGGCATGGGCCGCGCCCGCGGCCAAAGACGCCATCACCCCGGCCAGCAGCCAGGCCGGCAAGGACGCATTGGAAAACAGATGCCTCATGGTCTCTCCCCTAATTTCGCGACAGGCCGTTTAACCGCCCATTCAAATCGGTCCTACCATATTGGTAAGGCCACTAGCAATGACTGGCATGGCAGAATTGTAAAGGTTACCGCGCGAGCCCCCATTCTGCGGTGTCGCGCGCCCGATACCGCCGCCCGGCTCGACCTCGATGCGGGCGAAAGCGATCCGAAGAGGAAATTTGGTCAGGTCACGCTGGCCCGGAGCGTCAATGCCCGACATTCTCCAACGGGGGCCTCTGCTTCGGCTTGTCCAAATTGGCCTGACCAGATATGGATTGAGATGATGATCGCCAAGACCGAAACCGGACGATTGTACGAACGGGTCGCCCGGGACCTCTCCCGTCAGATCGCCGAGGGCGAATACGCCGTGGGTCGCCGACTGCCGTCCGAGCGCGACCTGGCCCAGGCCTACGCCGTCTCCCGACCCACCATCCGCGAGGCGATCATCGCCCTCGAGCTGGACGGGCTTGTGGAGGTGCGGCTGGGCTCCGGCGTCTATGTCACGGCCCGCCTCCCCCGCGGCGGCCAGGCCGGCGAGATGGATGTGGGCCCGTTTGAACTTCTGGAAGCCCGGCGCGCCATCGAGGGCGAGGCCTGCGCCATCGCCGCCCTGCTGATCACCGACGAGCAGCTCGACGAATTGCAGGGTCTGGTCGACGAGATGCAGGCCGAGAACAACCGCGACATCCTGATGTCGGAGGACGCCGACCGGCGCTTCCACATGCTGATCGCCACCGCCACCCGCAACAGCGCCATGATCAATGCGGTCGAAACCCTGTGGGACGCCCGCGCCCGTTCACCCCAGACCCAGTTGCTCAGCGCCAAGGCCCACGCCGCCGGCGTGATCCCGCGGATCGACGAGCACGCCGTCGTGCTGGAGGCGCTGCGCCGTCGTTCGCCGGAGGCCGCCCGCCGCGCCATGCGCGACCACCTGACCCGCGTGCTCGACTCGCTGCTGGCCGCCACCGAGGTGCAGGAGCTGGAACAGGCCCGCGCGCGCATCGCCGCCGAACGCAAACGCTACGGCGCCTCGGGCTAGAGCCCGTTTTCGCCGACCGCCCACAAAAGGGCGGCGGCTCACAGGGAGAGACAGCATGGCCGAAGACACCCCCCGCACCCCGACCCGGGCCATGACCCGCCGGCAGGCGGTCGGCGCATTTGGCCTGGCGGCCTCCGTCACCGCGGCGGCCGCGGCCCCGGCCATGGCCGGCCCGCATCCGGGCGGCCTCGCCCGCGGCCCCTCGACCCTGCTCTATCCCCATGAAAGCCGCACGCGCTCTGTCCGGGACCTCTCGGGGCTATGGCGCTTCCAGATGGACCCGGCGGACCAGGGCGAAAGCCAGAAGTGGTTTGTCTCGGGCCTGCCCGCACCCCGGCCGATCCCGGTGCCCTGCAGCTGGAACGACCTCTTCGATGACGCCCGGGACTACTTCGGGACCGCCTGGTACGAGACCGAATTCCAGCTGGATTCAGGCTGGAGGGGCCGCCGCCTGCACCTGCGCTTCGGCTCCGCTGTCTATCACGCCAGGGTCTGGCTGAACGGCGAATATCTGGGCGAGCATATGGGGGGCCACCTGCCGTTCGCCTTCGACGTCACCGGCCTGGCGCACGAGGGCCAGCCGAACCGGCTCAGCGTCAGCGTCGAGAACAAGCCCCTGCTGGACCGGGTGCCGTCGGTCCCCGACATGCGCTCGGCCCGCATGTACCAGGTGGACTTCCCCCAGACCGCCTACGACTTCTTCCCCTATTGCGGGCTGCATCGCCCGGTCGTCCTGTTCACGACCCCGGACGCCCACCTCCAGGATGTCACGGTCACGACCGGCCTGTCCGGTGGCGCGGGACTGGTCGGGGTCGCCGTCGCGGTGAGCGGGGGCTGGTCCGGCGCCGCGACCCTCACCCTGTCCGGCGGGCCGAAGCCCGTGTCCGTCAGCATCAGCGTCAAGGACGGCGCCGGCTCAGGCCAACTGAAACTGCCCGGCGTGCGCGCCTGGTCGCCTGACGATCCCTTCCTCTATCGCCTCACCATCAAGCTGGGCGGCGAGGCGGGCGGCGACGAATACGCCCTGAAGATCGGGGTGCGGACGATCGAGGTGAAGGGCAGCGAGATCCTGCTGAACGGCAAGCCCATCTTCCTCACCGGCTTCGGCAAGCACGAGGACTTCCCGATCCATGGCAAGGGCCTGGACCTGCCCGTGCTGGTTCGCGACTACGAGCTCCTCAAATGGATCGGCGCCAACAGCTTCCGGACCTCGCACTATCCCTATTCGGAAGAGTCGCTGATGCTGGCCGACGAGTACGGCTTCCTGGTGATCGCCGAGACCCCCGGCGTCAGCCTCGTGTTCATGGATCCCCCGGAGATCATCGAGGCGCGCCTTCGTCAGCTGTCCCAGGCCACGTCGGAATTGGTCCATCGCGACAAAAACCATCCGTGCGTCATCATGTGGTCCCTGGCCAATGAGCCGATCCCCAAGCCCTTCCATACGGTCAATGACGTGCCGCCTGGCGCGGTGGAAGCGGGGACGCGGTTTTTCGAGCGGCTGTTCGCCCACGCCCGCACCCTGGACAAGAGCCGTCCCATCGCCCTGGTGAGCGTCCAGAACGGCCCCGCCGACTGGGTGGGCCAGGGCGATGTGATCTGCACCAATTCCTACAACGGATGGTACGCCATTTCCGGCCAGATCGACGTGGCCACCGCCACCCTGGAAAAGGAGATCCTCGCCCTTCGCGCCCGCCACGGGGACAAGCCGGTGATCTTCACCGAGTTTGGCGCTGACGCCGTGGCCGGGGTCCACGCCCAGCCCGCCGAGATGTGGAGCGAGGACTATCAGGCGCAACTGATCGAGGCCTATTGGCGGACGCTGCGCAAACACCCCTACATCGTGGGCGCTCACCCATGGGCCTTCGCGGACTTCAAGACCGCCCAGGGGATCATGCGGGTGGGCTCCCTGAACCAGAAAGGCGTCTTCACTCGCGACCGCCGCCCCAAGCTTGCCGCGCACAAGCTCAGGGAGCTCTGGGCGAAGGTCTAGTGCGTTAGCGTTCAGCCGGCGCCGAGGAAGGATTTCCATGCGAAAAATCACAGTCGGAACGCTGATCGCCGCGATCGCGGGCGTCGCGGCTAATCTTGTCGGACCGACCGGCGTCGCCCATGCCGCCGGCGAATGGGTCAACGAGGTGAAGGCGATCCCGAGGCCCATTGAGCCCGCGGGCATGGCCCTGCCCGTGACGGCGGCCCAGGTGAATCCCGCGCACGAGGCCTGGGCCCAGCAGACCTTCGACCAGCGGATGGCCTACAATGTCACCGAGCCCGTGCTGATCCCCGTGGCGGGGCCCCGAGCGCCGGTGGCGGACGGGCCCGCCGTGATCCTGGTCCCCGGCGGCGGGTTCCTCTATCTGGCGATCGACAACGAGGGCTACGATGTCGCCCAGCGCCTGAACGGCCTCGGCGTCCGGGTCTTCATCCTCAAATATCGCACCGCGCCGGCGCCCGACAGCTTCGAGGGGTTCCACCGGCTGCTGGCCGATCGCTTCCAGAGGGGCGCGCCGATCCAAAGCAAGATCGACCCGCTCACCTTCGCCGTGGCCGACACCCAGGCGGCGATCCGCCTGGTCCGGGCCCACGCCAAGGACTGGCGGGTCGACCCCAAGCGGGTGGGTCTCCTGGGCTTCTCGGCGGGCGCGGTCACGTCCCTGGCGGCGGTGCAGGCGAACCTCCCCGACGCGCGACCGGATTTCGTGGGCCTGATCTACGGGCCGACCGCCGGGAGCCCCCCGCCAAATCCCCCGCCCCTATTCTCCGCCATCGCGGCCGACGACCGTTTCTTCAACAAGCAGGACCTGGGTCTGATCACCGGCTGGCGGGCCTCGGGCAGCCCGGTGGAGTTTCATCTCTACAGCGCCGGGGGGCACGGCTTCGCATCCCATCCCACCGGCGCCACAAGCGACGCTTGGTTCGACCAGCTCGCGCTGTGGCTGCGAGCTCAGGGGATCACGGGGCGCTGATCCCCGAGATCGATCCTCATTTCAGACGGGCGGTGAAGAAGTCCGCGACGACGCGGTAGACCTCGCGCGCTTCCGGCAGTCGCTCATCATAGAAGAAGGCGTGGCGGCCGCCTCCCACACATGCAGCCGCGCGTCGACGCCCTGGGCGACCAGCCGACTGTGGAGATTGACCGCGCTGCTCATGGCGAAATCCCGGGTTCCGGTGACGATGAGGGTGGGAGGAAAGGCCGCCAGCGTGGCGCGATCCGCCGCCGGGAAAGCGGCGGGATCCGACGGCGGGGCGCCGCGCATATAGCCCAGCGCCGGCGGTTCGGCGGTCCCCGGTTGCGGCGGCGGGCTGGGCGCCTCGCCGTCGCCGAGCAGCATGCCGATGATGCGGGAATCGCCGGGCATGGTCGGGTCGCCGCCGGCGCAGAAGACGCCCGCCGCGGCCGGCCTGGGCAGGCCGTGGTGTTGGAACCAGGCCAGGGACTGCGCCGTCAACAGCCCTCCCGCCGAACAGCCGAACATGCCGATGCGCCTGGCCGGAATGGTCTTGAGGATCGTCCGGTAGACCGCGGCCACATCTTCGGACGCGGCCGGATATTGCGCGGCCGGCGCCAATCGATAGTCGACGCTGATCACCCGCAGACCGGTCAGGGCGGCGATCGGTATGGATTCCAGCCCCCCACACTCGACGAAGCATCCGACGAAGCCGCCGCCGTGGAGATTGATGAGCAGCTTTCCGCGATTGGCCTTGGCCACGCCAGCGCGCGGCTCGTAGATCAGGACCGGCACGCCGCCGACCGTAGCCGGTGTGACCGTCACGGCGTAGGCCGCCTTGGTGCGCTCCAGCCGCGGTCCGAACAGCGCGGCGTTCAGGTCCGCGATCGAGCGTCCCTTCAAGGACCGTTCCGTCAGGATGTGCTCCACGCGCGACGCATTGCCTTCCGGGCTCATCAGACCGCTGCTCGGGACTTCGATGGCCGGGATCGAGGTCGTTCCCGCAGGGCTGACCTCGACGGGCTGGCCGGCGAAGGCCGCCGGGACGCCGAGGCCTGCGACGGCGGACAGAAGGGCGACGGCGAGCCGCCGCAGGCCATGACGGGTTGCGCGGCTCATCGGCCGACCTCCTGCTGTTCAACGGATTGGGCTTGCGACCTGCCGCGGAGCACGCGGTCCGCGCCGAGAATGACGAAGGGCACGATCGCGGCGACATAGATGTTGTCGACGCCAAAGGGATTGCCGAGCAGATACCAGGCGGTGGTCGCAACCCCGCTGGCGATCAAGGCGGTCACGGCTGACCTGGGAGACCCCACCAGCGGAAGGAAGACGCCGATCAGGGCGACGATGGCGATCGACAGCCGCAGGGCGCGGGTGAAGAACGAGAGTTGCAGGATGTGCGGCGCGAAGAAGACGAACAGCAGCGGGGCCAGTCCCACCGCCAGCGCCACATAGCGGGTCGCCGTCAATTCCTGCTCCGGACCGGGCTTGCGCCAGGGCGCATAGAAGTCGCGCATGACGAGCGCCGTGGTGGCCAGCGCCACGGTGCTGACGCTGACCAGCACCGAGGCGACCAGCGACACCGTCACCACCGCCGCGAGGGGCGCGCCCATCTTGGAGATGAACACCGGCAGGGCGAACAGGCTGTCCATCTGGGGGAAGAGGTAGCGGGCGGCGACGCCGATGAAGGCGAGCGCGAAACCCAGCGGCAGGCAGAACAGCGCAGACAGGAGCACCGAGGTCCGGGCGGCGGCGGCGTCACGATTGGAGGCGATCGCCTGCACGATGTACTGGGTCGAGAAGATCGCCCCGACCGTGCCCACGATCCAGGCGAAGATGGTCGGCCCGCCCACGGCGCCGTCGATGGTGAAGTAGTGGGCCGGCAAGGCTTGGGTCATGGGCTGCAGGCCGCCGGTCAGATGCGCGGCGACGGCGACCAGGATGGCGATCCCGGCGAGCTTGATCAGGCTGTGCAGCACCGTGACATAGGCGATGCTCTTCAGGCCGCCGAAGACGTAATAGACCGCGCTGAAGGCGGCGATGACGAAGGCCGAGACGGTGAGGTTGAGGTGCAGGGCGCTGCTGATCACCGCGGCGCCGCTGAGATAGTTACCCACGTTCACGAGCAGCAGGGCGTAGATCATGATGATCGACACCACGATGCGGGTCCCATTGCCGAACCTCTGCTCGATCAGGCCCGAGATGGTGTGCTGGTTCGAATTGTAGATCTGACGGGCGAAGAACAGCCCCAGCAGCAGGAAGCCGACAGAGGCGGCGAGCACGGACCAGCCGGCTGCGACGCCCTTTTCGAAGGCCTCCTGCGCCGTCCCCACGGTGGACTTCGCCCCGATGAATTCGCTCATCAGCAGGACCGCGATCACCACGGCGGGCAAGGCGCGCGAGCCGACCATGAACTGCGCGTTGGTTCGGCTGCGCAGGACGATCGCCAAGATGCTGGTCAGCAGGATGTAGAGGGCGACCGATCCGATGATCGTCACGTCGCGCGCCAAGCCCGGATCCATGAAACCTCCCTGGGGTCGTCGACGCGTCGCCGCGTCGCGCCCTCGTCTTGTTGGTTATTCGGCCAGGTCGCGCATGACGCGGATCAGGTCCGTCTTGCCCTCGAAACCGATGCCCGGCAGGTCCGGCATGCGGATGCGACCGGCCTCGACCTTCACCCCGTCCGGGAAGCCGCCATAGGGTTGGAAGAGGTCCGGGTAGCTCTCATTGCCGCCCAGCCCGAGGCCGGCGGCGATGTTGAGGGACATCTGATGCCCGCCATGGGGAATGCACCGTGACGCCGACCACCCGGCGTTCTCCAGCACCTCCAGCGTCCGCATGTACTCGACCAGGCCGTAGGACAGGGCGCAGTCGAACTGCAGCCAGTCGCGGTCGGGTCGCATGCCGCCGTAGCGGATCAGGTTTCGGGCGTCCTGATGGCTGAACAGGTTCTCGCCGGTCGCCATGGCACCGGGGTAGAATTCCGCCAGCACCGACTGCAGGTGATAGTCGAGGGGATCGCCCGCCTCCTCGTACCAGAACAGCGGATAGTCGCGCAGGACCTTGGCGTATTCGATGGCGGTCAGGGTGTCGAAGCGGCCGTTGGCGTCCACGGCCAGCTGAGCGTCGGCGCCGATCTCGGCCAGGACCGATTCAATGCGCCGGGCGTCGATGGCGAGACTCTCGCCGCCGATCTTCATCTTCACGACATTGTAGCCGCGGTCGATATAGCCGCGCATCTCGGCGCGCAGGGCGGTATCGTCCTTGCCCGGATAATAGTAGCCGCCGGCGCGTAGACGAAGACCTCGGGATTGGCCTCGCGCCCAGCCCGCTCGGCCAGCAGCCGGAACAGGGGCTTGCCGGCGATCTTGGCCACCGCGTCCCAGACCGCCATGTCGATGGTGCCGACCGCGACCGAACGCTCGCCGTGGCCGCCCGGCTTCTCGTTGGTCATCAGGGCTTTCCAGATCCGATGCGGATCCAGGTTCTCGCCGGTGTCGTCGAGCAGGCTTGCCGGATCGGCCTCGCGAATGCGGTCGGCGAAGCGCTCGCGGATCAGACCGCCCTGGCCGTAGCGGCCGTTCGAGTTGAAGCCGTAGCCCACCACCCGGCGGCCATCGCGCACCACATTGGTGACCACCGCCACAAGGCTCGCGGTCATTTTGGAGAAGTCGATATAGGCGTTGCGGATGGGAGACGAGATCGGCTTCGTCACTTCGACGATGTCGATGATGCGAGGAGAGGTCACAGGTTATCCTTTGAGGTCTCGAAGACGGCGGCCGTCACAGGGAGGCGCCGCCGCAGATGAGCAGTTCCTGGCCGGTGATCGCCCCGGCTTCCGGCGACAGCAGGAACTCGGCGTAGGCGGCGATCTCCTCGGGCGCGATGTAGCGCCCGATCGGCGGGACCACTGGCGCGACCGTGCGGGTGGGGTCAGCCAGCATGGCGGTGGCGGTGGCCGCCGGCGCTATGACATTGGCCGTGATCCCGCGGGGGGCGAGCTCTATGGCCCAGGAGCGGACCAGGGCGGTGACAGCCGCCTTGCAGGCCGCATACTGGCTCTTGCCCGCAGCCCCCGAGCTGGTGCGACTGCCGATCGCCACGAGCCGGCCGCCCGCGGACATGGCCGGGACCAGGCCCTGGGCCAGCAGCACCAGAGCGCGAACATGCACCGCCCACATGGCCTCGCCGTCGGCGGGGTCGAGGGCGACGAGATCGCCGGTCCGCATGAATCCCGCCGCGTGGATCAGCGCGTCGACGGGCGGGAGGCTGCGGGTGAAGGCCTGGATCTGGCCGGCGTCCGTCAGATCCAGGACCCGCTCGTCAAGCCCCGGCAAGGGGTCCGACGAGACGGCCAGGTCCAGACCGATGACCGACCAGCCCGCTCCGACCAGCCGACGCGCGATCGCCGCGCCGATGCCCGAGCGGGCGCCGGTGACCACGGCCGTGCGGGGTTCGGTCCTTGGGGCGGGCATGGGCTCAGGCCGCGCTGCGCTGGGTGAGACCGGCGCTCACCACCGCAGCCTGGATCCGAGCCAGTTCGTCCGGCGAGGGGGCGATGGTCGGCGGCCGCACCGTCCCGCGATCGAGAATGCCGGCGGCGGCCATGGCCGCCTTCATGCAGGCGTGGGCCTCGCCCGTTGGCTCGCCGGCCCCATAGACGGCCTCCTTCAGCGGATCGATCATGCCCTGCAGCCTCATCGCCTCGGCCAGGTCGCCCCGGGCCACGGCGTCGAGCAGGTCCTGGATCAGGTTCGGGATCAGGGAGGCGAATCCGACGAGCGCGCCATCGACGCCCTGGACCAGGGACGCCAGGAGGTACTCGTCGTGGCAGGTCAGCAGCGCCTTGTCCGGCGCGACCGCGCGGATCGCCTTCAGGTCGCGGGCGTACTTGTTCATCTCGCGGGTGCCGATCTTGAAGGCGTGGACGTGGTCCAGCCGCGCGAGCTCCGCCAACAGTTCCGAGGAGAAGGAGGACCGGGTCCAGGCCGGATAGACGTGGACCACAAGCGGGAGCCGGGACGCCTCGCCGATCGCATTGAAATAGTCGAGCACGTGCTGGGGCCGGAACCCGAAGCGAAGCCAGTGGTGCGGCGGCATGATGTCGAGCGCCGACACGCCCGCCTGCTTGGCGAGCAGGGCCTGCTCGACGGCGTCGGTGATCCCTTCGCAGACGATCGAAGAGATGACCGGCACGCGGCCATCAACAGCCTCAACGGTGATCCGCGACACCTCCACCCGTTCGGCCGGCGTCAGGGAGAAGACCTCGCCGGTGTGCCCGTTGGTCATCAGGGCCTTGATGCCCCGCTGCGAGGCCAGCCAGCGCGCGAACCGCGTCAGGCCAGGGGCGTCGATGCTGAAGTCGTCGTTGAAGGGAACGGCGATCGCAGGGATCAGACCCTTGAGGTCGAGCGAGTGGGGCACGGGTGAGGACTCCTAACGGGGGTTCAGGTGATAGATCGGTGCGCGGCCATGCCGCCCGCGGCGCGGAGCGCCTCGGAGAGACGGGCGGCCGCGTCGCAGGTGAGCGGGGCCGCTTCGTCGATGAACTCTTCAAGGGTGCGTCCGAAGGCGGGCGCGGCGGCGCTGATGGCGGCGATCGGCACGCCGTCGACATCGGTGATCGGCGCCGCGATGACCCTCAGGCCGGTCACTGTCTCCTGGTCGGAAATCGCGTAGCCGACATTGGCCGCATGCGCGGTCTTGGCCAGGATCTCATCGACGTCGACGATGGTCCGATCGGTCAGGCGGCGGGGCGGCGCGGATTCCAGAATGGCGCGCTGCGCCTCGGGCGGCATGCGCGACAGGATCGCCCGGCCGATGGCGGAGGAGAAGGCGGGGACCCGGTTGCCCACCCGGATATCGACCGCCAACCGCTCGAGGCCGGCCTGGATCCGCTCGATATAGACCACCTCGTGGCCATCCAGCACGCCGATGGAGGCCGCCTCGATCCGGTCGCTGATGATCGCGCGCAGAAAGGGTCGGCCCAGGCTTCGCAGGTCGGACCGGGCGATGGCGTTGAAGCCGAGCTCCAGGCATTTGAACGTGAGGCGGAAGCGCCGGGTGTCCTGGATGCGCTCCACATAGCCCAGCATGACCAGGGTGTTCAGCAGCCGGAAGGCGGTGGCGTTGTCGAGCTTGGCCGCCCGCGCGATGTCGGCCAACACCATCTCGCAGGAATCCGGTCCGAAGGCCTGAAGCACCGAGAAGGCCTTCACCACCGATTTCACAATGTTCTTCTCATCCACCATGGTCGCCCTCGATCCTCATGTCCGTCCGCCCCCTGGGAGCGTCGGAGCCTCTCCTGTGTCAGGGGCGCTATTTGGCGTGGTTTTCGAAGAAGTTGAAAATCTCTGGCAGGGCCCGGTCGTAGGCGCTGGAGTGGGTTCCGCCTGAGACTTCCAGATAGATCGGGCTGACGCCGGCCGCGCGAAGGGTCGCAAGGGAGGCGCGAACCCGATCCAGCATGCCGAGTTCGTCGCGATCGCCGACCACGGCGAAGATGGGGGTCTTGGCCAGCCCCGGCGCATCTTCGGGCAGGACACCGCCATAGGCGCCCGGCGCGAGCGCCGCCCAGAGCTCCGGATGTTGTCCGCCGATCCACCATGTGCCGCCGCCGCCCATGGAATTGCCGGTCAGGTAGCGGCGGTGCGGATCGATATTGTATTCCGCCTCCACCAGCTCGGTGACCCGCAGCACATCGAGCTCGCTGCGGTGCTTGCGTTCGTCCTGGTCGCCGGCGATCGCACGGCTGAAGCCGCGCTGCGAGCCGTAGGCGCTGTTCAGTCGGTAGCCGAGCGGCGCGACGACGACGAAGCCGTGGCGATCCGCCAGCTTCTGCATTTGAGCGTCATTGCGCCCCAGCATGTTGGTCTCATCGAGGTTGGCGCCGTGCAGCGCCACCACCAGCGGCCATTTGCGATCCGGGGTCCAGGCGCTGGGTGCGAACACCTGGTAGGGCACGAGTTCGCCAGTCTCGGCGAACCGGTAGGCGCGGTTCTGCAGCCCCTTGGCCTGCCAGACGTCGTCGCGCCCCGCCTTGAGGTCAGCGACGATCTTCTGGGACCGGCTGATCGCGGCCGGGAAATCATAGGACACGATCTCACGCGCGCCGGCGTTGAGCGCCTTGGCCAGGGCGAAGGGATATTCCGCAATGGCCTTGGCCGGCTCATGTCCGCTGATCGACGCAAGGTCGGCTTTCAGCGCCGTGGCCCGCCGATCGAGATCGCGCACCAGATAAATGGGCTGGACCAGGCGGCCGGTCGTATTCGGCCCCGCGGAAATCGTGGCCACCAGCAGATAGGCGCCGTCCGGAGCGTCCTTCAGGGAGATCGGGATCGATTTCGGCGGCTGGGCGCCCAGCCGCCCGGTCGCAACGGTCCGGATGCGGGCGCCGAGCTTCGGCGTGGCGGAGGTCGTGGGCTCGCTGGAATAGAGATCGATCACATAGGTTGCGCCCCGCGCCGCCGCGGGGACGGGATAGGCCGCCTCGAAGGTCAGCGGATCGCCCTTCCCTGTCCAGACTGGGGCAGGCGACCGAAGCGCCAAGGCGCCGAGGAGCTCCTGTCCCGGCGTCCAGGCCTGGCCGGTCAGGAGGGCCACGGCGCGCCAGACGGTCCGGCGCGCCTCAGGGGGCTTTTCCCCTTCCGCCTGCCGACTGAGCGCATCGACCTGGGCCGCGACCTCAGGCGAGACCCCCGGAGCGGCCCGCAGCTGGCTGACGGTCTGGGCCAGCACCGACATCGGCGGGCGGAAGGCCAGGCGCCAGGCCGCCGCCTGCTGCACCTGGGCCGCCTTGGCGGAAGTTTCGTAGTCCACCAGGGCGGACTGGGCCGTGGCCACCGTCGCCGTCGCAAGGACGGCGACGGCGACCAGGGCCGCGCCCGCTCTCCACCGGTGTATCAGCTGAGATCCGGACATGGCGGCCTAGAACCCGAACCGCAGGCCGAGCTTGAAGGTCCGTCCGACATAGTCGTACGGATTGCCGCCCAGATTGATGGCCGCGATCGCATAGGCCGGCGGATTGGTGTCGAACAGGTTGTTGGCGTTGGCGAAGACCTGGTATCGGCGCTCGCCGACCTTGAAGTCGTAGGTCCCGTTCAGGTTCACATAGGCCAGAGCCGGGTAGACGTTCTTGTTGATGCTGTTGGACAGGGTCGGCGAATAGCCGGCCTCGCCGGGGCCGATGAACAGCGCCGAATAGCGGATGTCCGAGAAGGCGCGGACCTGGACGCCCACGGTGAACGGATCCAGCCGGTAGTTGAAATAGGCCGATCCGACCCATTTCGGCGAGCCGCCCTGGACGCCCGCGTTATCGACGGTCACGCCGCTCGGGCCGGGCCGGTCCGTGGTCTTCAGGTGTCGCAGATTGGTCGCGAAGACGGTCATGTCGACCGAGCCCGGCAGGTGCAGGGCGCTGAGATCGGTCCGATAGCCGACCTCGTAGTCGACCCCTTCGGTCTCCAGGACCGACTGGTTGAAGGGCTGCACGAAGACCTTGGCGATGCCGAAGCTCGAGCTGTCGAACTGGATCGCGGAGCAATAGCTCTGAACGCCCTGATAGCAGCGGGCCAGGATATCCGTGGCCGAGACCGAGGCGATCACGTCATTGACCTTGATCTTGTAGTAGTCGACCGACAGACGGGCCCCGGGAAGGAAGCCGGTCCGGCCCTGGAAGGTCCCGCCGACCGCGAAGGTGTCGGCTTCCTCCGCCTTCAGATCGGGATTACCGACCGTCTGCACGGGAAGGCGCGCCGACTGTCCGTTGAACGGATTGACGAAGGACCCCGTCGCGGAGATGCCGCCGACCAGGAACAGGTCCGACAGGGACGGCGCGCGAATGTCGCGCGAGCGGGTCGCCCGCAGGCGGACACCCTCGATCGGCTCATAGGTTCCGCCGATTTTCCAGGTCGTGACCTGACCGCTGATCTTGTAGTCGGTGGCGCGCACGGCGCCGTTCAGGCCCAGCGAACGGACCAGGGGCAGGTCCGCCAGCAGCGGAACCTCGACCTCCAGATAGGCTTCCTTGACCGTCTCCCGGCCGCCATAGGACTTGTTGTTGCCGGAGGAATAGAGGCCCTGCTGCTGAAGGGCGTCGGCCGTCTGCCTCAGGCTGTCGCGGCGATATTCCGCGCCCGCGGCGAAGGAGACCGGGCCCGCGGGCAGATCGAACAACTGGCCGTTCAGGTCGAAGGCCAGGTCGTGCCGGAGCATCTGGTCCTTGGTGTACTCGATGCCCGCCACATAGGCCCGCGCGGCGGCCGAGGGGGCCCCTGTCCCGAACGGGTTCAGCGGGACGCAGCCCGGCTGCACATTGGCGACGGTGATGGTGTTGGTCAGCCGGTTCGCGGCGAAGTTGGGGTTGGTGGCGAGCGAGCCGCAGACGATGTTTCCGGTGGCGTCGACGACGGCGTATTCGGCCGCGGCGAGATTGGCCTCGCGGGTGCCATAGACCTGGGAATCGATCAGCGACTTGCCGTAGCCATAGGTGAGGTTCCAGTTGAACTTCTGGAACACCTTGCCCTTCAGGCCGGCCGAGGCCTGGATCGTCTCATAGGTGTTGTCGCCCGTGGTCCCGAGCCATTCGGTGTCCACCCGGCCCATGTCGAACTGGGTGATGTTGTTGGCCGCCATAAGGGCCTTCATCGCGGCCGGCAGATAGGGGTTGGTGGCCAGGATCGTGACGGTCGGCGTCTGGTGATATTGCGACTTGGTGAAGACGTTGCTGGTCGCATAGCCCGCCTGGAAGAAGGCGGTGGTGTCCTGGTTGATGTCGTAGGTGGCCTTGGCCATCGACGAGAACTGCTCGAGCGGCTGCTTGAGCTGCCACTGGGCCAAGGGCGTGGCGATGTGGTTGCTCGACGAGTTGATCATCAGATTGCCGAACACCGGCCCGCGCACGAGCTTGGTGGTGCTGCCGTCCGCGTTGAACGAGAGCTGGTTCAAGACCGTCGAGGTCGCGCCCGTCGCGGTCTTGGCCGTATTGATCACGCCGCCCGGCGTCTGGGTCGCATATTCGACGCCCTCGGCCCAACCGAAGGCCGGCGTCCCGGCGGCGCGCGTCGCGCCGAATGAGATCGGCGTGCCGGAGTTGCCAGGCTCAACGGCGGCCCAGTCGCGGGTATAGATGTTCCCGATGCCGTCGTTCTTGTTGTAGTCGGCGCCGACCACGACCTGGAGCCGGTCGTTGAGCAGGCGGAAGCCGTCGGCGAGGCTGACCCCGATCTCCTTGTTGTCGCCCTGCGAGGACTGGCCGGCATAGACCGCGCCCTGCAGCTGGTCGATCCGATCCTTCAGCACGAAATTCACGACGCCGGAGACCGCGTCCGAGCCGTAGGCCGCGGAGGCCCCGCCCGTGACCACCTCAACGCGCTTGATCAGCTCGAGCGGGATGATGCTGGTGCTGGTCGTCGCCGAGGAGTTGGTCGGCACGGGCCGCTGGCCGTCGATCAACAGAAGGGTCCGCTGCGACCCCAGGCCGCGCAGGTTGGCGAGGCTCTGGCCGGTCGAGATGGAGCCGGCGTTCCGCTGAACCTGGTTCGGCCCAGACGAGGGCCGGAAGGCCGGAAGCTGGTTCAGGATGTCGTCCGCCGACGAGGGCGCCGTCTGCTTGATCTGCTCGGTCCCCAGCACCGTGAGCGGGGTGGGCGAGGTCATTCCGGAATTCTGGATCCGCGTCCCGGTCACCACGACCTCGTCGACCGTGGTCACCGCCGGCTTGGCTGCGGCCGTTTGGGCCGCGGCGCCCTGCGCACCGGACAGGAGAGCGAGCGCGCTCGCGCCGCTGACCCAAAACGCCGCCCTTGCAGAAATTGTCATTGTGTCTCCTCCCCAGAGATCGTATTGTTCGGATTGCGAACTTTAATTCGCAATATGAATAACAGGCTGTCGCGACGCTTGGCAAGAGCCCTGCGTCGGGCGGTCGTTTTCCGGATTGCGATGGGGCGGCGGTGTCCGCGGAGGCTGCGTGAGCAAGCCCCCGGGTCGCTAGGACTGAGTCACACGCAGGTCGAGGATTCGGCGCTGTCCGCCGATGCGCCCGAGCTGGACGACCACGTCGACCAGGGAGGCGACATAGTCCAGCACCTCGCGACGCGACAGACCCAGGCCCGTTTGTTGGACCATCAGGACGATCTGCTCCAGGGCGCCCTCGGGGGAATTGGCGTGCACCGTGGTGAGCGATCCCGGGTGGCCCGTATTGATGGCGCGCAGGAAGGTCACGGCTTCGGCGTCGCGAATCTCGCCCACGATGATGCGGTCGGGCCGCAGGCGAAGGGCCGCCTGCAGCAGGTCGTCGACTCCGATGCGGGCCTCTCCCAGTTCGCCCTTCACGGCGACGAGACCCAGGGCGTTCGGCTGGCGAACCGCCACCTCCGGCGTGTCTTCGACCAGGACCAGCCGCTCGGTGTCCGGCACAATCTTCAGGAGGCTGTTCAGGAAGGTGGTCTTGCCCGAGGAGGTGCCGCCGGAGATCAGGATCGTGCGCCGCGCCAGGACGGCCCGACGCAGGAAGTCAACAGGGTCGGCGCGGGCCGCGTCCGGATCGAGCCGGCCGGCCAGCGCCTCGACAGGCGCCAGAGGGCCGTGATCATAGGCCTCGAGCGGCAGGTCGGTCAGGACGTGGCGGCGTATGGCCATGGCCCAGTGCCGGCGCGTGGCCGGCGGCCCCACCATCTGGATCCGGGCCCCGTCGGGCAGGCTCGCGGCCAGCAGAGGGTTCTCACGATTGACGCCCTGGCTGGAGAGGCGGGCGACCTGGGCGGCCAGGCGCTCGAGCAGCAGGTCCGTGACCTCGGGCGCCTCGTGGCGACGCATGACGGGCTCGCCAGCCGATTCGATCCAGACCTCGCCGGGGCGGTTGACCAGGATCTCCGTCACGCCCGGCTGCTCCAGCCAGGTCGCGAAGGGCCGCAGATAGGCGCGCAGATAGACGCCTTCGAGAGGGGCGGGCTCGGCCACGGCTAGAAGACCAGGTCCCGGGCCACGAAGACCTGGATCGGCGCGCCCTGGGCCGCCCGGACGGTCGGGGCGATGCGACCGTCGGTCTGCACCGCCTGGGCCGCGGCGCTCTGGGCCTGGGTGGAGGTCCCGATCACCAGGGTGTTCGAGGAGGAGTCCCCCAGGGACTGCGCCGCCCCGCCCACCACGGACAGCAGCATGGCCGAGCCGAACCGTTGCAGGAAGTGGCGATCCACCCGCCCCGCGACACCGGTCTCGCCGTTCGCGTCCATCGCCGGCGAGGCCAGCTGAATGGAGACGCCGTCCGGCCGGATCAGACGGGTCCAGATGATGAAGACCCGCGACTGGCCGGTGGCCACACCGCTCTTGTACTGGCCGACCAGCCGGCTGCCACGGGGGATCAGGACACGGGCGCCGTCGAAGCTGCGGACGTCGCGGCTGACCAAGGCGCGCGCATAGCCGGGCAGGTCGGAATTGACCGCGGTCTCCAGCACGGCCGCGATCAGGGCGCCTTGCACCACCGTATCGGAGGGGGCGGAGAGCGCGGTCGCATGGGCGACCGGGGGCGCTTCGGCCCCGACCCGTCCGGCGAACTGCTCGTCCTGGCTCAGGCCCTGGGCCTGGCCGGGCGCGGCCTGCGAGGTCTCGGCGGGTCGCGGCGATCCCGCCTCCAGGCCGGTGTTGTCGACCACCATGGGCAGGGCGCGGGACTGATTGGGATCGAGCTGGCCGCCCGGCGTCGGCGCGGGGGCGGCCGCCGGCGGGGGCGTCGGGCGATCGGCGTCCCGCGCCAGGGGAACCGGTGTGGCGGGAGCCGCGGCCGCCGGCGTCGCGGGTGCGGTCCGCTGGTGGGACATGGAGACGAAGGTGGCGGCCCCCAGGGCCAGGGCCCCGACCATGCCCGCCGCAAGGACCAGGCCGTCGCCGGCGCCGGCGTGCGGGCGACCCGCGGCAGGACCGGCCGGGCGGCCTGGGCGAGATCGGCGGCGGACAGGGCCAGGCGCGGATCGCGCCCGCTGCGGTCGGCGTCAGCGAACATCGGCGGAGCTCCGGAAGAGGCGAGCGAGCCCGGTGGGCGGCGGCTTGACCTCGGCCCGCGCTCGCGGCGCGGCGGCGTCCAGCTCCGGCGCCCGGTAGGCGTCGTTATAGAGGGTGGCGACGAAGGCCCCGCGGCGCAGAACGAAGGACGGCGCGATCTGGTCGGCCACCAGATAGTCCCCGCGGGCGCTGAAGTTGACGAGGGTCTCGGTCTTGTCCGACCCCACCGCATAGACCGCCGGCGCCGCGACGGCCGGGTCCCACTGGAACCAGGTGGAGCGGCCATTGTCGAACACGCGCAGGGGCGCCGCCTCGCGGCTGCCGGCGAAGCTGTAGGCGGTGTTGCGCAGCTCCGGCGCGGGCGTGACCGGCTCCGCGGCGGCGACCGGCGGCGGCGGCGCGGCGGGTTCTGGCTCAGCCGGGTACTTGAAGCGCAGGTCATAGACCACCTGCCCCCTGGCGCAGGCCGCCGTCGGCCGCGCCGCCAGTTCGAAACTGTAGCGTCGACGATCCGTGGCCACGGTCATGTTGCTGTGGGTCGACCGGTAGGCGGGCTTCACAAACAGGACATTGGCCCGCTTGTTGGGCGTCACCAGCCACTGTGAGGCCTCGCCCAGCCCGACGTTCTCGATCCGCTCGCCCTCGGCGAACTCGATCATGGTCTGGAACCCGAAGCAGCCGTCGAGGCGGACCACGGCGCGATCGTCATAGGGGACCTCGCGAATCCGCGCGTCGGCCAGCGCCAGGCCCGGCGCCAGGAGGGGGGCCGCGCAGAGGGCGGCGAAGAACAGAGGCTTCATGATCCAAGGGGTCCTGAAAGAGAGCGGCCGGGCGTGCGCAGGGTCTGGCCCAGCCCCCGGGCGAGCGTCGTCCCGCCCAAGCCCGGAGCCGCCGCCGGAGCGGGGGCGGAGGTCCCGGCGGCGGATCGGGCGACGCCGGTGATCCGAAGGTCCCGCGTCGCGCCGGAGACCAGCTCGGCGACGCGGGCGTCGGCGCCTGAGACCACCTCGGCGCGCGCCGAGGACTGTGCGGACGCCGACTCGGGGGGTGCGGGCGCGGGCTCGCGGCTCGCGGCCGGACGCCAGTCGCGGGTGAGCATGAAGGCGGCCCAGGCGAGGGTGAGGGTCAGGCCCGCATAGATGAGGGCGGCGAGGAACAGGGTGACCACCGGGCGCAGGTCGCGGACGGCGGCGGCGGGGTCGTCGGCGATGGCGACCACCAGGGGGTTGAGCAGATCCAGCGCCCCTGCCCCGCCGACCACCACCAGCAGGGGCGCGAAGCCAAAGCCCACAGAGGTTCTGAGCCAGCCCTGGAACAGGCCTCGGGTGGCGTCGAACAGGCCCGTGGCCACGAACAGGGGCCCCAGGGCCAGGAGGACCGCCAGGACGACGTGGGTGATCACCAGGAGGCCCGCCGTGGCCAGAAGCAGCACCAGGCCGCTGAGCCAGAGAAGCCGAAGCGCGGTCTGGACTTGGGGCGTGTTCGGGCCGGCCTGGGCGCCGAGGCCCTGGGCCGCCTGCACCACGCCGTCGAACAGGATGTCGAGCCGCCCGGCGAAGGCCTGGGTCGCGCCGCCCCGGCCGCCCATCAGGGCCTGGGCCACCTGGTCGGGACCGCCCGTCAGGAGCCCGTAGATCACCGCGTGATAGGCGGGCCAGGCGGTGGCGAAGGTCAGGACCAGCCCCAGGGTCAGGACGCGGGGGGCCAGGGCCGGCAGCGACAGTCGCGTGCGTCCGGTGATCAGGCCGAGCGCCAGGAAGGCGACATAGAGGGTCAAGGCCGAGGTCAAGGCCGCGCTGAAGGTCCCGCCGCCGGCGAACAGCCGGCCGTAGCCCTGGGCCACAGCCAGGTTCACCTGGCAGTCGAGCACCTGCAGACCGGCCGAAAGGCCGGCGTCCGGGCTCAGACCTCCGCACGCCGTCATGACACGCTCCGCAGACGCGCGCCGCGGCGGGCGGGCGTCGGTCCCGGCCAGGGCGTGCCGACCAGTTCGCCCCACCAGTGCGCGGGATGGTCGCCCAGTCGGCGACGCAGCTCGTCCAGGCGCCGGACGCTTGCCTCTCGCCCCGAAAGCACGGCGACCAGATCCGGCATGCCCGACAGATCCAGGCGGGCCACAACGCTGTGGCCGCCGTGCTTGACCAGGAAGCAGCGGGACTCGCCCGGCAGGGCTCGGACCAGGTCGAGCTCATGGCGCGTCAGACCGAAGCCGGCGCAATAGTCCTCGGCCCGGGCCCTCGGATTGGGCATGAAGAGCTGGGTGGCGGCCTGCTCGATCACCGCAGAGGCGATGGCGCTGTCCAGGGCGTCGCGGGCGCTCTGGGTGCCGAAGCCGACGATGGCGTTGCGCTTGCGCAGGGTCTTCATCCAGTCGCGGATGCGAGCGGCGAAGACCGGGTCATCCAGGGCCTTCCACCCCTCGTCGATGACGATCAGGGTGGGCGAGCCGTCGAGACGCTCCTCCACCCGGTGGAAGAGGTAGAGCATGGCCGGGGTGCGCAGGGCGGGGCTGTCCAGGAGCTCGGTCATGTCGAAGCCCAGGGTCGCGGCGCCGATGTCCAGGCGGTCCTGGGGCGCGTCGAACAGCCAGGCGTGTTCGCCCTCGCCGCACCAGGGCGCGAGGCGGGAGGCCAGATCGTCCGGCCCCGGACGACCGCGGCCCTCCAGCAACTCCCGGAAGTAGCACAGCCGGCGATAGACGGGGTCCTGGTCGTAATTGGCGTCCACCGCCGCGGCGATCAGGGCGTCCTGAGCCGGCGTCAGCCCCTCCCCGCGGCCGGTGACCAGGGACGCGATCCAAGTGCGCAGGAACGCGCGATCGGCGGGCGTGTCAGGCAGCTGAAGCGGGTTGAATCCGGTGGGCTCGCCGGGCCGGAGACTGGCGTAGACCCCGCCCGTGGCGCGCAGGAAGATCTCGGCGCCGCGGTCCTTGTCGAAGAACACCGCCCGGTCGGCCAGCTTGCGCGCCTGGGCGGCCAGGAAGTTGAGCGCCACGGTCTTGCCCGAGCCCGACGGCCCGATCACCGTGAAGTGGCCCAGGTCGCCCTGGTGGAAGTTGAAGAAATAGGGCGTGGCCGAGGTGGTCTCCAGCACCGACACCGCCCGCCCCCAGTGACCGCCCTCGGCCTGGCTGATGGGAAAGCCGTGCAAGGAGGCCAGGGCGGCGAAGGCGCCGCTGCTCACCAGGGCCGTGCGGGCGCCATAGGCCTCATTGCCCGGGAGCTGGGCCCAGAAGGCGGGCTCCAGGGCGAGATCCTCGCGCACCGCCACGGCGCCCACATCGGCCAGGGCGGCGGCGCAGTCTGCGGCGGCGGCGTCCAGGGCCTCGAGGCTGTCGGCCCGGACCAGCACGCTCATCTGGTGCTCGCCGAAGGCCGCGGCGCCTGACGCGATGTCGTCCTTGGCCGCCGTCAGACCGTGGCGGAGGCTGGCGCTGTCGTCATCGGCGGCCCGCATGCGCCGCACGGCCAGCCCCACCCGTTCCTGGGCGATCTGGCGGTCGACGAAGGCGAAGCTCTCCGAGACCGTCATCTCGTAGGGCAGCCGCAGCAGGGCGTCCAACATGCCCGGCGTCGCCTGGGGCGGGTAGTCCTTCAGACCGAGGATGGCGGAGAAGTCGCTCCGCCCGTCCGGACGCCGTCGCTCCACGGCGTCGAGGCCGAAGCTGGTCCGGACATAGGGGATGTGGCGGCCGACATCGCCGACCGGCCTGAGCATGGGCCGCAGTTCGCCGTTGTAGAGCGCCGAGAGAAACTCCAGCGGCTCGGAACAGACGCCATGCGGGGTCGGGTAGTCGTCCAGGAGCCTTGCGCCATAGGGACCCAAGGCCGCCATCAGGGTCTCGCGGGCCGCATCCAGATCGCGGATCTCGGCCGCCCGGTCGCCGGACCTGATCCCGCCCATCAGGTCGGACAGGCGGTGGGCCAGGCCCGCCTTGCCCCGGGCCGGGCGGCGCAGGAGGGTCACGAACAGGTCGTTCACGAACAGGCGCCGCTCCGCCATCCGCGCCTGCCAGCGCCGGTCGATCTCGGCGCAGATCGGGTCCTCGAAGCTGGCGGCCTGGGAGACGCTCACCCGGCGGCGCAGAATGTGGTGGCGGATCACGAAGCGCGAGCCGCCCAGGGCGCGCAGCGCCGCCTCCCGGGCCGCATGTCGGCGGTTCAGGTCCTCGGTGTCGGCGGTCTCAAAAGACAGGCCCTGCAGGTGCAGCACCTGCATCAGGCCGCCATCGCGCAGCACGACCGTGCGCCCCTCGGCGACGGTGGCGTAGGGCAGTCGTTCGCCCGCTGATCTTTCCCGGGCCATCCAGGCGGCGAAGCCGGTCCATGCGCTCATTGCAGCCTCACGGGGCATAGGAGTTGCAGCCCCAGCGCCGCCAGTTCGGCAGACGCGGACAACGGCTGACCCGCGCGATCCACAGGTCGAAAATCCGGGGCTCCTTCAGGCAGGCGAGGTAGCCCACGCCATGCAGGACGGCCGCCAGCAGCAGCGCCCAGAAGGACCGCGTGACCAGAAACGCTTCGGTGGTCAGCGCGCCGTTGAGGGTGAAGAAGCTGTAGGTCACGCCGGCGAACATCTGCGGCTGGGTCAGGGCGCGGAAGACGGGAACCCGGATGAGATCGGCCATGTCAGCCCGCCGCGGCCCGGATGCCGGCGACGATGGTTGTGGCGCCGAACAGAATGAAGCAGCCCAGGATGACGGTGGCGCCGAAACGCCAGTTCAGCCGGCCGGTCAGCATCAGGAAGCCCACCATGGCCACCGCAATCGCGCGCGCGTGGCGACGTTGCCGAGCAGAGCCCCCTGGATCCAGGCCAGGGCGTTGTTGATCGGCTCAGCGCCCGCGGGCTCGGCGATGGCCAGGGCCGGGGCGGCGGACATCAGGGCGGCGAGGGAGAAAGCATGGGTCTGGCGCATCGGCGGGCTCCGGGAGGTCAGCGAGGGGAAGGCAGGGCGCGGTCGGCCAGCCGCTCGAGGTTGCGGCCGACATAGGTCTGGGTCTCTGCGATGGCGGGCACGCCCCCGGCCCGGGCCACCCTGGCCGGACCCGCATTGTAGGCGGCGAGGGCCAGATCGACGGCCCCGTCAAAGCGGTCGAGCTGAGCGCGCAGATAGGCCGCGCCGCCCATCAGATTCTGCGAGGGGTCCCAGGGGTCGACCCCGAGGCGGCCGCGGTGGCCGGCATCAGCTGGGTCAGGCCGATGGCGCCGGCGGCCGAGCGCGCCTTGGCGTCATAGCCGGACTCGGATCGGACCAGGGCGTCCAGCAGGTCGGGGCTGAGGTCGTAGGCCGCCGCCGCGGCGACCAGGTCGGCGGCGTAGGGTTTCGCCTGCGCGGTTGGGGCGGGGGTCCCCCAGCCCGGTCCGACTTTCACGACCTCACCGTCCGCGCCGATCTCGATCACCTGGGCCCGCGCGGGCGCGGCCGTCAGCAGGACGAGGATCAGGAGTGTGGCCAAGAAGAGACGCCCCGACAAAACACGCTCAGAGACCTGGCAAAACAGATTGTCCCGCCGCACGTCATGTCGGAATGGTCGCCTGGATGACATAGATCAAAACCCTCGTCGCGACGCGTCGATATTCTGATTACATTTCCAATATGCCTCGCATGACCTCAAAATGACGGAGTTGTATTAGAACAATTTCGATATGAATTGCGCCTGATACGGTTTTTTCTCAATTCAGTCGAATTGAAATGGCTCGAAATCTCCTTCACGCCGAGGGTCAACTCCCGGGGCGCAAAGAGGAGATGACCCATGACCGATCACGCCCACGACCACATCGACGACCATGACCGGGGCCTGCAGCATGACCTTCAGGTGATGGCGGCCCAGATGCAGCGTCGGCGTCTGCTGGGGTGGCTGGCCACAGGCGGGTCCGCGGCCCTGCTGGCGGCCTGCGGCGGCGGCGGCTCGAGTTCGAGCACCACCAGCTCGACGGCGTCCACCACCAGCACGACGACGACCACCACCACGACCACGACGACGTCGTCCGGATCTTGCGTGGCGGATCCGACCGAGACCAACGGCCCCTACCCCTCCGACGGCTCGAACACGGTCAATGGCGTGGTGTCGAACATCCTGACCCAGAGCGGGGTCGTGCGCAGCGACATCCGGTCGAGCTTCGGCAGCTCCACCACGACGGCGCCCGGCATTCTGGTGACGCTCACCCTGACGCTGGTGAACACCAACAACGGCTGCGCGCCGCTGTCCGGCTACGCCATCTATCTCTGGCACTGCAACCGCTCGGGCGAGTATTCGCTGTATTCCTCGGCTATCCAGAACGAGAACTATCTGCGCGGGGTCCAGGTCACGGATTCGAGCGGCAAGGTCACGTTCGTCACCATCTTCCCCGCCTGCTATGACGGCCGCTGGCCGCACATGCACTTCGAGGTCTATCCGAGCCTGGCGACGGCGACGAGCTATGCGAACCGCGCCCTGGTCTCCCAGCTCGCCATGCCCACCGACATCTGCAACACGGTGTTCGCGACCACCGGCTACAGCGCCAGCGTGACCAACTTCGCCAAGGTCAGCCTGTCGACGGACGGCATATTCGGGGACAACACCTCGGCGCAGATCGCCGCCATGACCCCCAGCTTCAGCGGCAGCACCAGCGCCGGCTACACCGCCACGGCCACCATCGGCCTGGCGGTCTGATCCTGGATCACGCCGGGGCGAGGGGCAGGCGGACCTCCACCAGGAGCCCCTTCCCCGGCGACTTCAGGACAATGTCTCCGCCATGGGCGCGGGCGATGGAGCGCGCCACTGACAGGCCCAGGCCCGCGCCCATGGCGTGGGCCCGCGCCTGCTCGGTGCGGAAGAACGGCGCAAAGGCCTTTTCCAGGTCCTCCGGCCCAATGCCCGGTCCTTCGTCGGCGATCTCCACCACGGCCGCGTCCCGATCCCGGCCCACCCGCACCCGGGCGCAGCCGCCATATTTGACCGCGTTGTCGATCAAGTTCGCGAACAGCCTCTGCAGGGACACCGGGTGGCCATCGACGATCAGGGCCTCGTCCAGGTCCATCGTCGCGTCGGCGCCGGTCAGGGCCGCATCATCCACGGCGCAGGCCACCAGGGAGGCCAGGTCCAGCCGCTCCCGCGGGGTGGGATCCTGGCCATCGCGCACAAAGGCCAGCACCCCGCCGATCATCTGCTCCATCTGTTCGACGTCGGACAGGATGGCGGCGCGGACCTCCGGGCTCGCCTTTTCCAGCTTGAAGCGGATGCGGGTGAGCGGGGTGCGCAGATCGTGCGAGATCGCGCCGACCATGCCTACGCGGTCGGCGACGAAGCGGCGGATGCGCTGCTGCATCTCATTGAACGCCCGGGCCGCCACCCCGACTTCCGCCGGGCCGTCCGGCGCGATCATCGGCCCCTGGGGATCACGGCCCAGGCGTTCGGCGGACAGGGCGAAGCCGCTGATCGGCGCCGCGATCCGGCGCGCGAACCAGTAGCCAAGGGGCGCGGTGACCAGCAGTCCCGCCCCCAGCCAGAATAGCACACGGCGCACCCATTCGGTCTCCGGCGCCGGCGACACCACCACCCACACGCCATCCGGCCGTCGCCAGGCGGCGGCGAACTCACCGAAGAAGGTCGTGGAGCTCGTTCGGATCGCCCGCGGTTCTCCCGGGGGCGGTCCAGAGGGCGGCCCGGACGGCGGTCCGGACGGCGGTCCGGAGACTCCGTCTCGCGGCGGCGGCGGGCCGCGCTCGGCCTGAAGGTTGCGCGGGGGGCCAGGCGGCGCCCCGGGCGGCCGGCGGTCGGCATGACCCGGCCCCCCGCCCGAGGTCAATTCCACAAGGCGGGACGGGCTCCGGAAATGCAGCCGAACGGTCTCCACCGGCGTGGCGAGCAGGCGGGCGAGCGTCTCCGACCGCTGGCCGGGGCCCATCATCTGGTCATCGGCGAACTCGGGCGGCAGATCCTGGACCTCCACCCGGCGCAGAGGCCTTCGGTTGTCGGTGCGGATGGGATCCCCCCGCAGCACCGCGGCCACTTCGGTCACGTCATAGCGGGGCGGCTGGGCCGGCGGCATGAGCACGACCGCCACCACGGTCATGGCCTGAGCCAGGAGAATGACGGCCAGGATCAGGACCATCATCTGCCCGGTCAGACTGAGGCGGTCAGAGGCGCGGGTCACGCGCGCAGCACCTGGCAGTCAAGGACATAGCCCGGGCCCCAGCGGGTCTGGATGAACTCGGCGGCGCCGTGGGTCTGGAGCTTCCGACGCAGGCGGCTGATCTGCAGGTCGACCGCGCGGCTATCCACTTCGGCGGCGCGCCCAGCAGCTCCTCGCGGGAGAGGATGCGCCCGGGCGCCTCCAGCATGGCCCCGAGCAGACCCGCCTCGCCCAGGGTCAGCACCACATTGGTCCCTGACGGCGCACGCAGCTGACGGCGCGAGGGCTCATAGATGAAGCCGGCGAAGTGATAGACCACCTGGCGGGTGCGGGCGCCCTTGGCGGACTCCGCGCCACGTCGCAGCACCGACCGCACCCGGGCCAGCAGTTCGCGCGGACTGAACGGCTTGGCCAGATAGTCGTCAGCGCCGATCTCCAGGCCCAGCACGCGGTCGAATTCCTCCCCGGCGGCGCTGGCGATGATCACCGCCGGACTGCGACGAACGGCCAGGCGTCGGCAGATCGACAGCCCGCCCTCTCCCGGCAGGTTGAGGTCGAGCACGATCAGGTTCACCGAATGGGTCGCCAGGACCTCATCCATCTCCGCGGCGTCGGCCGCCGTCAGGACCCTGAGGCCGTTTTCGGCCAGATAGCCGCCGATCTGGGTCCTGAGCCCCAGGTCGTCGTCCACCAATAGAACGCAGGCGTCCTCGATCATCGCGCGGTTCGTGTCCTCCTCAGACGCTACGGCCTGGAGCGCCAGTGGAGATCAAGCCGCCTTCGACTGCAACCACCGCCGTACGGCGCCCCACGGGCGTCGAGGGGGGATCGCCCGCCCCGGGGGAGCTCCACCGTTCGCCCGATGCGACCTCAGCCGCCCGGCGAACCATAAAGGGCTCGAAAGGCTTGCAGCGCCGCGGGGTGATAGATTCCCCCGTGGGTTTCGCCGGGCCGCGTGACGGTCCAGGTGAGTCCGGCCGGGCGGGTGTCGCGAAACGCCGCCTCAAGCTGGTCCTGCTCCGCCCGATCCTTGCGGGCCTGATCGGCGGGCGGCGGCGGATCGTCAAAGGCGATCCAGGCCCGGGCCCCTGCGAACCGGGCGCGCTGAAGATCGGCCTTGGCCTCGGCCGCCAGGGCGCCCTGGTTCCACCAGAGACTGGGACTGACGATGACATAGTCGTCGAAGCTCGACGGCTCCCGCAGCAGGGTCTCGGCCACGAAGAGGCCGGCGAGGGATTCGCCCATCAAGGCCCAGCGGCCATTGGTCCGATAGCGGGCCGCCACCCAGGGCTTCAGGTCTTCGCGGAGAAAGCGGCGATAGGCCGCTGCGCCGCCGGCGGTCGGCAGGCGCTTCTGGTCCGCGGCGTTCGTCGCCGGCGAGGTCAGATCATGCTTGCGATCCACGCCCTCGATCCCGACCACGATGAGCGGCTGGCCCTGGCCGTAGGCCGCATTGATCTGGGCCAGGCCGGTGATGTGGTGGAAATCCTCCCGCTCGCCGCCATCCAGCAGGACCAGCACCGGAAAGGTTCGGCCGGATTCTCCATATCCGTCCGGCAGATAGACATTGATCCGCCGTCGGTCGCCCAGGACCGTCGAGGTCATCTCATAGGACCGACCGATCACGATATCGCGGCCGGGACTGTCCGACCCCGCGGGCTGGGCCGCGCGGTCGAGGACAGGGACAGGGCGAGCACGGCGCAGGCGACGAGGCGCGCGGCGAGGAAGGGGCGGGTCATCGCCCTAACGGACAGTCGGGACGGCGCGGCGTCAATGACGACGTGGGACAGGCCCACCCCACCGGAGGTCCAGGTCGGGCCGGGCGCCCCTAGCTGTTGGGCGTAGCCTGGGCGCGGACGACGGCCCGGAAGTCCGTATAGATCCCATAGCTCTCAAGCGTCCTGGCGGCCTCGTTGAGCATGGCCGGCTTCGGGGCGATGACCTGGATGGACATGTACTTGGCGGCGATCCCGGTGACCGGTTCGATCTGACCGCGCAGCGCCGAGATCGGGAAGGTGGTGTCCGTGTCGATCACAGCGGTCTTGTTGGCGTAGACGACGGTGACCTTCACCGGCGCGGCGGCGGCGGGTGTGACCAGGGCGAGCATCGGGACGAGCGCCAGCGGCGCCAGGAACGGCTTCAGGTTCATTGCAATCTCCGTGGGAATTCGGGGGTGGATCTCTTCAGCCGCCGCGCAGCCGGAGGACCAGTTGGAGGGTCTCCTCCTTCTGGATGCCGTAATCGGACAGCGCCCTGCCGTCTTCGAGTTGCTTGCCCTTGTAGATCAGACGCTGCTGATCAGGAGGAATTCCCTCCTTTTCTTGAAGCTTTTGCTTGACCGATTCGATGCCGTCCGAGAGCTCGACATCCAGGGTGATGGTCTTGCCGGTCAGGGTCTTCACATAGATCTGGGCCGCCAGCGCGGGCGCCGGAACGACGATGGGCAGCGTCAAGGCGGCCAGGAGAATGTGGCGGCGGGTGGTCATGACGGACGTCTCAGGCATTTGGATTCTCACCGCGGTTTGGAAGGCGGCGGCGCGCCCCAGGGCCGCGCCGCCGCAGCCAGGGTGTTACGGGCAGACGAAGTGGGCCGTCTGGCCGTCGTTCATGAGCGCCGCCGGCATCTGCGTGCTCTTCGAATGATCCGGCGAGATGCAGGCCCACTGCACGTACATCATCGGCGGATTCAGCGGGTGCGCCGCGCCGATGTCCGCGAGGTGCAAGGTGAAGACGCAATCGCGCTTGCCGACGCACTGGGCCGTGAAGATGCTCTTGGCCTTGTCGTAGGAGACGCCGAACATGTCGACGTTCGCCACCGCGGAGATGACCGGGAGGCTGGCGGCGGGGTTCGCCGCCGCGGCCTGAGGACAGCTGATGGTGAGCGGGTGGCCCTCGTCCACGGAAGCGAGCGGTTGAGCCAGGCCGGAGCAGTTGAAGCTGATCCAGAGCTTCTTCGGATGCATCGGGGCCAGATCGCCGAAGTGCTGATTATCCGCCGGCACGGTGCAGCTCGTCTGGCCCTGGCACATGTTGGTCACCATGCTGTTCACGGGGCCCTGCTGGGGCGGCAGATGCCCGACATCGGCGGGCGGCATCTTGGGATCGTCCTTGGCGCCGTAGGCGGCGAACTGGATGCCGATCGTGCCGGCCGCGGCCGGGTTGGCCCCCAGGGCGAGGCCCATCGCGGTCGCCGCCGCGAGCAGGCTGGTGAGTGTCTTCTTCATGATAGCCCCCAATTTTTGGCTGGTTTGACGTACAGGCCCGGCGCGTGAGCCGGGGAAAGCTCAGTTGCCGACGGAGGGCTTGCCCTCGGTCACCTGGCCGCGGTCACCCGGGTGGACCTGGGGCACGCCGCCCCCGCCGATGTTGCGGCCGACCGACCAGGGGAGCAGGGTGTAGGAGTAGCTGCGGCCGATCAGGAACGCCCGGTTCATGTCCGCGTCGAAGGCGTTGGTGATGTCGGTCATGTCGTTGGAATCGTCGACAATGTAGGGCGTCAGCAGCAGCACCAGATCGACCTTGCCGCCGGTCACCGTGTCGGCCCGGAACGCCTGGCCCAGCACGGGAATGTCCTTCATCAGCGGCACGCCGCCATTGCCCTTGGTGTACTGGTCCTCGATCAGCCCGCCGAGCAGGGCGGTGTCGCCCTCCTGCAGGGACAGGGTGGTCTGCAGCGAGCGCTTGAGAATGACCGGGCTGTTGATGGCCGCCACCGCGTCCGGCTGCTGGGCCGAGATCTCCTGGTTCACCTGCAGGTCGACCCGGTCGCCATAGACCACCGGCTTGATGCGCAGGATGGTCCCGGTCTGGCGGTAGGTGATCTGCTCCAGAATGGCCGACTGGCCGTTGTTCTGGATGTTGGTGCTGGCCACCTGGGTGATGATCGGGACGTCGGAACCGACCTGGACCGAGGCTTCCGATCCGGAGCGGACGAAGACCCTCGGGCGCGAGAGCAGGTTGACCTTGTTGTTCGAGGCGTAGGCCTGGAAGGTCGCGCCGATGTCTCGGCCAGTGAACACATAGCTAAAGCCCGTCTTGGCCAGCCCGAGACCGCCCTTGGTGCCGCCGACGGACGAGGTGTGCGGCGAATGCTGCTGGAAATAGAACTCCAGGCCGTACTGGGTCTCGTCATTCAGCGACACCTCGGCGACCTCGGCCTGGATCAGCACCTGCTTGGGCCTGACATCCAGCTTGGTCAGCAGCTCGTGGACCTCCTGGTACTTCCGGTAAGTCCCGGCGAAGAGGATCTTGTTGCCGACGGTGTCGACCATCACCGCCCCGTTCAGAGCGGCGTTGGGCGTCCCCAGGGGCGCGGCGCCCGGCAGGGAGGCGGCCAGGTTGGACGCGTCGGTGTTGCGCACCCGATAGACGAAGACGCTGTTGGCGTTGGGATCGCCGGCGTAGGCGTCCACCTGTTCGGTCAGGGCCCGGATGCGTCCGACCTCATCGGCGCCCACCAGGATGAACACCTCATCGGTCTTGCCGTGCGGCACGATGGTGACCACGTGGCCTCCCTTGAGGTCCGACGAGGTCTGGACGCCGCTCTCCCCCAGGGCGGCGGCGAGCTTCTTGGCGAAGGTGTCGACGCTCAGGAACTCCGGCTCGACGATCGCGGCGTGCATGCCCTGGAACGCCGGGCTGTCGACCCCCTTGAGCTTGTCGACGACGATCGCGACCTGCCGCTCCTCGCCGGTGAGGATCAGGGTGTTCTTGGCCGTATCGACCGAAATCCGGACGTCGTTGGGCTCTCCATAGACGTAGCGGGCGAAGGGCAGCAGGCTGTAGGCCTCCAGCGCGGTCAGGGTCACCGACTCGGTGACCTCCTTCTCGGTGAACACCGTGGACTTCCCCGCCTTCTGCGCGGCGGTTCGGCTGACGTCGTCGCTGATGTCCTGGAACTGGCTGCGGTGATCCGGCGGATGCCGCGGCAGGGGCTGCTGATGGACGTCCATCTGCGGAAAGGACTCGCAGCCCGCGAGCGCAAGGCTCGCCGCGCCCAGCATCAGGCGCATTGCAAAAGACCGGTTCAAAAGCATCCCCCAAAGCCCGACACGGCGGAGGATCGCCCCATGTCGCCCCCGCATCGCCGAAGCTAGCCGGAGGGGCGGAAGACTGAACTGGTCGGTCGGCAGAACCGGACTGTACGATCGTACAGGGGGCGAGGCGCCCGAAGCGGTCTAGAAGTCGTCGGCGGAGACGAGCCGCTCGCGGACGGCCAGGGCCGCGGCTTCCGCCCGGTTGGAGACCTCGAGTTTCGCCAGGAGGGCGCTCACATGATAGCGCGCGGTCGGCACGGAGACCCCCAGATAGCGGGCGATCTCGGGATTGGTGTAGCCCTTGGTCAGCAGGGCCAGGGTGGTCCGCTGCTGTTCGCCAAGCTCGATCGCAGGCTTCGACCGGCCAGGGTCAGGCCGGGTTTCGGAAGGCGCGGGCGCGACTTCGGTCAGCACCACCTCGCCCGCGTGAACCCGCAGGATCGCACTCACCAGCTCCTCGGCGGACACGATCTTGGACAGGAAGCCGCTGGCCCCGGCCGCCACCATGTCGCTGACCGTGCGCTGATCATGGAAGGTGCTGAGGCCGACGACCTTGGTCTTGGGGTGAAAACGGCGGATCGCCTCGGTGGCGCCGATGCCGCCCATGCCCTCCATCCGGACATCCATCAGCACAATGTCGGGGCGATGCTTCTGACAGAGGAACAACGCCTCCTCCCCGTTCTCCGCCTCCCCGACCACCTCCATGTCGGCCCGGCCGCCGATCACCCGTGCGAGGCCCGCCCGCACCAGCATGTGGTCGTCCGCCAGAAGAATTCGAATTGGGGGCTGTTCCATGGGCGGCTTAAATCGGGGACCTCTAGGGACAGGACGCGCGAAGGCGGGCCGTCCAGGATGAACGACATGCGGCAAAATGCACGGCCCGATGGCGCTGGGGAAGCGCCGGCATATTTCGGGCCGCCAAATCGGCGGCGTCTGCCCCGGACTCATGCGATCGCGACATCCCCCGCGGTCGGCCGACGGAGTCTTTAGCCCTCGATGTGGAATCCGGCCGCGCTTAGCTATCTGGCCGAGCTCACCCTGGTGCTCGTCCTGACCTTCTGTTTCCTGCGCCAACTTCAGGATGAGCGCAGGGCCTGGCGCATGCAGGGTGCGACCCTGTTCCTCACCCTGACCATGCTCGGCCTGACCGGCGCGATCCTCTTCTCCCTGCTTCGCTCGCAGCTGGGCGGCTTCTATGACACCTACGCCATGCCGTGGGAGCCGCTGACCTCGCCGCGGATCCTGGCGCCGGCCTGGGTCCCCGTCGCCGGAAGCGGGGCGGTGGTGGCCTTTGTCCAGTTCGCCTATCGCTTTCCGCGCAACCTTCCGGGCGCGGAACGTGAGCGGCGGATCATCGGGGCGATCTCCCTGGTCCTGCTTCTGGCGGAGGCCGGCGCGGCGCTGGCGACCGACTGGTCGATCCTGCATCGGACGGCCTGGTACAAGCCGCAAATCGCCAACCTCTGGATCGGCGCCGCCGTCTGCTGGGGCGGCTGGGTGTTCCTGCGCCAGGTCTTCGTCGCTCAGCAGGAGGCCGGGGGGCGGGCCGATCTGGGCGGACTCTTCCGGCGCGGCCTTCCGCGTTCGGCCGCCGCGGCGCGCGCCTATCTCGTCCTGCTAATCCTGCCCCTGATCCAGGTCGCGATGCTGGCCGCAGGCCAGAGCCGATTGTTCGACCTGCTCCCCCTGGATGTCATCAGCTGCTGGATGGTGCTGGCCCTGCTCACGGGCTTCAGCCTCATCTATTTCAGCTACCAGGCCGACCAGTCCTCCTTCATGCTGAAGATGGTGGTGATCAGCCTCGCCCTGGTTCTGGGCGTGCTGGCCGGCTTCGACTGGCTCATCGACCCGGCCTTCATCGAGGACTTCCACCCACCGGCCGCGGTGACCACCGGCACGACCCTGCGATTTGTTCCGGACGGCAAGGGCGGCTACGCGGCCGGACTGGCGCCCTTTGCGCCGGACAGCCTGGGCGGAGCGCCGATCACGGCGCCGGACGGCCGTCTCGATCTGCCCTTCGCCTTTCCCTTCTACGGCGCGGACCGACGGACCCTGTTCGTCAGTCCGAACGGCGCGGTCGGCTTCGCCCGGACGCCGGATTGGCTCGACCTGGCCATGGGCTACGGCTCCCAGCCAGCGATCTATCCCCTCGCCATCCGCATGATCCCGCAGAGCGGAACGGGGGTCACCGCGGCGCGCGGATCCGATCGGGTCGTGCTGAGATGGAAAGCCGAATGCGGCCGCGGCGCCCGTCGCGGCCAGTGCCAGCTGCAGCTGGTCCTGCATCGCGACGGCGTCATCGACATGAACTATCTGGAAACACCGGACTCTCCGGCCGTCGAACTGTTCGAACCCAGGGCCGCGCCCTGGTTCTTTGGCGTCACCTCAGGCGCCGACCCCGCGCCGCGCCCGGTTGTGCTCGCCGGCGGACGGGTCGCGCAGGGCGCACCGGGGCAGGCCCTGATCCAGGACGAGTATCTCGCCTTCCTGCAACGGCTGAACCATGTCTACGCGCCGCTCGCCTGGCTGATGCTGGCGGCCGCGGCGGCCGTCTCGATCGCCCTGCCCACCTATTTCCGCCTGAACCTCATTCGGCCCATGGGCGCGCTGCTGGAGGGGATGAAGACCTTCCAGGCGGGCGATTTCGGCGTGCGGGTCCCGATCACCCACAATGACGAGATCGGCTACCTCACCGGCGCCTTCAACGAGATGGCGGGCGCCCTGCAATCCTTGGTCACGGACCTGGAGAACCAGGTCGCCGATCGCGTGGGCGAGGTCAGTCGTTTCGCGGCCAAGACCGCGCTGCTGGAGGAGCGGAGCCGTCTGGCGGCGGAACTGCACGACACGGTCAGCCAGAACCTGTTTTCGGCGTCGCTCATCGCCGACTCCCTGTCGGCCCAGATGCAGGCCGGCGCCGGCGACCAACGGGAGGCGGTCGAACAGATCCGGTCGCTCAACCGCCATGCCCTTGAGGAAGTCCGCACCCTGATGACCGACCTGCACGCCGAGAAGCTGGCGGGCTCGCCGCTGTCGTCGCTGCTGCGCGAGCTGGTCGATCAGTTCGCGGCCGCCAATCGCCTGCCGGTCGACGCGAACATCGAAGGCAAGGCCATGTTGCCCACCCTGGTGCAGGCGATGTTCTACCGCGTGGCCCAGGAGACCCTGTCCAACGTCGCGCGCCATGCCCGGGCCAGCCGGGTCGAGGTGCGGCTGGCCACTGACCACGGCCGCGCCGAACTGACCATTTCGGACAACGGCCGCGGCTTCGACGCCTCAGAGATTCCGCCCGGCCATCTGGGCTTGCAGATCATGAGCTACCGGGCCGGGCTGGTCGGCGCGCAACTGACGGTCTCAAGCCGCCCGGGCGTGGGGACGACCCTGACCTTGAACTGGCCCGTCGAGGCCCGCGCCGCGCCCGCCGTCTGACGCCGCCCTAAAGCGGGCGATGGCGCGGCTTCACGCGGCGGTCCGGGGCGTGAGATCCGCGGATGGGTCCGCTCGATCCTCGGCGATCCAGCCCAGGTCGCCGGCGTAGCGCCACGCCATCCGACCCGCCTGGTCGAGGGCGAAGAGGTGGAGCCAGCGATTGTCGAACAGGGCCCGCACCTGCGGATGGCGCGCCAGGATCTCGCTCATCGCCTGACGGGGCGCCTCGACGCAGACCGTGAGCCTCAGGGGCTCGTGGACATAGCGCTCGCCGTCGTGCACCGACTGCCAGGGCAGACCCGTGCGCAGCAGCCCGCCATTGCCCTCTAGCACGCCCATGCCGCCGGTGACGTTGTGCAGCAGCTTGTCGCCGCCGCCGAACACCGAGGGCGCCACGGCCGATCCGTAATATTGCAGGCTGATCCAGCTCGCCACGACGACGGGCGCGGTCAGGATCAGCTCCAGCACGCTGAAGTCCTGATCGATCTTCCAGTCATAGTCATGCAGGAAGGCCCGCCCCTCCAGGCTCTTGCCGGCCGTTCGCCGACGCGGTGCGGCGATGAAGGCCTGGCAGCCCGCGAGCCCCCATTCGGGCCGCACCTCCGCCCAGTCTCGACTGCGCCGCGCGACGGCCGCCGGCCCGTCCGCTCGCGGCAGGCGCAGGGCCCGCTCTCCCCGGCTGACCCGGCCCGCGGCGGCGAGCCACAGCCCGGCCTGGTCGAGATCGGCGGCGTGGGAGACCGCGGGATGGTCCTGCTCATACAGGGTCACCTGATCGGTGGTGGTGTCATGCAGGGCGGCGACGAACAAGGTGTCGGCAGGGATCCTGATCCCCCTGCCCGCCAGGCTGACCCGAACCTCGGGGTCATTCAGCAGACCGGCCAGCAGCCGCGCATTGACCTCGCCGGAATAGCCGCCGCAGGCCCCGCAATGCAGCGCGCTGGCGTGCGGGTTGTTGACCACATTGGCCCCGTGGCCCGCCAGCAGGACGAGCCGGGCGAACCGGTCGGTCAGGGACATGGCCCTCAACACGGTCTCGGCCGCCTGAATCCGCGCCGCCAGATCCAGCGGGGGATCGAACCGCGGCGCCGGATCGTCAGGCGCCGACGCGCCGTGCAGCCCCAGGGCGTCGCTCAGGAGCTTGCTGGCATAGACCGGCCCGGTGGCCTCGACGAAGGCGAAGGACGACACGGCGGCGAGCTTGAACCGGCCCCAGGCTCGCTTGGCCCGCGCCTTGATCCGCGCCAGCCGGTCGGACGCCGCGTCGACGAGGTCGCCCGAACAGGACCGCAGACCGGGGTTGAGGAGCACGGGAAGCCGCAGGTCCTCGACGTCGGAGGCGAAGCGCCGATGCGAGGTCGCCAGGCCGAAGAAGCCCGCGAAGCCGAGGGTCTGGACCTGGGGGCTGAGGGATTCCAGGGCGCGCCGGAACACCTCTGAGCGGACGTCGATGCAGAAGGCGGCCTGCAGTGCGGGACGGGTCTCCGCGGGCTCGGGTCCCGGCGCGGCCAGCAGTTCGGCCAGGCTCCGCTGGGCGGCGCGCTCGGCGGCCTCCTGCAGGATGGCGTCGACCACGTGGTCGGTGCGCGGCGCGACGGGCGCCGCATGCTGGGCCAGGGCGGCCGCCCAGGCCGGCGCGATCTGGTCGCGATAGCGCTCGAACAGGGCCGTCTCCCAGATCAGCCGGATGGCCAGGAGGTCGGTGATCGTCGCGTCCGTCCCGCCCGCAAGTTCCGCCTGCCAGAGCCGGTAGCGCGCCGTCTGGGCCCAGCCGCCGAGGGTCATCAGCATCTGGTGGAAATAGGTCTCGAGCGCCGCAGGCGGCAGGCCGAGCCGGGACGCGGCCTCGGCGACGGCGTCGGAGGCCTGCTCGGGCGCTTCGGAGACCAGGGTGGCGAAGCCCGGAAGACCGACGATCTCGGGAGTCAGGTCGTGGGTCGCGACCGCGCGCCAGGCGGCGTAGGCGCCCCGGCCCCGCGGCGCGGTCCAGAGCGCCTGTCCCTCGTCGAAATAGCCCGCCGCCCAGGCCCCGAGCCGCTCGGCGATCAGCCCCGGCCAGTCGAGGCCGGAGGCCTGGGCCGCCAGGTCGGCGACCGTCTGCGCCGCCCGGACCGCGGGCCCCGGCGCGCGTATCAGGGCCTTCAGGGTGGAAAGGTCGGAGGGACGAAGGTCCGCCGGGGCGCTCGCCAGGGCCGCGGACAGATCGGCGTCGGAGACGGCGCCGTCGGCGATGCGGGCCTGATGCCAGCTGCGCGGCAGGGTGACGCCCACCCCGGCGACCCGCTCCAGCCGCGCCCCGGCCGTGGCGAGGTCTTCGCCGGTCTGGCCGAGGAACGGATTGACCGCGACGCTGGAGGCCAGTGGCCAGGCCGGGGGAATGGCGCGCGCCGCACGATCGGCGGCCGCGCTCAGGGTCCGGGCGTCGAGGACGCCGGACTGGGCTTGGGAGATCATGGATCCTACTCCGGTAAGGTCAGGTGGAGCTGCGCAGGCGCCAGCCGCCCAGCAGGCGGTCGAAGGCGGCGTTGACGTAGAAGCCGTTGGAGAGATGCACCCGCAGGCCGGCGGCCGCCGGGTGGAAGGCCCAGAGCGGGAACATGGCCTGCACCACGGCCACCAGGCCGAAGCTGAGGACCGCCAGCACGATCAGCGTCCATTGCAGCGGTCCGGGCGATGGCGCGGCGGGCAGGACGCCCGCCGTCAGCCAGACGGCGAACACCTGGAGCCCGAAATAGCTGACCGAGGTGGCGACGGCGTAGACGATGGTGCGCCGGGTGAGCGCCCGGGGCGCGGCGTCCGCCAGACCCTGGGCCAGCATATAGGCGACGCCGAAGATCAGGATCGCGCCGAGCGCGATCGCCTGGGGCGACTTGTACAGGACGCCGAACCCCAGCCCGACCACCGCATAGATCGCCAGGGCCAGGAGGAAGGCCCGACCGACCGCGCCCGCCTTGGGGATCGCCACCGGACCGGGGCGCCGGTTGGCGGCGATGGTCTCGACCGCCCCACCAGAGGACAGGAAGGCGTGGGCCTTGTAGAGCGAATGGGCGACGATGTGCAGCATGGCGAGCGGGAAGAGCGCCAGCCCGCACTCCAGGATCATGAAGCCCATCTGGGCGACGGTGGACCAGGCCAGCGAGGTCTTCACCGCCGGCTGGGTGAGCATGACGAGACCGCCGAACAGGGCCGTGAAGCCGCCGATCATCACCAGAGCCGCCAGGACGCCGGGCGCCAGCAGCATCACATCGGCCAGCCGGATCAGCAGGAAACCGCCGGCGTTGATGACGCCCGCATGCAGCAGGGCCGACACTGGCGTCGGCGTCTCCATCACCTCGGTCAGCCAGCCGTGGGTCGGGAACTGCGCCGACTTGAGCAGGGCCGCGACGCCGAGCAACCCGGCCGCCGCGATCGCCAGCCCGCCGCCGGCCCCCGCGCGGGCGGACTGCAGGACGGTGGCGATGTCGCCCGTCCCATAGGCCAGGACGAGCAGCCCTGCCGCGCCCAGGAGGGCGGCGTCGCCAAGGCGCGCGGTGACGAACTTCTTGGCCGCCGCCCGCCGGGCCGCGATGCGGCCAGGATGGAACAGCAGCAGCCGGTGCAGGAACAGGCTGGTGGCGACCCAGGCCGCGACGAGCTGGCCCAGATTGCCCGCCAGCACCAGCAGCAAGACTGACGCCAGGGTGAGGCAGAGCCAGCCGGTGAAGGCGCCCTGCCGCGCCTCGCCGTCCAGATAGGTCGCCGCATATCGCACCACGACCCAGCCGATGAACGCGACCAGCAGCATCATCACGGCGCTGACGGCGTCGAGGCGCAGGGACAGGCCCAGACCGCCCCATCCGACCAGGCGGCTGGTCTCGGGGCCGTGGAGCCCAAGCCCGATCGCGGACGCCACGGCGACGGCCAGCGCCCCCAGGGCGGCGAGCTCGGCGACCCTCGGCGCCAGCCCGGGCCGTGGGCCGGGGCTGCAGAACCCGACAACGGCGCTGAGCACCAGCGCGGCCGGAGCCAGAAGCGGCAGGAGATCGTTGGGCAATGGCTGTCCCCCTGATTGCGTCGAACGGATCGACGGGGAGAGCTATCCGCAGGCCGGGCTCCTGGAAAATTCATTGTTTCGCGGATTTCGTTCTGTTTTATAGAACGATATGGCCCAGCTGAATTTCAACCACCTCCGCTACTTCTGGGCGGTCGCCCACGAGGGCAGCCTGACCCGCGCCGCGGAGCGGATGAACCTCTCGCAGTCGGCTCTGTCGGTGCAGATCCAGAAGCTCGAGCACCAGATGGGCCATCCCCTGTTCGATCGGGTCGGCAAGAAGCTGATCCTGACCGAGGCCGGCCAGATCGCGCTGGACTATGCCGACACGGTCTTCCAGGCCGGCGACGAGCTGATGAGCACCCTGGAGGGCCGCCCGCTCGCCAGCCGCCAGATTCTGCGGGTGGGCGCGCTCACCACCCTGTCGCGCAATTTTCAGCTGGAGTTTCTGCGCCCCCTGGTCGGCCGGGCCGATGTGGAGCTGATCGTCCGGTCCGGGACGATGCGGGACCTGCTGGCCCAGCTGGACGCCCACGCCATCGATGTGGTGCTGGCCAACAGCGCCGCTCAGCGCGACGCGCGCGCGCCGTTCCGCAACCACCTGCTCAATGAGCAGCCGGTCAGCCTGGTCGGCCGCCCGCGTCCCGGCGGGGCGAAGGTCCTGTGTGGATGGCTCCCGCATTGCAAGGGTTGATGTGAGGTTTCGGCGTCGTGGTCGGGTGCAGTCTTGTGTCCGGCCTGTTTGCGCGGTCA
>NZ_JALDPT010000020.1 GCF_022695515.1 Phenylobacterium aquaticum
CCCGCCCGCGCGCGCGCGCGCGACCCCTGGACCCACCTGGCCGCGCACACGCCGGCCCGCATCGCGCTCGGTCGCGCCGGGCCGGGCCTGCCGACCCGCGAGGTGCTGGGCTTCGCCCTCTCCCACGCCCAGGCCCGCGACGCCGTCCACACCCCCTTCGCCGCCGATGAGGTCGCCCAAAAGATCGAAGCCCTGGGTCTCGCCGCCCTGGCGGTGGAGAGCGCCGCCCCCGACCGGGCGACCTATCTGCGCCGGCCAGACCTTGGCCGCCGGCTGTCCGACCGCGCGCGCGCCGTGCTGGCGGAGCTGAAACCCGCCCCCTGCGATCTCGCCCTCGTCGTCGCCGACGGCCTGTCGAGCGCCGCGGTCCACGCCCATGCCGCCCCCCTGATCGCCGCCCTCCTGCCCAGGCTCGAGGGCCTGTCGGTCGGGCCCGTCGCCATCGCCCGCCAGGGCCGCGTGGCCCTGGGCGACGAGATCGGCGAGGCCCTGGGCGCGCGCCTCGTCGCCGTGCTGATCGGCGAACGGCCGGGCCTGTCCGCGCCGGACAGCCTGGGCGTCTATCTGACCTTCGCCCCGCGGGTCGGTCTGACCGACGCCGCCCGCAACTGCATCTCCAATATCCGCGGCGAGGGGCTCGGCTATGACGAGGCCGCCTTCAAGCTGGCCTGGCTGATTGCGGAGGCCCGCCGCCTCGGCCTGACCGGCGTGGCCCTGAAGGACGAGAGCGATCTGGCCCGCCTGCCGCCCGCCGGCGCGACCCTCCTGCCGAAGCGCTGAGCGTCCGGGCGCCCCGGCGCCACGCAAGGCGGCGGCGCGGGCGCCTGGGACAGGCCCTGCAACTCTCGGTTTGCGCCTTCGCTGTTCCCATCACATCGTTCGTCGACCAGGATCTTTCAGGAGGCGGCGGTGAGCGAGATCAAGGAAGCGGGCGTCAGCTACGAGACCGTGGGCGCCGAATATTTCGAGAAGCGCGGACTGAAGCGCTATGCCGGGGTCTTCTCCTTGTGGGCGCTGGGGGTGGGCGCGGTGATCTCGGGCCAGTTCTCCGGCTGGAACCTCGGCATGGGGACCGGCGGCTGGGGCGGCATGTTCGTCGCCACCCTGATCATCACCGTGATGTATCTGGGCCTGACCTTCTCGATCGCCGAGATGGCGGCGGCCCAGCCCCATACCGGCGGCGCCTATTCCTTCGCCCGCGCGGCCATGGGCCCCTGGGGCGGCTTCATCACCGGCCTGTGCGAGAACGTCGAATACGTCCTGACCGCGGCGGTGGTCTGCTTCTTCATCGGGACCTATCTCAGCGCGATTTTCGGCACGCCGCCCGAGTTCCAGCCGGTCTATTGGATCGGCGCCTATCTGATCTTCGTGGGCGTCAATGTCGCCGGCGTCGCCCTGTCCTTTCAGGTCACCGTTGGGGTGACCCTGCTGGCCCTGGCGAGCCTGGTGGTGTTCTGGGCGAGCGCCCTGCCCCATGCCGACTTCTTCAAATACGCCATGAATGTCGGGCCGGGCGGCACGGAGCTTCCGAACGGCCACGGCCCCTTCCTGCCCGCGGGCGTCGGCGGCGCGCTCGCCCAGCTGCCCTTCGCGGTCTGGCTGTTCCTGGCCATCGAGCAGCTGCCCCTGGCGGCCGAGGAATCCCACACCCCGCAACGCGACCTGCCCAAGGGCATCCTCGCCGGCATATTCACCCTGATCATTTCGGCCCTGCTGGTGCTGTGGCTGAACTCGGCCATCGCGCCGGGGACCTTCCAGCTCGCCAAGTCCGGCCAGCCGATCCTGGACGGCTTCGCCGCCCTCTATGGCGGCGGCCTCGCCAAGGTGCTGTCGGCGGTGGCCGTGGCCGGTCTGGTCGCCAGCTTCCACGCGGTGATCTTCGCCTATGGCCGCCAGGTCTATTCCCTGTCGCGGGCCGGCTACTTCCCGCGGGCCCTGTCCGTGACCCATGGCGCGCGCAAGACCCCCGACATCGCGCTGTTCGCCGGCAGCCTGATCGGCCTCCTGGTCATGCTGGCGGTCTGGTTCGCCCTGGGGTCCGAGAAAGGATCGGCCGCCATCGGCGGGACCCTGCTGAACATGGCGGTCTTCGGGGCGATGTTCTCCTATGTGATGCAGGGCCTGAGCTTCATCCTGCTGCGCCGCAAGCTGCCGGACCTGGAGCGGCCCTATCGCAGCCCCCTGGGCGTGGCCGGCGCGGCGGCCACGGTCGTGATCTCGATCGTCACCATCCTCTACCAGCTGAAGGACCCGATCTACCGCACCGGGGTGCTGGGGGTGGCGATCTGGTTCGCCGTGGGCGCCCTCTATTTCGCGCTCCAGGGACGCCATCGGCTGGTGCTCTCCCCCGAGGAGGAGTTCGCCCTTGGCAAGGGCAAGAGCGGCTATAAGGCGCACTAGGGACGCCACGCCGGCGGTTGGAACAGAGCTAACGGCCTGTTTATCTTACGGACGTCATGAAAGGGGGCGCTTGCGGAGCCGCCCATGTTCACATCTGTGCCGCCCAACATCGAAGGATCTGGCCTCGCCGCCAGACTCGCGGGGTTGGCGCAGCAGGACATGCACGCCCTCATGCTCTGCGATCCCGAAGGGCGGCTGGTCTGGATCAATGAGGGATTCACCCGCCTGACCGGCTTCAGCGCCCAGGAGGCGCTCGGCCACCGGCCCGGCGCCCTGCTGGCCAGTCCGGACACCGACACCGACACCTTGGCGACCCTGCGGGCCCACATGGCGGCCTGCCAGCCCTTCCGGGCGGAGGTCGAGAACCAGGACAAGTCCGGCCGCCGCTTCTGGATCGACCTGCACGTCCGCCCCCTTCTGAACGCCTGCGGCGTGCTGGAGGGATTCAGCGGGCTGATGATCGAATCCGCCCCCCGGATCCACCTGCAGGAGCAGCTGAAGGCCGCCGCCGCCTCCCTGTCCTCCGCCGCGCAGCTGGCGAGACTGGGCGGATGGGAGGCCGACCTGCGCCGTCAGGTCATCCGCTGGAGTCCGGAGCTCAAGACCCTGCTGGGCCGGCCGGAGCCGGTCGAGCCGATCTCGAAGTCCCTGGAGATCTATCCCGACGAGACCCGCGACGGGATCACCGACCTGCTGACCAAGGCGATCGCGGCCGGAGAACGGATCGAGTTCGAGGCGCCGGTCCTCACCGGCTCTGGGGAGCAGATCTGGCTGCGGGTGATCGGCGAGCTCGAACTGGTCAACGGCCGCTGCGTGGCGGTTCGCGGCGCCAGCCAGGACGTCACCGCCCAGCGCCAGGCCAATGCCGAACTGCGCGCCTCGGAGCGCTTCGGCCGCGGGGTCATCGACGGCATCGGCGCCTTCCTGAGCGTGATCGACCAGGACGGCGCGATCGTCGAGGCCAACAAGGCGTTCCGGACCCTCGCCGCCCAGCTGAGCCAGGTCGAGGTCTACCCCATGGGCCGCAACCTGTTCACGATCCTGGCGGGCCTGCCCGGCCGGCATGGCGCGGCCCTGACCCGGGGGATCCGCGCGGTCCTGGCCGGAGAGCGCCCCACCTACAGCCGCGCCTATTCGTCCCGCAGCTGCGAGTGGTTCCGCCTGACCGCCTCGCGTTTCGATGGCGAGGGGCCGGTGCGCTGCGTGGTGATCACCCAGTCGATCGAGGACCTGAAGCGCCAGGAACGGCGGCTGATGGAGATGAACCAGCGGCTGAAGCGCGCCCGCGACGAGGCCCACTCCGCCAGCCAGTCGAAGTCCGCCTTCCTGGCCACCATGAGCCACGAGATCCGCACGCCCCTCAATGGCGTGCTGGGCATGGCCCAGGCCATGGCCCGGGACGAGCTGACCGATGTCCAGCGCGAGCGCCTGGGGGTGATCCGCCAGGCGGGCGAGACCCTGCTCGTCCTGCTCAATGATCTCCTGGACCTGTCCCGCATCGAGGCCGGCAAGCTCGATCTCGAGGACGGCGTCCTGGACATCCGCCAGATGCTGGCCGGGGTTCAGGCCACCTTCACCACCCTGGCCGCCGACAAGGATGTCTCGCTCGCCATCCATATCGCCCCCGAGGCCGAGGGCCGTTGGCGCGGCGATCCGACGCGGGTCCGCCAGATTCTCTACAATCTGGTGTCCAACGCCGTGAAGTTCACCGCCCGCGGCGCCGTCGAGGTGACGGTCAAGCTTGGCGCGCCAGGCCTTGTATTCTCGGTGTCCGACACCGGCCCGGGGATCGCCGACGACCGGATGGCGCGCCTGTTCGAGAAGTTCGTCCAGGCCGACGCCTCGACCACGCGCCGCTATGGCGGATCCGGCCTGGGGCTGGCCATCTGCCGTCAACTGGCCGATATGATGGGCGGAGAAATCGAGGCGCATAGCGAGCTGGACGTGGGTTCGACCTTCACCGTGACACTGCCGCTCGAACGGCTCGAGGGCGAAGGGCCGCCCCCGCTTGTCGAGACGCGGCAGGAGGCGCCGGACGGCCGTCTGGACCTCAGGATCCTCGCCGCCGAGGACAACCCCATGAACCAGATGGTCCTCAAGACCCTGCTGGCCCAGTTGGGGCTCGAGGTCCATTGCGTGGGCGACGGCCGCCAGGCGGTGGAAGCCTGGTCGCAGGGGCAATGGGACGCCATCCTGATGGACGTCCAGATGCCGGTCATGGACGGGCCCGCCGCCACGCGCGAGATCCGCCGCCGCGAGTCCGAGAGCGGCCGCGTCCGCACCCCGATCATCGCGCTCACCGCCAACGCCATGGCCCATCACCAGGCGGAATATCTCGGGGCCGGCATGGACGTCATGGTGCCCAAGCCCCTGGAGCTGGAGCGCCTTCTGCTGGCCATCCAGGACGTGCTCGACGAGGCCGACGCGGGCCAGATCGACATCGTCTGACGATCTGGACGCCGGGCCCGCCGGCCCTCATGCTTCCCCCATTGAATTAGATCATTTGGGAGGACGCACATGGACCTGCGCAATTTGGGACGCAGCGGTCTGAAGGTCAGCGCCATCGGCCTGGGCTGCAACAATTTCGGCATGCGGATCGATCAGGCCCAGACCCAGGCCGTCGTCGACGCCGCCCTCGAGGCCGGGATCAATTTCTTCGACACCGCCGACATCTATGGCGGCGCCCAGTCGGAAGTGTTCCTGGGCCAGGCCCTGGCGGGGAAACGCGACCGGGCGATCGTCGCCACCAAGTTCGCCAATCCCATGGGCGAGGGCGCCTACCGCCGCGGCGGCTCGCGGCGCTATATCGTCAGCGCGGTGGAGGCGAGCCTCAAGCGCCTCAACACCGATCGCATCGATCTCTACCAGATGCATGTCCCCGACGCGGACACGCCGATCGAGGAGACCCTGCGCGCCCTCGACGACCTCGTGCGCGCCGGCAAGGTGCTCTACCTCGGCAATTCCAACTTCTCGGGCTGGCAGATCGCCGACGCCGACTGGATCTCGAAGACCCAGGGCCTTGAGCGCTTCGTCTCGGCCCAGAACAATTACAGCCTGCTGGAACGCAATGTGGAGCGCGAGGTGCTGCCCGCCTGCGAGCGCTTCGGCCTGGGCTTCCTGCCCTTCTTCCCCCTGGCCTCGGGCCTCTTGACCGGCAAGTACCAGCGCGGCGAGGCGCCGCCCGAGGGCACGCGACTGGCGGCCTGGGGCGCCCGCGGCCAGGCGGCGCTCAACGAGCGGAATTTCGACAGGGTGGAGAAGCTGCAGGCCTGGGCGCTGGACCACGGCCACAGCCTGCTGGAGCTGGCCTTCGCCTGGATCCTCGGCCACCCGGTCGTGTCGTCGGTGATCGCCGGGGCCACCTCGCCCGCCCAGATCGCGGCCAACGCCAAGGGGGCCGACTGGAAACTCACCCCCGACCAGGTCGACGAAGTCGCCAAGCTGATCAGTTGAGATCGCGCGCCCTCCGGCCCGCATGGGCCGGAGGGCGCGGCTTCATCTTACGGCTTCTTGACGGCCTGCACCTCGATCTCGGCCAGCATGCCGGACGCCACCAGGGCGGCCACCTGGACCGTCACGCGGGCCGGCTTGTTGGGCTGGTCCTTGGTGCCGAAGTATTGGCTGTAGCCTTCCATCATGCCGGCGAAGTCCATCTTGCCGCCCTTGGCCGGGTCGCCGGCCAGATAGACGCGCATCATCACCACGTCGCCCATGGTCAGGCCCTGGGCGGTGAGGATGTCGGAGATCTTCTTCATGATGCCCAGGGTCTGGGTCTTGGTGTCGCCGAACTCCGGCGCCGTGCCGGCCGGGGCGCCGGCGTTCAGGGCCGGCGGGGTCTGACCCGAGACATAGACCGTGGTGTAGCCCGGCGGCACGACGGTGGCCGAGGCGATCGCCGCGGTCGGCGCGCCCACATGGACCACCTGGGCGGCGGCCGGCGCTGCGGCGGCGAGCAAGGGCAAGAGGGCGGCCAGCATCAGTTTGCGCATCGGGTTCTCCCATGTTCGCGCCGCGCGCCAGATGCGGCGGCGGTCGCGTGACTGCATCATCTCTAGGCGCTGGGGAGCGGCGAGACAGCTCTGCCTCGCTTTCGCCCGCCCAGGCGCCTGCCAAGGAGGCGCTCCGGCGCGCCGCGCCAAGACCGTAAGCCCGGTTACGCGCTGAAACCATGACCGCGGCCGGGCGGCCTGCGAATTGGTCCCTGTCCGGCCTCGGCGCCGCACCGACAGGCACGGTCATGCCAGTGAACACGTTCAGTCAAAGGCGAAATGTTCAATCCCAGGGCGCCAGGCGCTCAAATATTCCTCAAATATTCGAGTCACCGCCCAAGCTATCGTCATTCGGGAAGTTCCCAAGGAATGAACTCATAGCGAAATCAGCCCAAAAGTCGCCCAATCCGTGAGCATACGGCGATCATTTCAGCCACGAAATCGCCACGGCCCGAAGCGCAGCCGGGCTCTGATTGACACCCTACAGGATCCATGACGAGCCTTTATTAGACCTTAAACGCCGATTCAAAACTCGCGTTGGGCTCATAGTATGCGTCAACGATACAAATAAGACATGTCGAGGAAACACACGGGGCGGGCTCACAGTATTGTTGTGAGAATGCGTCTGTATGAGAGTTTCAAATTTTACAATTACCTCGAACGACTCGCAGATGTGGGTCCATTCGGCGTCATTGCTCGCATTCTTTGACACTACGACACGGGTTTCACCTGTCGATCGCGTCTCAAAAGGCGGAACTCATTCCGTCAGAACGCCGATCGGCGGTTCGATTTTCAGGTCCTGACGCCATCGGGACTTGATTCAGCGCGGCCCCAGACGGGCCGCCAATGATGAGGGGCAATAAGCATGACAAAAAAACAACGTATTGGATGGTTCGCGGGCGTCTCCTTGGCGAGCCTCGCAGCCGCCGTCGCCACCAGCGCCGCCGCGGCGGCCGGGCCGGCTGAAGTCGAAGAAGTCATCGTCACCGGCAGCCGGGTCACCGGCATGAAGGCCGCCGACAGCGCCGCGCCGATCCAGGTGCTCGGCGCCGTCGCCATGAAGCAGGTCGCCCAGCCCGACCTGATCCAGGCGATGGCTCAGAACCTGCCGTCCTTCAACGCCCAGGCCTATGGCGGCGACGCCGCCAACCTGACGCTGTCGGCCGCCCTGCGCGGCCTGAGCCCCAACCACACCCTGGTGCTGATCAACGGCAAGCGCCGTCACGCCACCGGCAACCTCGCCGTGCTCGGCGGCAGCCCCTATTCGGGTTCGGCCACCGCCGACCTGGGCCTGATCCCGGTCGGCGCCATCGACCACGTCGAAGTCCTCCAGGACGGCGCCGCGGCCCAGTACGGCTCTGACGCCGTCGCCGGCGTCGTGAACCTGATCCTCAAGAGCGCCTCCAGCGGCGGCGTCGCCACCGTGACCGGCGGCCAGTACTACAAGAATGGCGGCAAGTCGGGCGCCTGGTCGTTCAACAACGGTATGAAGCTGGGCGAGAACGGCTTCATCAACTTCACGGTTGAAGAGCGCTATCACGAGTTCAGCCGCCAGGGCGGCGCGGACCGTCGCCTGTTCAACCGCGACGGCACGCTGAAGTCCACGGTCAGCGCCGTCGACAAGGGCGTGCTGAACATGGCCGGCTCGCCGAACGTCAACAACATCATCGGCGACCCGCAGTACAATATCTACAACGGCTTCTTCAACGCGGGCTACGACCTGGGCGGGGGCGTCGAGCTCTACAGCTCCGGCAGCTACAGCCACCGCAACGCGGACTCCTACGAGAACTACCGCGTGCCCTCGAAGATCTCCGGCAAGACCTCGACCGGCGTGACCTACTACCCGCTGCCCAGCGGCTTCAACCCCACCGAGACCCTGGCCGAGGACGACTATTCGTTCACCGGCGGGATCAAGGGGTCGATGGACACCTTCACCTGGGACCTGTCGAGCACCTACGGCCAGGACGCCGACAAGATCTACACGAACAACTCGGCCAATGCTCAGCTGTTCCCGGTGCTCGCGGCGGTCTCGGCCACCCCGATCATCCCGCAGCGCGACTTCTATGACGGCCAGTTCAAGGCCACGGAGTGGACGACCAACGCCGACTTCGTGAAGACCTTCGAGATCGGCGCCGCCACCCCGCTGAACTTCGCGTTCGGGGCCGAGTATCGCAAGAACACCTACAGCATCGAAGCGGGCGAGCCCTCGTCCTACTACGGCGCCGGGGCCCAGTCCTTCACCGGCTATGACCCGTCCAACGCCGGCGAGCACAGCCGCCATGACTATTCGGGCTATGTCGACTTCGCCGTCGACCCGATCAAGGACCTGCACGTCGACCTGGCCGGCCGCTACTCCAAGTACAGCGACTTCGGCGACGCGACGGTCGGCAAGCTGACCGCCCGCTACGACTTCAGCCCGATGTTCGCCCTGCGCGGCACGATCAGCTCCGGCTTCCGCGCCCCGACCCTGGCGGAGGAATTCTATTCCGGCACCAACGTCTCGCCGTCCTCGGCGGCCGTTCAGCTTCCGGCGAACTCGGCCTCGGCCCTGATCGCCGGCTTCCAGCCGCTGAAGCCTGAAAAGTCCAAGAACTACAGCATCGGCTTCGTCGCTCACCCGATCGAGCGGATGCAGATCACCCTGGACGCCTATCAGATCGACATCACCGACCGCATCCAGACGACCGGCTTCCTCTACGGGTCGATCGTTTCGGGCGGGAAGAACAACGTCATCTCGCAGGCGGTGCTGGACTCCATCACGGCCCACGGCAACACGCTCGACTCCGGCATCTCCTACGCCGGCATCAACGTGTTCACCAACGCCGTCGACACCCGCACCAAGGGCGCCGAGCTGACCGTCACCTATTCCACCGACTTCGGCGAATACGGCCATGTCGATTGGACCGGCGGCTTCAACTACAACGAGACCAAGGTCACCCACCAGAACCCGCTGCCGGCCCAGGACTTCTCGGCCCTGCCGGCGATCATCACCCAGAACACCCTGCTGTCGTCCAGCGCCCTCACCGGCCTGACCACGGCGACGCCGAAGTTCAAGATCGTCGGCGGCGGCTACTGGACCCTCGGCAACTGGAGCGTGAACCTCCGCGAGTCGATCTACGGCAAGTCCTCGACCCTGGTGAGCACCGCCAACATCTTCACCAACCTGGAGATCCCCACGGCGGCCATCACCGACCTGACCGTGGCCTACAAGGTCACCCCGGCCCTCAAGGTCGAAGGCGGCGCCAACAACCTGTTCGACAAGAAGCCGCCGAACGTGCCCTACCTGTCGTCGATCGGCCGTCCGGCCAACGGCAGCAACGTCTATGACGCGCCCATGACCTCGTCGCCGTACGGGATCAACGGCGGCTACTACTACGCCCGTGTGACCGTCACCTTCTAAGGTCGCACGCCTAAGCCAAAGGCCGGGGCGGATCGGGGGAGACCTCGATCCGCCCCTTCCGTTTGCGCCCTATGCAGGCCCGACCTCGGGCGCGTATGGGAAAGACGCCGCAGACGGCCCATCAGGAAGACGACATGGCCTCCATGACCGCAGGCCCGGCCGCCGCGGCCGCCATCATCGAGCGCGCCGCCGCCCTGCTCGCCACCGACCCCGCCCGCGCCGGGCGCGAGGCCGAGTCGGTGCTCAAGGCCGATCCGCGCGACCCCCGCGCCGCCCTGATCCTGGCCTCGGCCCGGCGACGCCTCGGTGATCCCCGCGCGGCCCTGGCCATCCTAATCCCCCTGGCCCGCGCCTTCCCAAAGGCCGCCAACACCCAATACGAACTGGGCGTCGCCCTGGCCGCCGTCGGCGACGTCGCCGCCGCGGTCGCGGCCCTTCGCCAGACGGTCAGCCTCCACCGCGACCACGCCGACGCCTGGCGCGCCCTAGGCGACCTCCTGTTCCGCGACGGCCAGGCCGCGGCCGCCGAGGCCGCCTTCGCCGAGCACCGCCGCGCCGCCGTCACCGATCCCGCCCTGAAGCCGGCGGCCGAGGCCCTGTTCCGCGGCGATGTCGCCACGGCCGAGCAGATGGTCCGCCAGCGCCTCCTGACCCATCTGGACGACGCCGCCGCCACCCGGATGCTGGCCGAGATCTATGCGCGCCAGTCCCGCCACGGCGACGCCGAACTGCTGTTCGCCCGCAGCCTGGAGCTGGACCCCGGCCATGACGGCGCCCGCTTCAGCTACGCCGACGCCCTGTTCAAGCAGCAGAAGGCCACCCAGGCGCTCGCCCAGATCGAGGCCCTGGTCGCCCGCGCCCCCAAGGACCCCGCCTATCTCAACCTCTTGGCGGCCTGCCTGGCCCTGGTGGGCGAGGACGACCGGGTGATCGCCATCTTCGAGGATCTGCTGGGCGACTATCCCAAGCAGCCCCGGCTCTGGCTGAACTACGGCCACACCCTGCGCGCGGTCGGCCGCCGCGATGACGCGGTCGCCGCCTATAAGCGCTGCCTGGCGCTGGCCCCCGACCTCGGCGACGCCTACTGGAGCCTCGCCAATCTCAAGGTCGCCTCCTTCTCCGAGGCCGAGGAGGCGACCATGCGCGCCGCCCTGGCCAGGCCCGACCTGGCGATCGACGACCGGCTGCACCTGCACTATGCGCTGGGCAAGGCGCTCGAGGACCGCAAGGATTTCGAGGCCTCCTTCGGCCACTATGCGCAGGGCGCCGCCCTGCGCCGGACCGCCACGCCCTATGATCCGGAGACCACCACCGCGCTGATGCGGCGGTCAAAGGCGCTGTTCACCGAGGCCTTCCTGGGCGAGCGCCAGGACCTGGGCGCAGCCGACGAGGCCCCGATCTTCATCGTCGGCCTGCCCCGCTCGGGCTCGACCCTGATCGAGCAGATCTTGGCCAGCCACTCCCAGGTCGAGGGCACCATGGAGCTGCCCGACATCGGCCTGATCGCCCGCGGTCTCGGCGCCGACTATCCGGAGGCGCTGGCCCGGCTCGACGGTCCGGCCCTGAGGGCCCTGGGCGAGAGCTACATCGAGACCACCCGGGTGAACCGCAAGCTCGGCCGGCGGTTCTTCATCGACAAGATGCCGAACAATTTCCAGCATGTGGGCCTGATCCGGCTGATCCTGCCCAAGGCCAAGATCATCGACGCGCGCCGCCACCCGATGGGCTCCTGCTTCTCGGCCTTCAAGCAGCACTTCGCCCAGGGCCAGTCCTTCTCCTATGACCTCACCGACCTCGGCCGCTACTATGCCGACTATGTGGAGCTCATGGCCCATTTCGACGCCGTCGCCCCGGGCCGCGTCCACCGGGTGCTCTATGAGGACATGGTCACCGAGACCGAGCGGGAGGTCCGCCGCCTGCTCGCCTATTGCGGCCTCGCCTTCGAAGAGGCCTGCCTGAAGTTCTATGAGAACGACCGCACCGTGCGCACCGTCAGCTCCGAACAGGTGCGCCAGCCGATCTATCGCGGCGGCCTCGACCAATGGCGGGCCTATGAGCCCTGGCTGGGTCCGCTGAAGGACGCCCTCGGCCCGGCCTATGAGGGCTGGCGCGGCTAGAGCGCCTTGCCCATCCGCTTCAGCGGCACGGCCACCCCGGTCGAGGTCACGCTCTCGAACGGCTCGATCACCTCATAGCCGCAGGCGCGATAGAGCGGCTCGCCGGCCAGGGTCGCGGCCATCTCGGCGCGGCGGAAGCCCTCCGATCGGGCCGCGGCCTCGCAGGCGGCGAGGATCAGCCGACCCACCCCGCGCCGGACGAAGTCGGGGCTGGTGTACATGGCCCGGATCCGCGCGGCGTCCTTCGCCGGATCCAGCAGGGCCGCGTCGCGCCCCGCCGAGTGGTCGCCGCCGAACAGGGTCGCCCGCCGGCTCCAGCCGCCGCAGCCGGCCAGGGCGCCCGCTTCCTCCACCACGAAATAGGTGCGGTCGGCGACCAGCTGGGTGTCCAGCCCCATCACCTCGAACGAGGCCGCCAGCTGGGCGGGATCGAGGAAGCGCGTCTGCAGCTCCCCGATCGACCGGGCCATCAGGTCGCGCAGGGCGGGGAGGTCGGCCTCGGTCGCGAGGCGGAGGGTCAGGTCGGACATGGCGCTAGTCTAGACGGCGCCCCGGCGGCTCGGCGATGGTCCATCCGCCGCAAGGGTCGATTTCACCTCGCCTGGCCGCCGGCGAGCATGAGCCGCCCAGCTTGGCGGCGCCGCGACGATAGCCTATGCCAGGGACATGGCAGGCGCCGGCGTTTTCGATCTGTTCAAACTGGGCGTCGGCCCCTCCAGCTCCCACACCATGGGGCCGATGACGGCGGCGGCGCGCTTCGTCGCGCGGCTGGCCGACCTCGACCTCCTGCCCCGCACGGCGCGGGTGACCATCAGCCTGTTCGGCTCGCTCGCCCTCACCGGTCGGGGCCACGCCACCGACCGCGCGGTGATCCAGGGCCTGGCCGGTTTCCGCCCCGCCACCATCGACCCCGACGCCGCCGAGACCGCCCTGGCGCAGATCCGCGCCGAGTGCCGGCTGACCCTGGGCGGCGACGGCCCGGTCATCGGCTTCGACGAGGCCCGCGACATCCTCTGGCGCGGCCGCGAGCGTCGGCCCCAGCATCCCAACGCCCTCAGCTTCCAGGCCCTCGACGCCGACGGGACCGTCCTGGACGAGCGCACCTATTTCTCGGTCGGCGGCGGCTTCGTCCTCGACGAGGCGGAGATCGAGGCCAACGCCGCCCCGGCCCGGACCCTGCCCGAGCCCTATCCCTTCAATTCCGGCGTCGAACTGCTGGACCAGGCCGAGCGCGCCGGCCTGACCCTCGGCGCCTGATGCTCGCCAATGAGACCGCGACGCGGTCCGAGGCCGAGGTGTTCGAGGGGCTCGACGCCATCTGGGCGGCCATGGAGGCCTGCATCGAGCGCGGCCTGCGCCAGGACGGCTGCCTGCCCGGCGGGCTGCAGGTCCGCCGCCGCGCACGCCAGATCCACACCGACCTGACCGGCAAGGCCGAGCGCAATCTCTCCGACCCGTTGGCGGCCCTGGACTGGGTCAATCTCTGGGCCCTGTCGGTCAATGAGGAGAACGCCGCGGGCGGCCGGGTCGTCACGGCCCCCACCAATGGGGCGGCGGGCCTGTTGCCGGCGGTGCTGCGCTATTACGACCGCTTCTATCGCGGCACGGCGGAGGGTCGCCGCACCTTCCTGCTCACCGCCGCGGCCATCGGCGCGCTCTACAAGAAGAACGCCTCGATTTCCGGCGCCGAGGTCGGCTGCCAGGGCGAGGTCGGCGTCGCCTGCTCCATGGCCGCCGCCGGCCTCACCGCCGCGCTCGGCGGGACCAACGCCCAGATCGAGAACGCCGCCGAGATCGCCATGGAGCACAATCTGGGCCTCACCTGCGATCCCATCGGCGGCCTGGTCCAGATCCCCTGCATCGAGCGCAACGCCATGGGGGCGGTCAAGGCGATCGACGCCTCGCGCCTGGCCCTGCTCGGCGACGGCCAGCACACGGTCAGCCTCGACAAGGTCATCGCCACCATGAAGCGCACCGGCGACGACATGAGCGAGATCTACAAGGAAACCTCGCTGGGCGGCCTCGCCGTCAACATGGTCGAGTGCTGACAAGGCGCGCGCCATGGGCCACCCTCCCCCCATGACCCTGCTCCCGCTCCCCGCCCAGGCCGCCGACGTTCCGTTCCCGACCACGGCCTGGCCGCAAGGCGACCTGCCCGCCGGCCTCGACCGCACCCGCTTCGACGCCCTGATGGGCAAGGGCTTCGCCGATTTCGGAGAGACCCACGCCGTGGTCATCGTCCAGGGCGGGCGCCTCATCCATGAGCGCTATGGTCCCGAGCACGGGCCCGACAAGACCTGCATGTCCTGGTCCAAGGCCAAGTCGATCACCCAGGCCCTGGCCGGGATCCTGGTCGGCGACGGCAAGCTGGATATCCACGCCCCCGCCGACGTTCCGGAATGGAAGACGCCGGGCGATCCCCGCGGCGCGCTCACCCTCGACCTCCTGCTGCGCATGTCGAGCGGGCTGGAGTTCTCGGAGGTCTATCTGCCGGACCAGCCGTCCGACACCATCGCCATGCTCTGGGGGCCGGGCAAGGACGACGTCGCCCACTACGCCGCCGACAAGCCCTTGGCCCACGCGCCGGGGACCTTCTTCTCCTATTCCAGCGGCACGACCAATATCGTCGCCCGCACGCTCTCGCGGGCGATCGACGCCTATGGGCCGGACTTCGAGGCCTTCATGCGGGCCCGGCTGTTCGAGCCCCTGGGCATGACCAGCCCGGTCCCGAAGTTCGACGCCGCCGGGACCTTCATCGGCTCGTCCTTCTGCTTCACCACCGCCCGCGACTTCGCCCGCTTCGGCCTGCTCTATCTGCGCGACGGCGTCTGGGACGGCCGCCGCATTCTGCCGCAGGGCTGGGTCGACTACGCCCGCACGCCGACCTTCCAGCAGCCCGATTGCGAAGACGGACCCTATGGCGCCCATTGGTGGCTGGGCCTTGGCGGCCCCGGCAGCTTCTCGGCCAACGGCCACGAGGGCCAGTTCACCGTGGTGGTCCCCGACCTCGACCTGGTCTTCGTCCGCCACGGCCGCACGCCGATGGAGCTGCGCGACGGCCTGAAAGCCTGGGTCGGCGAGATGGTGGACCTGTTCCGCTAGGCGTCAGGCGCCGAAGTCGTCCCGGAACCGATCGATCTGGTGCATCCGCTCGTGCAGAATGGTGACGATGCCGACGGCGCCGTCATCCAGGCGCTTCCAATAGATCAGGTGCTTTTCGTACCGACAGACATAGCCGTCGACGCCGAACGCCGCCGGAATCGGTCGCCAGGGAAAGGCCCGGGCGGCAATGGCGTCGAACCGGGCGAACAGGCCGCCGATATAACGCTCCGCCTGGGCCTCGCCCCAGGTCTCCAGGGTGTAGGCGTAGATCTCGTCCAGGCGATGGGCCGCCGCCGACTGGATCCTGAAACGGCTCACCTCGCCGCGCGCTCACGCCCGCGCCGGATCACGCTCTCGGCGTCCAGCTCCACATAGCTGGCGTCGGGCTGGGCGAAGGCGTGTTGCAGTTCGGCCTTCAAGTGCTCGAAGGCCGCCGCCTCGTTGCGCTCCATGTCGCGCCGGATCAGATCGCGAACATATTCGCTGACGTTCTCGTAGGCCCCGTCCTCGGCGACATTGGCGGCGACGAAGTCGCCAAGCCGGCCACTGACCCGGACATTCAGCGTCATGGTCTTGGACATGAAAGGCCTCCCACAGCAATTGTCCTCAATATAAGGAATATTCTGGACGCCACAACGCCCCGCTACAGGCATCGGGGCCTTGAGCCCTGCCGCACATCCTGCTCCAACTGAGGGGCCGCGACGTGCGCGGCTGGAGCCAGGACGCCCTTCATGACCGCCGCCGTCTCGCCCCGCGTGGAGCTCACCCTTCGGGGCGTGATCCTGGGGATCCTCATCACCCTCGTGTTCACGGCGGCCAATGTCTATCTGGGCCTCAAGGTCGGTCTGACCTTCGCCTCCTCGATTCCGGCGGCGATCATCTCCATGGCCCTGCTGCGGGGCTTCAAGACCTCGACCATCTTCGAGAACAACATCGTCCAGACGGTGGCCTCGGCGGCCGGCGCCATGGCCTCGGTGATCTTCGTCCTGCCCGGCCTCGTCATGATCGGCTGGTGGACCGGCTTCCCGTTCTGGACCGCCTTCGGCATCTGCGCGGCCGGCGGGGTGCTGGGGGTGATGTACACCATCCCCCTTCGCCGGGCGCTCGTCACCCAGTCGCCCCTGCCCTATCCGGAGGGCGTCGCCGCCGCCGAGGTGCTCAAGGTCGGCTCAGGCTCGCGCGGCCAGGAGGGCGAGGCGGCGTCCGAGGGCAAGGCGGGCCTGGCCGCCATCACCCTGGGCTCCGTCGTCTCGGCCCTGTTCGCGCTGGGAACCGCCATCCGGGTCTTCGCGGGCGAGGTCGCGGTCTATTTCCGGGTCGGGACCGGCGGGGCGGCCACCGGCATCGGCGCCTCCATGTCGCTCGCCCTGCTGGGCGCAGGACACCTGATGGGGATCTCGGTCGGCATCGCCATGCTGACCGGCCTCGTCATCGCCTGGGGCGCGGCCGTTCCCATCCTCACCCACATGGCCCCGGCCGCCGGCGCAGCGGCCGACATCGCCACCGGCGTCTGGTCGCACAAGGTCCGCTTCATCGGCGCGGGCGCCATCGCCGTCGCCTCCATCTGGACGCTCGGCAAGCTGATCATCCCCGTGGGCCAGGGCCTGGCCTCGGCCATGGCCGCCCAGAGCCGCCGCAGCGCCGGCGAGGGGGCCGACCTGCCCCTGGTCGAGCGCGACATGCCGATCTTCTGGGTGGGCGCCGTGTCGCTCGCCTGCCTGATCCCCATCGCCCTGGTGGTGGTCAAGTTCATCGGCGGCGGGGCGCTGGCGCCTCTGACGGCGTCCCTGACCGTGGCGTCGCTCGCCTATATCGTGGTCGGCGGCTTCGCCGTCGCCGCGGTCTGCGGCTACATGGCCGGCCTCATCGGCTCGTCCAACAGCCCGGTGTCGGGCCTGGCGATCCTGGCCGTGCTCGGCTCGGCTCTGACCATCGCCGCCATCGCCAAGCCGCTGATCGGCGCCGGCGACCCCAAGCCCATGGTCGCCTTCGCCCTGCTGGTCACCAGCATCCTGCTGGCCGTCGCGGTCAGCGCCAACGACAACCTCCAGGACCTCAAGACCGGCCAACTGGTGGACGCCACGCCCTGGCGCCAGCAGGTCGCCCTGGTCATCGGGGTGATCGCCGGCTCGGCCGTCATCCCGCCGATCCTCGAACTCCTGAACCATGCCTACGGCTTCGCCGGCGCCACCCACGGCATCTCGGCCCAGCCCCTGCCCGCGCCCCAGGCGACCCTGATCTCGACCCTGGCCACCGGGGTGATCGGCGGCAAGCTCGACTGGGGCCTGATCGGGGTCGGCGGCCTGCTCGGCGCCGCCCTGGTGGCCGTGGACGAGATCCTGCGCCTGGCCACCCGCAACCGCCCCGGCGGGGCGCTCAGCCTGCCGCCGCTCGGCGTCGGCATGGCCATCTATCTGCCCGCCACCGTGACCTTCCCGGTGGTGATCGGCGCCACGGCCGGCTGGATTTATGACCGCCTGGTCGAGCGCAGCCCCCACGGCGAGATCGCCAAGCGGCTCGGCGTCCTGACCGTCTCCGGTCTGATCGTCGGGGAGAGCCTGTTCAATGTGGCTCTGGCCGGCCTGATCGTGGTCACCGGCAAGGGAACGCCGCTGGCCCTGGTCGGCGACGCCTTCCAGGACAAGGCCGCCTGGATCGCCGCCGCCGCCTTCCTGGCCACGCCGATCGGGCTTTATCTGTGGAGTTCGAACCGGGCGAAGCGGGTCTGATCCTCCCCCGCAAGGCGGGGGGCTATTTGAGCGATCCTTCTCCCCTTGCGGGAGAAGGTGTCGTCCGGATGGACGACGGATGAGGGGTCTTGCTCCCCTTTCAGCTGACGTCTGCCAGCCTCCATCCGGCGAAGTCTAAGAAACCCCTCATCCGTCAGCTTCGCTGACACCTTCTCCCGCAAGGGGAGAAGGGGAGACGTCGACAAGGGCCGCCCGATCTAGGGGGAAGGCAATGGCCCATGCGCTTTCACCGCCACGGCCAGCTCCTCACGCATCATCGCCTTCAGCCGCTCAGGCGCCAGAATCTCGACCTTGTCGCCCCAGGTGAACAGGTGCCAGGCGAGCTCGCGCATGCCGCCGGCCTGGAAGGTGGCCAGCACCGATCCGTCGGCCTGGCGCTCCAGCGTCTGGGTCGGGTGGAAGCGCCAGCCCAGCGCCTCCTCCGCCCCGTGGGGCAGGATGCGCAACCGCACCTCCTCCACCGCGTCCTGATAGATGCCGAAGCTGCGGGTGACGAAGGCCTGCAAGGTGAAGCCCTCCGGCCGGGTTCCCGGCGTCGGACTGACCTTGATGTCGCGGATGCGGTCTAGCCGCCAGGTGCGCGGCTCCGCGCCGCCGCCCTCCGCCCCCACCAGATAATTGGCGCGGCCGAACAGCAGGCCGAAGGGGGTGACCTCCCGCTCGCGCCCCGGCGTCGAGCCCCCCTCATATTTGAACTTCAGCCTGCGCAGCGACATGATCGCCTCGCGCACCGGGCCCAGCACGGTCTGGTCCTCGAAGGGCCTGGGCCCCGCCTGGAACGACATGATCTCGGCCTCCAGCAGGGCCTCCATGTCCGGCGCCAGCTTGCGCCGCACGCCCGCCCGCACCGCCGACAGCACCTTCTGCTCCAGGCTGGTCAGGGCCGCCGCCCGGGTGGTGGCGCCCAGGGTCTTGAAGTTCTCCGCCGCCGCGCGCAGGGCGGCGAACTCATCGGCGGTGGGGGCCTGGAAGATGCCGTCGAGGCCGGCCGGAATGCGGAACCGGCGGGTCGGCGGATCGTCCACCTCCTCCATCTGCGGAAAGGCCTCGCGCACCGCGTCGCGCATGCGCTCGGCCGTGCGCCGCCCGACCCCCATGGCCTGGGCCATCTCGTCCAGGGTCAGGCCCTCGGCGGACGAGGCCAGCAGGCGGGCCAGCTCCAGCAGCCGTGTCGCCTTCTCGTGCCGCAAGCGCCGATCTCCCCTTCGAGGCCCCGACCCTACCGATCCGCGCGCGCGGCTACCAGCGGGCGCGGGGCTGAGCGGTGATCGCCGCGACGAAGCGCGCCAGCCCGTCCGCCAGGGCGGCCGACAGGTCCGGATCGGCGACAATCCCCCCCGCGTCCAGGCTGCGCCCGCGCAGGTTCAGGATAACGAAAGCCTCCTCCACCAGCCGGGCCGACATGGTGGCCAGGATCTCCTTCAGCTGGGCCGGCGCATGCACCGAGCCCGGCGAGGTGTTGATCAGGATCGTCGGCGTGTCGGCGAACTCCAGGCTGGAGACCAGCCAGTCCAGCCCGTTCTTCAGGGCCCCCGGAACCCCGTGCGCATATTCCGGCGAACAGATCATCAGGCCCTCGCTCGCCCCGATCACGCGGCGCAGGGCCAGGACCGCCTCGGGCGGCGTCTCGGTGTCGAGGTCCGGATTGAAGTGCGGCAGGCCGGCCAGGCCGTCATAGATCACGACCTCCACGCCGGCCGGCGCCAGCCGCGCCGCGGCCTGCAGGGCCGAGCCGTTGGAGGAGACAGCCCGGAGGCTGCCGCAGAGGGCGAGCAGACGCATGGAGGCAACCTCGCGAGTCGACGTCCGTTGTTAAGCCGAGTCGGTTCGCTGTCCCGGACCCCGAAAAACGAGAACATAGCAAAAACCTACGACCGTTTCTGACGCATCACGCCCCTAGGGTGATCCTCGCCGAAACGAAAGGAGCTGCTCATGCCCAACGTCGCTCACCTCCGCCCCGCCCGCTCGATCCGCCCGGAACCGCTGTTCCTGTTCGACGCGCGCCGGCCCCAGGTCGCCGCCGACGCCGGCATGATCTCCAAGGTCATCACCCACGCCGATCTCTGCACCCGCATGGCCGGCGGCCGCATGAAGCTGCGCCTCAGCGCCGAGATGGTCGAGAGCCTGATCGCCCAGGGCCGGCTCTCCGCCGCCGATCATCGCCTCTCCGACCTGACCGTGGTCTGGGACGAGAGCCAGGGCGAGGTGGTCTCGGTCCGCGACGACGCCCGCGTCCGCGACGCCGCCGCCCGCTGGGCCGAATGGGACAATCTCTGGGACGAGGAAAGCTACGCCGCCGAAGAGCCCCGCTCGGTCGCGGCCTGAAAAAACAGAACGGCGCCCGGTCGCCCGGACGCCGCCCCTCCCCGTGCATTGGGCTTTCCCGCCGGTGGGAAGAAAGCCCGGCGGGGTCAGTCCAATCCGATCTAGTACTTCACCGTGAACGACGCCCCGAAGGTGCGGGTCTGGCCGGGGAAGCGGACCACGACGTTCGCGTTCGAGCTGACGGCGGTCCAATAGTACTCGTCGGTCAGGTTGCGGCCCCAGAGCGCGGCCTCCCACTTGTCGTCGAGCGAATGGATGCCGATGCTGGCGTTCAGGGTGCTGTAGTCCGGGATGCCGAACAGCGGATTGCCGTCCAGGTCGGCGTGCGACTTGGTCTGATGGTGGCCGTTGATCGCCACCTGCAGGCCCAGCTTGTCCGTCAGGTCGTGGTTGTACAGCGCCGTCAGGCTGCCCTGGAAGGTCGGGCTGTACAGGAACGGCTTGCCGTCGAAGCTGGTGGTCTTGCCGGCCGCATTGATCCCGACATAGCCCTTCACCTCGGTGTGCAGCCAGGTGCCCGACCCCATCAGGGTGAGCGACGGGGTGACGCGCCAGGTGACGTCGCCGTCGAAGCCGTAGGCCTCGGACTTCGGCACATTGGCGAGGCGGGCCAGCGCCGTATAGATCGGGTCGGCGAAATAGACGCTGAGCTGCTTGTCCTTGTAGTCGTAATAGAAGGCCGAGAGGTTGGCCTGCACCCGGCGCTCGAACAGCGCCGCCTTGATCCCGGTCTCATAGGCCAGCAGCAGTTCCTGGCGGGCCGGCGCGTCCTGGGTCGAGATATTGGCCGCATTGATCGGCGTGGCCCCGGCCTTGGCGCCGCGCGACACCGCCCCGTAGAGCAGCACATTGTCGGCCGGCGTCCAGTCCAGCGACACCCGCCAGGCCACATTGTCCTCGTCCAGCTTGGAGGTGACGATGCCGAAGCTGTGGGTCGTGGGGTTGAAGGTGTTGCACTGGCCCTGGGTGATCGGCGCCACCAGCCCGTTGGCCGCGAAGAACAGGGCGCGGTTGGTGACATTGACGTTGGGCAGCATGTTGCCGTTGAAGTCGCGGCTGCAGCCGGCGAAGTCCTGCTTGTCCTGGGTGTAGCGGATGCCCGCGGTCAGCTTCAGGACGTCGGTCAGCTTGTAGTCGCCATTGGCGAAGACGCTCTGGGTGGTGGTCTTGATGTTGCCGACGTCGCGATAGGTGCGGAACGCCTGGCTGGCCTGCAGCGGGGTGTAGCCGCCGGAATTGAACGGCGTGCCCAGCAGGGTCAGGGTGTAGTAGCGGATGAACGGCACATTGGCGTTCTGGCCGAGCAGGGTGCGGTTGGAGTCGAGGATGGTGTCCTTGCCGTAATAGGCGCCGACCAGCCAGTTGGCCTTGTCGGTGTGGCCCTCGGCGTGCAGCTCCTCGGCGATGGATTCGATGTCGCCTTCGGCGTGCTGGACCAGGATCTCGTAGGGCGCGCGACCAGTCGAACACCGCATCGCGCTTCAGCTTGTTGTAGCTGGTCAGCGAGACGATCTTCACATCGTCGCTCAGGTCATAGCCGACCCGCAGCTTCACCGCGTTGAAGGTGTTGTTTTCGCGCAGGGGCCCGCCGATGCCCAGGCCCGTGCCCACGTCCGTGGCGCGCTGGCTGTAGGGCGCCCAGTCGGCCTGGTCGGCCGAGGTCGGCACGTGGGTCGAGATATAGGTGGCCAGGCCCGGCGCATTGAACAGACTGGTGGTCCCGCCGTTCGCGGGGTCCGTCGCCGGGGTGAAGCCGATGCCCTGGGCCGCCACCGTGTCGGACTGGTTCTTCCACCAAGTGTAGCTCAGGTCGACCTTCAGGGCGTCGGTGGGCTCGAAGGCCAGGGCCCCGCGCACGCCATAGCGATGGACCTCGCCCAGCTTCTCGCCGCGGGTGTTGGACTTCTGCCAACCCTCGTCGCTGTCGTCGGTGCGGAAGGCCAGGCGGCCCTGGACCTTGTCACCCAGCGGGCCGGAGATCATGCCCTCGATATTGTGGGTCTTGTAGTTGCCCACCTCGGCGGAGATCTGCGCCTGGAAGGTGTCGGTCGGCTTGTTGGTGACGAAGTCGATCAGGCCGGCCGTCGTGTTGCGGCCATAGAGCGTGCCCTGCGGGCCCTTCAGCACTTCCACCCGCGCCAGGTCCATGACCGGGCCGGTGTTCATCATCGGATAGGCGTAGGCGACTTCGTCGACATAGGTGCCGACCGTCGAGGTCGCCGACATGTTGATCGTGTTGAAGCCGATTCCGCGCAGGGTGTAGGTCGGCACCCCCTGATAGCTCTGCGACACCGAGAAGCTCGGCACCACGCTGGCCAGGTCCTTCACATTGGTGACGTGCAGCTTTTCCAGCTGGTCGCCGCGGAAGGCCTGGATGGCCATGCCGACGCTGTTGGCGGTCTCTTCGCGGCGCTGGGCGGTGACGACGATGGCGTCGACCGTGGTGGCCTGGTCGGTCTCCGCGGCGGCGGCGGCGTAGGCCGGCGCGACGCTCAACAGCGCCCCGGCGGAGGCGCCAAGCGCCAGCATGGCGCGGAGGGTGCGGGTCTGGATCATCTGTATCTCCCCAATCAAGCCCGGCCGCCTCGCGTGGGCGTCCGTGGTCTGTCGGGGGGAAGCTCCCCAAACCGGGGGCCTGGAACAAGCTATCGAAGCTGATAGGTCCGCAGCGAAACCCGCGCCCCTGTGCTCTTGGCGCGACAGGTCCCGCTACGGCAGCGGCTCAGAGCCCCAGCACCAGCCGGGCCATGATGTCTCGCTGGATCTCATTGGAGCCGCCATAGATCGAGGCCGCGCGGTTGTTCATGTAGCGCGCCATGCTGGTCAGGCCGTGCTCCGGCCCGACGAACGGCAGGTTCGAGCCCGGCGCGCGGGCCTCCAGCTGCTCGACCCCGGCATAGTGGGCCAGGCCCTCGATGGCGATCTCGTCCAGCCGCTGCATGGCCTCGGTGCCTTGCGTCTTCAGCATGGACGAGGCCGGCCCCGGATTGTTGCCCGAGGCCAGCGCCGCCAGCACCCGGTGCTCGGTCATCTCGATGGCGTCGAGCGCCACCCCGGCCGCCGCCAGCTTGGCCCGGAAGGCCGGATCGTTGATCAGCGGCCCGCCGCCGTCGCCGGCCTCCTCTCGCGCCAGGGCCTTGAGCCGTTCGAACGAGACCTTCAGCCCCGCCGCCGAGCCGCCGCCACGCTCGAATTCCAGGAGGTACTTGGCCACCGTCCAGCCGGCGTTCTCCGCCCCGATCCGGCTCGAGACCGGCACGCGGACATTGTCGAAGAACACCTGGTTCACCTCATGCTCGCCGGCCAGGGTGATAATCGGCTTTACGCTGATCCCGGGCGTGTCCATCTCCAGCAGCAGGAAGGTGATCCCCGCCTGGGGCTTGCCCTCCGTCTGGGTGCGGACCAGGCAGAACATGCGGTTGGCCCAGTGGGCGTGGGTCGTCCAGATTTTCGACCCGTCGAGCACATAATGGTCGCCGTCCAGCCGCGCGCGCAGCTGCAGGGCCGCCAGGTCCGACCCCGCGCCCGGCTCGGAATAGCCCTGGCACCAGTAGTCCTCGCCGGCCAGCATGCGCGGCAGGTAGTAGGCTTTCTGTTCGTCGGTGCCGTAGCCCATGATCACCGGCCCGACCATCTTCAGCCCCATGGGCGCCAGGCTCGGCGCGCCAGCCCGCGCGCATTCGGCCGCGAAGATGTGGCGCTGCATCTCGTTCCAGCCGGGCCCGCCATATTGCACCGGCCAGGCAGGGGCGACCCAGCCCTTCTGGTGCAGGATCTTCTGCCAGGCGAGGCTGTAGGCCTTGTCCATGAACACGCTGGTCGCCCGACGGCCGGCCTGGCGCAGCTCCGGCGTCAGGGCCTCGTCGAGAAAGGTTCGCACCTCGTCGCGAAACGCCAGGTCCTGCGGTGAAAGATCGAGATTCATGGCGCGCTTCCCCAGCGGCGCCGTTTCCCGACGCCGCGTTCAGGTCTAGGCATCGCCACTATGGCCCGCGGGATCAAGCTATCGGGAGTGATAGGCCAGCAACCGGGCCGTGTTCAGAGAGCGAAACATGCTGCCGACTGACGCAAGATCGATGGGTCTGGCCCAGGCCGACGCTCTGGCCCGCGACGTCGCCGCCTTCGGGCGCGAGGTGGGCCTGCCCTTCATCGCGGTCAGCGCCGACATCTCCAGTCCCGACCCGATGCTGGGCGCCGACGGCCGTCCGCTCGCCGAGACCCTGTTCCGCTGGATCGATCCGGACATGGCCTATTGGCGCGACCGCGGTTTCGCCCTGCGCTCGCCCTTCGTGCTCGCCGCCCGCTACATGGCCGAGCCCTTCTATTTCGCCGCCGGGCGGTTCGCGACCTGGCGGCCGGCGCCGCGGCTGGAGGCCATTCCGGTCGAGCAGACGGCCCGCGATCATGGCGTGGCCGGGGCGCTGATCGCGGCGGCCCATCTGCCGGGCGGTCTGATCGGCGCCGTGGTCTGGGCCACCCCGGACCCCACCGTCGATGTCGCCGGGATCTTCGCGCGGGAAGGCGCGCGGGCCCACATCCTGGTGCTCAAGCTGATGGCCGCCTATCACGAGGCCCGCGGCGCCCTGCCGGCCATGGCCGAGGGCACGGCGCGCCTGACCCGGCGCGAGATCCAGTGTCTGAAATGGGCCGCCGCCGGCAAGACCGACGCCGTGATCGCCGAACTGATCGGCATCTCGGCCCCGACCGTGCGCTTTCACCTGAAGAACGCCGCCCAGAAGCTGCAGGTGGTCGGCCGCGCCCAGGCCGTGCGCGAGGCCGCCGCCCTGGGCTATGTCGGCGGCGGGCTCAATCCCGCCCGCCGGGCCGCCCCCTGATCAGGCCGGCGCGCGGGCGTATTTCGCCGCCATCTGGGCCATCACCTCGTCGAACTCCGCCACGATCTCGGAGATGATCTGGGCGACCGGCTTGACGGAGTCGATGCGGCCGGCGACCTGGCCCGACAGGGCGATCGAGGCCTCCATATCGCCGCCGAAATAGAGCGCCTGGGAATTCCGGAACTCCGGGGCGACGCCGTTCTCGCCGGGCTCCCGCTCCAGCCGGCTGGTCTTCTCGGTGCGCAGGGCCCGGCAGGCGGGGCCGGGGCCGAAGCGGTTCAGGAACACCGTGTCGGTCTCCTTGGCCGCGACGATGGCGTCCTTCCAGTTCTGGTGCACCGGGCTCTCGGCGGCCGAGACCATGCGGGTGCCCATCTGGATCCCCTCGGCCCCGAGCGCGAAGGCCGCCGCCATGCTGCGCCCATCGACCATGCCGCCCGCCGCGATGATCGGCACGTTGAAGGTCGAGCAGACCAGGGGCAGCAGCACCATGGACGAGACGTCGCGGGCATTCTTGAACCCGCCGCCCTCCGCGCCCTCGACCACCAGCCCGTCGACCCCGGCCTCGATCGCCTTGGCCGCCGCCGCCAGGGACGGCACGACGTGGAAGACCGTCAGGCCGGCCTCCTTCAGCGCGCTGCAATAGCGGTTGGGATCGCCGGCCGAGGTGGTGACGAACTTCACCCCCTGGTCGACCACGAAGGAGACGATGTCGGCGTCGCGGACATAGGCCTGGGCGATGTTCACCCCGAACGGCTTGTCGGTCAGCTGCCGCATCTTCTTCACCTCCTCGCGCACGGCGGGCAGGTCGCCGGACGAGGTCTCGATGATCCCCAGCCCGCCGGCGTTCGAGACGGCGGAGGCGAGCGCCGAGCGGGCGATCCAGCCCATCGGCGCCTGGATGATCGGATAGTCCACGCCCAGGAGTTCGGTGATGCGGGTCTTGATCTTCATGGCGGGGCGTCCTCCCAAACGCGCGTTTGAATGGACGCCATTAGCCAGGGTCGCGGGGCCGCGCGTCAAGCCGGCCTGTTCAGCGCGAGACCTCGAAGGTGAGCGTCGTGGTCATGGATTTCGCCGTCGGCGCCGCGCCCTCGACCCGCGGCGGATACTGGGCCTGGATCACATAGACCCCCGGCTGGTCAAAGCTCACCGCCTCTCCGGCCCCGCCCTTCGTCACGCCGGACCAGGTGAAATGCTGCGCAGCATAGGCGTCGCCCGCCCGCACAATGGAAAGCTGGGCGCCCACCACCGGCTGGCCGTCGTTCAGCACCTGGAACCGGAAGGCGTCGCCGGCATAGAGGTCGTTGGGGTGGCTGAGGGGCGCGATCTCAAGCCCCTGGCCCACCGGCTTGGGAAAGGCCTTGGGCGCGCCGCGGGTGACATAGAGGTCGGCGCGCAGGGTCCCGACCGAGGTCAGGGTCTCGGCGCTCGGCGGCACGGCGGCCTCGTCGATCGGGCCGTCCGCGCGCGGGGCTTCCCCCGGCGGCGGGGCCGGACGCGGCGGACCGCCCGGCCCGCGCACCATCCGCCAGACCCCGTCGATCTTGGCCCATTTGGCGCTGCGGCCCGCCCGCTCCCCGGTGGAGATCCGCCAGGTCCCCTCGGTCGGCAGCGGCGCCTCCAGCACCGCCATCTCCTTCAGCACCGTGACCGCGGCGATCTTGACCGCTGCGCCGTCCGGGCCCGTGACCGTGAAGTCGCCCGCGCCGCGGATCGGGAAGTCGGGCACGAACATGTGCGCCTCCTCCGACATGGCCGCCTGCACCGTCACCATGTCCCGGTGCGGCGCGAAGGTCAGCGGCGCCAGATAGGGCATGTGCCCGGCGCTGGCCGCGGACCCCAATGCCAGGACCGTCAGGCCCGCCGCGAAACCGATCAGACACCGCATCTGCGCACTCCGTGAGAACAGACCGCCTTGCTAATGCGACCTATTCTCATTAGCAAGAGCCGCCCGCTTTCAGTTCCGGACCCTCCATGCCGTCGCCCGTCCTGCTCTCCGCCCTGATGTCCGCGTCCGCCGTCGCCGCCCAGCCGCCGGCCGAGCCCGAGACCTTCCGGTTCCACGCCGACCACGTGCTGGGAACCTCGCTCGACATGGCGGTGACGGGGTCCAGCGCCGCCGAGGCCCAGTTCGCCTTCGCCGCCGCCCAGGCCGAGATCGCGCGCCTGGACCAAGTGCTGTCCGGCTGGCGAGACGACAGCGAACTCGCCGCCCTGAACCTGACCTCCGAACGCCAGGTCTCGGCCGACCTGTTCGCGGTGATCGGCGCCTGCGAGACTTGGCGGGTCCGCTCGGACGGCGCCTTCTCCGCCCGCCTCGGTCTCGTCGAGGCCGCCTGGTCCTCAGCCGACCGACGCCTCGACGCCTGGGCCCTGTGCGACAGGGCGCAGGCCGCGTCCGCTCCGGTGACCCTCGACCCCGCCCGCCGCTCGGTGAGCCGCCCTGACGGCGTGCGCTTCGCCCCCGACGGCCTGGCCAAGGGCTATATCCTCGACGCCGCCCTCGCCGCCGCCCGGCGCGCGGCGCCCTGCGCCCAGGGCCTGATGATCGACATCGGCGGCGACCTGGTCTGCGCCGGCGACCGCGCCTGGCGGGTGGGGGTCTCAGATCCGGCCCGCCTGCAGGACAACGCCGCCCCCTATGCGACGCTCAATCTGCGCGGCCAGGCCCTGGCCGTCAGCGGCCCCGGCCTTCGCGACCGCCATGTCGCGGGCGAGGCGATCTCCCATCTCCTGAACCCGGCCACCGGCCAGCCCGCCCCCCGCGCCCAGGCCGCCGTGGTCGCCCCCCGCGCCGTCGACGCCGACGCTCTGGCCACCGCGCTCGCGGTCCTGCCCCCCGCCGACGGCCTGAGGCTCGCCGCCCGCACGCCGAGCGCCGAGGCCCTGATCCTGGCCGCCGACGGAACCGTCCATCAGACCGAGGGCTGGTCGGCGATCACCTGCCAGACCTCCCCGCCCCTGCCCGCCGGCTTCCAGCTGGAGGTCGGCTTCGACCTGCCCAAGGTGGCCGTGTCGAACTACAAGAAGCCCTATCTGGTGGTCTGGGTGACCGACGCCGACAAGGCCCCGGTCAAGACCCTGCTGATCCTCGGCGCCAAGGGCGAGTATCACGAGGACAATTATGTCTGGTGGCGGCGCTATGGCCGCAAACAGCCCGGCCTGCTCGACGCCATGGCCAAGCCCACCCGCGCGCCCGGCCACTATGCGGTCGGCTGGGACGGGACCGACGACAAGGGCGCCCGCGTCCCCCAGGGCCGCTACATCGTCCACGTCGAGGCGACCCGCGAGCACGGCGGCCACACCTATGAGACCTTCGAGGTCGATCTGGGCGCCAGGCCGGTTGAGACCAAGGCGCCCGCCAAGGACGAGCTGGGCGCTGTCGCCGTGCGCTACGGGAAGACGAAATGAAGGCCGACGCCAAGCGGCCGCGCGCGAGCCTCAAGGTCGAGATCTATCGCCAGTCGCGCCTCTGGCACGGCTATCTCTCGGCCTTCGCCTTCCTGGCCCTGATCTTCTTCGCCGGCACCGGCCTGATCCTGAACCATCCCGAATGGGTCCCGACCAAGCCTGACCCGCGCCCCGTGGAGCGGACCGTGACGCTCACCCCCGCCGAGCTCGCCGCCGCCAAGGCCGCGCCCGACCCGGCGAAGGCGCTCACCGCCGCCCTGGCCGCCAAGATCAAGCTGCGCGGCGCTTACCAGTCCGGCGAATTGCTGGACGACGAGGCCCAGATCCGGCTCGAGGGCGTGACCGGCTCAACCGACATCCTGGTCGATCTGAAGTCCGGCCGGGCCGAGGTCAGCCTGGCGCGCGCCGACCTGGTCACCACGATCAACGAACTGCACCGCGGCAAGAACACCGGCGCGGTCTGGAAGGCGATCATCGACGCCTCGGCGATCCTGGTCCTGGCGCTCTCCCTGATCGGCTATGTGCTGTTCTTCTCCCTGCGCTTCCGCCTGCGCACCAGCCTGATCCTGACGGCCGCCAGCCTCGCCGTCCTGTTCGGCGCCTTCTGGCTGTTCGTCCCCTAGGCTCTAGAGTGCTCGCCTCAGAATCCTTCTCCCCTTGCGGGAGAAGGTGTCGGCGCAGCCGACGGATGAGGGGTCGCACTTCGATCGCAACAGCCCCTTGCCGCCCGATCACATCCGCCTTTCAACCCCTCATCCGACCTCCTTCGGAGGCCACCTTCTCCCGCAAGGGGAGAAGGAGTTTGGGTCCTGACGCAGGGCCAAGGCTGGGCTAAAGCCTGACGAGCTGGATCAGGAGCGCCCCATGTCCCTCGCCGACTTCGTCCGCGGCCTGCCCAAGGCCGAGCTGCACATGCACATCGAGGGCAGCCTGGAGCCGGAGCTGATGTTCGCCCTGGCCGCGCGCAACCGCATCGACCTGCCGTTCAAGTCGGTGGAGGCGGTTCGCGCCGCCTACGCCTTCTCCAACCTTCAGGACTTCCTCGACATCTACTACCAGGGCGCCCAGGTCCTGCAGACGGAGGCGGATTTCCAGGACCTGGCCATGGCCTATTTCCGCCGACTCGCCGCCGACGGCGGGGTCCATGCGGAGATGTTCTTCGACCCCCAGACCCACACCGACCGCGGCCTGCCCTTCTCCGTCGCCATCAACGGCCTGCTGGCCGGCATGGCTCAGGCCGAGCGGGAGCTGGGCGTCACCTCCAAGCTGATCCTCTGCTACCTGCGCCACCTGGATGAGGACGCCGCCTTCGCCACCTTAAAGGCCGCCGAGCCCTGGCTCGACCGCATCGCCGGCGTCGGCCTGGATTCCTCCGAAGTCGGCCATCCGCCCTCCAAATTCGCCCGGGTGTTCGAGGCCTCCCGCGCCGCCGGCCTGAAGCTGGTCGCCCACGCCGGCGAGGAAGGCCCGCCCGCCTATGTCTGGGAGGCCCTGGACCTGCTGAAGGTCGACCGCATCGACCACGGCAACCGCTCCCTGGAGGACGCCCGCCTGACCGAGCGCCTCGTCGCCGAGGGCATGACCCTGACCGTCTGCCCGCTCTCCAATCTCAAGCTCTGCGTGGTCGACGACCTCGCCGCCCACCCCTTGAAGCGCATGCTGGACCTGGGCCTCAAGGCCACGGTCAATTCCGACGACCCGGCCTATTTCGGCGGCTACCTGCTGGACAACTATCTGCGCACCGCCGAAGCCGTCGGCCTCACCCGCGCCGAGCTCGTGACGCTCGCCAAGAACAGCTTTGCGGGGTCGTTCCTCGACGATGCGGACAAGGCCGCGCGCATCGCCCAGATCGACGCCTACGCCGCCGCGAACTAAGCCGCGAAGCTCAGCCGCAGCGTCGCCAGGCTCGTCTCGCGGATCGGCGTCAGGTCCATCCGCGGATCCAGCAGCAGCTGCATGGACAGGCCGAACAGCAGGGCCCCGGTCATCAGGGCCGCCGCATCGGCGTCTATGCCGGCGCGGATCGAGCCCTCCGCCTGGCCCTTGAGGAACAGGGCCTCCAGGGCCTGCTCCACCCCCTTGTGCGCCTCGGCGAAAGGCGCGCGCAGCTCCGACACATCGGCCACGGCCGAGGCCAGCAGCACGAAATAGGCCCTCAGCTCTCCGTCGCGATCCAGCGCCGAGAGGAACACCTCGACATAGGTCAAAACCGCCTCCAGCCCCGGCAGGGTCTCGATCTGGCGGTCCAGCAACAGGGCGCCCAGGCGGCCCTGCAGCTGGGCGATCATCGCCTCGATCAGCCCCTGCTTGGACCCAAACCTCTGGGTCACCAGGCCGCGGCTGTAGCCCGCCCGCGCGCCGATGTTCTCGAAGGTCGCCGCCCCCATGCCGCGCTCGACCACCAGTTCGGCCGCCGCCGCCAGCAGCCGGCGCTCGGACTCGTCCCGGCGCTCGGCCTGGCTGCGTCGGGTTTTCGTGGGCGCTTCCGTAACGGACATGTTGCAAAGTCTATTTACTTGTTGGACAACTAGCAAGTGGACGCCGCGCAGACGCATCGACACACCAGGGAAGCACGCCAGGAACCGCCCCATGACCATTTCGTCCGATATCGCCAACACGATCGTGGACCCTCGCGCCTATGCCGATGGCGACCGGGTCGACCAGGCCTTCGCGCAACTGCGCAAGGAGCAGCCCCTCGACGTCGCCCAGCCCGAGGGCTTCGACCCCTTCTGGGTCGTGACCCGCCACGCCGACATCCTTGAGGTCGAGCGCCAGAACGAGCTGTTCCACAACGGCGACCGCTCGACCGTGCTCACCACCATCGACGCCGACAAGAAGGTCCGGGAAATGATGGGCGGCTCGCCCCACCTGGTCCGCTCCCTGGTCCAGATGGACAACCCCGACCACATGGCCTACCGGCGCCTGACCCAGGGCTCCTTCGTGCCGCAGAACCTGCGCGTGCTGGAGACCCGGATCCGCGAGATCGCCAAGGGCTTCATCGACCGCATGATCGAGAAGGGCGAGGAATGCGACTTCGCCCGTGACGTGGCCTTCCTCTATCCGCTGCACGTGATCATGGAAGTGATCGGCGTGCCGGAGTCCGACGAACCGCGCATGCTGAAGCTGACCCAGGAGCTGTTCGGCAGCGCCGACCCGGACCTGAACCGCACCGGCTCCGATATCCAGGACACCGACGCCGGCGTCGACACCATCCAGTCCGTGGTCATGGACTTCATGATGTACTTCAACGCCATGACCGAGGATCGCCGGGCCAATCCGCGCCAGGACCTGGCCAGCGTCATCGCCAACGGCCAGATCAACGGCCAGCCCCTCGGCCACCTGGAGGCCATGAGCTACTACATCATCGCCGCGACCGCCGGCCATGACACAACCTCTTCGACCACCGCCGCGGCCCTGTGGGCCATGGCCGAGAACCCCGACCAGTTCAAGAAGGTCGCCGCCGACCAGAGCCTGATCCCCGGCCTGATCGAGGAATCCATCCGCTGGGCCACGCCGGTGAAGCACTTCATGCGCACCGCCACCGACGACGCCGAACTGGCCGGCAAGAAGATCGCCAAGGGCGACTGGCTGTTCCTGTCCTATCCGTCCGGAAACCGCGACGAGGCGGTGTTCGACAAGCCCTTCGAGTTCCGGGTCGACCGCACGCCCAACAAGCACGTGGCCTTCGGCTACGGCGCCCACGTCTGCCTGGGCCAGCACCTGGCGCGGATGGAGATGCGCATCCTCTGGGAAGAGTTCTTCAAGCGCGTCGCCAGCGTCGAGATGAACGGCACGCCCAAGCGCATGGCCGCCAGCTTCGTCTGCGGACCCAAGTCCGTGCCGATCCGCTTCAAGCTGCACTGAGGCGGGTCATGTCAGACGCGCCCTACAAGACCTGGCAGTGCCGCACCTGCGGCTACATCTATGACGAAGAAGCCGGCGATCCGGGCGAGGGCCTCGCGCCCGGCACCCGCTGGTCGGACATTCCCGACACCTGGATCTGCCCGCTCTGCGGCACGCCCAAGGCCGACTTCGACATGATCGAGCTCTGACCCTCTTCTCCTCTCCCCGCGGAGCGGGGCGAGGGGGTTCCTCACCACACGTCCACAAAGCTCCGCCGTCCGGGCACGGGCGGCGGACAGCTTTTCAAGCCCCGCATCAGCCAGGCGCGGGTCTCGGCCGGATCGATCACCGCATCGATCTCATTGACCTGCGCGACGCTGATCGCCTTGCCGGTCTCGTACATGCGCCCGACCAGCTTCTGGAACAGGGCCTCGCGCGCCGCCGGATCGGCCTCCGCCTCCAGCTCCTTGCGGTAGCCGAGCCGCACCGCCCCCTCCAGACCCATGGGTCCGAACTCGGCGGTCGGCCAAGCGATGGTGAAGGCCGAGGCCGAGAAGTCGCCGCCGGTCATGGCCTGAGCGCCAAGGCCGTAGCCCTTCCTCAGCACCACCGCGAACAGTGGGACCGAAAGCCCGGCCGCGGTCACGAACAGCCGCGAACCCCGGCGGATCGCCGCGGTCTTCTCCGAGTCCGGCCCGACCATGAAGCCGGGCGTGTCGCACAGCGAAACCACCGGAATGCCGAAGGCGTCGCACAGCTGCAGGAACCGTCCGCCCTTCTCCGCGCCGGGTGAGTCGATCGCCCCGCCCAGATGGCGCGGATCATTGGCGATCAGGCCCATGGGCCGGCCCTCGATCCGCAGGAAGCCGGTGATCAGGCCGACCCCATAGCCGCCGCGCAGCTCGATCCACGAGCCGGTGTCGGCCAGGGTCTCGATCACCCGGCGCGCGTCATAGACCCGGACCCGGTTCTCGGGGATCAGGTGGCGCAGGGTCCGCTGGTCGGCGCAGGTCCAGTCCTTCACCGAACCCTGGAAGATCGACAGCACATGCTTGGCGGCCACCACCGCCGCCGCCTCGTCCTCGACCAGCAGGTCCAGCGCGCCGTTCTCCCACTGGACCTCGGAAGGGCCGATCTCGTCCGGGGTGAAGACCCCCAGCCCGCCGCCCTCGATCATGGCCGGACCGCCCAGGCCGATATTGGAATAGCGGGTGGCGATGGTCACGTCGGCGCAGCCGAAGAACACGGCATTGCCGGCGAAGCAGCGGCCGGAATTGATGGCGATCCGCGGCGCGGTCCCCGACAGCCGCGCAAAGGTCGTGAAGCTGGTGGTGTCCAGCGACGAGGCCGAGAGCCCGCCGACATCGACATCCCCCGGCCGCCCGCCGCCCCCCTCGGTGAACCAGATCACCGGCGCCTTCCAATGCTCGGCGAACTCCAGGATCCGGTCGGTCTTCTTGTGATTGAAGTGGCCCTGGGTCCCGGCCAGCACCGTGAAGTCATAGGCCAGGCCCACACAGCGGGCCTTGTCCTCATCGAACAGCCCGCCGTTCACCTCGCCGACCCCGGTGATGATGCCGTCGGCCGGGGTGTTGATCTGCAGGTCCTCGACCGAGCGCCGGCGCTTCTGGGCGGCGATGGCCAGCGCCCCGTATTCGTTGAAGCTTCCGGGATCGAACAGGTCGTCGAGGTTCTCCCGCGCCGTCCGCTGGCCGGTCCGCCGCCGCCGCGCGACGGCGTCGGGGCGGTTCTCGTCGAGGGTCAGGGCGTAGCGGTTGCGCACCTCCTCCAGGTCCGGCCGGATCAGGTCGAGATCGATGTCCTCGGCCGCCTCGGCCAGTTCGCCGGCGTCGGAGGGGGCGATGAAGGCCAGGGGCGCGCCGGTCTCCACCACCGCCCCGATCGCCAGCGGCAGGCGGCGCACCACCCCGCCGGCGGCCGCCGTGACCACGTGCTGCATCTTCATGGCTTCCAGCACGGCGATGGCCTGGCCGGCGCGGACCGTCTCGCCCTCGGCGGCCTCCAGGGCGACCAGGGTGCCGCGCAGGGGAGCCGGGGTGGCGACCGTGCCCGCGGGCCCGGCCTCGAACACCGGGACGACGGGGCGCGACGTCTCGGCGTCCTCCGCCGGCGTCAGCTCCGCGGCCCGCGCGGCCAGCAGGCCCAGATTGGCCTCGATGAACCCGGTCGAGGCCTGGCTGTCGGCCACCTCCGGCCGCTCCAGCAGGGCGCGCAGCAGCGGCAGGCTGGTGTCCGCCCCGGTGATCACGAACTCGGCCGCCGCCCGCGCCGCCTTGGCCAGGGCGACCCGCAGATCGTCCGAGGTGCTGTGCACGATCAGCTTGGCGATGAGGGAATCAAAGGCCGGGCTGGTCGCATAACCGCCCCGGCCATAGCCGTCGACCCGAACCCCTGGACCGGACGGCGGCTCGTAGCGGACCAGGGTTCCGCCCCCGCCGCCGCCCAGGGTTCCGTCGGCGGACAGGGTCTCGAGATTGACCCGCAGCTGCACCGCATAGCCGCGCGGCTCAGGGACGCCGTCGGCCAGACCCAGCTCGGCGAGCGTGGCGCCGGCGGCGATCTTCAGCTGAATCTGCACGAGGTCGAGGCCGGTCACTTCCTCCGTCACCGTGTGCTCGACCTGCAGCCTGGGGTTCACCTCCAGGAAGGCGACGGTCTCGCGATCGTCGGCGTCGAGCAGGAACTCGACCGTCGCCAGGCCCTTCAGCCGGGCGGCATGGGCGAGCGCCAGGGCGGCGGCGGCCAGGCGGGCGCGGACCTCGTCCGGTACGGCGGGCGCCGGCGCGATCTCGATGATCTTCTGGTGCCGGCGCTGCAGGGAGCATTCCCGGTCATGGAGCGTGACCGCGGCCTCGCCGTCGCCGACCACCTGCACCTCGATATGGCGGGCGTGGCCGATATAGCGCTCGGCGAACAGCCGGCCGTCGCCGAAGGCCGCCTCGGCCTCCCGCTCGCAGAGATCGAAGGCCGTGGCGGGATCCTCGCCGGCCGGGACGCGACGCATGCCGCGTCCGCCGCCCCCGGCCACCGCCTTGAGCATCAGGTCGACCTCGGAGCCCAGGGCGTCCTGGAACGCCCGCACCTCGGCCAGCGTCGCCCCGCCGCCGGTGGCGGCCGCCAGCGGCACGCCCTCCTGTTCGGCCAGCTCGCGGGCCCGGGCCTTGTCGCCGAACAGGTCGAGGGTCTCGGGATCAGGCCCCACGAAGATCAGGCCCGCCGCCTGGACCGCACGGGCGAAGGCCGGCGATTCCGACAGGAAGCCATAGCCCGGATGCAGGCTGTCGCAGTCGGCGGCGACGGCCGCGGCCACCACGGCGTCGATATCGAGATAGGCCCGCGGCCCCGTCCCCGGCAGACCCACCTCGACGTCGCCGGCCCCGCGGTGGGGCGAGCCCGCATCGTCCTGCGACCAGCAGGTCACGGAGGCGATCCCCAGCTCGGCCGCCGCGCGGGCGATGCGGATGGCGATCTCGCCGCGATTGGCGATGAAGAGCTTGCGAAGCGGCATGGAGCGTTCCCGGGCGTGGTCTTGTTTTTTCCAACTAGACCTTGGCTCGGCGGCCCGGGGAAGCGGTCATTTACCCTGCTCGAGCAGTCCTCTTGCCAATTCAGAAGCTTAGGCGCACAGTTTCCGCCCAAGGGCTCCTCGCCGGCGGAACGGTGAGGGGCCCTTTTCATTTTCGGGCCGCTTCCGACGCGCGCCGCGAGGACGAGCATGAGCACCAACCGCCAGGGCCACATCCGCCTGACCTCCCATCCGGGGGCAGGAACGGCGAGCCGATTCCCCCTGCACTGGGGCGCCCCCACCGCGCGGGAGCGCGGACCGGTGATCGCCACGGTCAACGCCGGCGCCGACCGCAACGCCATCGGGGCGCATGGCGGGGCCTATTCGATCTATCGGGCCTTGGCGATCTCGTCCGGCGCCATGAGCTCCCTGGTCCGCCCGGACCTGACCGACACCTCGCCGGTGGTGGAGATCGGCCCGCATCCGCAGTGGAGCGATCCCGCCAGGATCGTCAGCCTGGACCCCTGGGGCCACCGGGTCGCCCAGGACTTCGCCGCCGAGATCGCCGAGGGCCTGGACATCCGCCCCTCCATCGCCATCACCCGGGCCCGCATCACCCTGCCGGAGATCCAGGAGGCGATCGCCAAGGGCCGGCTGCCGGTCGACGGAACCGTGGTGCGCGCCGAGGGCGACATCGCCGTCACCAAGGCGGCGCTGGATCCGGTCTGGTGGCTGCCGGGCATCGCCGAGCGCTTCGGCGTCTCGGAGACCAAGCTGCGCCGCACCCTCTTCGAGGAGACCGGCGGCATGTATCCGGAGCTGGTCACCCGGCCGGACATCTCTGTCTTCCTGCCCCCGATCGGCGGCATCACCCTCTACATCATGGGCGACCCGGCCCTGATCGGCCGCGCGCCGCTCACCTGCCGGGTGCATGACGAGTGCAACGGCTCCGACGTGTTCGGCTCGGACATCTGCACCTGCCGCCCCTATCTGACCCACGGGATCGAGGAATGCGCCCGCCAGGCCCAGGCCGGCGGGGTGGGCCTGATCGCCTATAACCGCAAGGAGGGGCGGGCGCTGGGCGAGGTGACCAAGTTCCTGGTCTATAACGCCCGCAAGCGTCAGCCCGGCGGCGACCAGGCGGCCACCTATTTCGAGCGCACTGAATGCGTGGCCGGCGTCCAGGACGCCCGCTTCCAGCAGCTGATGCCCGACGTGCTGCACTGGCTGGGGATCAGCCACATCGACCGCTTCGTCTCCATGTCGAACATGAAGCACGACGCGCTCACCGCCAGCGGCATCACCATCGGCGAGCGGGTGCAGATCCCCGACGACCTGGTGCCCCAGGACGCCAATGTGGAGATGGAGGCCAAGAAGGCCGCCGGCTACTTCACCACCGCGCCGGCCCCCACCGCGGCGGACCTCGGCAAGGTCATCGGCCGCGACCTGAAGGACTTCTGACCTGCAAGCCGCCCGAAGCCTGCTGACCGCCGCCGCCGTGCGAGAGCGCGGCCACGAGATGCTGCGCCTGGCGCTCGCCGGCGCCCTGCCCGACTGGCGGGTCGAGCTCGCGCGGCTCGAACCCCTGGCCGACCTGACCGCCGCCGTGATCCGCGGGCGCTATCCCGATCTGGCCGTGCCCTTCCACGCCCGCTGGCGCCACTTCGTGGTCAGGGGCCAGGACCTGTGGGCGGAGATGGACGCCCGCACCGACTGGACAGACCGGGCCGAGCGGGCCCGGGCCGCCTTCGATCTCGCCATCACCTCGGTGCTGCTGGACGCGGGCGCCGGCATGGCCTGGCGCTATCACGACGCGGCGACTGACAGCGTCTCGGCCCGCTCCGAGGGCCTGGCCGTGGCCTCCTTCCGGCTGTTCGAGTCCGGGGCCTTCTCCGGCGATGTCGAACCCCTGCAGGCAGACGCCCTGGCGGAGCTGTCGACCCACACCCTGGCCGCCGGCTTCCAGGTCAGCGACGTCAATCCCCTGGTGGGGTTGGAGGGCCGCGCCGCCCTGCTGCGCCGGCTGGGAGAGCAGACCCTGGCCCGGCCCGACCTGTTCGGCCTGAAATCCGCGCCCCGGCCCGGCGGGCTCTATGACCTGCTGGCCGGCCGCGCCGTGGACGGACGATTGCCGGCGACCGCCATACTGGAGGCCCTGCTGGAAGGACTGGGGCCGATCTGGTCCGGCCGGCTGACGGTGATGGGCCTGCCGATGGGCGACACCTGGCGCCATCCGGCGATCATCCGGCCCGACTCCACCGACGGGCTCGTGCCCCTGCACAAGCTCAGCCAGTGGCTGGCCTACAGCCTGATCGAGCCGCTGGAGGCGGCCGGGATCACGGTGACCGACATCGACGGCCTGACCGGCCTGGCCGAATACCGCAATGGCGGTCTGTTCCTCGACGGGGGCGTGCTGGTCGCGGTCGATCCCGTGGCCGCCGCCCTGCCGCTGGAGGTCTCCGATCCCCTGGTGGTCGGCTGGCGGGCCATGACCGTGGCCCTGCTGGACGAGATCGCGCCCATGGTGCGCGAGCGCCTGGGGGTGACGGCGCAGGCCTTTCCCCTCGCCTGCGTGCTGGAGGGCGGCACCTGGGCCGCCGGCCGCCGGCTCGCCGCCGAGCGCCGCGCCGACGGCGGCCCGCCCCTGGCCATCCTCAGCGACGGCGCCGTTTTCTAGGAGTGCGCATGAAGAACGTGACCGTGGTCGACCATCCCCTGGTGCAGCACAAGCTGACCCGCCTGCGCGACCGGGAGACCTCGACCAAGACCTTCCGTGAGCTGACGCGGGAGATCTCGACCCTGCTCGCCTATGAGGTCACCCGCGACCTGCCCCTGACCCACAAGATGATCGTGACGCCCATGGAATCGATGGGCAGTCCCGAGATCGCCGGCAAGAAGCTGGTCTTCGCCCCCATCCTGCGGGCCGGGGAAGGCATGCTGGAGGGGATGCTGATCCTCGCCCCCTCCGCCCGTGTCGCCCATATCGGCCTCTATCGCGACCCGGCGACCATGGTGGCGGTGGAATATTATCTGAAGGCGCCCGAGACGCTCGCCGAGCGCACGGTCATCGTCATGAACCCCCTGCTCGCCACCGGCGGCACGGCCAGCGCGGCGGTGGAGCGGCTGAAGGAATCCGGCGCCGCCGACCTGAAGTTCGTCTGCATCCTGGCCGCCCCCGAAGGCCTGGCCCGCTTCACCGCCGAACACCCCGACGTGCCGGTCTGGACCGCGGGCATCGACCGCGAACTGGACGCGCGAGGCTACATCCTGCCGGGCCTCGGCGACGCCGGCGACCGGCTCTACGGCACGCGGTAGCAGACGCCCCCTCCGCTCATCCCCGCGAAGGCGGGGATCCAAGCGGCGGCGCGGCGCGCCGGCCTTGCCGGACCGACCGTGGATCAGCTGGCCCCGGCGACCTTGGCCGCCTCGGTCTTGCAGTCATAGCTGAGGTCCGGCAGACGGCAGACATCGGGCCAGACGCCGGACGCCCGCCAATAGGCCACCAGTCCCAGCTCATTCGCCAGACGCATGGCCCGCGGATCCCGCCACATCGCCTCGGCGGGCGGATTGAACAGCACGACGGTCGAGCCGTCGGTGGTCCCGCGCAGCCGATGGGCCGCCGCGAAGGTCGTGTCGAGATCTCCAAGGCGGGCCAGGAGCAACATGGCGTCGACCTGAACGATGCTCCGCTGGGCGAAGGCCAGCCGGACCAGGGCGGCGTGGGCGGCCGGCGTCAGGGCCGCGCCCTTCAGGGGCAGATTGGCGCTCAGGGTCCGCCAGTCGGCGATCTCGGCGGGGGTCATGCGCGACCCCTTGGCGGGCAGGTCGGCGGCGAGCGCCCGGGCCTCGGCGATCCGGCCCGACCAGAGCAGGGTGCGCATCGACACCCGCCAGGAGCCGGCATAGGTCGGAAACCGCGCCACGGTCGCCGCGGTCAGGGCCTCCGCCTGGCGATCCCGTCCCATGCCGCTCCAGGCATAGGCGAGGCCCGAATTGATCAGCGGCGAGATGGGGTCGAGCGCCCAGGCCCGCTCCCGCTCGGCCGTCGATTCCTCCACCCGACCGGTCTCCACGAGCAGATCGGCGAGGGCGGAATGCAGTTCAGGATCGACGGGAGCGGCGGCGAGCCCCTTCCGCAACAGGCGCTCCCGCGTCAGCCATTCATGGTGCGGGATCATGCGGGCCTGGGCGGCGAATGCGACCCCGTCCCGGGGATTGAGCTCGAGGGCGCGCTGGGCGGCCCTGCGGCCTTCGGCCAACAGCGTCGCGGCCTCGGCCGGTGGAACGCCGCGCTCGGCGATGTAGGAATCGACCAGGGCGAGACCCGAATAGGCGCGCGAGAAGGTCGGCGCCTCGGCGGTCAGCCTCTTGAACTGCTGGCGCCACAGGACGAGCTCCGGGCGGTCCTGCCGCCGAAGCCCGGCGCAGGCCGAAAGATAGGTGCTCAGGGCCTCGGTCGGCAGGCTCGCGACGCCCGACTGGCCGGCGCAGCGCACGACGTCGCTGACCTGGGCGGCGATGCGCTGGCGCAGGCTCGTCCGGTCGCCAGGGTCATCGACATTGAGCGACCAGAGGCTGCGACTGGCGCGCGCCGAATCCAGAATGAGCCCGACGTGCAAACCCGGTCCGTCGGCCCGGATGGCGCCGCTGAGCAGCAGGCCCGCACCCAGACGGCGCGCCCGATCCTCCGCGCGCGCGCCGCTGAACCCTTCAAAGGCGGCGGGTGCGATCAGGTCGCCTTGATTGGCAGGACCTGGGCCTGGATGTCGTCCTGCAGACCGCGGGCGAAGGCCGCGGCGCCCGGGTCTCCCCCCGCGTCGAAGGCGAGCAGCGCCAGCCGGGCGGGATGGGAGGAGCCCCTCCAGACCGCCATGGAGAGCAGCACCGCCAGCACCGCCAGGATCGCGAGCCCGCCCCATCGCAGAAGCCGGGGCGACAGCCGGGGTCGGGCCGGACCCGAGGCCGGGTCGGCGAAGCCGAAGACTTCGATCCGCTCGCTCATCTTGTCGAGGGCGATCAGCCCCCGGGCCCGAAGCCGCGCCGCCCGGTCGCCGCGCAGGGCCCGCCGGGCGTCGGCTGAAAACAGCGGGGCGTTGGGCGAAGCCTTCGCCTGGATCCGGGCGGCGACATTGACGCCATGGCCCAGCAGATCGCCATCCGGCGCTTGCCGCACCTCGCCCAGGTGAACCCCGATCCGGACCGCGGCCGGGGCCTGGGCGGCCAGGGCCTCGGCCAGGTCGAAGGCTCCGGACGCTGTCGGGAACTCCAGCATGAAGCCGTCGCCCGCGCTGTTGAACACCCGCCCGCCATGGTCCGCGGCGAGGCGGGCGATCAGGGTGCGCAGCCTGTCGAGGTCACCGAGGGCGCCGGTCTCGTCGGCCTCAACCCGCGCCGAGTACCCGACCATGTCGATGGCGACGATCACCGCAAGCTTTCGGCCCTGCAGATCCGGAGACGTCGGCGCCATGTCAGAGACCACGTCGATCGCTCCATCGTTATTCGCCCACCCTATCACGGCGGGGCGAGCTTTGGGCGTCGCCGTCAAGTTCCCGCCACGGCCCGAAGCCTCTGGGTCGACAGGATGCGCACCCCGGAACGGTCCAGACGCAGGAGGCCCTCCCCGACCCAGGCGTGGAGCTTGCGATTGACCTTCTCGCGCGAGGCGCCGACCCGCCGGGCCAGCTCCGTCTGGGTCACCGCCACCAGTCCCTCTCCCGTCGCGGCCTCCAGGAGGGCGCGCGCCAGCCGGCCGCCCAGGTCCAGGACCTGTCGCGCTTCGAGGTCACCGTCCACCTGCCGAAGGCGAAGGCTCAATCCGGCGATCAGGGCCAGGGCCGCCTCGGGATGATCGGCCAGGACCTCGAGGAAGGCTTGGCGGCTGACCTTCAGCGCGCGGCAGGCGCGCAGCGCGGTCAGATCCGCGGATCGGGCGCCGCCGTCCAGCACCGCCATCTCGCCCACGATTTCCCCGGGGCCCAGGGCTGCGATCACCGTCTCTGCGCCCCCCGCCGACAGGGTCCGCACCTCGATCGCGCCCTGGAGGATCAGATAGGCCGCGTCCCCGGGATCGCCCTGGCGCGCGAGGTCCTGGCCCGGCTCAAGCGTGACCACCGTCCCGCCTGTTGCGAGTCGAAGCAGGCTCGGAGGGTCGAGAACCCCGAACACCGGACTTTGGGCGAGCGCACGGGCGACGTCTTCGGGCCTGGCGAACGGGACTGAAACCATGACGAGACCCCAGGCGCGACGAGACCCCGGCCTGGCGAGGCGAGGGCCCGCCGGGGCGGCTGTTGACGCCGCCAGACCCTGGCGCTCGGCGTTCAACGCGAAGTCTGGGCGAATTCCCGGCGCGCCGCCAGGGTCGCCGCGCGCTGAGCCTGGACCTGGGCGACCATGGACTGGGCGACATCGCGACGACAGGCGGCGATCGTGCCGCCCACGGGATTGGCGCGGCAATAGGCGTCGGCCTGAGCCTGGATGCGCTGCTGGAGGTTCCCATAGGCCGCGACGCTCGCGAGGTCGGAGGCGGCGTAGGCGACCCGCGCCCGGTCCTACCGATCCTGGGATTGGGCGTGGGCGGCCGCGGCGCCGGACGCGACGACAAGGGCGAGGGCGGCGATAAAGAGGCGTTGCATGACGAGGGCTCGCTGAGAGGACGGCGCGGATTGCGCTGGCCCTTCGTCTAGGCCCGGGAGGGGGTGCCGGGGTGTGACCGCGGTCACACCCCGGACGCCCGCCCTATTCCGGCAACCGCGCCTCGTACTCCGCCTTGAGCTCGCTCCAGTGGCGCCAGAACGGCCCCGGCTCGCGGTTCGACAGGCGGTCGGCCAGGAGGTCGAGGTGGGCGTGCCAGCCGGCGCTGACATTGAGCAGGGCGCTGCGTTCGATCAGGCGGCGGTGGGTGACGGTGAGCAGGATCTCCGCCCCCTGCGGCTCCAGCTCGAAGGTCACCTCGCCCTCGCCCCAGGTGAAGGCCAGCAGGCGCGGCGGATCGAGGCGGGTGATCCGGCTTTCCATGCTGTGCTCGGCGCGCATGCCCTCGGGCCGCTCCTCCTCGTGCGGGGTGAGTTCGCTGTTGCGCCAGGTCAGCTCGACATGGCCGCCGGCCTTCAGCTCCATGGGCCCGGAGGCCAGCCATTGGCGGCGCAGGTCGCTCTCGGTCAGATAGGCCCAGACCCGCTCGATCGGGCCGGGCAGCAGCCGCTGCATCCGCACCGTCGTCGTCTCGGTGCGCACGCCATAGGGGCTCAGGGTCGCAAGGTCACTCATCACCGTCTCCTTTGGTTTTCTGGGAATCTTCGCGCCGGAGCAGGCCCTCGAGAATGTCGAGGCGGCTGGTCCAGAACTGTTCGTAGAAGCCGATCCAGTCGTGGGCGCCGGCGAGCGGCCGGGCCTCCAGGGCGCAATAGTGGGTGCGGCCGGCGATCCGCCGGCGGACCAGGCCCGCGCGCTCCAGCGCCTTGATGTGCTTGGAGGCCGCCGCCAGCGACATGTCGAAGGGCTCCGCCAATTCGCCCACCGTGCGCTCGCCCTCGGCGAGGCGGCGCAGCATGCGTCGGCGGGTGGCGTCGCCCAGGGCGTGGAAGACGGCGTCGAGCTGTGGGGCTTCTAATTCAACCATACGGTTGAGATAAAACCCGCCAGATCCAATTGTCAACCGTTCGGTTGATTATAGGGTCTGGGTCGACGGCATGGCCGCAGGAAGACCGAACCACGAACCTCACGAACGACACGAACGGGTCAGTGCTGGCCCAGATGGCCGGATAGGCGCGTTCGTGAGGTTCGTGAGGTTCGTGGTCGATGTCTTGGGGCTGTGGCCGCGCCCGCCGCGCGGGGATGAGCGGATCTGGGGCTGCGAGGAGAATCCATCTAGCGGCACGCATTATGTCAATATATGGTCGCCCTGCCTGGGTCGGACGCTGAAGCCGGTCCCGTTCGGAGGATCGCGTCATGAAGCGTTGGATCGGCGTGCTCGCCGTGGTGGTCGTGGCCGCCGCGGTGCTCTGGCACTACAAGCTGGATCTGATCGTCAAGCTGGCCGTGATGCGCCAGCCGAAGATCGAGGCCAATCATCCGGTCAACTGGGCCCAGGGCCCGCAAAGCCCGCCTGTCGTCCTGCCCGGCCAGACCCGGCCGCCGAACATCGTCTTCATCCTGGCCGACGATATGGGCTTCAACGACATCACCTTCAACGGCGGCGGTGTCGCCGGCGGGGTCGTGCCCACCCCCAACATCAATTCGATCGGCTCGGGCGGGGTCGACTTCATCAACGGCTATGCGGGCAACGCCACCTGCGCGCCCTCACGCGCCGCGATCATGACCGGCCGCTATCCGACCCGTTTCGGCTTCGAGTTCACGCCCACCCCGGTGAACTTTTCGCGCATGGTCGGCACCTTCAAGTCGCCCGGCGCCCTGCACCCGCCGCACTTCGCCGCCGACAAGGTGAAGGACACGCCCGACATGGAGTCCGAGGCCGTGCCGGCGTCGGAAGTGACCATCGCCGAGCTGCTCAAGGGCCGCGGCTATCACACCATCCATCTGGGCAAGTGGCACCTGGGCGGGACCAAGGGTTCGCGCCCCGAGGACCAGGGCTTCGACGAAAGCCTGGGCTTCATCTCCGGCGCCTCGCTCTATCTGCCGGTCAAGGATCCCAACGTCGAGAACTCCAGGCAGAGCTTCGATCCGATCGACAGGTTCCTGTGGGCCAGCCTCCCCTGGTCGGTGCAGTACAACGGCTCCAAGCCGTTCCACCCGAACGCCTACATGACCGACTATCTGACCGACAATGCGATCGCCGGCATCAAGGCCAACCGCAACCGGCCGTTCTTCATGTACCTGGCCTATAACGGCATCCACACGCCGCTGCAGGCCACCAAGGCCGACTATGACGCCCTGCCCCAGATCAAGGACCACCGCCTGCGGGTCTATGGCGCCATGGTGCGCAACCTGGACCGCAATGTCGGCCGGGTGCTGGCCGAGCTGAAGGCCCAGGGGCTGGACGACAACACCATCGTGATCTTCACCAGCGACAATGGCGGGGCCAACTATATCGGCCTGCCCGACATCAACCGGCCCTATCGCGGCTGGAAGGCGAGCTTCTTCGAGGGCGGGGTGCACGTGCCGTTCTTCATGCGCTGGCCCGCCCAGCTGCCGGCCGGGACCCGCTATCCCAACCCCGTCGCTCACATCGACATCTTCGCCACGGCCGCCGCCGCCGCCGGCGCCAAGCCCCCGGCCGACCGGGTGATCGACGGCGTCGACCTCGCCCCCTTCGCCGAGGGCAAGGCCCAGGGCCGGCCGCACCAGACCCTGTTCTGGCGCTCGGGCGATTATCGCATGGCGATCTCCGGCGACTGGAAGATCCAGACGCTCGACCAGCGCAACAAGACCTGGCTGTACAATCTGGCCACCGACCCGACCGAGAAGGTCGACCTGTCGGCCAAGGAGCCGGCCAAGGTGGCCGAGCTGAAGGCCCTGATGGCCGCGCAGGACAAGCAGTTCGTCAAGCCGATGTGGCCGTCGTTGCTGTCCGGCGCGATCCCGATTGACCATCCGCTGGGCGTGCCCGACAAGCCGGACGACGAGTACATCTACTGGGCCAACTGATGCGGTACGGCGTTCTCCTGGCGGCGGCTCTGGCGATCGCGCCGGCCGCCTGCGCCCCGGCCCCGCCCAAGGCCTGCCAGGCCAACCTGGCGGTCCCCGACCCGGCCCATCCCCGGGCCGGCATGGTTCGGATCCCAGGCGGGACCTTCCAGATGGGCGCCGCCGGCGTGCGGCCCGAGGAGGGGCCGGCGCACCCGGTGACGGTGGGGTCCTTCTGGATCGACCGCACCGAGGTGACCAACGCCGACTTCGCCCGCTTCGTCGCGGCCACCGGCTATCGGACGCTCGCCGAGCGGCCCCTCGACCCGAAGATCTATCCCGGCCTGACGCCCGCCCAGATGCAGCCCTCGTCCCTGGTGTTCGTGGGCGCCGAGCCCGGCGTCGACCGCGGGAACCCGGCGGCCTGGTGGCGGGTGATCGCGGGCGCCGACTGGCGTCACCCCAAGGGGCCGGGCAGCAATATCGTCGGCCGCGACACCCTGCCGGTGGTGCAGATCGGCTATGAGGACGCGCTCGCCTACGCCCGCTGGCTGGGCCGCGACCTGCCCACCGAGGCCGAGTGGGAATACGCCGCCCGCGGCGGGCTGGACGGCGCGGCATACGTCTGGGGCCAGCAGAAACAGCCCGGCGGCAAGCCGCTCGCCAACACCTGGCAGGGGGTGTTCCCGGTCGTGGACGCCGGGGCCGACGGCTACAAGGCCCAGGCCGCCCCGGCCGGCTGCTTCAAGCCCAACGGCTATGGCCTCTACGACATGGCCGGCAATGTCTGGGAGTGGACCAAGGACCTGTTCGCGCCGCAGGTTCAGCCCACCGAGAGCGCCCTGCAGGCCGCGCCCGGCGGCCCGCCCCAGCATCTGATCAAGGGCGGCTCGTTCCTGTGCTCGGACGACTACTGCTTCCGCTACCGCCCCGCGGCGCGCGAGGTCGGCCGCCCGACACGGGCGCCTCGCACATCGGCTTCCGGACGGTGGTGCGGGAATAGGCCTCCCTTACCCCCGCGCCTTGGTGCGGATGTTCAGCTGGCCGGCCAGGCCCGCCTTGCGGTGGTGCTCGATGGCGTGCATGCCGGGCGACATGGCCATGGCCTGGAAGGCGGCCAGGGACGGATATTCGACAAGGGCGACCATGTCCCACAGCTCTTCCACCTCGCCGATCATCAGGCTGGTGACGTCGCCGCTGAACAGCATGCGCCCGCCCAGCTCGGCGACCAGCTTGGAGACGCCGGCGCCATAGCGGGCATAGGCCTCGCGGCCCGAGAGCTCGGGCTCGGAGCCATCCTCATAGGCGGCCTTGTCGCGGAACTTCAGCAGGTTGACCATGACATAGGGCCCGTCCTCCGGCGCGCCGAAGAAGGCTTGGATCTGTTCCATGCCGGGGATGACGGCGTTCTCGACCTTCATGGCTCAACCTTTCTTCGCATGGGCGCGGGCGGCCAGGGCGTCGACCAGTTCGACGATCTCGGCCGGGGAATCCTCCTGCAGGAAGTGGCCGCCATGCAGGATCACGTGGGGCTGGCCCTTGGCGCCCGGCACGCGGGCCTGGAACACCTTCTCCCCGCCGCCGCTGACCGGGTCGGCGTCGGAGAAGCAGGTGACCACCGGCTTGTCGAAGGCCTCCAGCACCTTCCAGGCCGCGAGATTCTCGGCCACCTGGGCGTGCTCGGGCGTCACCGGCACCAGGGTCGGGAACTGGCGCGCGCCTTCCTTGTAGCTCTCGTCCGGGAACGGCGCGTCATAGGCGGCGACCTCGGCGGGGGTGAGCTCGCGCACCGAACCGCCCTGCAGCAGGGCGCCCACCGCCATGATCGGGATCTTCTGGCTGAAGGCGAGCCAATTGGCGAAGCCCTCGGTCATGCCCGTCCCCGTCGGCAGGCCGGTATTGGCGATGGCCAGGGCGGCGAAGCGCTCGGGATAGGCCGCGACCAGGCGCAGGCCGATCAGCCCGCCCCAGTCCTGGCAGAACAGGGTGATGTCCTTCAGATCCAGGCCGGTCAGCCACTGGCTGGTCCAGTCCACATGGCGTCCATAGGTGTAGTCGGCCCGGTCGGCCGGCTTGTCCGAGCGGCCGAAGCCGATCAGGTCCGGCGCCAGCACCCGGTGGCCGCGGGCGACCAGGCCCGGGATGATCTTGCGGTAGAGATAGCTCCAGGACGGCTCGCCGTGCATCAGCAGCACGGGCGCCGCGTCCCGGGGCCCCTCGTCCACATAGGCCATGCGCAGGACCGTGCCGTCGGCGTCGGTCACCTCGGCGTAGCGCGGCGCGAAGGGCCAGTCGGCCAGCCCCTCGAAACGCTCGTCCGGCGTGCGCAGGACCTTCATCAGCCTCTCCCTCATTGACATCGCGCCCCGATGGGCGAATTCTATTGGCAATAACAGTGTCATTATATGCGGCCGTGTCAACCGCCGCCGACGCCGAACCGGGGACGAGACCATGAAGGCGCTTCGCAACATCCTGATCGGCGCCCTGTGCGTCGCCCTGCTGGCGGGCGCCGGCCTGTGGCTGGCGCGCGGGCAGATCGCGCTGAAGCTCTATCGGCGCGGCGCCGAGCAGGCGATGGCCGCCAATCCCCTCGCCAGCCTGCCCGACGGCCTGCATGTCGGGCTCTGCGGCTCCGGCGCGCCCCTGCCCGACCCGCACCGCGCCGGGCCCTGCACGGTGGTGATCGCCGGCCAGCGGATGTTCGTCGTCGACATCGGCGACGGCGCCACCCGCAACCTCACCCTGATGGGCCTGCCCGCCGCCAAGGCCGAGGCCCTGTTCCTGACCCACTACCATTCCGACCATATCGGCGGCCTGGGCGAGCTGATGCTGCAGCACTGGGCCGGCGGCGCCGCGCAAAAGCCGCTCGACATCTACGGCCCCCAGGGCCTGGAGAGCGTGGTCGGCGGCTTCCAGGCCGCCTACGCCCTCGACCGCGGCTACCGCATCGCCCACCATGGCGAGAAGGTCGTGCCCCCCGCGGGCTTCGGCGGGACGCCCCACCCCTTCGAGGTCGCGCCCGACAGCCCCGACATTGTGCTCATCGACACCCCCGACCTGAAGGTCACCGCCTTCCCCGTGAAGCACGATCCGGTGCATCCGGCCGTCGGCTACAAGTTCGTCTATAAGGGCCGCAGCCTGGTGATCAGCGGCGACACCGCCCCCTCGCCCCGCGTCGAGGCCGAGGCCAAGGGCGTCGACCTCCTGGTCCATGAGGCCCTGTCCGACCGGCTGGTGAACCTGCAGCGGGAGGCCGCCATCGCCGCCCATCGCGACAACATCGCCGCCATCAGCCACGACATCCTGGGCTATCACACCACCCCGGAACAGGCCGCTGACCTGGCCGAGCGGGCGGGCGCCAAATATCTGCTGCTCAACCACCTTGTCCCCGGCATTCCGATCGCCGGGCTGGAGGGACCGTTCCTGGGCGACGCAGCCCGGCGCTTCCACGGGACCCTGCGCCTGGGCCACGACGGCGACTTCATCTCCATGCCGGCGGGCGGAACCGGGATCACCCGCACCGACCGCCTGATGCGCATCCGCTGAACCGGAGACCCTCCATGACCGCCTCCATCGCCCTCTTCGGCGCGCCCGGCTCGCCCTACACCCGCAAGATGCTGGCCGTGCTGCGCTACCGCCGCATCCCCTATCGCCTGCTGCCCCGCACGCCCCGCGCCCTGGAGGGCCTGCCCCGGCCCAAGGTCCAGCTCTTGCCGACCTTCTTCCTGCCCAACGACCAGGGGGAGCTGGAGGCGGTCACCGATTCCACCCCGATCATCCGCCGGCTGGAACAGGACCATGAGGGCCGCAGCGTCCTGCCCACCGACCCGGCTCTGGCCTTCCTCGATGAGCTGATCGAGGACTATGCCGACGAGTGGCTGACCAAGGCCATGTTCCACTATCGCTGGGCCTATGCCGACGACATCCGCAAGGGCGCCGCCGTCCTGCCCGGCTGGTCCGACTATTGCGTGCCGGACGCCGTCCTGGCCGAGCGTGGCAAGATGATCTCGGAACGCCAGATCAGCCGGCTCTATGTGGTGGGCTCCAACCCGACCACCGGCCCGGTGATCGAGGCCAGCTACAAGCGGTTCCTGACCCTTCTCGAGGACCACCTGCGCGGCCACCTCTATCTAATGGGCGCCCGTCCCGGCGCCTCCGACTTCGCGGTGTTCGGCCAGCTGACCCAGCTCGCCCACTTCGACCCGACCCCCATGGCCGTGACCCTGGACGTCGCGCCCCGCGTGCTGGCCTGGTCGGGCAATATGGAGGACCTGTCGGGCCTGGAGCCCGCGGAGGCCGACTGGATCGCTACCGATCCCCTGCCCACGACGCTTTCCGCCCTGCTGGCCGAGATCGGCCGGACCTACGTCCCCGTCATGCTGGCCAACGCCCGGGCGCTCGCCGCCGGCGAGACCGAGGTCAAGACCACCGTCGAGGGCCAAGCCTGGACCCAGTCGCCCTTCCCCTACCAGGCCAAGTGCCTGCAATGGCTCAGGGCCAGCCACGGCGCCCTGCCGGCGGACAGCCGCGCCCGCGTGGACGCCTGGCTGGCGGGCTCCGGGTGCGACCTCCTGTTCCGCTGAGGGCAGCGGACTGGCGGAACGGCGCGGGGCCCGATAATCAGGGCCCAGCGTAATTGTCGGAAGGATCCGCCTTGGCCCGCGCGGCGCGTGTGACAGACCCGAAGGACCAGCCCCCCGCCCCCCAGGAGCAGGACGGCCGCCGCCTGCGCTCGATCGACAGCCGCGCCCGCATCGTCAAGGCGATGCTGGAGCTGATCGAGGAGGGCGTCATGGCCCCCGGCGCCGAGGCCGTGGCCGGCCGCGCCGAGGTCGGCCTGCGCACCGTGTTCCGGCACTTCAAGGACATGGAGAGCCTCTACCGGGAAATGTCCGACGTCATGGAGGCCGAGGTCAGCGCCTTCTCCAAGACCCCGTTCAAGTCCACCGAGTGGCGCGAGAAGCTGGTCGAGCTCGTCGACCGCCGCGCCTACGCCTTCGAACGCATCGCCCCCTTCAAGCGCGCCTCCGACATCCACCGCTACAAGTCCGAATTCCTCGACGCCGACAACTCCAAGCTGGTCGTGGCCCTCCGCCGCATCCTCCAGCGCGAAATGCCCCCGGAGATCCTGGCCGACACCACGACCTTCGAGGCGCTGGACCTGCTGCTCTCGTTTGAGACCTGGTCCCGGCTGCGCCGCGAGCAGGGGCTCAGCGTGAAGCGGGCCCGCGAAGTGCTGGCCAACGCCGTGCGGAAGGTGGCGGGGTAGGCTCCGACCTGCCCCCTACCATTGAGGATCTATGTTCCTCATCAGCTTGGGATCAGCGGATCGCGCGCGCGTCGCCGGCCCAGACCGTCGGAAACGCCTCGGCGCGGATCGCGGCTGAAAACGCCTGGACGTCGAAGGTCGCGAGGCCATGGACGTGGAACGAGTCCCGCCGGATCATGGCGTCGATCTCGCCTCGGTCCTGAGCGAAGGCGAGGATGAAGCCGCCCGCGCCGGACTCGAGCGGGCCGGCGGCCAGGATACGGCCCGCCGTGACTTCATCGGCCAGCCACTGACGATGGCTGTCGAGATGGGCCTGCACCTCGTCCTTCGGCCGGACGTAAGTCAGGGTGATGGCGTACAACATCAGGGAACCTCCTCTGAACCGGTCAGGCCGCCAGCGTCCGCGCGACGATCTCGGCGATCTGGGCCTGGGCCGCGTCCATGGCTTCGCGGCTGGCGTCCGGCCCGCGGCTCAGCTTCTCCGCACGAATGACCTGGACCGCCTCGACGCCGAGGAAGCGGAAGAACGCCTGCAAATAGGACTCCTGGAAGTCCATGGCCGCGCCAGGGCCCGCCGAGTACAGACCGCCGCGCGTGGAGGCGATGATCACCCGCCGCCCGGCGGAAAGACCCACGGGTCCTTGCTCGGTATAGCGGAACGTCCGGCCGACCTGGGCGATCCGGTCGAGCCAGGCCTTGAGCTGGCTGGACACGGAGAAATTATACATCGGCGCGCCGACGACGATGACGTCACTCGCCAGGAACTCCGTCACCAGCGCTTCCGAACAGGCATGTTCCGCCAGCGTCGCCGCGTCGAACCTGCGTTCGCCCAGGGCGCGGAAACCCGCCGCGATGTCGCCGGTCAGGTGGGGGATCGGATTGGCGACGAGGTCGCGGCGGACAAGCTTGGCGTCGGGCGCCCCGCGCAGAAGGTCCCGCACGATGGCGGCCGTGAGGCGGTGCGACGCCGACGCGTCGCCCAGGATGCTGGAGTCGAGATGTAGGATCTGCATGGCTTGCTCTCTGAAATGATCGAACGAGCCGGGAGATACGCCGCACACCCCATCCGCATTAGAGAGACAATCTGGTAATCACTGTTCTATTCATGGAACAGTTGGCGGACGCGGAGGCAGGGATGGACGACCTCAACGATCTCGCTCTGTTCGCCGCCGTCGCGCGGCAGGAGAGCTTCACCGCCGCGGCCCGAAGACTTGGCGTGCCGAAATCCCGGGTCAGCCGCCGGGTCGCCGCGCTTGAGAAGCGGCTCGGCGTTCGCCTGCTTCAGCGCTCGACCCGGGCGGTCCATGTAACGGACGTCGGCCGAGCCTTCCTGGCCCATTGCGAGGCCATGACCCAGTCGGCCCGCGCGGCCCTGGAAGTCGCCGAGCACGCCGGCGACCGGCCAAGCGGGCGCCTCCTCGTCAGTTGCCCGATTGGCGTCGCCCATATCTTTCTCGCGGAAATTCTGCCGAACTTCCTGAAGGCCCATCCGGATGTGCGGCTCGAACTCGACCTGACCAACCGGCGGGTGGACGTGATCGGCGAAGGCTATGACGTGGCCCTGCGCGTGCGATCGGTGCTTGAGGATTCGGAGCTCGCGCTGCGGAGTTTCGGCGTGAGCGAGCAACTGCTCGTGGGAAGTCCGGAATTCGTCGCCGAGCATGGTCCGTTCCCGGATCTGGCTTCGCTGGGCGGCGTCCGCGGCATGGGCCCGGCCGGCCGGGGCGACGAGCGTCCCCGCTGGCGGCTGCGCGGAACCCAGGGCGATACGGTCGATGTCGAATACAGGCCGGTATTGCTGACCGACGACGTCTATCTCCTGCACCAGGCCGCCCTGCGCGGCGCCGGACTGGCCCAGACGCCGTTCAACCTGTGCGCCGCGGCCCTGCGAGACGGGCGCCTCATCGAGGTGCTGCCCGATCATCGGCTCCCATCCCACCAACTGCACGCGGTGTTTCCGTCGCGGCGCGGCCTGGCGCCGTCGGTCCGCGCCTTCCTGGAATTCCTGGCGGCCGAGCTTCCTTCCAAGTTGGACGCGGCCTGCGAGCTCTATCGGGAAACGGCAGAGGACGTCTTGGCCTCAAGACGGGAGAGGCGTCCGTCGGCCCGTCCCTAGATGACCGGCAGCCACTGCCCCTGAACAGGTTGCCTCAGCTTCGGATCGCCGAAGACGTCCCGCCAGCCGACAGCCGCCGCTGCAAGTCCCAGTTCCTCGACGCCGACATGTCCAAGCTGGCCGCGCCCCTGCGCCGCATCCTGCAACGCGAGACGCCCCCGGAGATCCTGGCGGATGCGACTACCTTCGAGGCCCTGGACCTGCTGCTGAGCTTCGAGACGTGGTCGCGGCTGCGACGGGAGCAGTGACACTGCGTGAAGCGGGCCCGCGAAGTGCTGGCGAACGCCGTGCGGAAGGTGGCGGGGTCGGGTCTTGCGAGAGCTAAGCCGGCTTCGGCCGCTCGTTTCGCCCGGCGCGATCAACCAGTTCGGACCAGAACCGTATCCACTTGATACCCGCCGGCAGCGGAAGGCGCGGATCGCCGAACTCTCGCTCAAAATAGTCGGCCAAGTTCGCGCCGTAATAGATCACGTCGGACTGGTAGACCGAGAAAACTGGGTTCCCTGCTTCATGGGGCGCCGCAGGAATATAGCGATGCGAAACGAGGGGGATCATCTTCGGCGCCCGCGCGACCACCGCCCTTAGGACCTCTCGGCGCGCGTCTGCGGTCGCCGGCCTGTCGCCCCACTCGGGCCACCACAGGTCGTTGTTCTCGACATCGAACAGCAGCCCTTCCAGCGGCCAATTCAAGCTGGTGCGGATGGCCGCTTCGTCCGTTCGCCAGTCGGGCGCGTCAACCGGTCGACGGTCCAGAAGCAAAGCCACCAGATCAGGCGGGAACTGCAGGTCGAATCTCTGCTGGGCGGTGTCCAAGTCTTCCTGCGTATAACCCTTTGTCCAACGCTCCCGGACTGGACCGTCGTGGAGTGCTGGCGCGACAAACTGAATTTTGACGTCAACCGGTTTCGACGGCTTGGAGGGACCTGCCAAGTGGCTCGCGCTCCCACATCCACTCAGAGCGCCGCCAAGCATGACCATCACCGCGCGGCGGCTTCGCACAACCATAGGGCAACACTAGGTCGCGACGCGGGAATGGCAAGTTCTCGGTCTGTCGCAGTCCTGCCCTCACTGAATGACCGGCAGCCACTGCCCTAGAACACGTTGCTTCAGCTTCGGATCGCCGAAGACGTCCCGCTGGCCGACGTCCACCGCCACATCGTGCCGCCACCGCTTGCCGTCCGCGCTTTGGGCCAGCACGCGATAGGGCCTGCCGACCTGGGCGTAGCCGCCCCGCCCGCCCACAACGGACGGCCCGCCGATCCAAAGCTTCCGAAGGCTCAGCAGGGTCTGCTCACGGTTCTTCAGGAAGAGCTCGATCGCCTTGAAGTCCTCAGCCGGCGTCGGGGTGATCAGCCGATAGGCCATGGGCCCGAAGACCACCGCGGCCACAAACAGCCAGAGGATGGGTGTCGTCGGACTCAATTGCGGCTCCCCTGGAACGCACCGGCGATCCTAGCGTGCGGCGGCCCGCCCGCAAGGATGGGGGGCGCCCTGCTCAGGCGAAGATGGCCACGGTCTGGCGCATGGCCAGGACCGGCGCGCCCTGATCATCCCAGACCGTCATGTCCTGAGCCGAATAGCCGTCGACCGCGGTCTGGGCGGTCGAGCGCACCAGCCACCAGCCGGACGCGCTGCGCGGCGCGTCCGACAGGACGTCGATGGACCAGGTCATGGTGCTGATCGGGCCGCCGCCCGGCTGGAACTGGATCACCGCGGCGGGCGGCAGGGCGTCCGCCAGGGCGATCAGGGGGGCCAGGGTCGGGGGCGTGGCCGCGTCCCTGTGCTTGAGCCAGACGACCATGTCCGGCTTCGCCCCCGGCGTCATGGGGCGCGCGCCCGCCGCGAGCCGGCTGTCGAAGTGTTGCAGGAAGCGGCGCTGATCGCTGGGTTCGAAATAGGTCGGCCCCTCCTCCGGGCCCGGCACGGCCGGCGCCGGCAGGTCGACGTGATGGAGCTGCGACGCGCGCCCGGCGCCGAAGCAGAGAAGCCCCCGCACGGCGAGCACCTCGTCTCCATGGAGGTCGACGCTGTAGAAGGCGGCGGACTTGCCCCGGCGCAGCAGGGTGGGCGCGATCCGCAGGCGCCCTCCGGCCGGCCCGACGAAGGCGAACTGGGCCGATCGCAAGGGCGGCAGGGCCTCGCCGGACCGCTGCGCCGCTTCCCAGCAGAGGGCCGCCGAAAGGCCGCCAAAGGCGGTGCGCCCCTGGAGCCAGTCGTCGGGCAGGACCATCGAGAACGCCCCGGCGTCCGCCTCCATCGTCGACATCAGGTTCGCGAAGCTGCTTGCGGACATGTTTGGATCTCTGAGACGGAAGGCGCCGACGCCCGTCGGATCGGCTGGGGAAGGCGCCAGCGGCGCCGTGATTTCAGGACGCGCCCTCGGCGGCGCGGCGTTCGAGCAGGGCGTTCACCTCGCCGTCGGCGCCGGGACCGGGGCGGTACTTGACGCGATCCTGCGCCACAGCCTGGCCGGTCTGGGGATCGACCAGGGCCAGGCGCAGCTCGCGGCCGCTGTCTCGATCGACCACCTCGATGGTCGGCGCGCCATAGCCTGAGGCATCCCAACGATCCCCCCATTCCCGCAGGGCGGTGATCACCGTCCAGAGGTCACGCCCCTTCTCGGTGAGGCGATAGGCGTCGCGCGGCGGGCGCTCCTGATAGCGCGTGCGCTCGACGATGCCGTTCTGCTCCAGCCCCTTCAGGCGCATCGACAGGGTGGTGTTGGGGATCCCCGTGCTCGCTTGGAATTCGTCATATCGCGACAGGCCCAGGCCCAGGTCCCGCAGCAGCAGCAAGGTCCAGCGGTCGCCGATCATCTCCAGCGCGCCGGCGACCGAGCAGCGCATGCCGGCGAAAGATTTGGCTCTCAATTGACGCGCCCCCTAGTCACTCCCATAATAAGAGTAACCTGCCCGAACGCCCTTGGCAACCGCCGAGACGCGGCCGGGCCGCCAGCCCAACGCGAAAGAGCGCGCACCATGACCGACAAGCCCGCAATCCTCATCACCGGCGCCTCCAGCGGCATCGGGGCGACCTATGCCGACCGCTTCGCCCGACGCGGTCACGACCTCGTCCTCGTGGCCCGCGACGGGGCGCGCATGGAGGCCATGGCCGCCCGACTGCGCCAGGACACCGGGGTGGCGATCGACGTCCTGCCCGCCGACCTGACCAAACCAGACGAACTGTCAGTGGTGGAAGCGCGGCTGCGCGACGATCCCGCCATCGGCGTCCTGGTCAACAACGCCGGGGCGAGCCTGGGGGGTGGATTTGTCCAACAGTCCACGGAGGCTATCGCTCAGCTGGTCGCGCTCAACACCACGGCCCCGGTGCGACTCGCCAGCGCCGTCGCGCCGCGCTTCGCGCGCGCCGGCAGCGGGGCGATCATCAATATCGGCTCGGTGGTCGGACTGGCGCCGGAGCTGGGCATGAGCGTCTATGGCGCGACCAAGGCCTTCGTACTGTTCCTGTCCCAGGGCCTGAGCGTCGAGCTGGGGCCCCGGGGCGTCTATGTCCAGGCCGTGCTGCCCTCGGCCACGCGCACGGAGATCTGGGAGCGGGCGGGCGCCGACGTGAACGCCTTGCCCGCGGTCATGGAGGTCGGCGAACTGGTGGACGCCGCCCTGGTCGGCTTTGACCGTCGCGAAGCCGTGACCATACCGCCGCTGCACGACGCCACCCAGTGGGAGGCCTTCCAGGCCGCGCGGCAGGCCATGCTGCCCGGCTTCGCCCAGAGCCACGCCGCGGCGCGATACCGGTAGCCGGCTGGAGCACCTCCAAAATTGGAACAATAACTCAATTAATACAAATACTTAATTCAACACGCCGTCCGTCAAAAACCCCTCGTCCATGTTGACGTCAAACGGACGAGCTCGATTCAGGTCGGCGTTTTCGGGACCTCGGGGTTAGGATGTCCGTGGTCCTTCTCATCGTGATCCCGGAACACCCGCGCTGAGGTGAGGCCCCCCTCACCCCGCCGCCAGCACGAAGTCCAGCGCCGCGCAGACCGCGGCGACCTGGGCGGCGTCGCATTGCTGCGGCGTCGCGCGGGGGCTGTCGGGATAGACCTCCGTCGTGGTCGTGTAGGGCGCGTTGGTGACCGACGGGCACATGGCGTAGGTCCTGACCGGATAGGTGATGACGCCGGGCGAGAGCAGCGGGCAGCCGATGATCTGGCCCGTGGCGTCGGGCGGGGCGATGTGGGTGACCTGCTCCACCGCCGCGATGATCGCCTGTTGCAGGGCGAGCTGCGGGGCCTCGGCGTCGGCGACCAGGTAGAAGCCGTCGGGCACCAGGTCGGGTTCGAAGGGCTTGCCGTCGCGGGCGGCCAGCGCCGGGCGGAACTCGCTCTCGTCGCTGTCGGTCGTCTCGTGCAGGTCGATGTGCAGCAGTACTTGGTCAAGCCGGGCGGCGACCAGGGCCATCAGGGCCGTGGCCTCGCCGGGGCCGTCTTCGCGGAAATTGCGGTTGGGATCGACGGCGTCGAAGTTCCAGCGGTTGATGCGCTCGAAGGCCCAGGGGCTGACGCAGGGCGCGACCAGCAGGTTGATCCGGCCGGCATAGGCCTGGGCGCGGGTCTCCAGGAAGGCCAGAGCCCCCATCACCCCGCTGGTCTCATAGCCGTGCACCCCGCCGGTGATCAGGGCCGAGGGCAAAGCAGGGTCCCAGGGACGGGTGGCGAGCGCCTGGAGGGCGTAGGCGTCCTCGCCGTAGCGGAGCTGGCCATAGTCGACCCGCTCGAACCGGTCGGCCAGGGCGGCGATGCGCGGCGTGACCAGCTGGTCATAGCGGCGATGGCGGACGTGGCGCGCGCGCCACTGGTCGCGCTCGGCCTCGCCCCAGGGCTGGCCCGGCGTGCCGATCGGATAGGGGATGGGGTCGGTCATAGGGCCTCATAGGCCGGGACGCGGGCGGCGTCACCTCGCCGGGTTCGGATAGCCCCGCCAGAGCCAGACCAGGGCGCCCGGCAGGGTCTGGTCCACGACGCGGGGATCGGCATGTCGCCCGCCCCGCGAGAAGGTGAACCGATAGGGGTAGCCCTTGGCCGCCAGGGTTGCAGCCATGCGCCGGTTGGCGAGCGGCCAGTTGTGCCAGGTCTCCTCCGGATCGTCGGCGTGGAGATCGGCCTCGCCCACCTCCATCCAGATCCGCAGCGGCTTGCGCTCGGCCCGGGGGATGAGGGTGGCGTGATACTCCCAGGCGCCGCGCGGCGTGGCGGGATCCGGCGGCGACTGCTGGTTCACATAGGTGCCGGAATAGGAGAGGACGCGGCGATACCGCTCCGGGTGGAACCAGGCCATGGTGAAGGCGCAAGCGGCGCCGGAGCTCACCCCCATGGTCGCCCGGCCCTCGGGGTCGTCGGTCAGGGTGACGCCGGTCTCGGCCGCGACGCGGGGCAGCACCTCGGTCTCGATGAAGTCGCTATAGACGCCAGACAGGGTGTCGTACTCCAGGCCGCGCTGGGAGCCCTGGGCGTCGCCGCCGCCGGAGTCGACCAGGATCGCCACCAGGGGCGGGACCTCACCGGCCGCGATCAGATTGTCGAGCACCCCCGGCAGACGGTTCAGATAGGCGTGGCCGTCCTGCACGACCATGAAGGGGGCCGGTACGCCGGGGGAAAGCTGCCGGGGGACATAGACCCAGACGGTGCGGACATAGTGCGCCGCCACGGACTGCTCATGGTGTTCGGCCGCGATGCGGTTGCCGAAGGCGTCGCGGCGGCGGGTGACGTCGTTGTCGACCCTGCGGATACCCGGATAGATCCGGCTCTCCTGCGACGGCAGGGTGAAGGCGTGGACCACGCCCCGGGGCGCATCGGCCCGGGCGACCGTCTCGGGGGCCGGCGTATAGTCCGGCCCGATCACATGGTCGCCGTCGGCCTGGTCGGGACGGACGGTCATGGCGCGGTCCGCCGGCGGCAGGGGGCGATCATCCCTTCAACGCGGCGCGATAGGGGCCGAGGTCCCAGCCCGGATAGCGGGCCTGGGCGCGGGCCAGGGTGGTCTCGGTCCAGAAGGGATCGCCGGGCGGCTGGACGCCGAAGCAGGCGAGCTGTTCGGGCGTCGCGTGATTGAAGATGCGCGCCCAGGGCCGGGCGTTGTGGAAGGCCCAGGGGGTGAAGGCGATGCTCTCGTCCCCGGCCTTCTTAAAGCAGGCCATGAAGGCGTAGCGATGGCCGTTGGGCGCCGTCAGGTTGGTGCCGCGATGATAGACGTCGGTCGTATAGGCGATGGACGTCCCGGCGGGCGAGGCCGCCGACCGGGAGACCTTGGCCAGGTCGCGCTGCAGGCCGGCCTGGAACTCGGGGTCGAAATTGAGGGTGGCTTCCGGCCCGGCGATCCTGGCGCTGTCGGAGCGCCGCACATAGTGGGTCGCGCCATGGGCGTCGGTCACGTCGGTGAAATAGGAGAAGATGGTCACCGAGTTCTTGACCGGATCCTCCGAGGGCACGGTCAGGGTGTGGTTGACGAAGTCGGCATGGAACGGCTGGTCATAGTCGGAATCGCCGGTGAACTTCGCCCAGGCCTGGGCCTGGTAGAGATGCACGGCGTCGGTCCTCAGGGCGGCCTTGGCGAAGGCGATCAGGGCCGGGTGGACGCCGATCAGGTTCAGGGCCGGCGAGCAGTCCATCGGCACGATCTCGATGGTCTTGAACTGGGAGGGGTGAAAGGCCCCGATCCGGCCGGGCTGTTTCTTGTCGAGCGCCTGGTCGCCGCCGGTGGCGCGCCCGAACACCTTGTCGAAGTCCGCGCGCACGGCGGCGCATTCCTCGGGCGTGAACATGTCATGGATCAGGACGACGCCTTCGCGGTCCCACTCCGCCACATCCTGGTCGGTGAACGGAAGGCTTTGCGCCGCGGCCATATGTCTGTCTCCCTTCCGCAAAGAGACCCAGCCGCCTCGGACCTGACAAGTGAAAACCGCTCGGCCTGACGCCCCCGTTGACGCGCCCCGCCGAAGCCCGCCAACTCCGCGGCCTGAAGCGACGAGGAGAGCGCGGTGTCGGACGAGGTGCGGTGCGCGGCCGAGGGGCTGGACATCCTGGGCGAGGGGCCGATGTGGGACGCCCGTGACGGGCGGCTCTACTGGTTCGACATCAAGGGCCACAGGCTCAACTGGCTGGCCCACGCCGACGGGTCGCGGGGCGGATGGGAGCTGCCCTGGCGGGCCAGCGTGGCGGCGCCGCGGACGGCGGGCGGGCTGGTGCTGGCGACCGAGGCGGGGATCGCCCGGTTCGATCCGGCGACAGGCTTTGCCGAGCTGGTCGCGCGGATGGATCTGGGTGACGGCTTCCGCTCCAATGACGGCAAGATCGACCTGGCCGGCCGGCTGTGGTGGTCGAGCATGGACGACGACGGCGGCAAGCGGCCGGGCGCCCTGTTCCGCACCGATCCGGACGGGACGACGCACAAGGTGCTGGACGGGATCCACATCGCCAACACCGTCTCGGTCAGTCCGGACGGTAAGACCATGTACTTCGCCGATTCCGCTCTTCAGGTGATCTGGGCCTTCGCGATCACCGACGAGGGCCTGCTGGCCGACCGCCGGGTGTTCCTGGACATCAGCGGCCAGACGGGCGGGCCGGACGGCTCGGCGGTGGACGCCGACGGCTATCTCTGGAACGTGCAGTGGGGCGCCTGGCGGATGGTGCGCTACGCGCCCGACGGGTCGGTGGACCGCATCGTCGCCCTGCCGGCCGAGCAGGCGACCAGCTGCGCCTTCGGGGGGCCGGACCTCACCACCCTCTATGTCACCAGCGCCCGGGAGGGCCTGAGCGACGCGGCCCTGGCGGGCCAGCCCCTGGCCGGGTCGGTGTTCGCCCTGGAGCCCGGCGTGAAGGGTCTGCCCCTGCCGGCCTTCGCGGGCTAGGAGGGGGCATGAGCGCGATCTATCCCAGCCTGAAGGACCGGGCGGTCTTCATCACCGGCGGCGCGTCCGGCATCGGCGCGGCCCTGGTCGAGGCCTTTCACGGCCAGGGCGCGAGGGTCGGCTTCATCGACCGCGACGCGGACGCCGGCGCGGCCCTCGCCGGGCGGCTGGGCCGCGTCTGGTTCCAGCCCTGCGACGTGACCGACGCTGGCGCCCTGACCGGGGCGATCGCGGCGGCGGCCCAGGCGATCGGGCCGATCCGCGTGCTGATCAACAATGTCGCCAATGACAGCCGGCATGTCGCCGCCGAGACCGATGCGGCGGCCTGGCGGGCCCATCTGGCGGTCAATCTGGACCCGACCTTCCTTGCCTCGACCGCCGTCCAGCCCGGCATGAAGGCCGCGGGCGGCGGGGTGATCCTGAACCTGTCCTCGATCAACGCCCTGCTGGGGCCGGCCGGCATGCCGGCCTATGTGGCGGCCAAGGGGGCGGTCAATGCGCTGACCAAGGGGCTGGCGCGGGAATGGGGGCCGGACAATATCCGGGTCAACGCCATCTCGCCGGGCTGGGTGGTGACCGAGCGCCAGCTGGCCCTGTGGCTGACCCCGGAGGCCGAGGCCGCCTGGATGGAGCAGGTGGCGCTGAAGCGCCGGATCGAACCGGCCGACATCGCCGACCTCGCCCTGTTCCTGGCCTCCGACCAGGCCCGCGCCATCACCGGCCAGAACCATGTGATCGACGGGGGGCGGACCTGATGGCCGCCGCCTTGCTGGCCTGCGACTGGGGCTCGACCCATCTGCGCGCCTGGACGCTGGACGCCGCGGGCGCGGTGGTCGACCGCCGCGACTTCCCCTTCGGGGTCAACCGCATCGCGCCCGGCGAGGCGGAGACGAAGTTCCGCGAGGACGTCCGCCCGGCCCTGGGGGCGGAGACCCTGCCGGCCCTGCTCTGCGGGGGGGTGGGATCGAACATCGGCTGGCGGACGGTTCCCTATGTGGATTGCCCCGCGCGGCTGGAGGCGGTGGGCGCGGGCCTGCTGAAGGTCGCCGAGCGGACCTGGATCGCGCCCGGCCTGCGCTGCCAGGGGCTGGGCGAGGCCTGCGACGTGCTGCGCGGCGAGGAGACCCTGGTGTTCGGCTGGGTGGCGCTGGATCCCGCGCGCCAGACCGGCCGCTGGCTGGTCTGCCAGCCCGGCACCCACGGCAAGTGGCTGGTGGTCGAGGACGGCAGCATCGTCCGTTTCCTGAGCGCCTTCACCGGCGAACTCTATGCGGTGCTGAGCGCCCACTCGATCCTGAGGAGCTCCGGCCAGGGCCAGGACCTGGCGGTGTTCGACCAGGGGCTGGAGGCGGCCGCCGACGGCGACGGCCTGCTGAACCGGCTCTACACCGCCCGCTCCCGGGTGGCGGGCCAGGGCGCGAGCCAGGAGAGCACGGCCGACTATCTGTCCGGCCTGCTGATCGGGGCCGAGGTCGCGGCCACGCCGCGCCTGCTGGGCCTGGAAGGCGCGCCCGTGGCCCTGGTCGGGGATGCGACCCTTTGCGACCGCTACGCCCGCGCCCTTGACCGGCGGGGGGTGACCGTCACACGACATGAGGGGGAGCCTGCGGTGCGGGCCGGCCTCTTCGCCCTCGCCCGCATGGGAGGCCTGATATGAAACTCGCCGAGGCCCTGTCGCTCTGTCCGCTGGTCGCCATCCTGCGCGGAATCACGCCGGACGAGGTGCTGGAGCATGCCGAAATCCTCTACGCCGCCGGCGTGCGGGCGATCGAGGTGCCGCTGAATTCCCCCGACCCGCTGATCAGCATCGCCCGGCTGGCGGCGGCCTTTTCCGGTCGGGCCATCTGCGGGGCGGGCACGGTTCTGGCGCCGGGGCAGGTGGACGCCGTGGCCCAGGCCGGCGGGCGGCTGATCGTCTCGCCCGACACCGACGCCAGCGTGATCCAGCGCACGGTCGAGCTGGGCCTGGCCTCCGCGCCCGGCTTCGCCACCGCCACCGAGGCCTTCGCCGCCATCGCCGCCGGCGCCCGGCATCTGAAGCTGTTCCCGGCCTCGACCTATGGACCCGGCCACCTGCGCCAGCTGCGCGCCGTGCTGCCGGACGACGTCGCCGTGCTGGCGGTCGGCGGGGTCGGCGCCGACAATATGCTGGAGTGGTGGAAGGCCGGGGCCGAGGGCTTCGGCCTGGGCTCGGAGCTCTACAAGGCCGGCCAGACCCCAGAGATCACCGCCGAGAAGGCCGCCCGCGCCGTCGCCGCCAGCCGCGAGCTGAAGGACTGACGAAAAAGGGCGGCCGCCTGACGCGACCGCCCCTCCTCGGATCCGATCAGATCGGACGGGATCAGAACGCCTTGCGGACGCTCACGCCCCAGTAGCGGTCGTTGTCGCGCGGGACCCAGCGGATCACGCCGCCGAGCGAGCCATAGGCGATGTTCGACGAGTAGTGCTGGTTGGTGAGGTTCTTGACCACGCCGCGGATGGTCCAGCCGTTCTCCAGACCGACCAGAGCGACGTCGGCGTTCCAGATGCCGTAGGCCGGCTGGATCGTGTCGGGGGTCTCGCCGAGGGAGTACTGGGTCTTGTCCTTCCAGCTGTAGTCGGTGGACAGCTGCACGTCCCAGGCGTCGGAGGCGTGGATCGTGTACTGCACGTCGGTGTGGGTCTTCCACTTCGGCGCGAAGGGCAGAGGCTGGCCGTCGATGTTGCAGCTGGTCGCCGCGCCGACCGGGCAGTTGAAGTGGTCGACCTTGGCGTCGGTGCGCGCGAAGGAGAAGCCGATCCGCAGGGCGTCGATCGGACGCGCCGTGAAGTCGCCTTCCACGCCCTTGGACGAGACCTTACCGGCGTTGACCAGGCGGGTGACGATGGCGCCGCCGGCCGTGTCGCTGAAGTTGGCCTGATAGTTCTCGAACTTGGTGTCGTAGAGGGCCAGGCCCCCCGACAGCTTGCCGTCGAACAGGCTGCCCTTCACGCCGAGTTCCAGAGCCTTGGAAGTCTCCGGCTTCAGAGCGATCTCGTCGATCGCCTGCATGTTGAAGAAGGTGTTGAAGGCCGGGCCCTTATAGCCGCGCGAATAGGTCAGATAGACCATCGAGCCGGGCTTCAGGTCGTATTGCAGGCCGACCCGACCGCTCCAGCTGTTCTCGTCGGTCGAGCCGGAGCTGGTATGGTTGGGACGGATGCCGGTGACCGCCACCAGCGGGGTCGAGACGCGGGCGTGGTAATAGTCCAGCTGATCCCAGATCGCCCGGGCGCCCAGGATGCCGCGGAAGGTCGGGGTGAAGTTGAAGTTGCCTTCGCCATAGACCGCGTAGTTCGTGCCCTTGGTGCCATAACGGGCGGTGCCGGTGTCGGCGACCGTCGCGCCCGCGACGATGCGGGTCAGGTCGCGGCGATAGACCTCATTGGTCTCGGCGCGCATGTAGTAGGCGCCGGCCACATAGTCGAAGAAGCCGCCCTTGGGCGAGGTCAGGCGGAATTCCTGCGAGCTCTGCTTGAAGTCCACCAGGCCGTTGTCGATGGCGCTGGGGAAGTTGGCGTTGAGCGTCGGCAGCTGGTCGAAGTCCTGGAGCTGGTGGTTCTTCCAGTACCGGTAGGCGGTGATCGAGGTCAGCACATAGTCGCCGGCCTTGTAGTCGGCTTCCAGCGACAGGCCGCCATTGCGGTCCTTCACGGTGGAGCCCACCCCGGCGAGCGCGGTCTTGTTGTTGGCGCTGGCCGTCAGGCCGTAGCTGGCGAGGAAGGCGGCCAGGTTCGGATTGGCGGTCACCACGCCGGTCGGATAGGCGACCCGGTTGGTGGAGACGAAGACGCCGGTCGGGGTCGATTCCTTGCCCTGAACGAAGTCGGCGCCGAAGGTGAGCGTCAGGTTGTCGGTGGGCGTGGCGATCAGCTTCACGCGGGCGCCGTCATGGCTGTAGCCGTTGATCTTGCCGCCGCGCAGGCCGTCCGTGACGTTGCCGTCGTAGCGGGCGCCGATCACCGAGACGAGCCCGTTGACGTTCTCCATCAGCTTGCCGGAGACCGAGGCCTTCAGCCGGTACTCGGCGTTGTCGTAGTAGGCGGCCTCGACATAGCCTTGCGTGTCGGCGGTCGGGCTCTTGGTCACGATGTTGAGCACGCCGGCCGAGGCGTTCTTGCCGAACAGGGTGCCCTGCGGGCCGCGCAGCACCTCGATGCGCTCCAGGTCCATCAGGTCCAGGGTGGACTGGCCGGGACGGGCCAGGACCACGCCGTCGATGACCGTGGAGACCGACGGCTCGACGCCGGGCGAGGTGGTGATGGTGCCGACGCCGCGGACGAACACGGTGCGGTCCTTGTTGGACGCGCCGGTGCGGAAGTCGATGGTCGGTACGGCCTGGGCGATGTCGCCCAGATTGTTGAGGTTGCGGGCGGTGACCTGATCGCCGCTGACCACCGTGACCGCGATCGGCACGCTGTTCAGGGATTCCTCGCGGAAGCGGGCGGTGACCACCAGCTCGTCGATGGTGGTGGCGGCCGCGGATTCGGCGGCCGCCGCGGCGCCGGCGCCGGCGGTCGAGATCAGAGCGACGCTGACGAACAGCGCGCGCAGGCGAGCGGACTTGGCCGCCCGCGCGCCTCGGCATGAGCCTGAGAGCCATGGATATGCATTCGAATTTCCCCTTCACTTCGGCTTTTCCCGCCGATCGAGGGGCTCGCTTATCCCCATATGAACGGTAGGAATACGAAGATATTCTTTTCGCCCGTGGGCTTTTTCTGAATGGGTCCCCGCGGCCTGGGCCGCCGTTTCCCCCCCGATGGATCCGCCGCCGGCCTGTAGGTCCGGTCAACGAAGTCGCCTTGATGTAACGCCGGTATCCCCCCGCCGCAACGGCGCGGGGTCAGGTCTCGGCCGCAGTGAGCCTGGGAAGCCACAGCTGCAGCCAGCCCAGCGCCAGGAGGTAGGAGGCGGCGGCGATGATCAGCAGGGGCGCATAGCCCAGGCCGGCGTTGAGGATCTCACCCGCCAGCAGGACGATGCCCATGCCGGCGAAATTGCCGCACAGGGCGCCGAAGCTGGTCACCGAGCCGACCCGGGCCTTGGGCGTGATGTCGGCGATGGTCGAGAAGACGCTGACCGAGAATCCCTGGTGGGCGGCGAGCGTCAGGCCGAGCAAGCCGACCGCGGCCCACAGATTGTGCAGATAGATGGCCAGCGGCACGGGGGTCACCAGCAGGGCGCAGACCAGCATCATGCCCTTGCGCACGGTATTGATGCTGTGGCCGCGGGCGACCAGGCGCGCGGCGATCCATCCGGCCGCCAGCGACCCGGCGGCCGCCATGCCGTAGACGACCGCGAGCGGCGGACCGAGCTGGGCGACGCTCAGGCCGAACACCCGGTGGAAGAAGTCCGGGGCCCAGAACAGCAGCAGCCACCAGACCTGGTCCGACAGGGCCTTGGCGCCCGCCACGCCCCAGGTCTTGCGGTCCCAGAGCAGCTCGCGCAGGCCGGCTAGCGTGGTCTGGGGAACCTCGGGCGCCGTGCGGGCGAAGGTGACGCCGCGGGTCGCGGTCAGCCACAGCAGCACCCAGACGAAGCCGATGGCGCCGACCAGCAGGAAGGAGCCGCGCCAGCCGATGGCCAAGGCCAGGACCGGCAGGACCAGCGGCGTGACGATGGCCCCCACATTCGCGGCGCCGTTGGAGATCCCGAAGGCGACCGAGCGCATGCGGGCCGAGAACAGGGCGCCGATGGTCTTTACGAAGGAGGGCGTGCCCATGGACTCGGTGGCCCCCAGGGCCACCCGGGCGGCGGCGAACTGGCCGAAGCTCATCGACCACCCATGGGCCATGGCCGCCAGGCTCCAGGCCGCGACCCCGGCCGGAGTCGACCACTTGACCCCCAGCCGGTCGACGATCCAGCCGGTGCCCACATAGGCGAGCGCGGCGGCCAGCTGGAACAGGGAGGCGAGCTGGCCGTAGTCGGCGTCGTTCCAGCCCATGTCCTGTTCGATCATCGGCTTGAGCACCGCGATCACCTGGCGATCCACATAGTTGAGGATGCCGGCCAGGATGACGAGGCCCAGCAGGAACCAGCGCCGCTGCTCCGCGAGGCTGGGCGTCTCCACCTTTGAGATGTCCGTCATGTCCCCGCCCCGTTCGTCCCGGCTTTGCGCTGGTGACCTTTCGCGATCATCCCCGGTCGCGCCGGGGACGCCAAGCTAAAAGCCCAGTTCCGACATCTCGACCACGCGCTTCTCCCGGGCGCTGGTCTCGGCGGCGACGCCGATGGCCACGGCGCGCAGGCCGTCCTCGGCGGTGACCTGGACGGGGCCGCGGCCGCGCACGGCGTCGATGAAGGCCGCGATCTGGTAATAGGTCGAGCCGTGGTGGGTTCCGGCCTCCAGGATGGTGGGGTCGACCGGCACATGGGTGCGGACCGGCCGCTTGGGCTGGCCCAGCGGCACGCGGGGCGAATGGACGAGGTCGCCGGAGGGGATGAAGGCCTCGAGCTTGGCGACGTCGCCCACCGCGGTCAGGGCCTCCTGCTCCTCGGAGCCCTCGGCGAACATGTTGAGGTCCAGGAGCGCGCGGACGCCATTGGCGAAGTCCACCACCGTGAAGCTGTTGTCGATGATGTCGGGGCGCTCGCCGTCATAGCGCTCGTCCAGGTGATTGACGTCCATGGCGCCGGAGCAGAACACCCGCACCGGCTCGGCCTTCACGATCAGCCGCATCAGGTCGAAGAAGTGGCAGCACTTCTCGACCATGGTCCCGCCGGTGTTGCGCGAGAACCGGTTCCAGTCGCCGACCTTGACCAGGAAGGGGAAGCGGTGCTCGCGGATCGACAGCTGCACCAGCCGGCCGACATCGCCGCCCTCGATCGCCTGGATGAAGCGGGCGGCCGGCGGCATGAAGCGGTATTCCATGCCGGTCCAGAACACCGCCTTGAGCGCCTTGGCCTGGTCGGCCGCCCAGCGGGCGTCTTCGATGGTGGTGCAGAGCGGCTTTTCGCACAGGATGTTGAGGCCAGCGGCGAACAGCGGCTCCAGCACCTTCCTGTGGGTGTAGTTGGGCGAGACGACCAGCACGCAGTCGAGGTTCGCCTCGGCCAGCATGGTCGGGATGTCGGCATAGGTGGCGACCGGCCGACCGAGCTGCTTGACGCCCTTTTCCAGGCACTCCGGGACGGGGTCCTGTAAAGCCACGATCTCCGCCTCGGGGTGGAGTTTGAGGTTGCGGATGTGCTCGCGACCCATCATTCCAACGCCAACGATGCCGAAGCGCAGCTTTTCCATGATCGCGTCCCCTCAATTCCAGCTCGGAGGGTGGTCTTGACCCCTACCGTCAGCAGTCCTGGCCTGTCGCACGGGCGCCGCGCGCTCGGCAAGAGCGGCCTCACCGTCGCCCCCATCGCCTGGGGCATGTGGCGCTTCAAGGGGGCCGACGTGAAGGCCGCCCGGACCCTGGTGGAGACCGCGCTGGAGGCGGGCTTCGACCTGCTCGACACCGCCGACATCTACGGCCCCGACAATGGCGAGCCCTTTGGCGCCGCCGAAGCCCTGCTGGGCCGGGTGCTGGCCGAGGCGCCGGCCCTGCGCGACTGCTTCGTGCTGGCCACCAAGGGCGGCATCGAGATGGGCACGCCCTATAATTCGAGCCCCGACTATCTGGTCTCGGCTGTCGAGGCCTCGCTGAAGCGACTGGGCGTCGAGCGGATCGATCTTTGGCAGATCCATCGCCCGGACCACCTGGCCCATCCGGCCGAGATCGCCCGGACGTTCGAGACGCTCCGGGCCCAGGGCAAGGTGGCCGAGTTCGGGGTGTCGAACCACACCGCGGCCCAGACCGCGGCGCTCGCCGCCCACCTGCCCTTCCCGCTCGCCTCGATCCAGCCGGAGTTCTCGGCGCTGGCCATCGACGGCCTCTATGACGGGGTGCTGGACCAGGCCCTGGAGCGGAACTACGCCGTGCTGGCCTGGTCGCCGCTCGCCCAGGGCCGCCTGGCCGAGCCCAAGGAGGCCAAGGCCCTGGCCGTGGCCGCCGAACTCGCCACCGTAGCCCAGCGCGCCGGCGTGTCGACCACCGCGGCCGCCTATGCCTGGATCATGGCCCACCCGACGGGCGCCATCCCGATCGTCGGCTCGCAGCAGGTCGCCCGCATCCGCGAGGCCGCCGACGCCCTGAAGGTCCAATTCACCCGCGCCGAATGGTACGCCGTGCTCACCGCCGCCAGAGGAGTTCCCCTGCCATGACCCTCAACCCCTGCGAAGTCGCCTGGTTCAGCGCGCTCTGCGACGACGACTACGAGTTCCTGGGCGCGCCCGACCCGATGCTGCAGTCGAGCTTCGAGCACTGCCGCAACATCGCGCTGACCGCCGAGGCGGCGGGCTATGACAATCTGCTGCTGCCGTCAGGCTATGCGCTGGGCATCGACTCCACCGCCTTCTGCGCGGCGATCGCCCCGATGCTGAAGCGTATGAAGCTGCTGCTGGCCGTGCGCTGCGGCGAGATGTGGCCGCCGCAGCTGGCCCGCCAGATCGCCACCCTCGACCAGATGATGGGCGGCCGCCTGACCGTGAACATCATCTCCTCCGACATGCCCGGCGAGACCCTGGCCTCGGCCCCGCGCTATCAGCGCACGGTCGAGATCATGCAGCTCCTGAACCTGTTCCTCTCCGGCGAGGCGGTGGATTTCGAGGGCGAGTTCTACAGGTTCAAGCTGGACGCCCCGCGGATCTCCAAGACCCTGAAGCGCCGGGTGCCGCTCTATTTCGGCGGCCTGTCCGAGGACGCCCGCGAGGCCGCGGCCAAGGCGGCCGACGTCTATCTGATGTGGCCCGACACCCTGCCGGCGGTGACCGAGATCGTCACCGACATGCGGGCCCGCGCCGCCAAGCACGGCCGGGAGCTGAAGTTCGGCTACCGCGTCCACGTGGTGGTGCGCGAGACCGAGCAGGAGGCCCGCGACGCGGCCAGCCGCCTGCTCTCCAAGCTCGACGACGCCGAGGGCGACGCGATCCGCGCCAAGAGCCTGGATAGCGCCTCCTATGGTGTGCGCCGCCAGGCGGAGCTGCGCGCCGGGGCCGGCCATGACGGCTATGCCGAGGACAATCTGTGGACCGGCATCGGCCGGGCCCGCTCGGGCTGCGGCGCCGCCATCGTCGGCGACCCGGACCAGGTGCTGGCCAAGCTGAACGCCTATCGCGCGCTCGGCATGGACGCCTTCGTGCTGTCGGGCTATCCGCACGCCGCCGAGGCCGACCTGTTCGCCCGCCACGTCCTGCCCCGGCTGGACCACGCCCCGCTCAACATCGCCTGATCAGGCTTGCCCATGACCTATCGCGCTCCCCTCCGCAGCCTCGCCCTCGCGCTCAAGACCGCGGGCCATCCGGCCCTGGTCGGCCAGGCCTTCGCCGAACTGGACGAGGACACCGTCACCGCCGTGCTGGAGGCCGCCGGCGCCTTCTGCGAGAGCGAGCTCGCGCCCCTGAACCGGGGCGGCGACCAGGTCGGGGCCAAGTACGCCAATGGCAAGGTCACGGCCGCGCCGGGCTTTGCGGCCGCCTATCAGGCCTTTGTCGCCCAGGGCTGGAACTCGCTGTCGGCCGATCCGGAATTCGGCGGCCAGGGCCTGACCAAGGCCATGGAGCTGGCGGTGTTCGAGATGACCCACGCCGCCAATATGGCGTTTGGTCTGTGCCCCATGCTGACCCAGGGCGCCATCGAGGCGCTGGCCCTGCACGGCACCGAGCGGCAGAAGACCCTGATCCTGCCCAAGCTGGTCTCCGGCGAGTGGACCGGGACCATGAACCTGACCGAGCCCCAGGCCGGCACCGATCTGGCGGCGGTCACCACCCGCGCCGAGCCGGACGGCGAAGGCGGCTACCGGCTCTACGGCCAGAAGATCTTCATCACCTGGGGCGACCACGACGCGGCCGACAACATCTGCCACCTGGTGCTGGCCCGCCTGCCCGACGCGCCTCCGGGCGTGAAGGGCATCAGCCTGTTCCTGGCCACCAAGCGGCTGGTGGACGACCAGGGCCAGCTGGGCGACCCCAACGACCTGCGCCCCGGCTCGATCGAGCACAAGCTGGGCATCCACGGTTCGCCCACCTGCGTCATGCTGTTCGAGGGCGCCAAGGCCGAGCTGGTCGGCGAGCTGAACAACGGTCTCGCCCACATGTTCGTCATGATGAACGCCGCCCGGCTGCAGGTCGGCGTCCAGGGCGTGGCCATCGCCGAGCGGGCCTTCCAGCAGGCCCTGGCCTTCGCCCAGGAGCGCAAGCAGGGCCGCACCGCCTGGGGCGGCGACGGCATCTTCGGCCACCCGGATGTGCGCCGCATGCTGACCCTGATGAAGGCCAAGATCGAGGCCGCCCGCGCCATCTGCATCACCACCGGGGTGCTGGCCGACCTCGCCCGCCTCGCCCCCACCGAGGCCGAGCGCGCCGTCGCCAAGGCCCGCCAGGAGCTGTTCACCCCGATCGCCAAGGCCTGGTCCACCGATGTGGGGGTCGAGGTCGCCTCCCTGGGCGTCCAGGTCCATGGCGGCATGGGCTTCATCGAGGAGACCGGCGCGGCCCAGCACTACCGCGACGCCCGCATCGCCCCGATCTATGAGGGCACCAACGGCGTCCAGGCCATCGACCTGGCCGGCCGCAAGCTCGGCATGCAGGACGGCGCCGTCATGGACGCGCTGTGCGCCGAGATGAACCAGACGGTCCGTGATCTGAAGGCCGCCGCCGGGCTGGAGCAGGTCGGCGAGCGGCTCGACGCCGGGGTCGCCGCCCTGGAGCGGGCGACCGACTGGATGCTGGCCCACAAGGGCCCCGACGCCCTGTCGGGCGCCACGGCCTATCTGAAGCTGGCCGGCGACGTGATCGGCGGCTGGATGCTGGGCCGCCAGGCCCTGCTGGTCGCCGAGGGCGACGACGCCTGGTCGAAGAGCAAGGCGGCGCTGGCCCGGGTCTATGCCGGCCAGATTCTCGCCCAGGCGCCCGGCCTCGCCGATGGCGTCATGGACGGCGGCGCCGACCTGGAGAGCCTGTCCGCCGAGGTGCTGGGCAGCTAGCCCGTCAGGGCCTCGGGCGCGACCTCGGTCTCGGTCATCAGGCGGGCGATCTCGGTCAGCAGCGCGGCGGCCGAGATGGGCTTGGCCACCACGCCGTTCATGCCGGCCGCCAGATAGGCGGTCTGCTGGTGGACCATGACATTGGCCGTGAGCCCGATGATCGGGACCGCGGCCACCGCCCCGCCCAGGCTGCGGATGACGCGGGTGGCTTCCACCCCGTCCATCACCGGCATCTGGACATCCATCAGGATCAGATCGAAGGCGCCGGCCCGGGCGGCCTCCACCCCGGCCGCGCCGTCCTCGGCCTCGGCCACCTCGGCGCCGAGCCGGCCCAGCAGGGTGCGGGCGACCAGCCGGTTGGTGGCGTTGTCCTCGACCACCAGCACCCGCAACCCCTGGAGCACCTGGTCGTGGAGGGCGGCCTCGGCCACCGGCTCGGCGGCGGGGGCCACGAAGTCGATCCAGAAGGTCGAGCCCTGGCCCTCGCGGCTGGAGAAGCCGATATGGCCACCCATCATCTCCACCAGGGCGCGGGTGATCGACAGGCCGAGCCCGGTGCCGCCGAACCGCCGGGCCGTCGAGCCCTCGGCCTGGCGGAAGCGCTCGAACAGCTTGGACTGGACGGCGGGCGCGATGCCGATGCCGGTGTCCTGAACCTCCAGCCGCACCCGGCGGGTGCCGTCGGAGACGGCCCTCAGGCTCAGTCGGGCCGTGACCCCGCCTGAGGCCGTGAACTTGATGGCGTTGCCCAGCAGGTTGAACATGGCCTGGCGCAGGCGCAGGGGATCGGCCTCGATCCACAGGTCCTGGCCCTGGACCTCGGCGCGGAAATCCAGCCCCTTGGAGGCGGCGTCGGTCCCCAGCAGGCCCATTACCCCCTCGAGCGCGGCGACCACGCTCATCGGCTCGGGCGTCAGGTCGAGCTGGCCGGCCTCGATCTTGGAGAAGTCCAGCACGTCGTTGAGCAGCTGGGACAGCATGCGGCCGCAGTCATTGGCCCGACGCATCAGCTCGCGGCCCTCGGCCGAGATCGGCTCGGCGTCGAGGAGGTGGAGGGCGCCCAGCACCCCGTTCATCGGCGTGCGGATCTCGTGGCTGATATTGGCCAGGAACTCGGCCTTGGCCTGGTTGGCGGATTCGGCCTCGGCCTTGGCCTCTTCCAGGGCGCGCGCGGTGGCGACCTGGTCGGTGATGTCGCGGCTGACATGCACGACGCCGACCGGAACGCCCTCCTCCACCAGCAGCTTGGCGTGGGTCTGCAGCCACAGCCAGCGGCCGTCCTTGTGCTGGAAGCGGACGGTGAAGACCAGGGGCTCGCCGGGGCTGGCGTTCATCCGGGCCACCGCGGCGTCGACCTCGGGCACGGACTCCGCCGCGATCACGTCGTCGACCACCTTGCCCAGCAGATCCTCCGGCGCGAAGCCCAGGACGGTCCGGCAGGAGGGCGAGAGATAGATGTGACGGCCGTCCATGTCGGTGCGGGCGATAACGTCGGTGACGTTGTCGGCGAGCATCCGGTACTGATCCAGGCTCTCCTTCAGCTGGCGCTGGGCGGCCTGGGCCGAAGGGGTCTCCTTGGCGCGGCTGAAGGCGAAGATCAGGCTGAGGCAGGACGCGGCCCAGATCGGGGCGAGCTGCAGGAGGCTGTGACCGTCGCGCAGGCTGATCATGGCCATGGCCCCGACCGCGGGGGCCGCGCCGGCGACCATGAACACGACGGGCGAGCTGTAGACCAGGCAGGCGGCCAGGGCGACGACGCTGAGCGCCACGACCAGGGCCGTGGCCTGCCCCTCCAGGGTGCCGGAGTTCCAGAACAGCACCCCGATCGCCAGCCACCACAGGTTATTGGCGGTGAAGCTGGCCACGAAGCTCGCGCGGCGCAGGGCGCCGACCTTGCGACCGCGCGCCTGCTCGCGGGCCGAGACCCAGAGCCAGGCCTCGATGGCGAGGCCGATCGCGAACCACAGGCCCACCAGCCGGGCCGGCAGCAGCATCAGGGAGAGCCCGCCGGCCGCCACATCGAGCAGCAGCTTGGAGCCCGTGACGCGGTGCACCAGCAGGGCCGCCTCGTCCAGCATCACCCCCAGCGACGCGCGCGGGGGGGCGGGGACGGCGGATGAACTGTGCGCCGGGTCTTGAGTCATGGGCTCCTCTGCATGAGCTTCGATCCGCCGATTTGCCCCACGGCGCCTCAGAGCTTTGCTAACCGGGGGGTGCGGCATATTGCTACGCAGCATTGAGCGGCGCTGTAACCTCGCCGCCGCCCGGACCGTATTCAGCTGGAAACCCGCCGGAGCGCCCGGGGGCCAGGAGACGGAAACCATGTCCCTTCGCTTCGCCGCCGCGGCCCTGACCGCCGCCCTCGCCCTGGCCGGCGCCGCCCAGGCCCAGCCCCTGACCGTGGTCGAGCTGTTCACCAGCCAGGGCTGCTCCTCCTGCCCGCCGGCCGACGCCAATCTGGCGACCCTGGCGGCGCGGCCGGACATTCTGGCCCTCAGCTTCGGGGTCACCTACTGGGACCAGCTGGGCTGGAAGGACACCTTCGCCCAGAAGGCCTTCACCGCCCGCCAGCAGGACTACGCCAAGGGCCTGGGCCATGACGGGGTCTGGACGCCCCAGGTGGTGGTCAATGGCCGCGTCGATGTGGTCGGGACCACCATGGGCGAGATCGAGGGCGCGCTGCGCAAGGCGCCGGCCGCCCCGGGCCCCGTCATCCAGATCTCCGCGAGCCAGGCCCGCGTCGCGATCACCGCCGGCCAGCGCCTCCCGCGCCCCGCCCAGGTCTGGCTGGTCCGCTACGAGCCGCAGACTGTCCGCGTGCCGGTCAAGCGCGGCGAGAACGGCGGCAAGACCCTGCCGATCACCCACGTGGTGCGGGAGCTGACCAAGCTGGGCGACTACGCCGGCGGCCAGGCGACCTACCCCCTGCCGGCGGCGACGAACGGCGCCCTCAGCACCGCCGTCCTGATCCAGTCCGGCCCCGGCGGCCCAATCCTGGCGGCGGGGCGGGGTTAGGCCGCCGCAAGCGCCGGATGGTCGTGCAGGCTGGCGTCCAGGCCCGCCCCCATCAGGTCGATGAAGTTGTCGCGGTAGAAGCGACGCTTCGCGGTCTCGCTCACCCCCTCCAGGGCGTCATTGAACCGCTTCAGCGGATTGCGGCCGCCTTCCACGTGCGGGAAGTCGGAGGAGAACAGGCACATTTCCTCGCCGGAATTGGCGATGATCCAGGCGGTGTCCTCGTGCGGATAGGGGGTGACGCGCAGCTGGCGGCGCAGGATCTCGCTGGGCCTGGCCGACAGCTTCTGCAGCCGTTCCTCCTTGCCGAAGGCCGCCGCGCCGGAGTCCATGAACCGCATCAGGCTGGGCAGCCACGAGGCGCCCAGCTCGATCGCCCCCCACTTCAGCCGGGGGAAGCGGTCGAAGACCCCGTCGATCACCAGCACCGACAGGGTCTGCCAGATCGAGATCGGGATGGTCATGAAGCTGGTCGAGGTGAAGTTCTCCGCCCCGCCGTGGAAGTCCAGCACGCGCGGCCCGCCATTGTTGAAATAGGCCTCGTGCATCTTCTCCTCGCCGCCGACGTGGAAGAGGATCGGCACGCCGGCCTCCTGGGCCACGGCCCACAGGGGATCGAGGGCGATGTGGCTGGGCGAATGATGCGGCGGATGGCGCGAGGGGATGATCAGGCCCTTGCAGCCCATCTCGATGGCCTCGCGGGCGATGTCGGCGGCGCGATCCAGGTCCACCAGGGTGACATAGCCGGTCGGCAGCAGGCGGCGGTCGACCGAGCAGAAGTCGGTCATCATGCGGTTGTGGGCCCGGGCGCCCTCGACGGCGAGTTCGACCTCGCCCATCTCCTCCAGGCCGTAATTGCCCAGAGCCGCGGTGGTGAACACCAGCTGGCTGGTGAAGCCCAGCAGGTCGAGCGCCTTGGGCCGGTCTGAGTTGCGGAACGAGCCCATGGCCTGGAAGTTCTTACGCAGCAGCAGATTGGCCTCGTCGCCGGCGCGGAACTCGGGATCGTCATGCAGGGCCTGGGCCTTGGCCGACCATTCGACCAGGGTGTTCTTGGCGGCGGTCTTCTCGGCGAATTCGGCGCGGCGGCCGGCCTCGACATAGGGGATGATGGCCCCCGGAAGCTCCATCACATGACTGTCGGCGTCATGGATGGTCTGACCCTCAACATAAGCCATGGCGTTCTTCCCTGATGAGTTCTGATCTTTCCGGCAGTTCGGACCCAAGGGGACCTGGCGTCAAGCTGTTCGCGCGCCATCCGGCCCTGGTCGCCCGCGACCTGATCGGCATGACCCTGACGGTGAACGGGGTCGGCGGGGTGATCGTCGAGACCGAGGCCTATCATCACGAGGATCCGGCCAGTCACGCCTTCAACGGCCCGACTCCGCGCAACGCGGCCATGTTCGGGCCGATCGGCCGGGCCTATGTCTATCGGTCCTACGGCCTGCACTGGTGCCTGAATGTCGTCTGCGGCGAGACCCCGGGCAGTGCGGTGCTGATCCGGGCCCTGGAGCCGACGGCGGGGATCGAGATCATGCGGGCGCGGCGGGGAACGGAGGCCCTGGGTCTGCTGTGCGCCGGGCCGGGCCGGCTGTGCCAGGCTCTGGCCGTCACGCGGGCGCAGGACAGCGCCCCGCTGGACGAAGCGCCCTTCGAGCTGAAACCGTCGATGCAGGATATCGAGATCGTCGTGGGGCCGCGGATCGGCCTCACCAAGGGGGTCGAGACCCCCTGGCGGTTCGGTCTGGCCGGCTCAAGGTTCCTGAGCCGGCCGTTCCCGAAAGGCTAGGTCCTAGAGCTGGGCCAGCAGGTAGTCGGCGGCCGAGACCTTGAACTCGCCCGGGGCCTCGACATTGAGCTCGGTGACCACGCCGTCCTTGACGATCATGGAATAGCGCTGCGAGCGCTGGCCCATGCCGAACTTCGAGGCGTCCATCTCCAGGCCCACGGCCTTGGTGAACTCGCCCGAGCCGTCGGCCAGCATCAGGATGGTGTCGCCGACCTTCTGGTCCGCGCCCCAGGCCTTCATCACGAAGGCGTCGTTGACCGACAGGCAGGCGATCGTGTCGACGCCCTTGCCCTTGATCTGGTCGGCCAGCTCCATGTAGCCGGGCACGTGCTTGGCCGAGCAGGTGGGCGTGAAGGCGCCGGGCACGGCGAACAGGGCGACGGTCTTGCCCTTGAAGATCTCGTCGACCGTCATCGGGCGCGGGCCCTCGGACGTACCGGCGGTCAGGGTGAGGGCGGGCAGCTTGTCACCAACCTTGATGGTCATGGCGTCTCTCCGTGGATGTTGTTCCTGCCCAGATAACAGCGCTGGACGAAGCTTCAACGTCCAATCGGCCGCCGTGGACTTGAAAGGGTCATGAGCCGGGACAATTCTATGATCATGGACGACACGGGCTTCCTGACCGGCCAGCTGTTGATCGCCATGCCCGGCATCGGCGACCCGCGATTCGAGCGCGCCCTGATCTATGTCTGCATCCACGACGAGACCCACGCCGTGGGCCTGGCGGTCAATCGCCCGGTCGAGGGCCTGACCGTGCCCGACCTGCTGCAGCGCCTGGAGATCGAGGCCGCCATCGCCGTGCCCGAGAGCCTGGTGCTGATGGGCGGACCGGTGCAGCGGGAGCGCGGCTTCGTCCTTCACACCGACGACTACAAGGCCGCCGAGGGCACGGTGGAGATCGGCGAGGGCGTGGCGCTGACCGCCACCCGCGAGGCGCTGGAGGCCATGGCCGGCCAGATCCCGCCGCCCCGGCGCTCGATCCTGGCGCTCGGCTATTCCGGCTGGGGCGCCGGCCAGCTGGAGCGCGAGATCCGCGAGAATGTCTGGCTGACCTGCGCCTCGGACGAGACCCTGCTGTTCGGCGACGACTACGGTCACAAGTGGAACATGGCTCTGGCCAAGCTGGGCGTCGATCCGGGCCTGCTGACGGCGACGGCGGGGCGGGCTTAGCCGCGGGCCTTCACCGGGGCTGCGCCGTCCACATAGCTTTCGTTGAGATAGACTTCGGCCTCCTGGGGCGACAGGGCCGGCGCATAGCCGAAGCCCTGGCCGTAGTCGCAGCCGAGCGACAGGAGCTGGCGGGCCATGCCGGCGTTCTCGACGCCCTCGGCCACCACTTCCAGCGATAGGTCCTGGCCCAGCTTGACGACCGAGGAGACGATCTTCGCCGAGCCCTCGTTGGTGGCCATGGTGCGCACGAAATAGCGGTCGATCTTCAGCGTATCGAAGGGCAGGCGGGTCAGGTAGCTGAGCGACGAGAAGCCGGTGCCGAAGTCGTCCAGCGCCAGGGCCGCGCCGGCCTCGCGCAGCTTGCCCAGGATGATCGCCGCGCGGTCGGGGTCGCGCATGACATCGCCCTCTGTGACCTCCAGCTTGAGCGCCCCGGGCGGCAGGCCGGTCTCGCGGCGGATGCGCTTGACGTCGTCGACCAGGTCGGGCCGGTCGATCTCGCCGGTCGACAGGTTGACCGCCACGGTCAGCTCGCCGGCGGCCCGGTGATCGCGGCGCCAGACGGCCAGCTGCTGGGCGGCCTCGTGCATCATCAGGGCGCCCAGTTCGCTCATCAGCCCCATCTCCTCGCAGAGCGGCAGGAACTGGTCGGGATTGAGCAGGCCCCGGCGCGGATGGCGCCAGCGGACCAGGGCCTCGAAGCCGGACAGGGCGCCGGTCGAGAGCCGCACGATGGGCTGGTAGAAGGCGGTGAGCTCGCCGCGGCCGATGGCGCCGCGCAGATCGCTTTCCATGGCCAGGCGCGACAGGCCGTCGCTTTCCATGGTGCGGCCATAGGCGGCCGCCCCGCCGCGTCCGCCGCTCTTGGCCGATTCCACGGCCAGTTCCGCCCGTCGCAGCAGTTCGGCGGCCTCGGGCGCGTCCTCGCCGCCCTGGGCTTCCACGGCGCCGATGGAGAGGGTCGGGTGAATGTCGAAGCCGGCGATACGCAGGGGCTGTTCCAGGGCCGCGCGCAGGGTCTCTGCGGCGCTGACCCGGCCGGCGGGCGCCAGCACGGCGAACTCGTCCTCGCCCACCCGGGCCAGCAGGACGCCGGGCGCGAAGGCGGCGGCCAGGCGCGAGCCGAGCGCGGCCAGCACCAGGTCGGCGCGCTCATGGCCGAGCGCCTCGTTGAGGCGGCGCAGACGGTCGAGGTCGGCGACCACCAGCTCGTGAGCGCCGGGGCTCTGCAGCCGCTCGCGGGCGCGGGTGACGAAACTCTTGCGATCGAGCAGGCCGGTCAGCTGGTCCTGGTCGGAGGCGGCGAACTTGGTCTCGGGCGCCACCACGCCGGCGGCCCGGACGCCCTCCTCCAGCCAGACGCCGCGCCAGATGCAGGTGCCGGCGCCGCGCATCCGCAGGCGCACCGCGATCTCGCAGCCGGGGGGTTGGACGCGCAGGATATCCTCTGCCATGGCCCGGTCCTGGGGCATGGCGAGCGCGCGCATGGCGGCGGAGGAGCATTCGGGGGCGAGCGGGCCGAGGCCCAGGGCGCGCGAGGCGCCGGTCACGCGCAGGCGGTCCCGCTCCGGCTCCCAGAGCCAGAGGGCGACGTCCGCGGCGCCCAACGCTTCCAGCGTCGTCGTGGCGTCCCAGATCCAACGGTCGTTCGGCATCGCCTCAAGACTTCCGGCCACAACCCGCCGGTGAGCGGGTACTTGCTCTAGACCGACACACCCTCTTCCGGCCCGTCGTGCGCGCGAAGCGGCGAGACGAGCCCGAACAGGACATGATCGCGCCAGACGCCGTTAATTTTCAGATAAGCCTTAGCAAAGCCTTCCTCGGAAAACCCGGCCTGGTTGAGAAGCCGGCGCGAGGGCTGGTTCTCCGGAAGGCAGGCGGCCTCCAGGCGGTGCAGGGCCAGACTGCGGAACGAGAACAGCACCAGGGCCCGGACCGCGCGAAGGGTAAGCCCCTGGCGGGCATAGGGTTTCCCGCACCAGTAGCCGACCGATCCCATCTGGGCGACGCCGCGGCGGACATTGGAGAGGGTGATGCCGCCGGTCAGCGCACCGTCCTGGGCGCGGAACACGAAGAACGGATAGGCCGATCCCACCTCCCGGTCGCGGGCGTAAGCCGTCAATCTGCGCCGAAAGGCCGCGCGGCTGAGATCGTCGGCCGGCCAGGTCGGCTCCCAAGGCTGCAGAAACTCCCGCGAGCGGGAGCGCAGGTCGCGCCATTCGGGATAGTCGCTGGCCTTGGGCGGACGCAGATAGATGCCGTCGCCATCGACGCGTAGGCCGCTTTCCGGCGCGATCCAGTCCAGCAGGGCCATGGGCGCAGAGCCTCGCCTGATTTGCGCGCCCGTCAATAGGCGGAAATCACCCGAACAGGGCGCGGGGGAAGGCCTCGGCCGCCTTGAGCGCCGCCTTGGGGCCGAGCACGCTCACCGCCGCGCGGCCGGAGGCCAGCATGCCGGTCCCGATGCGGACGAGATCGGCGGCCTCGACCCGGTCGATGTCGCGGGCGACTTCCTCGGGCGTCAGCACCCGGCCGAACAGCAGGACCTGGCCGGCGGCCTGTTCGGCGCGGGACAGGGGCGACTCGCGGGCCATGAACAGGCCGGACTTCAGCTGGGCCTTGGCGCGGGCCAGTTCGGCGGGCGCGATGCGCTCCGCCAGGCCCATGATCTCGCCGGCCGCCACCTTGGCGAGCTCGGCGGCGTCGCCGGCCGCGCAGCCGGCGAACACGCCCATCACCCCGGTCTCGGCATAGGTCTCGGCATAGGCGTCGACCGCATAGGCCAGACCCCGCTTCTCGCGGGCTTCCTGGAACAGGCGCGACGCCATGCCGCCGCCGAGGATCTCGGCGAACAGGCGGAGCGCGAAATAGTCCTCGTGCAGCACGCCGACGGTCGGCAGCAGGAAGACCAGATTGGCCTGCTCCAGCCGCTTGGCCTCGACCACGGCGCCGCCGGTGAAGGCCGCGGCGGGCGGCTCCGCGGCGCCCTCGCCCGTGGCCTGGCCGAAGTCGCGCTCAGCCAGGCGCAGCACCTCGGCCTCGTCGACCGCGCCGGAGGCGGCGAAGATCAGGGTCTGTGGCGCATAGAGCTCGCTGCGCCAAGCCGCCAGGCTCTCGGGCGTGGCGGGCGCGATCGAGGCGTCGGTGCCCAGGATGGAGCGGCCCAGCGGCTGGTCGGCGAAGGCCGCGGCCTGGGCCATTTCGAAGACGATATCGTCGGGGGTGTCGGCCGCCTCGGCGATCTCCTGGCCCACCACCTGCTTCTCGCGGGCGAGGTCGGCGGGATCGAGATTGGGGCGCAGCACCAGGTCGGCCAGCACGTGGGAACCGAGGTCCAGTCCGCCCGCGAGCGCGCGAACCTGGAAGCTGGTGCGCTCATAGCCCGTGGCGGCGTTGACCTGGCCGCCCTCGGCCTCGATCACCTCGACGATCTCGCGGGCGGAGCGGTCGCCCGCGCCCTTGAACACCATGTGCTCGAGCAGGTGCGACCAGCCGGAGCGCTGGGCGTCCTCGAACCGGGCGCCGCGGCCGGCGACGACCGAGAGGGCCACGGTCTGCAGGCCGGGGATCGGATCGCAGACGACCCGGACCCCGTTCTTGAGGGTGTGAAGGCTGGCCAAGCCCGCCTCAGGCCTCCGCGAAGGCGCGGACATAGGCCTTGATGACCTCCGCATCGGCCGGCAGGCGGTCATAGCGCTCCGGCTTGCCAGCCAGGGACTGAGCCTTGCGCGGCATGGCCGGGGTCTCGCCGGTGGCGGCGTGGACCGCTTCCGGGAACTTGGCGGCGTGGGCGGTGGACAGGATGACGACCGGCGCGGTGTGGTCGCGCAGGCGGCGGAAGGCCGCCACGGCCACGGCGGTGTGCGGGTCGATCAGCTCACCGGTCTCGTTCAGGGTGGCGACGATGGTGCGGGTGGTGTCGCCCTCGCCCACGGCCACGCCGGTGAAGGTCTCGCGCATCAGGGTCAGCGCCTGGGGCGGGATGTCGATGACGCCGGTCTCGTTGAAGGCCTTGAAGGCCCGGGCGGTCTCGACCCCGTCGCGGCGGACGCACTCGTAATAGAGCCGCTCGAAGTTGGAGGCCGACTGGATGTCCATGGCCGGCGACTGGGTCGCGGCCACGGCGCCGCGGACATAGCGGCCCTCCTCGAAGGCGCGGGCCAGGATGTCGTTGGAATTGGTGGCGATGACGATGCGGGCGATCGGCAGGCCCATGCGCTTGGCGACATAGCCGGCGAAGCCGTCGCCGAAATTGCCCGAGGGCACGGCGAAGGACACCTCCCGGTGCGGCGCGCCGAGCGCCACGGCAGTGGTGAAGTAGTAGACCGACTGGGCGACGATGCGGGCGAAGTTGATCGAATTGACCGCCGACAGGCCGACCGACTGCTTCAGGGACTGGTCGCTCAGCGCCTGCTTCAGGATGGTCTGGCAGTCGTCGAAGGTGCCGGCCACGGCCACGCAGCGGACATTGGATTCCGCAGCCGTGGTCATGAAGCGGCGCTGCACCTCGCTGATGCGGCCGTCCGGGAACATGGCGACGATGCGGGTGTTGGCCCGGCCGCGGAAGGCCTCGACCGCCGCGCCGCCGGTGTCGCCGGAGGTGGCGCAGAGAATGGTCTGGGTGCGCTTCTGAAGCCCCAGCACATGGTCCGACAGGCGGGCCAGCAGCTGCATGGCCACGTCCTTGAAGGCGAGGCTCGGGCCATGGTGCAGTTCGGCCAGGAAGCCGCCGGGCGCGATCTGCACCAGGGGCGTCACCGCGGCATGGGTGAAGCTGGCATAGGCCTCGGCGCACATGTCGGCGAGGATCTCGGCCGGAATCTCGTCGCCGGTGAAGCGGCCCAGCACGGCGGTGGCCACCTCGGCATAGGGCTTGCCCGCGAAGGCCGCGATCTCCTCGTGCGAGAAGGTCGGCCATTCCTCGGGGACATAGAGACCGCCGTCGGGGGCGAGGCCCGCCAGGATCGCGTCGACAAAGCCGACCGAGGGCGACTGCCCCCGCGTGGAGACGTACCGCATCAATCTTTCCACTTGCGCCAGAGGACGGCCGCATAGACGCCCGCCAGGGCGACCGCAAGGCCGAACCAGGTCAGCGCGTATTCCAGATGCCGATTGGGGATGTCGATCGGCACGGGGGCCGGGACCAGGGCCGGCCAGTCGGGATTGGTCGGGGTCTCGGCCATCAGCACCAGGGGCGCGGGCTTTACGGCGCCGAGCGCCTTGGCCATGCCCTGCGCATCGCGCCAGTACCAGTGATTGCGGGCGACGTCGTTGGGCGGGGTGACGAAGGTCGGCTTGTCGGGACGCCGCAGCACGCCGGTCAGGGTGAAGGGGGTCGCGTCAGCCGCGTTGATCGGCGGGCGGCCGGTCGCCGTCTGGGCCACGAAGCCGCGGTCGACCAGGATGGAGTCATAGCCGCCGTCCGCGACCTGGCAGACCGAGATCAGGCGCAGGCCGGCCTCGCCGTCGCGGACCGCGTAGAGTTCCAGGAACGGCTTCCGCGGCAGGCCGGGGCAGACGACCGTGACGCGGGTGAAGTCGGTCTCGCCGCCGGCGGCCATCTCGGTCAGGGCCTTGGACAGCGGACGGGCGGGCGCCGCCTGCAGGGCCGCGATGCGGGCGAGCAGGGCTTCTTTCCAGGCGAGGCGCTGGACCTGCCAGACGCCGAGGCTGATCAGGATGGCGAAGGCGATGGCCGTGGCGACCGTCAGGCCGATCGGGAAGCGCTTGGACCGGTCAGTCGTCATGCCGCGCTTCGGAGGCCCGGTTGGCGAACTGGGCCGCCAGCATGAGGCCCTTCATCGGACGCAGCAGACCCAGGCAGACCACCACGGTCAGCGGCAGCCAGATGATCAGGTGCACCCAGATGGGGGGATGGATCGTGAATTCGGTGAACAGGGCGGCGAAGGCCACCAGGAAGCCGGCGATCATGATCACGAAGACGGCGGGGCCGTCGCCGGAGTCGCCCTTGGCCAAATCATAGCCGCAGGATTCGCAGGTCTTCGAAACCGTGAGGAACCCCTCGAAGAGGGGCCCCTCGCCACAGTTGGGGCAGCGACCGGCCAGTCCCGCCAGGAACGGATTATGACCGGTCGCCATGTCCCTTAGCCGGCCGTCACGGCGCCGCCGAAGATCACGTAGATGAACGCGAACAGGAACAGCCAGACCACATCGACGAAGTGCCAGTACCAGGCCGCCGCCTCGAAGCCGAAGTGTTGCTTCGGGGTGAAGGCGCCGCCCATCAGGCGGATCAGGCAGACCGCCAGGAAGATGGTGCCGATCAGCACGTGGAAGCCGTGGAAGCCGGTGGCCATGAAGAAGGCCGAACCATAGAGGCCCGCGTTCGAGGCTTCTTCCGAGAAGAAGTACTTATGCTCGAGGATGTGGGCGTATTCGAAGGCCTGGATGGAGGTGAACATCACGCCCAGCAGGATGGTCAGGATCAGGCCGATCTTGGCGCCCTTGCGGTCGCCGGTCTGCAGCGCGTGGTGGGCCCAGGTGACCGTGGTGCCCGAGAGCAGCAGGGTGAGCGTGTTGACCAGCGGCAGGTTCCAGGCGGTGACCGTCTCGACGCCCTTGGGCGGCCAGGTGGCCCAGGCGGTGCGCACTTCCTCAATCGAGGAGAGCGTGCGGTGGTGATGGAACAGGGCCATCTCGAAGAAGATCCAGAACCACGCCACGAAGAACATCACCTCGGAGGCGATGAACATGATCATGCCGTAGCGCAGGCCGATCGAAACGACCGGCGTGTGATCGCCCTTGTTGGCTTCCTTGACCACGTCCGACCACCAGCCGAGCATGGTGAACAGGACGCCGGCCAGACCGGCGTAGAAGAGCCACGAGGTGCCCTTCTCCAGGCCGAACAGGCCCTTCATCCAGGTCACACCGCCCAGCGCCATGATGGTCGCGGAGGCGGAGCCCACCAGCGGCCACGGGCTCGGGTTCACAAGGTGGTAGTCGTGCTTGACGTCGCCCGCAGACATTTCGGTCCTAACCCCTCTCAAAGTCCATGGCCGACTCGTCTCTCCCCAGTCGGCGCAAGATATTTCGCGTCACGCTATAGCCCTGCCCTGGGCGTTCCGCCAAGGGCTGAAGGCGTCTTGGGCTGCGATGCATCGGCGCGTTTGGCCCCGTTGCTCGGTCCCACGGCAGGATAGAAGGTGTAGGAGAGGGTGACCTCCCCCTTTCCCTTGGTGTTCACGTCGGTCGCATATTGCGGATCGACGAAATAGACGACCGGGAATTCGACGGTCTTGCCCGCCGCGATCGTCTGGTCGGAGAAGCAGAAGCACTCGAGCTTCTGGAAGTAGGAGCCGGCCTGCTCGGGCACCACGTTATAGACGGCGTGGCCGGTGAGCGGCTTGTCGGAGGTGTTGGTGACCTTGAAATAGGCCAGGCCCGTCTCGCCGATCTTGACCTTCTGGGAGGTCTGCTCGGCCGTGAAGTCCCACGGCAGGTCGTGCACATTGGCGTCGAAGCGGATGGTCAGGGTCTTGCCCAGCACCTCGGTCGGCGCGGCCTTGGCCTGGCGGATCGTGCCGTCATAGCCGGTCAGCTGGCAGAAGGCCTTGTAGAGCGGCACCGAGGCGTAGGCCGCCCCGACCATGCCGAAGAACACGACGCCGCAGATGATGGCGACCATCCTGTTGCGGCGGACCGAGGGGTCGGCCGGCGCGGAAACTTGGGGATCAGAAGGGTCTTTGAGCGACATTGGCGCCAAGCCTAACAAGGGTCACGACGAACACGAGGACGACGAACAGTCCTAGCCCCAGCGCCAAGGCGATATTGCGGCCGCGGCGCGCGCGGGCAGCCTCGGGGCTTTCGAGATTGGGGTCACTCACAGCACGGCTCCCATGGGCGCGACGCCCAGCAGATGTTCGGCCAGCAGGGTGGCGAACAGCAGGGTGAGATAGAGGATCGAGAAAGCGAACAGATTGCGGGCGTCCTTGGATCCGGCCTTCACGTCATAGAGGCCGTCGTCCTGGCGCTCGTCCGGCGCCTCGCCCGAGCGGGACTTGAACACCCGCCAGGCCAGGATGAGGAACACCGCCCCGCCCAGGGCCGACACCGCCAGATATGGCGCGCCGCCCAGGCCGGTCAGGACCGGCGCCAGGCAGAAGGGCACGAACAGGATGGAATAGATCAGGATCTGCTTGCGGGTGGAGGCCGGGCCCGCGGTCACCGGCATCATCGGCACGCCGGCCTTGGCGTAGTCCTCGCTGGTGTAGAGCGAGAGCGCCCAGAAGTGGGCCGGGGTCCACATGAAGATGATGGCGCAGAGCAGCCAGGCGTTCAGGGGAACAGAGCCGGTCGCGGCCGCCCAGCCGATGACCGGCGGCAGGGCGCCGGCGAGACCGCCGATGACGATGTTCTGGGGCGTCGAGCGCTTGAGCCACATCGTATAGACGACGGCGTAGAAGAAGATGGTGAAGGCGAGCAGGCCGGCGGCCAGCCAGTTCACCGTCATGCCGAGCAGCATGACCGAGAACATCGACAGCACCACGCCGAGCGCCAGGGCGTCGGCGCTCTGGACCCGGCCCGCCGGGACCGGACGGCCCCGGGTGCGGCGCATCTTGGCGTCGATATCGGCGTCGAACCACATGTTCAGCGAGGCCGAGGCCCCCGCCCCCACGGCGATGCACAGCACCGCCACGGCGCCCAGGATCGGATTGATCGGGGCGTTGGCGCAGATCATCCCGGTGATCGCGGTGAAGATCACCAGCGACATGACCCGAGGCTTCATCAGCTGCAGGTAGTCCTGCCAGCGGGCGGGCATGGCGCGGGGAACGGCGGGAGACATCGCCATGGTTCTACTCTCAAAACGGAAGAAGGGCGCGCGCCGGATCGTCCCAGCCCGCGCCCTCTTCGACTTCTAGGCGGCGCGGACCTAGTGCAGGTCCGGCTTGACCACCGGCAGTTCATTGAACTGGTGGAACGGCGGCGGCGAGGACAGGGTCCACTCCAGGGTCGTGGCGCCCACGCCCCAGGGGTTGGCCTCGGCCTTGCGGCGACGCACCGCGGCTTCCAGCAGCACCAGCAGGAACACCGCCACGCCCACCACGGTCACGACGTAACCGTAGGAGGAGACCTTGTTCCAGTAGGCGAAGGCTTCCGGATAGTCGACATACCGGCGGGGCATGCCCTGCAGACCCAGGAAGTGCTGCGGGAAGAAGATCAGGTTCACGCCGACGAAGGTGATCCAGAAGTGCAGCGCGCCGAGGAACTCGTTGTACTTCACGCCCCAGATCTTCTCGAACCAGTAGTAGAAGCCGGCGAAGATCGCGAACACCGCGCCGAGGCTGAGCACGTAGTGGAAGTGCGCGACCACGTAATAGGTGTCGTGCAGGCTGTAGTCGATGCCGGCGTTGGCGAGGACCACGCCGGTCACGCCGCCGACGGTGAACAGGAAGATGAAGCCGATCGCCCAGAGCATGGGCGTCTTGAAGTCGATCGACCCGCCCCACATCGTCGCGATCCAGGAGAACACCTTCACGCCCGTGGGCACGGCGATGACCATGGTCGCGGCCACGAAGTAGGCGCGCAGATTGATGCTCATGCCGACGGTGTACATGTGGTGCGCCCACACGACGAAGCCGACGAAGCCGATGGCGACCATGGCGTAGGCCATGGCGAGGTAACCGAAGACCGGCTTCTTCGAGAAGGTCGACACGATGTGGCTGATGATGCCGAAGCCGGGCAGGATCAGGATGTACACTTCCGGGTGACCGAAGAACCAGAACAGGTGCTGGTACATGATCGGATCGCCGCCGCCGGCGGGATCGAAGAAGTGGGTGTGGAAGTTCCGGTCGGTCAGCAGCATGGTGATCGCGCCGGCCAGGACGGGCAGCGAGAGCAGCAGCAGGAAGACGGTGACCAGCACCGACCACACGAACAGCGGCATGCGGTGCAGGGTCATGCCCGGCGCGCGCATGTTGAAGATGGTGGTGATGAAGTTGATGGCGCCCAGGATCGAGCTGGCGCCGGCCAGGTGGAGCGCGAGGATGGCGCAGTCCATGGCCGGGCCGGGATGGCCCGAGGTCGAGAGCGGCGGATAGGCCGTCCAGCCGCCGCCGAAGCCGCGACCCGGACCGCCGTCCACGAACAGCGAGGTGCACAGCATCACCCAGGCGGCGACCAGCAGCCAGAAGGAGATGTTGTTCATCCGCGGGAAGGCCATGTCCGGCGCGCCGATCATCAGCGGCACGAACCAGTTGCCGAACCCGCCGATCAGCGCCGGCATGACCATGAAGAAGATCATGATCAGGGCGTGGGCGGTGACCACGGCGTTGTAGCCATGCTTGGTCTGCTCAACCAGGCCCAGCAGGTGGACCGGCGAGTCGGGACGGAAGATCTGAATGCCCGGCTCGGCCAGTTCCCAGCGGATCAGGCCCGACAGGGCGCCGCCCACCAGACCCGCCATGATGGCGAAGATCAGGTAGAGGGTGCCGATATCCTTGTGGTTCGTCGAAAACAGCCAGCGCACCAGGAACGGCGGCTTGTGGTCGTGATCGTCGTGAGTGTCGTGAGCGGCAGAATGCGCCATCGGTCGCTATCCTAGATCATTTCGCGGCCGGCGCCGCGGCGGGCGCAGGCAGGGAGACAGGCTTCGCAGCGGCGGCCGGAGCGGCCGCGGCGACCCCCGGATCGCCTTCGACGTCCAGGCCTTCCGACGCCCCCGGCCCGATCTCGCCCCCGTCCTGGCCGCCGTCTCGGGCTATTCCGGCTTCCGCCTGCAGAATCCGATCAATGATCCGCACAAGTTGACGAGATCGCGGTGTCCAGGGCGCCAGTTATTCCGC
>NZ_JALDPT010000021.1 GCF_022695515.1 Phenylobacterium aquaticum
CCGCCGCAGGCCGCGTCCCGCGCCGTCAGTTTGGCCCGCATCAGGTGCGCGGACGAACGATCGGATCGCGGCTGGCCCAGTCCCGAAAGGTCCGCCGGCATGGCATCGCCGCGCGCGCGCCAGGGTGTGCTCGCTCTCGCCCGCCGCGATCCGGGCGCAGATCTCATGGCCCAGCTCGACCGAATAGCGCACAGGCGTGCGCGACGGCGCGCGCCGCCCACGCCCGCGTCAAACGCGTCGTCCATGGTCGTCTCACAGATGTGTCAGGAAGACAGGCAGCCTCGCACAAACGCGCGCAAAAGTTCAGAACAAATACGGAACGCCACCGCGCCCCCGCAAACCGATACCGCGGTTCGCCAAACCGGCTAGCCCAACCCAGAGGCGAATGGCAGTATTCTCGACCACGAACGCCATCCGGGGGGACGCAAATGGCCGCCATCGCCGAATCCATGCCGCTTGAACCGCAGAAGGACGACCGGGGATTCTTCCTCGGCGGAGCCATCGCCATGGCCCTGACCATCGCCGCGGGCTTCTCCATCAATATCGTGACCGGGCGCTCCAGCTTCGCCTCGCCGCCGGTCGTCCATGCCCACGCGCTCGTCTTCATGAGCTGGGTCGCGATCTACCTGGCCCAGAACGTTCTGGCCCGGCAGGGGAACATGGCCCTGCACCGCCGCCTCGGCTGGCTGGCCACCGGCTGGGTCGTGCTGATGGTGATCATGGGCTGCGTCATCACCGCCTATGACATCCGCGCCGGCCACGTGCCCTTCTTCTTCCAGCCGCTGCAGTTCCTGGTCTTCGACCCGCTCAGCGTCTTCGCCTTCGCCGGCCTGACCTGGAGCGCGGTGGCCCTGCGCAAACAGACCGACTGGCACCGGCGCCTGCACTTCTGCGCCATGGCCCTGATGGTCGGCCCGGGCATGGGCCGCATCCTGCCCATGCCCCTGCTCGCCCCCTGGGCGTGGGAGATCACCTTCGCCGCCTGCCTGATCTTCCCGCTGGCCGGGATCATCGCCGACCTGCGCCGCACCGGCCGCGTCCACCTCGCCTGGGGCGTGGGCCTGGCCGTCACCTTCGGCGTGCTCATCGGCACCGAGGCGATCACCTACAGCCCAGTCGGCACGGCCCTCTACAAGGCCGTCGCCGCCGGCTCCCCCGGCGCCGCCATCGCCCCCCTGGACTTCCCCAAGCCCCCCGGCCCGCCGCCGGGGGCCTAAGGGCGGCGCGCTCCCTCTCCACCGCTCATCCCCGCCCAGGCGAGGACCCAAGCGAAGGTCCGCCTCACCAGCCGTTGCAGGCGCTGCACCCGCTCATAACCTGTGGATGCAGGCTCGCCGCGCCTGGCGGCGGGTTGCACCCACCCCAAGATCAGCCCAGGATTGCCGCGTGGGCGCAGGTCGCGCTCAGGGGGGACTTACCAATGCCGCATACATCTTCGCGCCGCAAAGCGGCGGCGCTGCTCGCCGCTGCGCTCGTCCTGGCGCCCTTCGCGGCGCAAGCCGCCTCGGTGAAGCTGCCCGAGGGCACTGAGCTCAGGATCCGCTTCAACGACAAGCTGTCCTCGGGGACCAATTCCGAAGGCGACCAATTCGCCATCACCCTGGATGAGCCGGTCACCCTCAACGACGGCACCGTCATCGCCGCCGGATACCGCGGCAAGGGCGAGGTCACCGAGGCCAAGAAGAAGGGCTTCATGGGCCAGGCCGGCGAACTGAACATCCGCCTCAACAACCTGCGCATCGGCGAGACCCGCGTGCACATCCGGGCCAACAAGGGCGGCGAAGGCAAGGGCGCGATGGGCGCCACCATCGCGCTCACGGTCCTGTTCGGCCCCCTCGGCCTGCTCAAGCACGGCCACGACATCGAGATCAAACCCGGCCAGACCATCACGGCCTATGTCGACGAAGACACGATGCTCAACACCCCGCTGGAACCGCCGCCCAAGGGCGAGTGAGCAACCGCTCCGCCGCTCATCCTAAGGAGGCCATCCGTCAGGTATGCGATGGCCTCCTAGTCCGGCGCCCGGGCGCCGTGCTTGATCCTCATGATCGACACAGTGCTTCCGGCGACGTGGTATCGGATGACATAGGGCGGGACGATGGTCAGTTCCCGCACGCCTGACCGCACCGCACCGCACGTCCTCGCTCCGGGTGCTCATGCAATCCCAAGGCGGCCGCCCGAAGCTTCAAAGTCATGCGCTGTGCGGCGAGCGGACTGAACTGGCCGATATAAGCCCAGATAGCCGACAGATCGGCCAGAGCCCGCCTCGACCAGACTATTTGAACCAATGGGCGGGCGCTGGCGTCTCGTCCGGCGTTCCCCAGGTTTCCAGCCAGGCCTCAACCTCGGCATGAGGTACGACCCGCCCTGCCGCGATGTCGGCCATCGCCTGCGCGTCGGCCCGCTCATCGCCCTCGGCGTCGATCTCATCAAAGAGGGACGGCACGGGTTTCATTGGCGAAGCCTAGCACGACAAAACGTGAACATCCAGAGTGCTCACCCCTCTCCACCGCTCATCCCCGCGCAGGCGGGGACCCAAGCAGACCTGGGGCCATGCGCTTACGTCGGCGTGGCGGACGCTCGGCTTGGGCGCCCGCCTGCGCGGGGATGAGCAGAGTTTGGAGCGGGCCCCGTTCGTGTTTTTTCGTGTTTTTTCGTGGTCGGATCTTACTGCGCGAGCCGCTCCCGTTCGTGAGGTTCGGGGCTTCGCGAACCCTACCCCACGAAAATCCAACCCGACGGCAGGCTCGACAGCTTCACCCCCACCAGGGTCATCACCGCCCCCCCGGTCATGGTGATCACCGTGTCAGCCCCCGACTGCGACACGCGATAGGTCGTGCCGGGGTCGAGTTGCACGCGGTCGCCTTCGGCGGCGCTGAAGTCGGTCACCCGGTCAATCCCGGCGTCACCCCAGCTGTGAAAGATGTCGGCTCCGGCCCCGCCGCTGATGGTGTCATCGCCCTTGTCGCCGCTCATGAAGTCGTTTCCGGCCCCGCCGGACAGCACGTCGTTGCCCTGGCCGCCGCGCACCCAGTCATCGCCAGCGTCCCCGGACAAGGTGTCGTCACCCAGATTGGCGTAGACGATGTCGGCCCCGTCGCCGCCGAACAGCTGGTCATTCCCCTGGCCGCCGACGACCCAGTCATCCCCGGCCCCGCCGCTCTCTGAATCGGCGCCCGCATTGCCCTGCAGATAGTCGAAGCCGGCGCCGCCCATCAGGGTGTCGGCGCCATCCCCGCCCGCCACCATGCCGGTCGTCGAGCCCAGGCGGCCATCATAGGTGTCGTTATCGCCGCCCAGGTCCACGTCGCCTTTGATTAGGCCTGAGTTGACGAGGATCTCGTGACCAGCGCCCAGAACGACCCGGCCGATCAGCTGGCCGTTATTCTGGAGTATTGCGGACGCCGTCTGGATTGATGGCTGGGAATCGACCTTCAGGGCGATGTCGGCCTGTACGACGCCGGTGTTGACGAAGATCTGGTTGTTCGAATTCGACGGATCCATGGCCGAGCCATCCAGCGACACGCCGACACTGGACCAACCCTCGCCTCCATCGGCGGCTTCGATTCGGCCGCCGTTGATCAAATGAGTGAAATGGTTCAACGCCATGAAACCGACGGCCGAACGGTCGGCATAGACCTTGACGATCCCCTCATTGTCGATCGTCTGGCCGAACCCTCCGTCGGCGCGGATGCCCACCGCCCAATCCACCGCCTTTACGGTGACCTGGCCGAAATTGGTCAGCATCACCTCCTTGTGGGTGGTGCCGACATAGCTGCCGACCTGCACGCCGAACGCCTGATAGTCGGAGGTGACGGAGATCGCGCCGGCATTGGTGATCATGGGCGTGAAGGTGCCGCCCATCAGCCCATAGGCGACACGTGTGTCCCCCACCGCTGTGACCGACAGCTGGGCCTGGGCGGTGATGTCGAGATGAAACACATTGAAGGTCAAGCCCATCACCGCCACCGCGGCGAGCTCGGTGTTTACGACGCTGTCGAAGGAGACGCTGATCGCCCCGCCTATGGAAACGTCCGGCGCCGCGCCGTCCCGCTCTTCAATGGATACGCCGGTGTCGTTTGTGGCAGAGAGCAGCTCGCCATAGGCGAGGCTATAGGGCGCGCTGGTCACGGTGACGATCGGCAAGGCGGTTCCCCCAGTGCGCGCCCGCATACGTCGCGCCCGGCCGACCCTAACGCGCGCAACGGTTGAGGCGCAATCGCTGAAGCCCCACTTTATAGATCGGGAGTTGAGCCGCCTCTCAGTCCGCCAGCAGCGCCTCGCAGAACCCGCCCCAGCGGCCCTCGGGCTCCACCAGGTGGACCTCCAGGATCCAGTAGCGGACCCGCCCGTCCGCGTCCTTGTCCCGCATCGGCCAGACATTGACCGGGGCGATCAGCGAGACCTCGCGCCCGCCCGGGAAGTCGGTGTGCGGGAACTCGCCCACCAGATGGCCGGCGATCGTCCCGCCAAACCGCCAGCCCCGCCGCTCGGCGGCCCGGTGGGCCTCGGCGTAGAGCTCGGCGCCGGTGATGTCCGGGTGCGCGCCGAAATAGGCCGTCAGCTCCGCGAACACCGCGTCCAGATCGGCGACCAGCCGGGCCTTCTCGGGGTGGTCGCCCAGCAGGTAGCAGCGGCCATAGTCGGCCTCCCAGGCGTCGAACACCGGGCCGAAATCGAGGAACACGAGGTCGTCGTCCTCGATCACATGCTCGGGCGGATCGTCATAGAAGGTGGCCACCGTATTGTGCCCGGCGCGAACCACCTTCCGGTGCCAGTGGGTCTGCGCCCCGAACCGCTCGGCGGCCAGGGCGTGGATCTCCTGGCTGAGCGCCGCCTCGCTCACGCCGGCGCGCAACAACCCCCCGTCGCGGACCGCGTCGAACAGGGCCTCAGCCTTATCCTGCGCCGCCACCAGCTCCGCCCACCGGCGGGTTTCGTCGAACACTTGGATGGTCTCCGGCATGTCCCGCGTTTCCCAATTTCCGCTCATCCCCGCGAAGGCGGGGACCCAAGCCGAATCTCTAACGCACCGCGATCAGCAGCTGGCCCCAAGTCCGCTTGGGTCCCCGCCTTCGCGGGGATGAGCGGTTGAGGGGCGAGCCTGTGGTTCGTGGACGAACCCCCTCACTCCGGCTCGTAATTCAGGATCGGCGCCAGCCAGCGCTCGGCCTTGGCCAGGTCCCAGCCCTTGCGGCGGGCATAGTCCTCGACCTGGTCCTTCTCGATGCGGCCGACCCCGAAATAGTGGCTCTCGGGATGGCTGAAATAGAGCCCGGAGACCGCCGCCGTCGGCGTCATGGCGAAGCTCTCGGTCAGCTCCATCCCCGTCGCCTTGCGCGCGTCGAGCAGGCGGAACAGGGTGTCCTTCTCGGTGTGGTCGGGCTGGGCCGGATAGCCGGCGGCCGGGCGGATGCCGCGGTATTTCTCGCCGATCAGGAAGTCGAGGTCGAAGGGCTCGTCCTCGGCATAGGCCCACAGCTCGGTGCGCACCTTGCGGTGCAGGGCCTCGGCGAAGGCCTCGGCCAGGCGGTCGGCCAGGGCCGCGGCCATGATCGCCGAATAGTCGTCGCCCTTGGCCTTGAAGGCCGCCGCCACCTCCGGCTCGCCGTGGCCCGCCGTCACCGCGAAGCCGCCGATCCAGTCCGGCGTGCCGATCGGGGCCACGAAGTCGGACAAGGCCACATTCGCCCGGCCGCCCTCCCCCTTGGCCATCTGCTGGCGCAGCGAATGGAAACGGCCGAGTTCGACGGTGCGGGTCTCGTCGGTCCAGACCACGATGTCGTCGCCGTCCGAATTGGCCGGCCAGAAGCCGACCACACCCTTGGCCGTGAACCACTGCTCGGCGATGATCTTGTCGAGCATGGCGGTCGCGTCCTTGTAGAGGTCGCGGGCGGCCTCCCCCACGACGTCGTCCTCGAGGATCTGCGGGAAGCGGCCGATCAGCTCCCAGCTGGCGAAGAACGGCGACCAGTCGATGTGGCGCGCCAGGTCGGCCAGGTCCCAGGCCTCATAGGGCCGGGTTCCCAGGAAGCTCGGCCTCACCGGCGGGTGCTTGGCGAAGTCCGGCTTGAAGCGGTTGGCGCGGGCCTCGGCGAGCGATGACCGCGACCGGTTGGTCTGGCCGCGGGCGAACTGCTCGCGGACCTTGTCATAGTCGGCGCGGGTCTCGGCGACGAAGCGCTCGGACTCGGTGGGCGAGAGCAGGTTCGAGACCACGCCCACGGCGCGGCTGGCGTCCAGCACATAGGTGGTCGAGCCGCCCTTGTAGCCGGGCTGGATCTTCACCGCCGTGTGGGTCTTCGACGTGGTGGCCCCGCCGATCAGCAGGGGGATGGTGAAGCCGCGCCGCTCCATCTCCTTGGCCACATAGACCATCTCGTCCAGCGACGGCGTGATCAGGCCCGACAGGCCGATGACGTCGACATTGTGCGCCTTGGCCTCGTCCAGGATCCGGTCGGCCGGGACCATGACGCCCAGGTCGATGACCTCGTAATTGTTGCACTGCAGGACCACGCCCACGATGTTCTTGCCGATGTCGTGGACGTCGCCCTTGACCGTGGCCATCAGCACCTTGCCGGCGTTGGTGCGCGGCTGGCCGGCCTTCTCGGCCTCCATGAAGGGCATCAGATAGGCCACGGCCTGCTTCATCACCCGGGCCGACTTCACGACCTGAGGCAGGAACATCTTGCCCGCGCCGAACAGGTCGCCGACCACGTTCATGCCGTCCATCAGCGGACCTTCGATGACGTGCAGCGGGCGCTCGGCCTGGGCGCGAGCCTCCTCGGTGTCGGCCTCGATGAACTCGGTCACTCCATGGACCAGGGCGTGGCTGATGCGGGCGGCGACGGGGGCGTCGCGCCAGGCCAGGTCCGGGCCCTTGGCCTCGCTCTTGCCGCCCTTGTACTTGGGGGCCAGCTCGACCAGCCGCTCGGTGTTGGTCAGCTTGGGGTCGCGCTGCGGCCGGTTGAGGATCACGTCCTCGACGGCGACCTTCAGCTCCTCGGGAATGTCGTCATAGACCGGCAGGTCGCCGGCGTTGACGATGCCCATGTCCATGCCCGCCGCGATGGCGTGGTAGAGGAACACCGAGTGGATGGCGCGCCGCACCGGCTCGTTGCCGCGGAAGGAGAACGAGACGTTGGAGACCCCGCCCGAGACCCTGGCGTAGGGCAGGGTCTGCTTGATCTGGCGCGTCGCCTCGATGAAGTCGACGGCGTAGTTGTCGTGCTCCTCGATCCCGGTCGCCACGGCGAAGATGTTGGGGTCGAAGATGATGTCTTCCGGCGGGAAGCCGACCTGTTCGGTCAGCGTGCGATAGGCCCGTTCGCAGATCTCGACCTTGCGTGCGCGGGTGTCGGCCTGGCCCTGTTCGTCAAAGGCCATGACCACCACGGCGGCCCCGTAGCGGAGGCAGGCCGTCGCCTGCTCCAGGAACTTTTTCTCCCCTTCTTTCAAGGAGATAGAGTTGACAATGCCCTTGCCCTGGACGCACCGGAGCCCGGCCTCGATGACCTCCCATTTCGACGAGTCGATCATCACCGGGACCCGGGCGATATCGGGCTCGGCGGCGAGTAGGTTGAGGAAGGTGGTCATGGCCTTCTGGCTGTCCAGAAGTCCCTCGTCCATGTTGACGTCAATGATCGCGGCCCCGGCCTCGACCTGCTGACGGGCAACGTCCAGGGCGGCGTTGAAATCGCCCTCGACGATCAGTTTGCGGAACTTGGCCGAGCCGGTGACATTGGTCCGCTCGCCGACGTTGACAAAGATCGGTCTCATGAAAGTTCGAAGGGCTCCAGGCCCGCGAGCCGCATGGCCTTCGGACGTTCAGGGATCTGTCGGGGCGCGAGACCTTTGACGGCCTGGGCGACGTGGGCGATGTGGTCGGGCGTGGTCCCGCAACAGCCCCCGAGGATGTTCACAAGGCCATGCTCGGCCCACTCGTGCAGCTCGTGGCTGGTCTGGTGCGGCTCCTCGTCGTACTGGCCGAAGGCGTTCGGCAGGCCGGCGTTGGGATAGGCGCTGACCAGGGTGTCAGCGACGCGGGAAAGCTCGGCGATGTGCGGGCGCATCAGCTCGGCCCCGAGCGCGCAGTTCAGGCCGATGGCGAACGGCTTGGCGTGCTTGACCGAGTTCCAGAAGGCCTCGACCGTCTGGCCCGACAGGGTCCGGCCCGAGCGGTCGGTGATGGTGCCCGAGATCCAGATCGGCAGGGGCTCATAGCCCTCGTCCTCGAGGTCCATGATCGCCTTGATGGCGGCCTTGCAGTTCATGGTGTCGGTGATGGTCTCGATCAAGAACAGGTCGACCCCGCCCTCGTGCAACGCGATCATCTGTTCGCGATAGGCCTGGTAGACCTCATCGAAGGTGACCAGCCGCGCGCCGGGATCGTTCACGTCCGAGGACATGGACAGCATCTTGTTCAAGGGCCCGATCGAGCCGGCGACGAAGCGCGGCTTGTCCGGCTCCTTGGCGGTCCAGCGGTCGGCGACCTCGCGGGCGATGCGCGCGCCGGCCAGGTTGATGTCGCGCACCGCGCCTTCCATCTCGTAATCGGCCTGGGCGATGGTCGTCGCCGAAAAGGTGTTGGTCTCGGAGATGTCGGCCCCGGCGGCGTAATAGGCGTCGTGCAGGTCGGCGATGATGTCCGGCCGGGTGAGGCAGAGCAGGTCGTTGTTGCCCTTGAGCTGGCCGTTGTGGTGCGCGAAGCGCTCGCCGCGATAGTCGGCCTCGTCCAGGCCGCGCTTCTGGATCATCACGCCCCAGGAGCCGTCGAGGATCAGGATGCGCTGCTTGGAGATCGCCTTGAGCTTGGCGATCCGATCGGAACGGGCGCTCATCGGGCGGCCTCCTGTTGCTTGGCGAGATCCTGGCGGAAGGCCTGTTCGGCGGCGGCCACCCGGACCTGCAGTTCATTGGGGTCGACGAAGGGATTGGGCCCCTTGCCCAGGCGCGCGCGCTTGCCCTCCAGGTCGAACTGCTCGGCGTGCGGGGCCAGGAAGATGTCGGCCTTGAAGGTCTTCAGGATCGCGAAGGTCTTCTCATAGTCGGCGACGATGCCGGGATATTGCGGGCCCTTGGTCTTGGAGACCAGGCGGTTGGCCGCCACGCTGGTGCTGCAATAGGCGATGGCCTGCAGGGTCTTGCCCTCGACCTTCACCGGAAAGGTCCAGGTGGTGCAGCCGGCGGAGTGGCCCGGGGTGACATGGGCGGTCAGCACCTCGCCGCCCAGCGAGACCGTGTCGCCGTCCTTCAGCACCCGGTCGACCTTGACCGGCGGGAAGTTCAGGAACTTGGCGTCCTCAGACCCCGGATAGGTCCCGGTCTCCAGCGCCGCGCGATCCCCGGCGCTGGCGTCCAGGGGCGCGTGAAGGTCGGCCTTCAGTTCCGCGAGGCCGCCGGCGTGGTCGAGGTGGGCGTGAGTGTTGAGCAGGACCTTCACGTCCGCAGGCTTGAAGCCCAGGGTCGCGATGCTCTTCTCGATCTGCTTGGCCGTCCCCGGCATGCCGCCGTCGATCAGAATGTGGCCCTTGGGCGTGGTGATCAGGAAGCTCGAGATCCCGGCCGAGCCCACATAGAAGAGGTTGTCGGCGATCCGGAACGGAGCGGTGGGCGTCGTCCAGGAAGCGGGCGATTGCGCCTGGGCCGCGGAGGCGACGGCGGCCAGGGCGGCGGCGATGACGAGCGGCTTCATGCGGCGGCCTCCTGCAGGGGCTCGGACGGATCCTCGCGCACGCCCAGCACGCGGCAGATGGCGTAGACCAGATCGGCGCGGTTCAGCGTGTAGAAGTGGAAGTCGGAGAAGCCTTCCTCGGCCAGGCGCGCGCACATTTCGTCGCGACCGAGGCGGCGATCAGCTTGCGGGTCTCCGGGTCCTTGTCGAGGCCCTCGAACAGGTTGCCCAGCCAGGACGGGATGGTGATCCCCACCGGCCCGGCCATCTTCTTCAGGCCCTTGAAGTTCGACACCGGCATGATCCCCGGCGAGATCGGAATGGTCACGCCGGCTTTGCGCACCTTCTCCATAAACCGCAGGAAGCTGTCGATATCATAGAAGAATTGGGTGATCGCCCGGGTCGCACCGGCGTCGATCTTGGCCTTCAGCACGTCGATGTCGCGCTCGATCGAGCCGCTCTCGGGATGGGTCTGGGGATAGAGGCTGACGCTGACTTCGAAGTCACCGATGGCCTTGATGCCCGCCGTCAGTTCGGTGGCGTTCAGATAGCCGTCGGGGCGCGGCACATAGACCCCGCCGATCTGGCCGGGCGGATCGCCGCGCAGGGCGACGATGTGGCGGATGCCGGCGTCCCAATAGGCCTGGACCACCTCATCGACCTCGGCGCGCGAGGCTTCCACGCAGGTCAGGTGGGCGGCGGGCTTCAGCCGCGTCTCCTTCAGCATGCGCACGACGGTCCTGTGGGTGCGGTCGCGGGTCGAGCCGCCGGCGCCATAGGTCACCGAGACGAACTCCGGATTCAGCGGTTCGAGGCGGCGGATCGCCTCCCACAGGTTCTCCTCGGCCTCGGGGGTCTTGGGCGGCGAGAATTCGAACGAGACCTTCGGGCGCTTGGCCAGGCCTGCGCCGGCGCGGGCCACGGGGCCCAGGGCTGTAGCGGTCATGCCGCGCTCCTGTTGGATTGGCGGACCCGTTCCCCGGTCCAGATCTTGACGGTGAGGCCGTCGCGGCGGGCAGGCGGCAGGGCCGCGGCGCGGACCTTGGCGAGCCCCGCCTCATGCAGCCAGCGCTCCATCTCGGCTTCGGCGAAACCCAGACGGCGGTGCTGGTGCTGTTCGCGCAGGAACTCGAGATTGTGCGGGGCGAAGTCGACGATGATCAGCCGGCCGCCCTCGGCGACCAGCCGACCGGCTTCGCGGACCGCCGCGCCTGGATCTCCCAGATAGTGCAGCACCTGGTGCACGACCACGAGGTCGGCGCTCTGGCCCGGCAGGCGGGTGGAGAAGATGTCGCCGTGGCGCAGCTCGCAGCGCGCGAGCCCGGCGTCCGCCACGTGGGCGCGGGCGATGTTCAGCATCTGCTGCGACAGATCGAGGCCGACGGCCGCCTCGGCGTGGGGACCGAGCAGGGTCAGCATGCGGCCGGTGCCGGAGCCGAGGTCCACCAAACGCTTGAAGGGCCCCGACCCCGCGGCCTTAAGAATGGCGGCCTCGACGGCGGTCTCGGAGATGTAGAGCGACCGGATCTCGTCCCAGCGGGCGGCGTTGCGGGCGAAATACTCGCCGGCTTCGGTCGAGCGCTCGGCGCGGACCTCCTGCAGGCGACTGATGTCGCGCAGCAGGACCGGGTCGGCGGGATCGATCAGGCGCAGGGTCTCGTCGGTCAGGCGGCGGGGCTCGCCGCCCGAAACCAGGCGGTAGAACACCCAGGCGCCGTCGGGAAAGCGCTCGACCAGGCCCGCTTCGGCCAGCAGCTTCAGATGGCGCGAGACACGCGGCTGACTCTGGTCCAGAACCCGGCAGAGTTCGAGAACGGCCAGCTCCTCGTGGGCCAGCAGGGCGAGAATGCGCATGCGGCTAGGCTCACCCGCCGCGCGCAGCACATCCACAGCTTGGCCTGAGGTCAGACTCATGGCCGACATAAAGATATCTTTATGTCTTTATGTCAAGGCTCGGAGGGCTCCGGCGCGGGCTCCCAGAGCTCGATCTTCAGACCGGCGGGATCCATCAACCAGGCGAAGCGGCCATTGTCGTCGGTGTCGTCGCGCCCCGTCGGCTCGACCCCCGCCGACGCCGCGCGGGCGAGCACCCCGTCCAGGTCATCGACGATGAAATTGATCATGAAGGGCGAGGTCGACGGCTCGAAATAGGTCGTGTCGGCCTTGAAGGGCGACCAGATGGTGCAGCCCCGGTCGCCGTGCGGCCACATGGCGCCCGACCACGCGCCGCCGCCAAATCCCAGCACCCGGTCATACCAGGCCGCCAGGGCGGCGGGATCCTCCGTCTTGAAGAAGACGCCGCCGATGCCGAGCACCTGGGCCATGTCACGCTCCGTGGATCAGTCTGGGACCGGGCTCATCAAAGGCTCGCCGGCGAAGAACCGACGCAGGTTCTCAAAGCACTGGCCGATCATCAAGGGCAGGGAATCCACGGTGGTTCCGGCCGAATGCGGGGTGAGCACCGTGCCGGGAACCCCCGCCCAGCGCGACGCAGGCGTCGGCTCCTGCGCGAACACATCCAGGGCGGCGCGCCCCAGCCGTCCCTCCTTCAGCGCCGCGACTAGGGCGTCCTCGTCGATGATCGAGCCGCGGGCGACATTGACGATCAGGCCGCGCGGACCGACCGCCTCGATGATCTCGGCATTGACCGCCTTGCGGTTGGAGGCGTCGGCGCGGCAGGCCACCACCAGGATGTCGCTGTCGGCGGCCAGGGCCTTAAGGCTCTCGGCCCGCGGCCAGCGGGCGTCAGGCTTAGGCCTCGGCCCCCACCAGGAGACCTGCATGCCGAAGGCCTCGACCCGGCTGGCCACCGCCTCGCCGATGAAGCCCAGCCCCATGACCCCCACCTTGCGGCCCTTGAGGCCGGGGCGAGCGCCCATGCGGTCGGCCATGGTCCAGCCGCCGGACCGCACCATCTGGTCGCCACGAACGATGTCGCGCCAGGAGGCGATCAGCAGGCCCACGGCATGGTCCGCCACGTCCTCGGCGTTCAGGCCTTCCGCGTGGGTGACCTCGATGTCGCGCGCCCGGCACCAGGCCACATCGACCCCGTCATAGCCGACGCTCACATTGGCGATCAGCTTGAGCTCGGGCAGGAAGGCCAGAAACTCAGGCGTCAGCACGATCTCGCCGGCATGGACGATGGCCTGGGCCTCAGCCCCCTCGTTGGGCGTCATGTCCCAGCGCCGCACCACCTTGTAGCCCTGAGCCTCCAGCCCCGCCTGGATGGGGGCCAGCATCTCGTGGCTGATCATGACGACGGGGGGTTTGGACATGCGGCGCTCCTGAGGACGGGCGTCCTATAGCGGGGTCAGAGCCCGCGCGAATAGCCCCGCTCGGCCTGCAAAGCGGAGGCGCCTTCCGCTTGTCACCCAATGCGCCCATATGATCGCCATCCCAGGGAGCATCGCATGAAGTACAATCAGCTTGGCCGCACAGGCCTGTTCGTTTCCGAGATCTGCCTCGGGACCATGACCTTCGGCGGCGACAATGACGCCGGCATCTGGAAGGCGATCGGATCGCTTGGCCAGGACGAGGTCGACGCCATCGTCGGCAAGGCGTTGGCCTCCGGCGTGAACTTCTTCGATACGGCCGACGTCTATTCCTTCGGCGCGTCCGAGCGGCTGCTGGGCCAGTCGCTGAAGAACCTGGGCGTGGCCCGCAAGGACGTGGTGATCGCCACCAAGGTGTTCGGCGAGATGGGCCCCGGCCCCAATGATCGCGGCGCCTCGCGCGGCCACATCATGGATTCGGTGTCGGCCAGCCTGGAGCGGCTGCAGACCGACCACATCGATCTCTACCAGATCCACGGCAATGACAGCGTCACGCCGATTGACGAGACCCTGCGGGCGTTGGACGACCTGATCCGCCAGGGCATGGTGCGCTATGTCGGCGTGTCCAACTGGGCGGCCTGGAAGATCGCCAAGGCGCTCGGTCTGGCCGAGGCCAAGGGCTATGCGCGGTTCGAGACCCTGCAAGCCTATTACTCCATCGCCGGCCGCGACCTGGAGCGCGAGCTGGTCCCCATGCTGACCGAGGAGAAGCTGGGCCTGATGGTCTGGTCGCCGCTGGCCGGCGGCCTGCTCAGCGGCAAGTTCGGGCCGGGCGCCGCGACGCCCAATGGCGCGCGCCGGGTCACCTTCGACTTCCCGCCGGTGAACAAGGACCGCGCCTGGGCGTGCGTGGCGGCGATGCGCGAGATCGGCGACGCCAGGGGCGTGTCAGTGGCCCGGGTGGCGCTGGCCTGGCTGCTGGCCAAGTCCCACGTGATGAGCGTGATCATCGGCGCCAAGACCGTCGAGCAGCTGGACGACAATCTGGCCGCGGTCGGGCTGGAGCTGACGGCCGACGAGGTCGCCAGGCTGGACGCGGTCAGCGCCCTGCCCTCGGAATATCCGGGCTGGATGTTCGAGCGCCAGGGCGGCGCGCGGCGGCCGAGGCCGTTCGTGGCGAAGTAATTACAGAGCCGCCCCCAACCCCTTGGGGGCGGCAACTGGGACACACACCTATTTGACCAGCTGGCCGAGGCTCAGGCCATCGACCGCTGTCGCCTGCGGATGAGCCGAGACAATGGCTGCCGACAGGCCGAGGCCCGGCAGGGTCCGAAACCTCGCGGGCATGTGCGTCAGGGTGAAGGGCGGCGCCAGGGCAAAGGCTGGCGACACCCGCAAGAACAAGAGCAGGCACGAGAAGGCCCAGCAGGCGAGCGTCAAAAACGCCATGCCTAGCCGAGCGCCGGGATCAGCTTGACGGTCTCGATGGCGAACTGGGTGCCCCGGTGGATCATCCATGGCCCCAGCGCCATGAGCACCGGGGCGGCGACTAAAAGCTTGGGCACATAGCCTAGGGTCATCTCCTGCAGCTGGGTTGCCACCTGCAGCACGCTGATCAGCAGTCCGACCGGGAGCGCCGCGCCCTGCACTGGGGCGGCCACCAACAGGCTGCTCCACAGGAGCCGGTTCATCAGCTCCAGCGCATCATCCGCCCCACCTGCCCGCCCCCGCTTTAAGCTTGAGCGACGCAACTGACATGAGCCGTGGCTATACGGCACGGTGGTGCCGCTGGGTGCGTTTAGCAATGGTTGGTCACTGCGTCCTAGTCTCACAACTGTAGGCATTGCGTGAGGCAGTCGATCTATAGAACCAAGTAAGGGTCTGCGCTTCCTGCCTAAGGTCGCTCGCGCCTAACGCGCTGGAGCTGAAGAATTGGGTCTCGGGCAGAGCACCGCTCATTCCAATCCAAAATTTAACGCAACAACGACGACACCCATTCACCGAACCGAAATTCCCTCCAAAACTCACTCGAGACAAATTCGAGCAAAGAAATACAGAGCACGACGGCCCCCACAATGAGAGCAAACGCGCCGATCACCCGAAGACGCAGCAAAAACCCAAGACCGTTTAACCCAGCTATCTTCTTTATATTTGGAACTTTTGACGCCAATTCTCTAGCCACTAATTCTGCAATATATTTCTTTGTCAGAAATAAACCTATAACGCCCCAATAGAAAAAGTAAGATCCAATAGCGAAATGTTCAATTATATTCATCAGATCTACATCACGAAATCAATCACCACTGAAACCGGGACACACACACCTATTGTCCGGCCCTGCCTCCCACGCATCCTAACGTTGAACGACCGCCAGTCCACCCAAGGGACGCCCTCGACGCCTTGACATTTGGGACATTGCGGGAACACCTTCGGACAACTGCAATTCTCCAGGCCGGCGCCCATGCCCAGAATGGCCCGCGTGATAGTCCCCGGCGCGCGAACCACGTGACCCAGCGCGGCAATCGGCGGCAGCAGACCTTTTCCGACCCGCCGGCTATCTGACCCATCTCACCATCGCCGCCGAGGCCTTTGCGGAGGCCGGGGTCGAGGTCTGGGCCTATTGTCTGATGCCCAACCACGTCCACCTGATCGCCACGGCCGGCCGCCGCGAAGCCCTGCCACGGGCCGTCGCGGCAACCCATCTACGCTACACCCGACAGGTGAACCTGCGCGAAGATTAGACCGGCTACCTCTGGCAGGGGCGGTTCTTCTCCTGCCCCTTGACGAGGACTTCCTTCGAACCTGCGCCCGCTATGTCGGCCTGAATCCGGTGCGGGCCGGGTTGGGTCGACCGGGCGGAAGACTGGCCCTGGTCCAGCGTCAAGGCGCATCTGCACGGCCGCGACGATCCGTTAATGACCTCCGCCCACTTGGCCACCCGCCTCGGCGACGACCTCGCCACCTTCTTCGAGATCGACGTTCGGGACGACGCCCGCAGGGGCCTGCGCCGGGCGAGCACGTCTGGCCGACCGCTTAGCGCGGCAGTCTGAATCAAGGCGCTGGAGGCGGCGACCGGGCGAGACCTCGCGGTGCGCCCGGTCGGGCGGCCAAGGCGGGAAGAGGCGGGAAAATAGTTGTGCCTGTTTTCGGTTTCCCCGCAGGGGAAGACCGGGCCCCATGGACCTGATCCATCCTGCGAGCCTCGCGCGTATGGGTCCCGGCCCTCCGCTGCGCTCCGGACGAGATGACAGGTATGGGGGAATTACAGGCGTTAGGTTGGCTTGACTCCCCGCCCCCGCCCTGGCTCCCTGCCCTCCAGGTGAGCCGCGGCGGGCGGCGATGACATGGGCTCACCGTCGATCCCGGCAGCTGCGGCTGGCGGATGTGTGGCTCCGCGCGAGCCCGGCCCCCTCGACGGACCTCTTCCATGACCTCCCCCCGCGCCCTGTGGCGCGATCCCGATTTCGCCCGGCTGTGGGCGGCCCAGGCCGTGTCCAGCTTCGGCGCCCGCATTACCCGTGAGGGCCTGCCGATTCTGGCCGTGACCACACTGGCCGCCGCGCCCGCATCGCTCGGCGTGCTGGCCGCCATCGCCAGCGGCGCGGCCCTGGTCGTGGGCCTAAGCGCCGGCGGCTTCGTCGATCGGCGGTCGCGCAAGCCTGTCCTGGTTGGCGCCGACCTGGCCCGCGCCCTGGTGCTGATCTCCATCCCGATCGCCGCGGCCTTGGGCCGGCTGACCATGCTCCAGGTGTTCCTGGTGGGCGGCCTGGTCGCCTGTTGCAGCGTGGTGTTCGACATGGCGAGCCACGCCTATCTGCCGGGCGTGGTGGGCCCAGACCGGTTGGTCGAGGGCAATTCGCGGCTGGCGGCGACGGAGTCCCTGGCCGAGATCGGCGGGCCTGCCCTGGCCGGCCTGCTGTTCCAGATCCTCAGCGCGCCATTCGCGCTCGCGGTCAATGCCGGGACCTACCTGGCCTCCGCCGGGTTCCTGTCCCTGATCCGCAAGCCCGAGCCCCCGCCAGAGCACGAACCGCCGGGGCACTGGACCGTCGAGGTCACCCAGGGGCTAAGGCTCGCCTGGGCCGAGCCCAGGGTCCGCGCCCTGCTGCTGATGGGCCTGGTCCAGGGCCTGTTCGGCGGGGTGTTCTCGGCGCTCTACATCCTGTTCGCGATCAAGACGCTCAATCTGCCAACCACGGTGCTGGGCCTCGCCATCGCCTGCGGCGGGGTCGGCGCCTTGCTGGGCGCGGGGCTCGGCCCCTGGCTCGCGCGGCGGGCCGGCGCGGGCCCCGCGATCATCCTGTCGATCACCGGGGCCAGCCTCTCGGCCATGGCGATCGGGCTCGCACCCGTCGACCGGGCCGGCGCCACGGTGGTGCTAATCGTGACCCAGATCGGCGGCGACGCCTTCGGGGTCTCGGCCAATCTGCTGATGATCAGCCTGCGTCAGGCCTTGCTGCCCCAAGCGGTGCTGGGCCGGGTGTCGGGCGCCTTCCAGGCCTCGGCTGGCGGGCTCGGCATTGTCGGCGCGCTCGGCGGCGGCTGGCTGGGCGGGGCGATCGGACCGCGGGCCGCGATCCTGGGCGCCGCGGCGGGCTTCCTGCTGATCCCGCTGATTGCGATCCTGTCGCCAATCCGCAAGGTCGGCGAAATCAGCGGCGGATCCGCGTCGACAGAATGATCGAGGAGGTCGTGCGCTCGACGCCCTCGATCAGGCCGATGTCGTCCAGCACCTGATCCAGCTCCTCGATCGAGGCGGCGGCGACCAGGACGATCATGTCGAAGGGACCGGAGACCGAATGCAGGGCCTCGACCTGGGGCATGGCGCGCAGGGTCGCTTCGATGTGGCGGGCGGCCTTGGGCGCGGCGGTGACCAGGACGTGGCCGCGCACGCGGCGGCCGGCCAGGTCGTCGCCCAGGCGGATGGTGAAGCCGGCGATGACGCCCGAGGCCACCAGCCGGTCGATCCGCGCCTGGACCGTGGTGCGCGACAGGCCGAGCCGTCGGGCCAGGGTGGCGGTGGGGAGGCGGGAGTCGGCCTCCAGCAGCCGGATCAGGGCCTGATCCCGGGCGTCCAATGTCATTTCGGCGGTCGGACTTGGCATAATGCACAGTCTCTTTGGGCGATATGGTCAGTATGAATGTTCAAATCGACCGTCAAATCGCTCAGCGTCAACCGAATTCATCGGGGAGACGGGTCATGCGCAACATCGTGGTGGTGGGCGGCGGCAAGATCGGCGGCGTGATCGCCGAGATGCTGGCGGAGACGAGCGACTATGCGGTCACGGTCATCGACCGGTCGGCCGAGGCTCTGAAGACCATTTCGGCCCTGGCCGGGGTGACGACCCGCGTCGTCGACGTGACCGACGCGGCCGCCCTGGACGAGGTGCTGGTCCACGCCTTCGCCGTGCTGAGCGCCGCGCCCTTCCACCTGACCGGCAAGGTGGCCGAGGCCGCGGCCCGGGTCGGCTGCCACTATCTGGATCTCACCGAGGACGTTGCGACGACCCGCAAGGTCAAGGCCCTGGCCGAGACCGCCAAGGGCGCCTTCATTCCGCAATGCGGCCTGGCGCCGGGCTTCATCTCGATAGCCGGGGCGGATCTGGCCCGCGGCTTCGAGCGCGTCGAGGAGTTGCGCCTGCGGGTCGGCGCCCTGCCGCGCTATCCCTCCAACTCGCTGGGCTACAATCTGACCTGGTCGACCGAGGGCGTGATCAACGAATATTGCGAGCCCTGCGAGGCCCTGGTCGAGGGCGAGCTGCGCGAGCTGCCGGCCCTGGAAGGGCTTGAGACCTTCAGCCTCGACGGCGTGACCTATGAGGCCTTCAACACCTCCGGCGGGCTGGGCAGCCTGGCCGAGGTGCTGGCCGGCAAGGCCAAGAACCTGAACTACAAGTCAGTCCGCTATCCCGGCCACTGCGCCCTGATGCGCACCCTGCTCAACGACCTGAACCTGCGCGCCCGGCGCGACCTCCTGAAGGACGTGCTGGAAGGCGCGGTGCCCGGCACCGAGCAGGACGTGGTGGTGTTTTTCGTCACCGCCTCGGGCTGGCGCAACGGGCGGCTGATGCAGGAGAGCTATGCCGGCCGGGTGATCGGCGAGCACCACGGCAAGGGCTTCTGGAGCGCCATCCAGGTGACCACGGCCGCCGGCATCTGCACCGTGCTGGACCTGCTGGCCCAGGGTCGGCTGCCGCAGCAGGGCTATGTCCGCCAGGAGGAGATCGCGCTGGCCGACTTCCTCGCCAACCGCTTCGGCCGCGCCTATGCGCAGGGCGAGCCGGTGCGCACGCCTGTGCTGGCGGCCGTCGCCTAGTCCCCCATCCGTCCGTCCCGCGCCCTCCGAACTGGGTCCCGGCCTTCGCCGGGATGAGCGGTTGGGGTATGGAGCGCTTCGAGGAGATTCCCCATGAACGCCCATGTCCGCCCCCTGACCGCGCCCGCCGAGGACGCCCTGGCCACCCTCGCCAAGCTGGGTGTCGATCTGGCCCGCCACGCGGGCGGCGACGTCGAGGCGCGCTCGCCGATCGACGGGAGCCTGGTCGCCACCCTGCGCGCCGCCACCCAGGTCGAGGCCGACGCCGCCATCGAGGCGGCGCACACGGCGTTTCTGGCTTGGCGCACCGTGCCGGCGCCCCGTCGCGGCGAGCTGATCCGCCTGTTCGGCGAGGAGCTGCGCGCCGCCAAGGACGACCTGGGCCGCCTCGTGGCGCTGGAGGCCGGCAAGGTCACCTCCGAAGGCCTGGGCGAGGTGCAGGAGATGATCGATATCTGCGACTTCGCCGTCGGCCTGTCGCGCCAGCTGCACGGCCTGACCATCGCCACCGAGCGGCCCGGCCACCGGATGATGGAGACCTGGCATCCGCTCGGCGTCTGCGGGATCATCTCGGCCTTCAACTTCCCCGTCGCGGTCTGGTGCTGGAACGCGGCGCTCGCCCTGGTCTGCGGCGATCCCGTGGTGTGGAAGCCTTCCGAGAAGACCCCGCTGACCGCGCTGGCCGTCCAGGCGGTGTTCGACAAGGCGCTCGTCCGCTTCGGCGATGCGCCGGCCAACCTCTCGGCGGTGCTGCAGGGCAAGGCCGATATCGGCGCGGCCCTGGTCGCCCACCCGAAGGTCGCCCTGGTGTCCGCCACCGGCTCGACCCGCATGGGCCGCGCCGTCGCCCCCATCCTGGCCGAGCGCTTCGCCCGCGCCATCCTGGAGCTCGGCGGCAATAACGCGGCCATCGTCGCCCCCTCGGCCGACCTGGAGCTGACCGTTCGCGGCGTCGCCTTCGCCGCCATGGGCACGGCGGGCCAGCGCTGCACGACGCTTCGCCGGCTGTTCGTCCACGAGAGCATCGCCGACACCCTGATCACCCGTCTGAAGGCGGCCTACGCCTCGGTGCCGGTGGGCGATCCGCGCGAGACGGGAACCCTGGTCGGCCCGCTGATCGACGAAGCCGCCTACGCCGGCATGCAGGCCGCGCTGGACGAAGCCAAGGCGCCGGCGGCGTGGTGCATGGCGGCGAGCGCGTCGAGCGGGACGGCGTCTATGTGCGCCCGGCCCTGGTGGAGATGCCGGCCCAGGCGGGCCCGATGCTGCGCGAGACCTTCGCCCCCATCCTCTATGTCGTCCGCTACAAGGACCTGGCCGAGGCCATCGCCCTGCAGAACGCCACGGCGGCGGGCCTCGCCTCCTCGATCTTCTCCACCGACCTGCGCGAGACCGAGCTGTTCATCTCGTCGCAAGGCTCAGACTGCGGCATCGCCAATGTGAACATCGGTCCCTCGGGCGCCGAGATCGGCGGGGCCTTCGGCGGCGAGAAGGAGACCGGCGGCGGCCGCGAAAGCGGCTCCGACGCCTGGCGCGCCTATATGCGCCGCGCGACCAACACGGTGAACTACTCCTCGGCCCTGCCGCTGGCCCAGGGCGTCAAGTTCGACATCTGACGGACCGGGCCGGGAAACAATCCGGCCCGATCAGCGTTTCCCGGAGAGGCGCCGCCCCAGCGCGGTGCATCGCCCTTGGGAGACCTTCTGATGAGACTGACCCTCCTGGCCCTCGCCGCCGCCTCGGCCGTCGCGAGCACCCCCGCCCTGGCCGCCGGCCACCACGCGTCCATGGGCGCCATGGTCAAGCCGCCCGCCCAGCCCCTGCCCTACGCCCAGCTCGACGCCTATCTGAAGGCCTCGCCGAAACAGCGGGCCAGCAAGGACTGGTGGGCCGAGGGCGCGCCCGTCGGCGCCGCGGCCAATACGTCGGCCACCGCCCCGGCCATTCCGGGCGACACGCCGACCAGCGCCACGCCCGCGCCGTCGATGACCCCGCCCAATCCCGACCCGGCCGCCAGCGCGCCCACCGCCACGGACACGCCGCCGGACAAGGCCAGTCCCGAGGCCATGACCTCTAGCGAAAAGCCGCACTAGGCCCCGGACGGCGTCAGTATCCCACCACCAGCCAGTTGGGCGTGGCGGTGGAGGTGGTGACGCCGACCAGGATCAACTGATCGCCATTGCCCAGGTCGACGACCGTGTCCGCGCCGACCTGGGTGACGGTGTAGGTCGACCCCGGATCCAGCTGGACCCTGTCGCCCTCGGCCGCCGAGAAATCGGTGACCCGGTCGATCCCGGCGCCGGAGAAGAAGTGGAAGATGTCGGATCCGGCCCCGCCGGAAATGGTGTCGGAGCCCTTGTCGCCGGACATCCAGTCGCGCCCGGCGCCGCCCTCCAGGATGTCGTTGCCTTGGCCGCCCCGGACGATGTCCGCGCCGTCATTGCCATAAAGGGTGTCGTCGCCGAGGTTGCCGTAGACGATGTCGTCCCCGGCGTCGCCGAACAGCATGTCGCCGTCCTTGCCGCCCACGACCCAGTCGTCGCCGTCATTGCCATGGGCAGTGTCGGCGCCCGCATTGCCGTTGATGTCATCGAAGCTGGCGCCGCCATTGATGACGTCATTGCCCTCGTCGCCGCGCAGATAGTCGGCGCCCGCCCCGCCCTGGATGGAGTCGTCGCCGGCGTTGCCGAACATCTGGGCCGCCGCGCCGCCCGCGGTGAAGCTGTCATTGCCGTCGCCGCCATAGAGGGTGTCCGCGCCATTGCCCGCCGTCAGGGTGTCGTCGCCCGCGTCCCCGAACAGGCGGGAGGATCCGCCGCCGCCGATCAGCCGGTCTGCGCCGTCCCCGCCATAGAGGTCGCTGCCGCCGGTCCCGGCGTTCAGCGTGTCGTCGCCCGCGTCGCCGTAGAGGCTGGACGCCCCGGTCCCGCCATTGAGCTGGTCATTGCCCTCGCCGCCATAGAGCTGGTTATGGCCCGCCCCGCCCGACAGGGTGTCCGCGCCGGCGTCGCCAAACAGCTTCGACGCTCCGCCGCCGCCGATCAGGCTGTCGTTCCCATCGCCGCCGGCCAGGGTGTCCGCCCCGGTCCCGGCCGTCAGGCGGTCATCGCCCGCGTCCCCATAGAGGCTCGCCCCGCCGCCGCCGGCGGTCAGGCTGTCATTGCCATCGCCGCCATAGAGGCTGTCCGCGCCATTGCCGCCCGTGAGGGTGTCGTCGCCCGCGTCCCCGAACAGACGCGAGGCCCCGCCGCCGCCGATGAGGCGGTCCGCGCCGTCACCGCCATAGAGATCGCTGCCGCCGGTCCCGGCATTGAGCGTGTCGTCGCCTGCATCGCCATAGAGGCTCGACGCGCCGGTCCCGCCGTTGAGCTGGTCATTGCCTTCGCCGCCATAGAGCAGGTTTTGACCCGCCCCGCCCGACAGGGTGTCGGCGCCCGCATCCCCAAACAGCTTGGAGGCCCCGGCGCCGCCTTTCAGGGTGTCGGCGCCGTTGCCACCGGCCAGGGTGTCCGCGCCCGTCCCGGCGGTCAGGCTGTCATTGCCCGCGTCGCCATAGAGGCTCGAGCCGCCCGCCCCGCCAAACAGGCTGTCATTGCCCTCGCCGCCAAACAGCCCCTGCGCGCCGGTCCCGGCCTCCAGGGTGTCGTCACCGGCGTCGCCGTAGAGGCTGGCTGTGCCCGCGCCGATCAGCCGGTCATTGCCTTCGCCGCCATAGAGCAAGTTCGCGCCGCTGCTCGCCGTGAGGGTGTCGTCGCCCAGGTCACCGAAGAGCTGCGCCTGATCGGCGCTGCTGGTCAGGCTGTCATTCCCCGCGCCGCCATGAACCTCGATATTGGCGCTCTGGGGCTGAATGGTGAACGTGTCACCGAACTCGGTGCCGCGCAGATAGACCAGGTTTTCAATGTTCTGGATGACCCCGCCGCCCAGATTGAACGATGCGCCGGGCGAGATGCTGGCGGTGTTGAACTGGATCCCCGCCCCAAGCCCGCCAAGCGACAGGCGGAGGACGTCATACCCGTCGCCACCGTCGGCGTCGTCGCCATAGCCAATCGCCAGAATGTCGTTGCCGCCGCCGCCGGTGATCCGGTCGTGCTCAAGACCCATGTCATCGGCGGGGTTGCCACCAAAACTGGCGACGTCCGCAGAATAGAGTGAGTCCGCCCCAGCGCCTCCAGCGATGGTGTCGGCGCCGGATCCGCCCGATATGATGTTGGAACTATCGGCCGCGGTGATCTTGTCATCGCCTGCATCGCCATAGACCAGTCCACGATAGCCCGTCGATTGCATGATGATGGTGTCGTTGCCGGCGTCGCCATGGGTGACCCCATTGGCGTAGATGGTGTCGTCACCCGCGCCGCCATTCGCCTGAGCACCGGAACTATTGCTCGTGTAGAGCGTGTCATTGCCCGCGCCGCCGTCCAGGCGCATCAGGTATTGGCTGGGCCGGCTATCGAGGACGTCGTCACCATCATCGCCAAAGATCGATCCCGTATAGTATCCAGCCGTTATGGTGTCATTGCCGCCCATGCCGCGGACTGCGGTTAAGTCAGAATAACCCCCCTGAGTTGCGCGAACATTGACGATGTCGTCGAACTCACTTCCCTCAACGTAGCTGATGTTCTCAATGCCGGTGATGATCCCGCCACCGATGTTCTGAGTTGCAAGCCCGAAATCCACATTCACGCCACTGGGCGCGCCCTGGAAACTGATGAATAGATAGTCTCCGTAGTTTCCGTTGCCACCTCCATCTACATTGTCTCCGTAACCGGCGAAAATTCGATCCGAACCATCTCCACCAATCAGAGTATCAACTTCACTGCCCCGATCGAGCTGGGGAAACACATACGGAAGATTGGAGTACGGCAGATTGTACGGTGGGGACTCGTCGCCGCTGTACAGCGTGTCGTCTCCCGCCCCACCCTCGAGCCTGTCCGTGCCGGCGCCGCCAATCAGCTGGTCATTGCCATCCGAGCCATAGAGCGTGTCCGCATCAGCGCCGCCCACAGCTCGGTCATTGCCGGTCGTGCCGTTGAAGATCATGCGAGGCCCCCGTCTCAGCGCCGCAGCCGCGGCTGACGACGCCGGCCCCACCAGCACGATTGCTGTAGCAAACTGGGTCGTCACCATCTGCGATTGCAGGACAGGCGCCAGAGTTCAGGCTCGGGGATACGCGCTTAGATAATTCTCCCCGCAGGGAGGCTCTCCGATAGGTTGCTCCACGGAAACGCGAGTTTGGGGGCGGAAATCGCCTAGCCGACGCCGATCCAGCCGCTGGTCAGGGTCGAGAGCGTGACCCCGACCAGGATCATCTGGTCGCCATTGCCCATGTCGATGACGGTGTCTGCGCCAACCTGGGACACCGAATAGGTCGTGCCCGGATCCAGTTGGACGTGATCGCCCTCGGCTGCCGAGAAGTCGATCACCCGGTCGATCCCGGCCCCTGAGAACGACCGGAACACATCGGCCCCGGCCCCGCCGCTGATCGTGTCATTGCCGCGGTCGCCATAGAGCAGGTCGTTGCCGGCCCCGCCGGAGACGCTGTCATTGCCCTGGCCGCCGCGCACCCAGTCATTGCCGTCGCCACCGCTGATCGTGTCGTCGCCGAGGTTGCCGTAGACGATGTCGTTTCCGGCGTCGCCATAGAGGACGTCATTGTCCTTGCCGCCCACCACCCAGTCGTCGCCGTCATTGCCGTGGGCCGTGTCATTGCCGGCGTTGCCGTTGATGTCGTCGAAGCCCGAGCCGCCGGAGATGGAATCGTTACCCTCGTCGCCGCGCAGATAGGTTGTTCCGCCAGCGACGCTGATTGAGTCATCCCCACTTCCGCCATAGGCGACGGCCCCGTCGCCGCCCCCGGAGATCGTATCCGCACCGTCACCACCGAGCAGCGAGTCGTGACCGCCGCCGCCATTCAGGACATCATTGCCGGCCCCTCCGTCCAGCAGATCGACACCACGCCCGCCTGTGAGCGTGTCCGACCCAATCGCTCCATAGAGGTTGTCGCCAGTTTCGTTTGCTTGGACGTTGAGCTTGAGATTGGCGGCGAGATCGATCACCTCAAACCCTGTTGGGGTTTCCAGGAGGAGTTGACGGCCATGATCGCCAATCAACATCTTCCCCCAATTCCCCAACAGGTCCGCGCCCTGAACGACCGTGCTGACCTGAAGATCGCCCACCTCGGTCCAGCTGTGGGTGTCGAACACGCGGACGGTATCAGACACGGCGTCCCACAGAAGAAGCTGGTGACCGCCGTCATTGAATTTCACACCGACAATTCGGCCCGCCGACTGAAGTCTCGAAAGATCTTTTACGAGTTTAAATGAAAAATCGAAGACTCTGAGATCGGTGTAGGTGTCGTTTACACCCAGTCCAGACGCCTCGTTCAGATCAGCGCGGCCTACATTGGATGTACCGTTGCTTCCGAGCTCAACCATGCTACCAAAAGCGACAATCTTATCGGCCTGTGCGTCAAACAATGACAAAGGCGCATCGCTCTGATTTCCCCAAAGCATTAGCACATAGTGCCGATCTTCAGAGGGAATGAGTGATGTGCTCTGGTTTACCGTGAACTTCTGACCGAGATACGAGATTTCGCTTGTTGAAAAAGGGCTGGCGAAAGGATCGAACTGTCGCAGCGGGACCCGCCCAGAGCCTGCAAACTGGGTGGTCACAAGAGCGGCGTTTTGGCCAATGAAGGCCAAGTCGCTCACGCCCACTTCATACTGCCACTCCGTCTTGAACGTCAGCGTCTTGGTCGAAAGATCGTCCAAAGATACAAGATAGATGCTGTCTAGGTTCGCGCTGGTGAGACTTCCCGCGGGTTGCGGCAGCGCCGAGTACTGCTGGTCGCCAATCAGCAGGCTATTTCCGTCCGGGGAGATATCGATCGCGGATAGGGTTCCGCCCAAATGTGCGAGGTCTGTCAGAGCGCCAGACCCGAGGTCGAAGGCGTACAGGTCGCCATCAGTCGTCGTCATGTAGGCTTTGTCATGCTGGGGATCGAAGACCCAGTCCTGCATGTTACGGAGGGTATATTGACGCCCCACGCGCAGTCCTCCCGTGGGGCGGGTCGCCCGCGCGACAGCCCGTGCAGCTACAATTTCGACGGCCCGCAAGCGAAGCGGTACAATTTGAGATTGAAACGGTTGCAGCCGTCAAGACCCAACTGAAGGTCCTGAGACATGGGCGCGACCTGCCGGCCGCCGAGGCGAAACGGCAGTTTGCGCAATCTTGTTATCTCGACGATGGCAAGGGGCCGCGCCCGCCCCGCAGCCCCTACCGCGTGAACTTGTGGAACTTGATCCGGTGGGGGATCAGGCTGTCGGCGCCCAGGCGGCGCTTCTTGTCTTCCTCATAGGCTTCGAAGTTGCCTTCGAACCATTCGACGTGGCTGTCGCCCTCGAAGGCCAGGATGTGGGTGGCCAGGCGGTCCAGGAACCAGCGGTCGTGGGAGATGACCACGGCGCAGCCGGCGAACTCGTCGAGCGCCTCTTCCAGGTTCTGCAAGGTCTCGATGTCGAGGTCGTTGGTCGGTTCGTCGAGCAGGATGACATTGCCGCCGGTGGTCAGCGTCTTGGCCAGGTGGACGCGGTTGCGTTCCCCGCCGGACAAGAGCCCGACCTTCTTCTGCTGGTCGCCGCCCTTGAAGTTGAACGAGCCCACATAGGAGCGCGTGTTGATCTCGCGCTTGCCGACCGTGAGGATGTCGAGGCCCTGGGAGACCTCCTGCCAGATCGTCTTGTTGGGATCGAGGGCGTCGCGGCTCTGGTCCACATAGGAGAGCTTGACGGTCTCACCCAGGCGGAAGGTGCCGGAGTCCGGCTTCTCCTGGCCGGTGATGATCCGGAACAGGGTCGACTTGCCGGCGCCGTTGGGGCCGATGACGCCGACGATGCCGTTGGGCGGCAGCTTGAAGGACAGGTTCTCGAACAGGACCTTGTCGCCATAGGCCTTGGACAGGTTGTCGGCCTCGAGCACCACATTGCCCAGGCGCGGGCCGGGCGGGATCTGGATGGTGGCGAAGGTCTGGGCGCCGCGCGCCTGTTCCTGTTCGCGGACCATTTCGTCATAGGCCGCCAGACGGGCCTTGGACTTGGCCTGGCGGGCCTTGGCGCCGGACCGCACCCATTCCAGTTCGCGGGTCATGGCGCGCTGGCGGGCCTCGGACTCCGACTGTTCCTGGACGATCCGCTTGGTCTTCTGTTCCAGCCAGCCGGAATAGTTGCCCTCATAGGGGATGCCCTTGCCGCGATCGAGTTCCAGCGTCCACTTGGTCACCTGATCCAGGAAGTAGCGGTCGTGGGTGACGAGGATGACGCAGCCCGGGAAGGCTTCCAGGTGGTGCTGCAGCCAGGCGACGCTCTCGGCGTCGAGGTGGTTGGTGGGTTCGTCCAGCAGCAGCATGTCCGGCTTGGACAGCAGCAGGCGGGCCAGGGCCACGCGGCGCTTTTCACCGCCCGACAGATTGTCGACGCGCCAGTCGTCCGGCGGGCAGCGCAGGGCGCCCATGGCCATCTCGATGCGGCTGTCGATGTCCCACAGGTCGCCGGCGTCGATCTTTTCCTGGAGGGCGGTCATCTCCTCCATGAGTTCGTCGGTGTAGTTCTCGCCGAGTTCGGTCGCGATGGCGTTGTAGCGGTCGAAGATCTTCTTCTCTTCGCACCAGGCGATGACGTTCTCCCAGACGTTCAGGTCCGGATCGAGATGCGGCTCCTGCTCCAGGTAGCCCATCTTCACGCCCTCGGCGGCCTTGGCCTCGCCGCTGAACTCCTTGTCGATGCCGGCCATGATCTTCAGCAGGGTCGACTTGCCCGAGCCGTTGACCCCGACCACGCCGATCTTGGCGTCCGAATAGAACGACAGCCAGATGTTCTCGAAGGTCTTCTTGGTCGCGCCAGGGAAGGTCTTGGTCAGACCCTGCATCTGGAAAATGTATTGCTGCGCCATGGGGCGTGCGGGCTCGCTTAACGGAGGAGTGGAGATTTGGCTGCGGACATAGCGTTGGCGGGCCCTTGGCGCAATGTCGCCGTCCTCCTGCGAAGCTTCACAGGTCCGCCGTCGAACCGAATCCGAACTGTCGCAGAGCGGCGCTAGGCGAACCCCATCCACGTCGCGAAGGCCGACGGGACCCTAGGGGATAGCTTATGAAAAACCATCTTCTCGCTGGCGCAGCCGCCGGCGCTCTACTTCTGATCGCGGGCCAGGCCTGCGCGGCCGAAGCCGCCGCCACCGACGCGGGAACCAGCGTCGAGGAGCTGGTGGTCTACGGCAAGGGCGAGAGCCGCCAGGTCCAGCAGATCGCGGTCCAGGAAATCGAGCAGGCCGCCCCGGGCACCAGCCCGATCAAGATGGTCGAGAAGCTGCCCGGCGTGAACTTCCAGTCCGCCGACGCCTTCGGCGCCTATGAGTGGTCGACCCGCATCTCGATCCGCGGCTTCAACCAGAATCAGCTGGGCTTCACCCTCGACGGCGTGCCGCTCGGCGACATGAGCTATGGCAACCACAACGGCCTGCACATCAGCCGCGCGATCATGTCGGAAGACCTGGGCGGTGTGGAGCTGGCGCAAGGCTCCGGTTCGCTGGACACCGCGTCGTCTTCGAACCTCGGCGGCACGCTCAAGTTCGTCTCCCGCGATCCGTCCTCGAAGTTCGGCGTGTTCGCCGCCGGCACGGTCGGCTCCGACAACATGTATCGCGGCTTCGTGCGGCTTGAGACCGGCGACCTGCCCTCGGGCGGCCGCGCCTATGTCAGCTACGCCAAGCAGGACGCCGACAAGTGGAAGGGCTACGGCGTCCAGAAGCAGCAGCAGATCGACTTCAAGTTCGTCCAGCCGATCGGCGAGGGCAAGGTCACCGGCTTCTACGACTGGTCGCAGCGCCGTGAGAACGACTACCAGGACCTCTCGCTCGAGATGATCAAGCGTCTGGGCTACGGCTTCGACAACATCTCCAACGACTATGCGCTCGCCAATAAGATCGCCAACACGGCCCTGGCCCACTATCTGGCCACCGGGACCTCGGGCGACCCGGCCTATTGCGTCTCCGACCCGGGCGACGGCACGAACAGCTATTCGGCCCCGATCAAGTGCGACGACGACGCCTATTTCGACGCCGGCGGCCTGCGCGACGACAAGCTCTGGTCGATCAAGGGCGAAATGCCCTTCGGTGAGAGCGTCAACACCACGGCCCTGATCTATGGCCACACCAACAAGGGCCAGGGCACCTGGTACGCCCCGCTGAACCCGAGCCCGAACTTCGGCGTGCCCGGCGCGACCACCGCCAACTCGTCGATGTCCTATCGGACCACCGAGTACAATATCGACCGCACGGGCGTGGTGCTCGGCGGCGACATTAAGCTCGGCGCCCACGCCATCCGCCTCGGCGGCTGGTATGAGGACAACGATTTCGAGCAAGCCCGCCGCTACTATTCGCTCGACGCCGCGGCCAACAACCGCGACTCGCTGGCCTTCCAGTCGAACCCCTTCAAGACCCGCTGGCACTACGCCTTCAACACCAAGACCACCCAGTTCTCGCTCGAGGACAACTGGACGGTCACCGACGCCCTGAAGGTCAATTTCGGTTTCAAGTCGCTCAAGGTCGAGAACAAGGCCAAGTTCCTGGACGGCTACGGCCCGCTGGTGAACTCGGGCTCGATCCAGTCCAAGGACAGCTTCCTGCCGCAGGTGGGCGCCAACTATAAGCTGAACGAGAACAGCGAGGTCTTCGGCTCCTACACTGAGAACATGCGCGCCTTCGTCAGCGCGGCCACCGCCGGTCCGTTCTCGACGACCCAGGCCGGCTTCGACGCCATCAAGAACAAGCTGAAGCCGGAAACCTCCAAGACCTTTGAAGCCGGCTGGCGCTTCAAGACGGCCGACTTCCAGGGCGTTATCGCCGCCTATCACGTGAAGTTCGACAACCGCCTGCTGGCCACGGCCTCGGGCTCCGGCGTCGCCGGCAATCCGAGCGTGCTCTCCAATGTCGGCAGCGTGACGACCAACGGCTTCGAGACCGCCGGCACCTGGCGGATCAATGACGCCTTCTCGCTGTTCGGCTCCTACGCCTACAACGACTCCAGCTTCGACGACGACGTGCGAAACGGCTCGGGCGCCCTGGTCGCCAAGACCGCGGGCAAGTCCCTGCCCGACGCGCCGAAGTCGATCGCCAACCTGAGCCTGGCCTATGACCAGAACGGCTGGTTCGGCGCGCTGGCCGCCCACTACACCGGCGAGCGCTACATCACCTACACCAACGACCTCAGCGTTCCGGCGGTCACCACGCTCGACCTGAACATCGGCTACCGCTTCCAGGGCGAAGGCCTGACCAAGGACCTGGAGATCCAGGCCAATGTCACCAACCTCCTGGACAAGGAATACGTCTCGACGATCGGTTCGAACGGCTTCGCCAACTCGGGCGACAGCCAGACCCTGCTGGCCGGCGCGCCGCGGCAGGTGTTCGTGACCGTCCGCAAGCAGTTCTGATCCGACCCAATCAGAATGTCCGAGGAGAGCCCCCTTCCCGACCGGGAAGGGGGTTTTTCTTTGGGCGCCTAGGCCGGCTCGCCGACCGGCGGGGCGGTGTAGCTGGCCGACTTGGTGATCACCTCGTCGGGAACCTTGAGCATCTGCTGATAGGTTTCCGGCGGATAGGCCATGTGCGGTTTGGCCGGGTCATAGGCCGGCTGCGGCACGGGGCTCGGGCCCGTATAGGCGGCCGGCGCCTTGAAGCGGGCGGCCTCCTCGGCCGAGATGCCCGCCTTGGCCAGGACCGCCGGGTCGATCCACTTGGCGGGATCGATGGCTTCGTGGCTGGTGGCGACCTCCAGGGTCATCTGGTCGGGACCGGCGAAATAGATCGAGCGGCACATGCCATGGTCGATCGGGCCGATGACATTGACCCCGTGGCTGCGGATGCGGTCGCGCATGGCGACCAGGTCGGCGTCGGTGTCCACCCGGAAGGCCAGGTGCTGCAGGGTCCCCGGCGCGCTGGGCAGAGCGCCCGAGCCCGCATGGGTCTTGCCGAGCTCGATCGGGATCTTGTCCACGTCCGGCAGCTGGACGATCGAGAAATAGCCGTGGTCGTTCATGCGCAGGAAGGCGTGCAGACCGCCCGGCACGCCGTGCATGTCGAACAGGGCCACCAGCGGGCAGCCCATGACCTCCGAGAAGAAGGCGATGTGCTTCTTGATGTCCCCGGCCATGAAGGCCAGGTGGTGAATGCCTGTGGGTTGGGTCATCGGGTCTCCTCCGGGATCTCGCTTCTGTCGGCGAGCAGGCCCTGAACCAGGGCGTTGAGTATCAGGTCCTCGTGGGCGGCGCGGCCGGCCTCGGTGTCGGGGTCGATGCCGAAGGCGCTGCGCATCAGCGGGGCCAGGTTGATCACGCCCGCGGCGCCGGCCTGCAGGGTCACGACCAGCATCTCCGGCGGGAAGGGCTTCAAGTCGCCGGCGTCCATCGCCTTGCGGGCGAGATCGACCAGGCGGCGGTTGCGGGGGCCCAGGAGGTGCTGGTTCAGCCAGTCGAGCCGCTCGCCGCCAGCCATGCCCTCGAGCGCCACGATCCGACCCAGCGCCGGGTGGCGCCAGCTGATCTGCAGGAACAACCGCATGGCCATGCGCAGCTGGGCGATGGGCGGCGCATCGCGGGCGGCGGACAATAGCCGCTCCTCCTCCGAGATCACCGCCGACAGCTCCAGCATGGCGCTGCGCCACAGCTGGTCCTTGTCCTGGAAATGATAGTGCAGGGTCGCCTGGGAGACCTCGGCCGCCGCGGCGATGCCGCCCATGGTCACGCGCTCGAAGCCCAGCCGCGAGAACTGGTCCAGCGCCACCTCGCGGATCTTCGCGGCGGTGCGCTCGCCCTTGCCCAGGGCGACGACGGTGGCGGACTTCGACACAGGAATTGACTTCTCGATCAGTTTTCCTGATTTGATACTCAAAAATCAGCTCAGGGCAAGCTTGGCCCTCGGCCGGGGTCAGGGAGAGAACGACATGGCGGTGGTGCGCGAACCCTATGGTTTCGTCCATGCGGACACGAGCAAGCTGAAGGAGGTCTATGGCGGCCCCACCGGCCAGGTCTTCGTGGAGTGCATGCGCATCCGGCCGGAGACCGGCGCATCCAAGACCGTCATCCTGTTCAGCCACCCGATCGGCGGCGGCTCGTTCCTGCCGCTGGTCAACGCCCTGGCCCATGGCGGGCGCCACGTCATCTATTGCAACCCGCGCTATCGCGGGAACGACACCGCCCTGATCATGGAGAAGTGCGTCCTCGACCTCGGCGCCTGCATCGCCGACCTCAAGACCCGCTTCGGCTATGAGAAGGTGATCCTCGGCGGCTGGTCCGGCGGCGGCTCGCTGTCCCTGTTCTACCAGGACCAGGCCGAGCACCCGACGCTCACCGACACCCCGGCCGGCGACCCGGTGGACCTGGTAGGCGCAGGCCTCCAGCCCGCCGACGGGATCATGCTGCTGGCCGCCCATATCAGCCGCTCGGTGACCATGACCGAGTGGCTCGACCCCTCGATCCTGGACGAGGACAAGCCCTTCGAGCGCGACCGCGAGCTCAACATCTACGACCCCGCCTGCCCCAACCAGCCGCCCTATTCCGACGCCTTCGTGGCGAAGTTCCGGGCCGCCCAGATCGCCCGCAATCGTCGCATCACCGCCCGTGTGAAGGCCCAGCTGGCGGCCCTGAAGGCGGCCGGCGAGCCCGACGCCGAGCGGCCCTTCGTGGTCTATGGCACCATGTGCGACGTCCGTTGGACCGACCCCGCCCAGGACCCCTCCGACCGCCGCCCCGGGACCTGCTATCTGGGGGAGCCGAAGATCGCCAATGACGGGCCCGTCGGCCTCGGCCGCTTCGCCACCCTGCGCTCCTGGCTCTCCCAATGGAGCTATGACGAGAGCCGCGCCAATGGAGTGGTCAACGCCGCCCACATCTCCTGCCCGGTGCTGGTGATCAACAACACCGCCGACCTCGCCTGCACCCCCAGCCACGCCGATCGGCTGTTCGCCGCGGTGGCGTCGAAGGACAAGGAGATCGTCCAGATCCAGGACGCCGATCACTATTACGTCGAGCGCAAGGACCTGCTGCCCAAGGCCGTGGCCACGGTCGGGGATTGGCTGGACCGGCACGGATTTTAGATACAGCCCTCCACCAGGATCAGCTTGCTGACCGTGGTGCGTTCGCGGACGGCCTTCAGGCTCTGGAAGTCGGGGTCGTCCAGGAACGCGCGCGCGTGCTCCGACGAGGGAAATTCGAGGATGACCACCCGGTCCGGCGACCAGTCGCCCTCCATCACCTGGGGCTCGACGCCCCGGACAATGTAGCGGCCGCCATGCTTGGCGATGAAGGCCGGGACGCCTTCGACATAAGCCATGAAGCCCCTGAGATCGAGGACGGCGAAGTCCAGGACGAGATAGGCGGTCATGAGACAGCTCCCTGTTCGCAAGACGGCGCCCTCTGACGGAACCGCACGCCCGTGTCACGCGTATGGAAGGGCGAACCTCCCCAGCGCACAAGGAATTCCAACATGCACAAGGACACCATCAAGGGCGCCGCCAAGGAAGCCGTCGGTTCGGCCAAGGAAGCCGTCGGCAAGGTGACCGGCAATGAGCGCCTGCAGGCCGAAGGCGTCGTCGAAAAGACCGCCGGCAAGGTCGAGAGGACCGTCGGCGATCTGAAAGACACCGCCCGGACCGCGCTGAAGAAATAACCCCACACCGTCCGTTTGCCGCCCCCCCAGAGTCTGGCGGTCGCCTGACATAGTCCCCCTCAGGTCGCCGGACTCGCATGCGGACGGAACAGGCAGGGCCGCGTCTTCACAGGCGCGGCCCTCGTCATGTCTGGCCATCCCCGCGCGGGCGCCCTCCTATGGCGACCTGGGTGGGGTGGGTCATGCGCAGGGCGATCGGCGGACTTGTCGCGGGGGTGGTGCTGATGGCGGCGATGACGGGCTCCAGCGGCCACGCGGCGGAGGATCCCGCCTTCGCGAGCTTCGCCCAGCAGCAGGCGGCGATGGCCGCGGGCCAGACCAGCGCCGAGCGCCTGGTGCAGGCTTATCTCGCCCGAATCGCGGCCCTGGACCATGCGGGCCCCAGACTCAACAGCGTCATCGCCCTCAACCCCCACGCCCTGGCCGACGCCCGCGCGCTCGACGCCGAGCGCAAGGCCGGCCATGTGCGCGGCCCCCTGCACGGGGTGGTGATCCTGTTGAAAGACAATATCGAGTCGGCCGACGACACCGCCACCACCGCCGGCTCCCTGGCGCTGAAGGACAATGTTACCAACCGCGACGCGCCCCTGGTCAAGCGCCTGACCGACGCCGGCGCCGTGATCCTGGGCAAGACCAATCTGTCTGAATGGGCGAACTATCGCTCCACCCGCTCGATCAGCGGCTGGAGCGGCGTGGGCGGGCTGGTGCGCAATCCGCACGCGCTGGACCGCAGCGCCTGCGGCTCCAGCGCCGGGTCCGGCGCGGCGGTCGCCGCCGCCCTCGCCTCCGCGGCGATCGGCACCGAGACGGACGGTTCGGTCACCTGCCCCGCCACCATGAACGGCATTGTCGGGCTGAAGCCCACCGTGGGCCTGGTCTCCCGCACCCACATCATCCCGATCTCGGCCAGCCAGGACACGGCCGGGCCCATGACCCGCCACGTCGCGGACGCCGCGGCCCTGCTCACCGCCATGGCGGGCTCCGATCCCGCCGACCCGGCCACGGCCGCCGCCGATCAACACAAGACCGACTATCTGAAGGCTCTGGACGCCTCCGCCCTGAAGGGCGCCCGGATCGGCGTCCTGCGCACGACCGCCGGCCGCTCGCCCGACACCGACGCCGTGTTCGAGCGGGCGCTCGCCGCCCTGAAGGGGGCCGGCGCCACCCTCGTGGAGGTCAAGGCCCCCGACTCCGCCGCCATGGCGGCGGCCGAAAGCCTGGTGCTGCAGGTGGAGTTCAAGGCCGGGATCAACACCTATCTGGCCTCGACCTCGCCCGACCGGGTTAAGACCCGCACCCTGGCCGACCTGATCGCCTTCAATGCCGCCAGCCCGCGCGAACTCGCCCTCTTCGGCCAGGAGAGCTTCGAGCGGAGTCAGGCCGGCCCGGGCCTGGACGACCCGGCCTATCTGAAGGCGAAGGCCGACGCCAAGCGCCTGGCCGGGCCCGAGGGCATCGACCGGCTCCTGGCCGAGGCCAAGGTCGAGGTGCTGGTCGCCGAGAGCGGCGGCCCGAGTTCGGTGGTCGACCCGGTGAACGGCAGCAAATGGCTGGGCTCGGCCTCGGGTATGCCGGCGGTGGCGGGATATCCGCACCTCACCGTGCCCATGGGCCAGGTCTCGGGCCTACCCGTGGGCTTGTCGTTCATTGGCCCGGCCTGGTCGGAAGCCCGACTGCTGTCGCTCGGCTACGCCTTCGAGCAGGGGACCCAGGCGAGGATCACCCCGGCGTTCCTGCCCTCGGTGAGTGTGAGCTCGCCTTACGAGGCGGCGTTCGCGCCGGTGAAGTGAGGGGCCTAAGGTTGGCCTCTCGCGGGAATGTGCCGCGCAAGATCCATGGCCTCATGCAAGATGCGCATGACCCGGACTTCAGCCGCATCAAATTCATAGAGGATCAGGTGCCGGGGATCTGAGACGATGGTCCCGGCGACCCGCGCGCGCTGCCGACTGTGCCTCAGGTGGTAGACGTAAACCCCGGCGGCCAGGTCCGGTCGCAATTGGCTCCCGACCGCTTTCGGGTCGTCCAAGAGGTCGCGAAGCGCCACATCGAGCAGGGCGCTGTAACGGCGGCGAGCCTGTTGACCAAAGACCTCCCCGCTTCGTGCGAGGATTCCCGCAACATCGACTCGGCCTTCCAAGGAAAGGATCAGGCGACGCATGGCGCGATCCGTTCAGTCTGTTTCGAAATCGCCGAGACTTTCTAGAAAACCTGCGATCTCATGGGCCTCAAGGCTAATGAACCGACCGGCCTCAATATCCCTGCGCCCCACGGCGATCGCCTGGCGCAGCGCCTCCAGCTTCAACTCATCCTCTTGCTGCTGGCGTTCAAGCAGGCGCAGCGCCTCGCGAACCACCTCGCTGGCGTTCTGGAAGCGGCCGGACTCGACATTCATGTCGATGAACTGGGCCAGATGATCGGTGAGATTGACGTTGCGCGCGGTCACGATGAGGCTCCCTCGACCTCATCAGACTAGAATTGCTGTCAATCTTTGACAACAGGCCGGCAGGCCACCGCCTAGTGCGGCCGCAGCACGTCGATCGGCGGCGGCGGGGGGATCACGCGGCTGGGCGCGGGCGCCGTCGGGTGGGGAATATGCCGGGGCTCGGAGGCGCAGGCGGCCAGGGCCGAGAGCGTCAGGCCCGCGGCGGCGACGAGCAGGAGCCGGCTCAGCACTTGAGGGCCCCGATGCCGACCATGCCGTTCTGAGCGCCCAGGCCGATGACATGGTCGCCCACCGCCACCCCGACCGCAGCCGAGTCACGGCCGGCCGCCAGGGTCGGGCCAAGCACCGCCATGTCGCCGCGATTGCCGGCGAACAGGCCCAGGCCCAGCTTGAAGCAGTCATGCTCGCGCATCAGGCTGCCATCGCCGTCCATGCGCCAGGTCTGGCCGGTGCGGCCGTCGAAGCCGGTGATCTGGGCGCTGTCGCCCACCGGACGGATCGAATAGGCGTCGCCGCCGGGCGTACCGTCCACGGTGCAGACTTCCGGCGTGCCATGCTGGCCCAGATCGCCGGCCACGTGGGCGGCCGAGCGGGTGCGCGGGTTATAGGCGGTGACTTCGGTGCGCTGGGTCTGGTCGACGAAGACCTGGGTCCCACTGCGCGAGTCGTAGGTCATGATGTCGGGGGCCTGGCCGGTCAGGGCCTGTTGCCCGCAGCCGCCGCCGGCGCCGCGCCCTGGGCCGGGTTGGGCGACCGCCGGAGCGGTCCAGATCAGGCAGCTGGACGCGACCGTCACCGCCGCGGCGAGGAGCGCCGTCGTCTTGCGGGGGGAAATCGTCATTTCGGAGATCCTCCTTGGCTCGCGCCACGGGAATTGGGGGCGGCGCCCCCGTTGGAATAGGGGCCGGCGCCCGGCAGCGGCGCGGCGACCGAGGGACGACCGGCCGGGGCGTAGGCGGCCGGGGCCGAAGGCGGGCCGCCCTTGAAGCTCGGGGTGGCCAGAGCCTCCTGCTCGCTGTCGAGCACAGCCTGGAAGCTGTCGAAGGTCGGCAGGGTGGTGCGGGTATGGCCGCCGCCCAGTTCCGGCGCCTCGAACCAGGGGCGGCAGGTCAGGGCGCCTTCGAAGAAGCCGCTCTTCAGGGCCGCGCAGCCGTCCTTGGCCGCGAACACGGTGTTGTCGACGCTCCGCACCTGGGCCCCGCGTTCGGCGAAGATGCCCGAGCGCATCACGCCCTGGATCCGGGCCTGGGACACGTAAGTTGTCCCGGCGGCGGCATAGACCCCAACCTCGTCGGCGCTGAGCAGGGCCTTGGAGACGCGGGTGGTCGGACCTTCGACCAGCAGGGCCCAGTCGGCGCCGGTGATCGAGGGGCTGCGCAGATTGACCTCGCCGGCGCCGGACACATAGGCCCCGCGCGAGAAGCCGTTGATGTCCAGGCCGCTGACCTCGATCAGCTGCGAGGCGCCGACCTCGGTCAGCACCAGACCCGCCGAGGCGGCCGAGCGCTGCGATCCGGTCCAGTCGTCGAGCCGCACCAGTTCCAGGTCGTCGATCTTGACGTCGTCGGTGGGCGTGGCCTTCAAGCCGATCACCGCGGCGCCGATGGTGACGTGGTTGATCTTCAGACGGCCGCGGGTGGTCACGGCCGGCGCCTGGCTGCGGGAGACGATCCGGCTGTCGGCCAGGGTCAGCTTGCTGTCGCCGGCCAGCGCAATGGCGCCGCCCGCGCCCGAATAGGCCAGGCTGGTGTTGTAGAGGTTGAGTTCGTCGGTCTGGCCCAGGATGCAGGGGGCCTCGGCGCCCTCGGCCTGGCCGATGGTCAGGTCCTGGAGGGTCACCCAGATGGCCGGGGCCAGGCGCAAACAGGGCTGGCCGGGGGGCGCGATGAGCAGGGGGCGGGCGAAGCTCAGGGGCGCGCGGGCGTCGCCCACGATGCGCACCGGGCGATTGACGACCACCGCCTCCTCGCAGGCGCGGCCATTGGACGAGGTGAGCGTAATGGTCGCCCCGTTCCAGCTGCGCTCGATCGTGTCGCTGATCTGGCCGGGCCAGGCATAGGCGCAGTCGATATAGGTCGAGGGGTAGTAGCTGCGGGTGTTGCCGTAGCCATAGCCCGGCTTCCGGCGATGGGTGGTCCCCTTGCAGCGGATGTCGGGATTGGTCAGCAGGCCGAAGCAGGGCCGGATCACCGCGTCCACGCGGGCGTCGGGGGCGGCCAGGGCCGGAGCCGGCGCGACGATATCGGCCGCCAGGATCAGGGCCAGGGCGATGAGGCCGTTGAGCAGATTACGCATGAGGGTCATCTATCTGTACCCCTCGCTTTGGGGCCGCACGGGACGGATCGTCAGACTGTCAGGCCGGCCCGGGCCGGGCCTCTGAGGCGGACCATAGCCGCCGGCGCCCTGACGCGGGCCGCCACCGATGTCCTGGCCGTAGCCGCCGGACGGGCCGGGACCATAGCCGCCGCCGGGCCCCTGGCTTGGGCCGTAGCCGCCGCCCTGGCCATAGGGCTCGCGGACCGGGCGCCGTTCGCCATCGTCCTGGTAGGAGCCGTAGCCGTCGCGTTGGGGTTGGCCGGAAACCTGGGCCAGCACGTTGCGCAGGCGGGTCACCGAAGGGCTGAAGCCGGAGAGCGCGGAGTCGATCTGGTAGACCACCGCCTGGGCGCGGTCCTGGTCGGCGATGCCCGCCACGCCGAGCGAGAAATAGGTCGACATGGCGTACTTGGCTTCCGGGCTGCCCTGCTTCTCGGCTTCCGAGAACCAGTGGAAGGCGCGGGCGTAGTCACGCGGCACGCCGACGCCCTCGGCGTACATCACCGCCAGCACCAGTTGGGAGTTGGGCGAGCCGTTGACCGCCGCGTACTGGATGGCGCGAACCTTCTCCAGCGGGCTCAGGCGGCCTGTGCCCGGCCGGCCCAGCATGCCCTGCATGGCGCTGGCTTCCGCCGACCCCAGCTGGTTCTCATGCTGCGGCGGACGCGGGGTGATCCGCAGATAGGTGAGCGCCCGCCCGACATGGATGAAGGGCAGTTCGTTGATGCGGCCGAGCGCCACGGCGCCCGCCTCCCCGGCGGCGTCGCTTTCGTCCGAATGGGGCACGCCGGAGGCCGGGGCCTCGGGCGGATAGAACTCGTAGGGCGGGACCCAGCGCACGGCGGTGGCCTGGGCGTCGGCCGCGAGCGCCGCCCGCTCGGGCGAGGACCGCTCGAAGTCCTTCAGCATCACATAGCCGGCCACGTCGCCGGCCTGGGTGGCCAGGTAATTGTAGAGATAGACGTCGACGTCGTTGCGTGTGAACAGGGTCGCTGAAGCCGGCGGCTTCACGCGCGTCAAGTCCTTGGGATTGATCGGTGAATTGTCCGGCGGGTCGCCGAACGGTCCGAAGGACACGTCATGCAGGCGCGCCAGGGTGCGGAAGCCATAGGCGCCCTGGGTCGAGAGCACATAGATCACCCGGTTGCGCACGTCCTGGCGCTCGTCGGAGCTCATCAGGTTCAGCAGCCGCTCAAGGGCGTAATAGGCGCCGCGGCGCTCGGCCGTGCGGCAGTCGGTGACCTTGCGCGGGCCGCGCTCGTTCGGGCGCCGATCGGATAGGGCACGATCGGCGAATAGCCGTCGGGATTGGACAGGGCGAGCTCGTACCAGACCGCGGCTTCCACCGGGTCTTCCAGGTTGCGCTCGCGCGCGTCGCGGCCGGAATAGCGGCGGGCGAGATCGATCTGGGCGAAGAAGTCGCCGTGGAACGCCTGGCGGCGCAGGAAGCGGACGTCCTGCTCCTGGGCGTTGAACTGGGGCGCGACGCCGATCGGACCCTGCGGCCTGGGACAGGTCGCGTTGGCCGCGGCGAATCGAGAGCCTGGACCATTGGGGGGCTGGCAGCCGCCCATCAACGGCACCAGACCCGCCATCACCAAAATCGTGAGCGCTCTGCGCCCCCACCGGCGGGCGTCCAGGGCAGCTTCATGTCGGTCCATGCGCTCCCCCAAGCGTTAACCATAATTCCACAGCTTCACTAGCGTCTCTGGACCGCTGTCTGTCAAGCGCTCCAGCAACGCTTTGCACTCTGAACAGATTCACCTGACAGGTACATGAACAGCTTGAGGGGGCGCCAAGCCTTGGAATGTCCCGATTTCGCCTGTGAGGCGAAGTCAAACTCAATCAAGAAGTTCTTCGCGGCTCACGGGAAAACATTGCCGACGGGACTTGAGATCAGTGAGACAGTACTTTGTTGCTTGACTATGGTTGCGACCTGTTCAGTCGCCAAGACTTCCACGCCTTCGATTCGGGGGACTGATCGGGCGTGAAGGCGCCCCTCCCCGTCGCCGGAGAGGGGCGTCCGATCCTTAACGGCCGGTGGGCATGTCCTTGAACGGAATGTCCTTGTCGACCCGGATGTCGCCGGGCAGGCCCAGGACCCGCTCGGCGATGATGTTCTTCAGGATCTCGTCCGTGCCGCCAGCGATCCGCAGGCCCGGGGCGAACATCACCGAGGAATGGAAGCCGCCGCGCAGGGCCGCCAGGTTGGGATCATTGATGATGCCGTACTGATCGAGCATCTCGACGGCGGTGTTGCCGAGCTCCTGCATCTGGACCGCCGAGACGATCTTGCCGATCGAGCTCTCCGGTCCCGGGGTCTGACCCCGCGAGAGCGCGGTCATGGTCCGGTTGCGGGTGTGCTTGAGGCCCTCGGCCTGGACGTACCAGTCCGCCAGCTTCTCGCGCAGGGCGCCGTCCTTCAGGGCCGAGCCGCCGTCGAGGCCAGGCGTCTGGCGCGCGGCTTCCATGAACTCGCTCCAGCCGGCGCCGGTCGCCCCGCCCACGGCCAGGCGCTCGTTCATCAGGGTGACCAGGCTGACCTTCCAGCCGTCGCCTTCCCCGCCGAGGCGCTGGCTGTCTTTGACCCGGACATCGGTGAAGAAGACCTCGTTGAAGCCCGAGCCGCCCGACATCTGGTGGATCGGCTTCACCTCCACGCCCGGATCATGCATGTCGATCCAGAACATGGTGAGGCCCTTGTGCTTGGGCACGTCGGGATTGGTACGGCAGATGACGATGCCGAAGTCCGAGAACTGGGCCCCCGTCGTCCACACCTTCTGGCCGTTTATGATCCAGTCGCCCGAGCCGTCCGGCGCGCGTTCCGCCTTGGTCCGCGAGCCGGCCACGTCCGAGCCGCCCGAGGGTTCGGAGAACAGCTGGCACCAGATCTCCTCGCCGCGGATGGCCGGGCCCACGAAGCGCTTCTTGGTGGCCTCGTCGGCGAAGGTCATGACCGTGGGCACGCACATGCCCAGGCCGATCTGGAACGGGTTGGGCGGGATCGGATACTTGGCTTCCTCGGCGCCGAAGATCACCGTCTGGATCGGGGTGCCGCCCTGCCCGCCCCATTCCTTGGGCCAGGTGATGCAGGCGTAGCCGGCGGCCGCCTTCTTGGCCTGCCAGGCCTTGGAGGCCTCCAGGCTGTCGCCGCCTTCGGGATCGCCGCCGGCATAGGTCTTGGGGGCGTTGGCCGCGAGCCAGTCCTGGACCTGCTTGCGATAGGCGGCTTCGTCGGGAGAATCGTTGAAGTCCATGATCTCAATCTCCTTTAGGCGGCCGCCGCGTTGCGGCGTTCGAGGTGGCTGACGAGACGTTCCTTCCAGACCCGGGGCGCGCCCGCGACCAGAGAAAGCTGGCGCGAGCGCCGATAATAGAGGTGGCAGTCCATTTCCCAGGTGAAGCCGATGCCGCCGTGGGTCTGGATGTTTTCCTTGGAGGCGAACCAGAAGGCTTCCGATCCGGCGATCCGCGCGGCGCTGGCGGCGACCGGCAGTTCGGGGGCGTTGGTGTTGAGCGCCCAGGCCCCATAATAGGCATTGGAGCGGGCCAGCTCGTTCTTGACGTACATGTCGGCCAGCTTGTGCTTGATCGCCTGGTAGGAGGCGATGACGCGGCCGAAGGCGTAGCGCTCAAGCGCATATTCCTTGGCCATGTCCAGGCAGCGGTCCGCGCCGCCGCACTGTTCGAAGCTCAGCAGCACCGCCGCGCGGTCCAGGACCTGTTCGAGCAGGGCGAGGCCCTCGCCGGCCGGGCCGAGACGCTGGGCCGCGGCGCCGGCGAACACCAGCTTGGCCGCATCGCGGGTGGGATCGAGGGTCTTGACCGCCTCGCGGGTGACGCCGCCAGCCGCCAGATCGACCAGGAACAGGGAGAGCTTGCCGCCCTCCTTGGCCAGCACCAGGGCCACCTCGGCGATGTCGCCGTCGGTCACCGGGATCTTGGCGCCCGAGAGCTTGCCGTCGGTCACGGTCGCCTGGACCGTGGCGGCGGTCACCGGACCGGGGCCTTCCGAACTCGCCACGCAGCCGATCACCTCGCCGGCCGCGATCTTGGGCAGCAGGCGCGCCTTCTGGTCGGCGTCGCCCGCCAGCATCACCGCCTCGGCCAGGAAATAGACCGTCGAGGCGAAGGGAATCGGAGCGACCACGCGGCCGAGCTCCTCGGCGATCACGCAGAGCTCCAGGTGGCCCAGGCCCAGGCCGCCATGTTCCTCGGGGATCGCGGCGCCCAGCCAGCCCTGTTCGGCGACCGCCTTCCAGAGGTCGGCGTCATAGGCCTTGCCGTCGTCGTCCAGGACCTTGCGGACCCGGGCCGTCTGGCAATTGGCCTCGAGGAACTTGCGCGCCTCGCTCTTCAGAAACTTCTGATCGTCTGAAAAATCGAAATTCATGTCCGCCCATCCCGCCGTCGAGGTCGGTTAAAAGGTTTCGTCGCGCGCACCATAGCGATGGCGAAGCCCATGAAAAGATTGACCTCGCGTCAAGGATTTCAGGGTCTTATGCGGCCCTTGCAGTCGGGCTCAGGGGCGCGTGCGGATGGCCAAGGCGATATTCCAGCGAAACCAGAAGGTTTGGGTCGAAAGCGTCGGCGCCTGGGCGGTGGTTGAGAAGATCGTGCCGATCTGGGCGAAGGGCTTCGATGAGCCGGTCCGGGTCACTTATGACGTCGGCATGGGGCGCGATTTCCAGGCCCATGAGCTGAAGGCCGAACAGGACAGCGCCGAGACGGTGTCCGACGACGGGTCGCGCTGGCGGCTGCTGCGCGCCAAGAACAAGTGGCAGACCGAGGACAACTGCCGCCACCATCCCTATCCGGGCAGCTATCCGGTGGTGGTCACGGATCTGAACGACTGGGGCGGCTGGCGGGTGCCCGGCGCGGAATATGATCGTGACCCGGCCAAGATCGAACATCAGGCCCGGCTGATCGCCTCGGCGCCGCGGCTGCTGGAGGCCTGCCGCCGGGTGGTGACTATGGTCGACGAAAGCCCCGGCGAGGCGCCGACGGAAATCGTGCGCCTGGCCGAGGACATCATGAAGATCGAGGCCTATCTGAAGTCGGTCCCGGCGGCGGAGACGCGCGAGGCGGACCCCGCCGCCCACGCCGCCGAGTAGGACGTCCCGACGACCGTTTGGCTTAGAACTTGTAGCCGAAGCCGGCGGACACGACCCACGGGTCGAGGTTCACCTTGGACTTCAGCGTGCCGCCATTGATCTTGGCGTCGGTTTCGAAGAACACCTTCTTCACGTCGACATTGACGCTCCAGGGGCCCTTGGTGGCGATGTCGGCGCCGGCCTGCAGGGCGTATCCGAAGCCGTCCTTCAGCTTCACGTTGAAGCCGTTCTTATCCTTGCCGCTGTAGAAGATCATGTAGTTCACGCCCGCGCCCACATAGGGGCTGAACTTGGCGTCCGGCGCGAAGTGATATTGCAGCGAGACGACCGGCGGCAGGACCCAGGTGTCATGCACGGCCACGTCGACGCCCGCGCCCTTTGCCTTGATCGTGTGCTTGGAGGTGCCGGCGATGGCTTCGATGGCCACGTGGTCGGTCAGGAAGTAGCTAAGGCCGATGGTCGGGACCACGTCGTCCTTCACGTCGACATGCAGGCCCGTGGCCGCACCGGCCGCGGTGGTGATGGCGTCGCTGGTGTCGGGCGAGACGTCCGTCGCGCGGACGTTCAGCATGATCAGGCCCTTGTGCTTGGGCGTGAACTCTTGCGCATTGGCGGTCCCGGCGAGGGCGAGGACGGCGGCGCCGGCGAGCAGCGCGGTGCGGATGACGGTCATGAGATGTATCCCCTTCTTGGCGGCAGGTCGGTGCTGCCTTGAGCGAGGGGATCGCGCCGCCGGGGCCTCACGGCCTTGATCTAACTCAAACGACTGTTTGAACCGGCGAGGTGTGTGTTTCAGGTCGCAGTCACGGCGCCAAACCGGTCGATTTCGACGCCGACCGCCCTCGCCCTTCGGCCGGCGATGGCCTAAATCTGCGGGATGCGCACCGAAACGCCCCAGCCGATCCGGCTCACCGACTATCGCCCGCCCGCCTATCTGATCGACGAGGTCCACCTGACCTTCGATCTGGCCCCGAACACCACCCGGGTGACGGCCAGGCTGTCGATCCGCCGCAATGGCGACCACGCCGAGCCCCTGGTGCTGAACGGCGAGCGGCTGAAGCCGATCTCGGTCGCGGTGGACGGCCGGGAACTCGGCGCCGCCGAGCACAGCGTCGATGCTGAATTCCTGACGGTGCCGAACGTGCCGGCGGCCTTCACCCTGACCACCGAGGTCGAGATCGATCCCGAGGCCAACAAGGCGCTGGATGGCCTCTATATGTCCGGCGGCCGCTTCTGCACCCAGTGCGAGGCCGAGGGCTTCCGCAAGATCACCTGGTTCGCCGACCGCCCGGACGTGCTGTCCCGCTTCACCGTGCGGATCGAGGCGCCCAAGACCTATCAACGCCTGTTGTCGAACGGCAATCTGATGGAGAGCGGCGACTTGCCCGGCGGCAAGCGCTACGCCGCCTGGAACGACCCCTTCCCCAAGCCCTGCTATCTGTTCGCCCTGGTGGCGGGCGAGCTCGACGAGCTGTCCGACTCCCTGGTGACCATGAGCGGCCGCACGGTCGATCTGAAGATCTATGTCGACCCCGGCATGGCCGGCCGCGCGACCTACGCCATGGACGCGCTCAAGCGCTCGATGAAGTGGGACGAGGAAGCCTTCGGCCGCGAATACGACCTCGACCTGTTCATGATCGTCGCCGTCCGCGACTTCAATTTCGGGGCGATGGAGAACAAGGGGTTGAACATCTTCAACTCCTCCCTGCTGCTGGCCGACCCAGCCACCGCCACCGACTTCGACTATGAGCGGATCGAGAGCGTCGTCGCCCACGAGTATTTCCACAACTGGACCGGCGATCGCATCACCTGCCGCGACTGGTTCCAACTGTGCCTGAAGGAAGGCTTGACCGTCTTCCGTGACCAGAGCTTCTCGGCTGACATGCGCGGCGAGGCCGTCCAGCGGATCAAGGACGTCAAGGCCCTGCGCGCCCGGCAGTTCTCCGAGGACCAGGGGCCGCTGGCCCACCCGGTGCGGCCGTCCAGCTATCTGAAGATCGACAACTTCTACACCGCGACCATCTATGAGAAGGGCGCGGAGGTCATCCGGATGCTCAAGACCCTGATCGGGCCTGAGAAGTTCCGCGAGGGCATGGACCTCTATTTCGACCGCTGGGACGGCCACGCCACCACGGTCGAGGAGTTCATCCGCTGCTTCGCCGACGTCACCGGCGAAGACCTCAGCGACTTCTTCGCCTGGTACGAACAGGCCGGCACGCCGAAGGTCAGCCTGGTTCAGAGCTATGACGCCGAGGCCCGGACCCTGACCCTGGAGTTCAGCCAGGAGATCGACCCGACCTCCGGCCAGCCGACCAAGCGCCCCCTGCCCACCCCCGTCCGCATCGGGCTGCTCGATGGCGAGGGCCGCACCCTGGCCTTCGAACGCGACGGCCAGGCGGTCGATGAGACCGTGGTCGTTCTGGACCAGGCCAAGGCCAAGGTGGTCCTGACCGGGGTCGACTCGGCACCCGTGGTCTCGGCCCTGCGCGGCTTCTCCGCGCCCGTGACGCTGACCACCGATTCGCCGTCCAAGGACCGCTACGTCCAGCTGGCCGGCGACCCGGACCTGTTCAATCGCTGGGAGTCCGGCCAGGACCTGGCCCGCGACCTGATCCTCGGCCGTGCGGCCGGCAAGCCCGACGAGGTGGGCGAGGAACGCTACGCCCACGCCGTGGCCCGCGCCCTGGCCGACCAGGCCGCCGATCCGGCCTTCAAGGCCCTGCTGCTCGCCCTGCCCAGCGAATCCGACCTGGTCCTGGCCCGCCAGCCGGCCGATCCGGCGGCGATCCATGCGGCCCGGGAGGCCCTGCGCCAGCGGCTGGCCCTGCATCTCGAGGACGACCTCAAGCGTCTGCACATCGGTCTGCAGCAGATCGGCGATTTCTCGCCGGACGCCGCCAGCGCCGGACGCCGGGCGCTGCGCAACGCCAGCCTCGACCTGCTGGCCGCCAATCCGCGCTCCGACGTCGTCGAACTGGCGGACGGCCATTATCGCGCCGCCCTCAACATGACCGACGCCATGGGGGGCCTGAACGCCCTGATGCAGATCGGCGGCGAGGCCTATGAGGCGGCCCTGGCCGACTTCTACGACCGCTGGAAGACCGAGCCCCTGGTGATCGACAAGTGGTTCGCCCTGCAGGCCCGCGCCCCGGACGAGGGCGTGCTGGGCCGGGTGCTGGGCCTGACCGCCCATCCGGCCTTTGACCAGAAGAATCCCAACCGGCTGCGCGCCCTGGTCTCGACCTTCGCCAGCGGTAATCCGTCCCGCTTCCACGACCCCAGCGGGGCGGGCTACCGGTTCCTGGCCGATCAGATCCTGGCCGTCGACGGCTTCAACCCCATGACCGCCGCGCGCATGGTCGAACCCCTGGGCGGATGGCGGCGTTACAGCCCCGAACTGGGCGCTTTGATGAAGCAGCAGCTTCAACGGATCGCCGAAACTCAGGGCCTGTCGAAGAACGTCTATGAGTTGGTCGCCAAAGCGCTGGGCGAATAGGCGTCAAACAACTTTAGGGTGCTGGTTATCCCGCGCTCCACCAGGATAGATCGGGCGATCAAGGGGGCCACGGCGGTATGTCGAACGCGTTGAACCGAGTGCGCATTCTGCTCGTGGACGACAACATCCGGACGATCGACCTGGTCAAGACCATGCTCCGGGGCTTCGGCTTCGAGCGGTTCTCCGAGGCGACGACCATCGCCGAGGCCAAGAAGATCCTACGGTCCACGCCGCCAGATCTGATGCTGCTCGACTATATGATGGGCGCCGAAGAGGGCGTGACCCTGGCCCGCTGGCTGCGCAATGATCCGGCCAGTCCCGCCCCGCAGCTGCCGATCATCATGCTGACCGGCCACGCCGACCGCGCCCGGGTGATGGCCGCCCGCGACGCCGGCATCAATGAGATCTGCGTGAAGCCGTTCACCCCGGCCGACCTGATGAAGCGGATGCTCACCACCTTCGAGAACCCGAGGCCCTTCGTGAACTCGGGCACGGGCTATTTCGGCCCCGACCGGCGCCGTCACGACGACCCGAGATACAAGGGTCCGGAGCGCCGCAAGCGCAGCTGAGCGCCGCGCCCCATTCAGGGTCAGGTGTGACCGCATGACTCTCGTGACGGGTCGGCGCCGCCCGCGTAGACTCGCAAGCTTCGGGGTGACTCGGTCTAGGTTCGGAAGGAGCGGCGGGCTTTGGCCAGACGCGTGGGGGATGACGCGGCTGAAGACCCTGCTGGCGGGCGAAAGCGGGTGAAGGCGCAGCCTTCCCAGCCTCTGCCCGGGCAGGCGTTCGCGCGCGTCGCCATCCTGTCCACCCTGCTCCTGCTGGCCATCTATACCCTGTTCGCGGTCGCCCGCGTGCAGCGCGAGCCGCAGAGCGCCACGCTCGCCAACGCCGCCCTGCCCGACCGCGCCGACGCCGTGGCCGCCCGCCTGGACGCCGAGGCCGTCGGCCTGAAGGGCGGTCTGGCCGCCGCCCGCGACCTGTTGGCCCGCGAGGACGAGCAGCCGGCCGACGCCGCCCAGACCGGTCTGGCCGCAACCTCCGGCGCGGGCTCCAGCCTGGCGATCCTCGGCGACGAGAGCGCCCTGGCGGTGGCCGGCGCCGCCGACGGCGTGGACTGGCGCGAACTGGCCGAGGCGGCGGAGAAGTCCGGACGTGATCCGTGGCTGGGCGTCACCCACCAGGCCAAGCCGGCCCTGGCCGCCGCGAGCCTGGCCAATACGCCCAAGGGCCGTCGGTGGATCATCACCGTGGGCTCGCCGACCCGCTTGGCCGCCTGGCTGTCCAAGAGCCGCGATGAGGCGATCGTCACCCCTCAGGGGCGCGTTCTGGCGGCGAGCGGCCCCGGCGGCGTGGCCCTGGCCGACACCCTGAACGCCGCCTTCGGCATCACCGCCGCCGAGCTCACCCTCGACGGCGGCCTCGGGCGGGCAAGCGGCCGGACCGCGCCGCGCTCGACCTGGCCGCCCGGCCGGCCCTGGGCGGCGCGCTGAACGTGGTCGCCGCCGCGCCCTCGGCGGTCAATGAGCACCAGACCACCGCCGAGCAACTGACCTGGCTGCTCGTGCCGCTGGCCGCCGCCTTCCTGCTGGGCCTGCTGCTGCTGGGCCAGAGCCGCAAGGCCGAGACGGCGACCAAGGCCTTCGTCGATTCCGAGCAGCGCTTCCGTCTGGCTGTCGAGGCCGCGCGCTGCGGGATCTGGGAGTGGGATCTGGCGACCGACCAGATGTACATGTCCGACGTGACCGGGGCGATTTTCGGCTGGGGCGGCGGCGGGGTCGTGCCGGGCCAGCAGGTGCTGGAGCGGGTCTCGCCGGACCACCGCGACCGGGTCCGCCAGGCCCTGGCGACAGCCGCGGCCTATGGCGGCTTCGACGTCTCCTTCCGCGTGCCCAGCGCCGCCGGCGGCCGGCCGATCTGGATCGACGCCCGCGGCCAGGCCTTTGGCGATGGCCCCAGCCAGGGCTACACCCGCATCATCGGCGTCGCCCTTGACGTCACTGAGGAGCGCATGGCCCAGGCCCGCGCCCAGGCCGCCGAGATCCGCCTGCGCGACGCCATCGAGAGCGTGTCGGAGGCCTTTGTCCTGTGGGACCGGGCCGGCCGCCTGTTGATGTGCAACCGCAATTATCGCAGCGTCTTCTCCCTTGAGCCGAGGCTCCTGAAGCCGGGCGCCTCGCGCGACCAGGTCAATCGCTTCGCCCAGCTGGCCATCAAGCACGAAACCCCCTCCCCCGACGGCCGCAAGGGCGTGCGGGAGGCCGAGCTGAACGACGGCCGCTGGATCCAGATCTCGGAGCGCCGCACCGCCGAGGGCGGGCTGGTGATGACGGCCGCCGACATCACCGCGATTAAGACCCAGGAGGAGGCCCGCCGGCTCAACGAGGAGCAGCTGCAGAAGGCCGTGGCCAGCCTGGAGCGCAGCCAGGAGCAACTGTCGGAGCTGGCTCGCAAGTACGAGAGCGAGAAGGTGCGCGCCGAAGGCGCCAACCGCGCCAAGAGCGAATTCCTCGCCAATATGAGCCACGAGCTGCGCACGCCGCTCAACGCCATCAACGGCTTCTCCGACATCATGGTCCAGGAGATGTTCGGCCCGCTCGGCGACGCCCGCTACAAGGGCTATTCCCAGGACATCCTGTCGTCCGGCCAGCACCTCTTGGCCCTGATCAACGACATCCTCGACATGTCGAAGATCGAGGCCGGCAAGATGAGCCTGAAGTTCGAGCCCCTGTCCCTGGAGGATGTCGCCGAGGACGCCGTGCGCCTGGTGCGCAATCGGGCCGAGACCGCGGGCCTGGCGCTGACCATCGACCTGCCGCCGCACCTGCCGGAGGTCGAGGCCGACTATCGCGCCATCAAGCAGGTGCTGCTCAACCTGTTGTCCAACGCCATCAAGTTCACCCCGCGCGGCGGCCGCGTCACGGTGCGCGCCGAGGGCCGCCACGATCCGCTCGGCGAGCGCATCCGGGTGAGCGTGCAGGACACCGGCATCGGCATTGCGGAAGACGACCTCGCCCGCCTGGCCCAGCCTTTCGAGCAGGTCGAGAACCAGCATTCCAAGACCACCCAAGGCACGGGCCTGGGCCTGGCGCTGACCAAGTCCCTGGTCGAGATGCACGGGGGCTCGCTCGACATGCAGAGCGCGCCCGGCGAGGGCACGATGGTCAGCTTCTCCCTGCCGATCCGCCAGACCGGTGTCGCCCTGGCAACCGGCGGCGCGGCCGCCTGAACAGGCGTTCCGGCTACTGGGCTTCGGGCCCGGGCGGCGGCGGCTCCTCGCCCATCGGCCGCATCCGGCGCATGCCGTTCAAGGGGCCGGGCGCCGACTGCATCAGGCCCCGGGCCAGTTCCGCCCGTTCCTCGGGGGGCAAGGTGGCGGCGAAATCGACGATGCGGCTCTCCACCTCGCCACGGGCCTGAACCTCCAGGGTCCGGGCGTCGGCCAGGCGCTTGCGCGTAGCGTCGGCGTCGAAGGGATCCTCCCCCAGGGCGGCGAAGGCGTCGCGGCGGGCGCGGCGGGCCTCCCGGATCTGCTGGCCGACGCCCATGGCCTGGCCCTGCAGCAGGCGGCGATAGGCGTCGCGCTGATCGATCGGCAGGCCGTCGGCGGCGGCCCACAGCGGCTGGGGCCGATGGGGCTGAGCGGCCTCGCTGTGCAGGCGATGGCCGATCACGAACACGCCCACGCCCGTGCCGATCACGAACAGGTTCACGGCCAGCGACAGGAACAGGGCGATGGTCAGGTTGCGGGGGCTCATCCTAGGCTTGGCCCTCCAGGGCCGAGGTCGAGAAGGCGCCGCTGGTGTCGGTCAGGCCTTCATAGGCGGTCATAGCGGCGCTGACCGGTTCCGTCGTCTCGGCCGTCGTCGCGCCGACGCCGGAGAGGGCGACGCCCATCATCAGCCCCGCGGCGCAGGCCGCGGCGAGCCCGGCGCCCAGGGCGCCGCGCCAGATCCAGGCTGCAGCCCGCCGCATCGGCGCGCGGGGCGCCTGGGCGACCACCTGCTCCAGCAGGGCGTGACTGACATGGACGGGCCGCCAGGCGTCCAGCGCGGCGTCCAGGGCCTCGGCCCGGGCCAGAATCTGTCGAGCGGCCTCCGGCTGGGCGGTCATCCAGGCCGCCGCCGCCTCGCGCTCCGCCTGGGGCCAGCGCGCCACCGCGCCGCCATAGGCCTCCGCCAGCTCTTCGAACCGTTCAGGGGTCATCTCGCCATCCTCATGACGCCACCATATCCGCCAGCGCCGTCCGCAGGGCGCGCCGGCCCCGCGACAAAAGACTTTCCAGGGCCTCGATGCTGACGCCCATCACGGCGGCGGCCTCGATATTGGTCAGGTCCTGATAGTGACACAGGGCGACCGCCTCCCGCTGCCGGTCCGGCAGGGCCTGCATGGCCTGGGCCACACGACGCCCCACATCGGCGGCCTCGAGCCCCGATCGGGGCCGGGCCCTCGTCCGCGCGCTCCGGCGGCTGGTCCATGGCGATCTCGCGCCGGCGTCTCAGCCGGTCGTAGCAAAGATTCAGGGCCACCCGATGCAGCCAGGTGTCGAACTTGGCCGCCCCCGGACGCCACTTGGGCGCCTGGCGCCAGGCGCGGATCATCGCCTCCTGGGCCACGTCCTCCGCGTCGGGCGTGTCGCCCAGCATCCGCTGGGCCAAAGCCAGCATCCGGGGCAGCTTGCGGGCCGCTAGGGCCCGCACGGCCGCGACGTCGCCCGCGGCGACGCGCAACACCAGGGCCTCGTCCGGATCGCTCGCGTCCAAGCCTCACCTCGCCCAGGGCCGGCGCGCCGCCGCCCGCGGGTTCAACCCGGCCCACGCCGGTTCTGGCGCAGGGTGAGCAATTCATCCCGGCTAAGCCAGCCATCATGATTGGTGTCGGCCGCATTGAAGCGCTTTCGCGCCCCGGCCTCGATCTCGGCGCGGGTCAGGACGCCGTCGTGATTGGCGTCCTCCTTGGCGAACCGCTGGTTCATCCGCTGGGCCGCGTCAGGCGGCCCGAAGCCCGCCATGCGGTCGACCATCGCCTTCACCTCGGCCTTGCTGATCTTGCCGTCGTGATTGGCATCGAACCGGCGCAGCATCCGGTCGGCGGCGGCCGTCTTGAATTCGTCGAAGGTGACCTTGCCGTCGTGATTGCGGTCAGGATCCATGCGCGGACCGCCGGGGCCCCCAGGACCGCCCGGCCCGCCAGGCCCGCCAGGCCCGCCAGGGCCATGCGGGCCGCCGCGCATCATGCCGCCCGCGCCGGGGCCCGCCCGGAGGCGGCCCCATCTGAGCCTGAGCTGCGCCCGCAACCAGCATCAGACCTGCGGCGATCATGATCCGCTTCATCGACTTGTCCTTCCGGGCGCCTGGGGGAGGCTTCGGCGCCGTTCAACCCTTCAACGTCCCTACACCGCAAGTCCGTCGGTCAAGATTGCAGGATGATGTCATAGGCTGCCCGCGCCGCATGCCGCACCCGGTCCAGCCGGGCGCGCAGGGCCTTGAAGTCGCGGGCGCCGCCGGCGCGGGCCAGCAGCTGGCGGAAGCCCTTGGGTTCCTGGCTGACGTCCTCGGCGCCGGTCAGGGCGAGCTTCAGGAGCTGGGTCAGGTCCTGCTGCAGGCGCCAGGCTGTGCGCAGGGCCTCGAGCGGCGCGTGGTCGGCGAGATTGGCGCCTTCCGCCTCTGCCAGGGCCTCGGCGGTGTTCTGGCGCAGGGGCGCGCCCTCGGCGGCGTAGGCGAGCTGCAGGTATTGGGCGGCGAACTCGATATCCACCAGCCCCCCCGGCGAGAGCTTGAGATCCCAAGGGCCCTTGGGCGGCCGCTCGCGTTCCAGGAGCTCGCGCATGTCACGCACGTCGGCCGCGGTCTTCGCCCGGTCACGGGGTCGGCGCAGGGCGAGATCGACGGCGCCCTGGGCGGCCTCCGCGAAGGCGTCGCTGGTCGCCCAGACCACCCGGGCGCGGGTCAGCGCGAGCAGCTCCCAGGTCTCGGCCTCGCGCTCGTAATAGTCCTCGAAGGCCGCGAAGCTCACCGCCACCGGCCCCTTGGTGCCGGAGGGGCGCAACTGCATGTCGACCTCATAGAGCTCCCCCTCCCCGGTCGGGGTGGAGAGCGCCGCGATCAGGCGCTGGGTGAAGCGGCCATAGAAGACGTCGGCGCTCCAGCCCTTGAGGATGGAGGCGGCGCCGGGCGCCGAGGCGCGATAGAGGGTCATGAGGTCGAGGTCCGACCCCGCGCTCATCTCCCGCGATCCGCACTTGCCGAGCGCCACCACCGCCACCTCGCCGGGGAAATCGCCGCCGATCCGCGCCGCCTCGGCCAGGGCCACGGGGGCCAGCGCCTGGATGCAGAGGTCGGCGAGATCGGCGAAGGCGGCGCCCGCCACCTCGGCGCTGGCCGTGCCGCTCATCACCTGCACCCCGATGCGGAAGGTCTGCTCGCGGTGGGCGCGACGCACGGCGTCCATGGCCGCCTCGAAGCCGGGCGCCTCGGCCACCGCTCGGCTCATCGCCGCCCGCTCCTCCTCGATCAGGATGGTCGAGAAGAAGTCCCCGTCCAGCATGGCGTCGATGGCCGCCGGCCGGCGGGCCAGGGTCGAGGCCAGGCGCGGCGCATAGGCCATCACCTGGACGATCAGCTCGAACAGGGCCGGCTGGGCCAGGAACAGAGACTGCAACTGCACGCCCGTGGACAGTCGGCCGAAGAAGTCGGCGAACCGGTTGAAGGCCGCATCCGGCGATCCGGTCGCCTGGGCGGCGTCGAGCAGGCGCGGGGCCAGCCGGGTGAACAGCTCGCGGCCCCGCTCGGTGCGGGTGGCGGCGATATGGCCATGGTGCCAGCCGCGGATGGTCTGGGAGACGCGCGGCGGATTGGAGAAGCCCATGCGGGCGAGCGTCGCCAGGGTCTCCGGGTCGTCCTCGACCCCGGTGAAGATCAGGCTGCCGAACTTCGACGACAGCGGCTCCTCGTCGGGGAACAGCTCGCCATAGCGCTTGTTGACGGTCTTCAGCGTGCGCTCGACCAGGGCGTCGAAGCTGCGCAGGCGGGGTTGGCCATAGAGGGCGGCGACCCGCTTGCGCTCGGTGTCGGACTCCGGAAGCCGGTGGGTCTGCTCGTCGGCCAGCATCTGGATGCGGTGCTCGACGCTGCGCAGCAGGTGATAGGCGACCGTGAGTTCGCTGCAGGCCTGGGCGGTGACGTGGCCGGCGTCGCGCAGGGCAATGAGCGCATCGAGGGTGCGATAGCTGCGCAGGTCCGGGTGACGGCCGCCCAGGATCAACTGCTGGGTCTGGACGTAGAACTCGATCTCGCGGATCCCGCCCCGGCCCAGCTTCAGATCCATGCCCTTGGCGGTCAGGCGGTCATCGACCTTGTGGACATGGATCTGGCGCTTGATCGAATGGATGTCGGCGATCGAGGCGAAGTCGAGGTTCTTGCGCCAGATGAAGGGGATCAGCTCGGCCAAGAAGGCCTGGGCCCGGGGCATGTCGCCGGCGCAGGCGCGCGCCTTGATGAAGGCCGCCCGCTCCCAGTTCTGGCCCACGCTCTCGTAATATTCGAGCGCCGCCGGCACCGGCACGGCGGGGGGCGTCGAGCCGGGATCAGGGCGCAGGCGCAGGTCGACCCGGAAGACATAGCCGTCGGCCGTGCGGTCCTGCATCAGGTCGGCCAGCCTATGTGTCAGGCGGACCGCAAATCCTTGGGTCTCAATGCCCGGCGCCAACGGCAGGGCGTCGGGCTCGTAGAAGACCGAGATGTCGATGTCGCTGGAATAGTTCAGCTCATAGGCGCCGTGCTTGCCCATGGCGATGCAGAAGAAGCCGGGCACAGGGCCGTAGTCGCCGAACTCCGGCGGGATCAAACGGCCGGCGTCGGCCTCTTCCCGCGCCGCGACCCGCAGCGCGGTCTGCAGGGCGCCGTCGGCGAAACGGGCGAGCGCGCGGGTGACGGCGTCGAGATCCCAGACCCCGCCCAGGTCGGCCAATGCGATCAGCAGGTGGGCCTCGGCCTTCAGCCGCCGCAGGGCGCCCTTGGCCGTCGCGAGGTCGCCGCCGCCCACCGCCTCGGTGCGGGCGAGCAGGTCCTCGAAGCGCGCGTCGGGATCGCCGGACAACAGATCGGCCAGGCGGGCGGGATCGCGGCGGATCAGGCTGGTCAGATAGGTGGAGGCCCCGAAGATCGGCGCCAGGACCGGCCAGGCCGCCTCCAGCAGCGGTGTGGCGGCGCCGTCCGCGACCAGCAGCCAGGTCCGCGCGCGTTCGGCGGCCTTGAGGTCGATCACCGGCCCGCAGGGGGTCATTCGGTCCAGGAGGCGAGTCATGGCCCCCAGCCTAGCACTCCGCGCCTAGAGCGCGCGCGGCAGGATCAGGGCGACCCGCAGGCCGGGGCCGATCTCGCCGACTTTGCCGGGCCCTTCGGCCAGTTCGAGACGGCCCCCATGGGCCTCGGCCACGGCGCCGACCAGGGACAGGCCCAGGCCTGCGCCGGGTTCGTTGCGGCTGTTCTCCAGGCGCACGAAGCGCTGAACCACCCGCTCGCGATCCTCCTCCGGCACGCCGGGGCCGGTGTCGGTCACCGAGAACTCCACCTCACCGGAGGACCGGCGGCGGACCCGCAGCATGATGGCGCCGCCGGGCGGAGTGTATTTCACGGCGTTGTCGAGGATGTTGGCCAGGGCCTGGGCCAGGAACTCCTGATTGCCGCGCACGGTCAGGTCGGGGACCAGCTCGGCCTTGAAGTCGATGCCCTTGTCCTCGCAGAGCGGCTCATAGAGTTCGGCGATGTCGGCGCCCAGGACGGCGGGATCGATATTGGTCGGGTTGGGCGCCTGGCCGGCCGCCTGCAGCCGGGCGATGGCCAGCACCGCGCCGAAGGTTTTCAGCACCCCGTCGGTGTCGTCCAGCGCCTGGGCGAGCGCCTCGGTGGCGTTGCCCTTGCCGGCCTCGACGTCGAGATAGGCCACTTCCAGGCGGGCGCGCAGGCGGGTGAGCGGCGAGCGCAGGTCGTGGGCGATGGCGTCGCCGGCGTGGCGGTGGCCGGCCATGGACCGCTCCAGCCGGTCGAGCATCTCGTTGAGGCCCTCGGCCAGTTCGTCGAACTCATCGCGGGCGCCGCGCACAGGAGCCCGGGCGCCGAGGTCGCCGTTGCGCACGGCGGTGACCACGTCGGTCAGGCTGGCCATGCTGCGGCTGACATTGCGGCTGACCAGCACCCCGCCCAGGAGGCCGAGCACGATGATCAGGCGCCGGCGCCCCACAGGGCCCGCACGATCTTGACCACATAGGCCTCGTCCTCGCCGATGTCGGCGCCGACGAACAGAATCTCGCCGCCGCTCATCCGCTCCTGCAGGCCGCGGGCCGGATGCTTGACCTGGCGGCCCTGGACGTCGGTGTCGGTGACCGAAAAGCTGTTCCAGGTGGGCGTGCCGTCGAACTTGTCGAGCGGGCTCTCGGCGATGGAGCCGGAGATGCGGGTCCCGTCCGGCTTCATCAGCAGATAGAGGAACGGCCGCTCGCTGGCGGCGCGCTCGATCAGGGACTGGTTCAGCGCATCCATGCCGGCGCGGTCATAGGCCGCCGCCAGGGAGCGCATCTCGCGGGTGATCTCCTGGTCGGTCCGCCGCGTCGCCTCGCCCGCCGTGGCCACATAGATATAGGCCAGGAAGGCGCTGGCCGCGGCCGCGAACAGCGCGAGGAACAGCAGGGTCAGCCGGAACGGGGTGGTCCGGAACAGGCGTGGCAGGCGCATGATCCGCGCCGGCCGCTAAGCGTCCAGGCGGTAGCCCGCCCCGCGGACGGTCTGCAGCATCGGGCGATCGAAACCCTTGTCGATCTTCGAGCGCAGACGCGAGATATGCACGTCGATGACATTGGTCTGGGGATCGAAGTGATATTCCCAGACCTTCTCCAGCAGCATGGTGCGGGTCACCGACTGGCCGGCGTGACGCATCATGAATTCCAGCAACTGGAACTCGCGGGGCTGGAGGTCGATCTCCTTGCCCTGGCGGTGCACGGTGCGGCCGATCAGGTCCATTTCCAGCTCGCCAACCCGAAGCAGGGTCTGGACCGAACCGGTTTCGCGACGGCGCGACAGGGCCTCGACCCGGGCGATCAGCTCGGCGAAGGCGTAGGGCTTGACCAGATAGTCGTCGCCCCCGGCCTTCAGGCCCGCCACCCGGTCATTGATCTCTCCGAGCGCCGACAGGAACAGGACCGGGGTCTGGTCCCCCTCGCGCCGGATGGTCTCGATCAGGGTGACGCCGTCCATCTTGGGCATCATGCGGTCAACGATCATCACGTCGAACTCTCCGGCCCGGGCGGCGGCGAGACCTTCCTCGCCGTCCGCCGCCTGGGTGCAGGCGTGGCCGCCGTCACTCAGGCCGCGCACCATGGCTTCGGCCGCTTCCAGGTCGTCCTCAACGATCAGGATCCGCATGATTCGCCCCCAGCGATTGTCGGAGTTAGCCGGAAACCTTGATCGGCAGGAAGATGGTGCGACCCGAGCGGTGGACGCCCATCAGGATGCTCGGCCGGCCCGCCTTCTTGGCGGCGTCGACCGCGGCCGCGACGTCGGAAGCCAGAGCCACGTCCCGGTCGCCGGCGCGGACGATCACGTCGTCCTTGCGCAGGCCCTTGGTCGCGGCGTCCGAGTTCTGATCGACGCTGGTCACCAGGGCGCCCTTGATCCCGGCGTCGACGCCGATGCGACGGCGGTTGGCCTCGTCCAGGGGCGCGAGCGCCAGGCCGATGACCACCGGGTTCTTGGGTTGCCCCTGGCCCTGGGAGGGACCGCCCTGGTCGTCGCCGCCGCGGTTGTCATTGGCCGCCAGCTGCTGCTCGCTGGGGCGGGTGCCCGAGCGGACCTCGATGGTCTTGGGCTTGCCGTCGCGCAGGACGTTGAGCTTCAGGGTGTCGCCCGCATGGGCCTTGGCGACCTCGCGGGTCAGTTCCGAGGAGGTGCGGACCGTGACGCCGTTGACCGAAGTCACGACATCGCCGGGCTGCAGGCCCGCGCGCTGCGAGGGACCGCCGGGGACCAGATCGGCGACGATGGCGCCCTTCTGGCCGGGCGTGCCCTGGGCCTCGGCCATTTCCGAGGTGAAGTTCTGGATGGTCGCGCCGATATAGCCGCGGCTGATCTTGCCGCCGGCGATCAGCTGCTTGGTGATCACATTGGCGACGTCGGCCGGAATGGCGAAGCCGATGCCCACCGAACCGCCCGTGGGCGAGAAGATCGCGGTGTTCACCCCGATGACCCGGCCATAGATGTCGAAGGTCGGACCGCCGGAATTGCCCCGATTGATGGGGGCGTCGATCTGGATGTAGTCGACGAAGGTCTCGCCGATGTCACGGCCATAGGCCGAGATGATCCCGGCCGTGGCGGTGCCGCCCAGGCCGAAGGGATTGCCGACCGCGATGACCCAGTCGCCGACCCGCGGCTTGGCGGAGTCCTCGAAGTTCACGAAGGTGAAGTTGTCGCCCTTGACCTTGATGACCGCCAGGTCGGTGCCTTCGTCGCGGCCGACCACGACGGCGTCGAGCTCGCGCTCGTCCTTCAGCACCACTTTGATGGTCTCGGCGTTCTCGACCACGTGGTTGTTGGTGACGATGTAGCCGTCCGACGAGATGAAGAAGCCGGAGCCGGCCGACTGCTGGGTCGGCAGGCGCGGCTGGCCCTTGCCGCTCGGCGGCGCGCCGTCCTCGTCGTCCTCGCCGCCCGGCGCCTGGCGCGGAACGATATCGAAGGGCAGGCCGGGGATCTGGCGGCGCAGGCTGCTGGCGTCGACCTTGGAGGTCACATTGATCGAGACGACCGCCGGCGAGACCTGCTGGAAGATGTCGGCGAACGACAGGGGCGCGCCGGGCGGGGGCGCGAAGATCGGCGCCGTGGAGGCCCGGATCATCTGGGGCGTTTCGGCCTGGGCGGAGGGCATGCGCATGCCCACCCCGGCCATGGCGGCGGTGACGATGCCCGCGCCGGCGACGACGCCCAGGAGATAACCGGTCTTCTTAGAGGTCATAGGCCTTGTGTTCCCTGTGGAGGCCCGGAAGCCGGTCCGTCCCCACCAACTTAAGTTCGATGCCTGAGAGCGTAAGTGCTCTCAAGTTACGTTTAGGTCACCCTGGGCGCCGCATGGCGACCGATCTTGGGCGCAATCGTGTCATTCTTCGCCTTCACCGGCGAGCCCTGCGATACGTTTCGCCTCTTCAGGCGACAGATCATCCTGTTCAACGACGCGGCGACGGCGGAGGTTGCCCAGCAGCAGCAGGACGCCCAGGCCGACCACGGCGAAGGGCGCGCCCCACAGGACGGCGTTGCCCAGGGAGAAGGCCGGTTTCAGCAGCACGAACTCGCCATAGCGCGACACCAGATAGGCGCGCACCTGCTGGTCCGACCGCCCGGCCTTGATCTCGTCGCGGACCAGCTTGCGCAGGTCGGCGGCCAGCTCGGCCTGGGAATCGTCGATCGACTCGTTCTGGCAGACCAGGCAGCGGACCTCCTGGAAGATCGCGCGGGCGCGGGCCTCCTGGGCCGGATCAGGCAAACGCTCGGCCGGATCGGCCGCGGCGGCGATGCAGAGCACGGCGCCCAATATCGCCAGGATGCGCCTCATGCCGGCCGCGCCGCGCGCTTGCCGACGCCCAGCCGCAGCCGGCGGTCGGACAGGGACAGGACGCCGCCCAGGGCCATGATCACCGGGCCGATGAAGATGAACAGCGCCCAGGGGTTATAATAGGCGCGCACCAGCCAGACCGGCGCCTTGGCGCCCGGCGCCTCGCGCCGCTCGCCCAGCACCACATAGAGGTGGTCGGCGCCGCGGGTGCAGATGGCGACCTCGGAGGTCGTCTGGCCGCCGGCCGGATAGAACCGCCGTTCAGGCCGCGGGGTGCAGAGTTCGCGGCCGGCCCGCACGGCGTGGATGGTGGCGCGTTCGGCGTCATAGTTGGGCCCGTCGACGCCCTGGACCTTTTCCAAGGTCAGTTCATAGGCGCCGACCTTCAGATGGCCGCCCAGGGACAGGGTCTCGGCCGCCTCGACCTTCCAGCCGGTCTCGACGCAGGCGCCCAGCACGAAGACGCCGAGGCCAATATGGGCGAGCGTCATGCCCCAGGCGCCACGCGGCAGGCCGGTGAGGCGCCGGCGGGTCTCGGCCCAGTCGCCGCGGAAGGCGCGGGTGCGCTCCACCAGCTCCGACAGCGTGCCGGCGATCAGCCAGGCGCCAAGGCCGAGGCCGGCGCAGGCGAAGGCCTTACGCGGGCTGACCATGGCGTAGGCCGTGAGCCCCGCGCCGACGGCGATGACGGCCGCGAGCGCCAGGCGCTGAGCCACGCCTCGGGCGTCGGCGCGCTTCCAGGACAGCAGGGGCCGGCCGGGACCAGCAGGATGAGGGCGGTCATCAGCGGGGTGAAGGTCAGGTTGAAATAGGGCGGGCCGACCGAGATCGACTCCCCGGTCATCGCCTCGCGGATCAGCGGATAGAGCGTGCCCAGCAGGACGGTGGCGGTCGCAGCCGCCAGCAGGATGTTGTTGAGCACCAGGGCGCTCTCGCGGCTGACCGGCGCAAACAAGCCGCCCGGCGCAAGGCTCGGCGCCCGCCAGGCGAACAGCAGGAAGCCGGCGCCGGCGGTCACGCCCAGGATGATCAGCAAAAGCACGCCGCGGGTCGGGTCGACGGCGAAGGCGTGGACGGAGGTGAGCACGCCGGACCGGACCAGGAAGGCGCCCAGCATCGAGAAGGTGAAGGCCGCCATGGCCAGGAACACGGTCCAGCCGGACAGGGCGCCGCGCTTCTCGGTGACGATGGCCGAATGCAGCAGGGCCGTGGCGATCAGCCAGGGCATGAAGCTGGCGTTCTCGACAGGGTCCCAGAACCACCAGCCGCCCCAGCCCAGCTCATAATAGGCCCAGAAGGCGCCCAGCGTGATGCCCACGGTGAGCAGGCTCCAGCCGGCGAGCGCCCAGGGCCGGACCCAGCGGGCCCAGGCGGCGTCGACCTTGCCCTCGACCAGGGCCGCGACCGCCAGGGAGAACACCACCGAGAGGCCGACATAGCCCGCATAGAGAAAGGGCGGGTGCACCGCGAGCGCCGGGTCCTGCAGCAGCGGATTGAGCGAGTGGCCCTCCACCGGCGGATTGAGCAGGCGGACGAAGGGATTGGAGGCGAAGACCGTATAGGCCAGGAAGACCGTGCCCAGCAGGCCCTGGGTTCCGACCGCCACCGCCTTGAGGCCGGCGGGCAATCCCTTGCCGAGCCCCGCCACCGCCGCGCCGAAGCCGGTCAGGGCCAGGCACCAGAGCAGCATCGAGCCCTCGTGGCTGCCCCATGTCCCGGCCACGCGATAGAGCAGCGGCTTTTCGGTGTGGGAATTGGCCGCCACATTGGCGACTGAGAAGTCCGACACGACGAAGGCGTGCATCAGGGCGGCGAAGGCCAGCGCCACACTCAGGAAGGCGGCGAGCGCCGCGCCCTCCCCGGCCCCGGCCAGCACCGACGACCGGCGCACGCGCGCCACGCCGGACAGGACCGCCTGGGTCAGGGACAGCACCAGACCCAGGATCAGGGCGAAGCCGCCGAACTCGTCGATCATGTGCCCGAGCCCGGGGTCTGATAGGCGGCGACCTTGCCGTCGCCCCGCCATTCGCCCTGCTTCTTCAAGGCCTTGGAGACCTCGCGCGGCATGTAGCGTTCGTCGTGCTTGGCCAGGACCTGCTTGGCCTGGAACACGCCGTCGCCGCGGAAGGATCCGGTGGCGACGATGCCTTGGCCCTCGCGGAACAGGTCGGGCAGATCGCCCTGATAGGAGACCAGCGCCTTGGCGGTCTGGTCGCGAACCACGAACTCCACCTTGCCGTTGGAGGACTTCACGACGCTGCCCTTCTCGACCAGCCCGCCGAGCTGGATCGAGCGGCCGGCCGGCGGCTTGGCCGCCTGGGCCTGGGAGGGCGTGTAGAAATAGGAGATCGAGTCCGACAGGCCGTAGAGGGTCAGGCCGACGGCCAGCGCCAGGACCGGCGCGATCGCCGCCACCAGGATCAGGCGTCGGCGCGCCTTGGGGGATTTGGGAAGCCAGCCGCTCATTTCATCGGTTCCGTCTTGGCCGCGGCGTCCAGCTCGGCCTGGATTGCGGGCTTGCCGGCGAAGCGCTTGCGCGCATCGGCCAAGGCCGCGTCACGTTTGGCGCTTTCCCCGAGCACCGCATAGGAGCGCACCAGCCGGACCCAGCCTTCGGGGTCGTCGGGCTGGGTCTTGAGCCGCTCGGCCAGGCCCGCGACCATGCCGCGGATCATGTCGAGCTGGCCGCCGGGCGGCGCCGCGGCGACAGCCGGCGTTTCCGACTGGGCCTCGGCGATCGCCTGCTGCAGAGCAGGTCGGCGCGGGTCTTCGGCGGGCATGTCGGCCAGCAGGGCCTTCCAGTCGGCGATCCCGCCGGCCTTGTCGCCGCCCATGACCCGCGAGCGGGCCAGGTGGAACCGCGCGGCGATCGAGGTCGGATCGCGCTTCAGGGCCTCGCGGAAGGCGTTGTCGGCCTCGGGCGACGGCGCGCCCCCGCTCTCGACCACCAGGGACTGGCCCAGCAGCTCCCAGAGATCCGCGCGGCCGGGAGCCAGGGTGATGGCGTGGCGCAGGGCGCGGCCCGAGGCCGAGGTGTTTTCCGCCGCGCTCTCGGCGAGCGCCAGATAGCGCCAGGCGTCAGGATCCTTGGGACGCTCGACGGCGACCTGGCGCATGACCGCGGCCAGGGCGGCGGGCGGCAGGGTCTGGAGGTCGGCGGCGCGCCATTGCGCCAGGCGGTGCTTGAAGCTGTCGTCGGGTAGGCCCGGCGACCCGACAAGGACGTAGAGGGCGAGCGCCGCGAGGGGGGCCACGGCCGCGGCGATCAGGACGGGCCGGCGCTCAGCGCCGTCATGGGTCCAGGGCTGGGCGGTCTGGTCGGCGGCGGTCAGCAGACGGCGGCCGGCCTCGGCATGGGCGGCGCCCTGTTCATCCTCGCCGATCAGGCCGCGGGCGGCGAGGTCGTCGATCTCGGATAACTGGCGACGATAGACGTCAAGCGTCGGGTCGGGAGATCCGACGCTGGCGGCCGCCCGAGCGGCGCGATGCAGGACAAGGCCGGCTGCGACGGCCGATAGCACGCCCGCCGCCACCCATAAGGCGATCATGCGCGGGCTTTAGCGGAATCGCGGCGGCGAAGCGAGGGGTCTGGAGGTCGCGCTCGACGATATCGTGCCGGGGCGCGCGCAGGTCAGTCGGCGAGCGGAGCCGGCTCGGGCGGCAGCAGGCCGCGGGCCTGATCGACCGCCACGGCCGTGCGGCGACGAACGATGTCGCCGGCCCGCGGCTCGCGGATCAGGGCGGCGCAATTGGCGGCCACTTCCAGATAGCTGGCGGCGAGGGTGAAATCGCGCACGGACCCGTCGCGGATCAGGGCCAGGCTTTCCTCGACATAGAAGTCGAGCTGCTCGGCCGCCTTCTCCAGCACCTTGGCGCGGGCCGAGGCGAAGCCGCCATAGTTGGAGCTGGTGCGGATGGCCTCGACGAAGGTCAGCACAGCCATGGCGCGCTCGGTGGCGCGGGGATCGGGATCGGTGGTGAAGCGCGGCAACTCCTTGCTCATCCGCGCCACCTTCACCTGCTGGGTCGGCAGGGCCGCGCCCATCAGCTTGGCGACCTCGCGCAGGCGGCCCTCGACGCAGCCGGCCAGCTGGCCCTTCTGCTTCTTGACCCGACCGCCCCAGCCGCCCTCGTGGGCCAGCTCGATGCTGCCTTCCATCTCGGCGATCTGGCGGGTGACCAGCTCGACCACGGTCGCGGCGTGGCGGCCGGACTTGGCGCCGCCGTCCAGGTCGAACTTGGCGATGTGGACCAGGTTCTCGTCGATCAGCTCCATCAGGCGAAGGGCGAAGATCGAGAGCTCCGACGCCGCAAGATAGCGCTCCGCCGGATGATCCATGACCGAGGAGACGACGCGCAGGATGGTCCAGGGCTCGGCGAGCTGGGCCGAGAGCATCTCGAAGAACCGCGGCGCGGCGTCCTCGGCGATGGTGATCGCGTCCTTATAGGCAAGGCGCGCGGCGGCGGCCCGCTCGTCCGTGGTCCGGCTGATCCAGTCGGGAAGACGCAGGGTCGCGGCGCGGACGATCGCACCAATGTCCAGGCATGCGGCCAGGGCGTAGGCGTTGCCGGGCCGGACCGCGTCGAGGCAGTCGGCGGCGGCCATGAAGTCGTGGGTGTCGCGATTGCGCAGCCCTTCGGCGGCGCGGGCCACCAGGGCGTCGAGCGGCTCGGGCGAAGTTTCGTCGGGCCGGAAGTCGGCCAGGATCCGCGCGGCGAGCGCGACCTCGCCCGGCGCTTCGGCCTTAAGGCCGCGCCAGATCAGCGACAGGGCGCGGGCGGGAAACACCAGGCGTGTGCTGATCCGGCCGTCGCCGACGAACAGCGGCGCCACAGGGGCCAGGACTGCGTTGCGCAGACGACGATCAGCGACCTCGGATTCGACCAGTTGGCGCACGCCCGCCAGGGCGCTGTCGCCGGAGGCGGCGGACAGGGCGTTTTGCAGTCCGCCGACAATCTTGTCCGGGGCGGACTCGACCAGGTGTCGGACAATTTCAATCTTGTGGTCGGACAGACCCGTCATGAGGCGCTCCAGACCCGGAACAGGCCCGCGTCATCCCCATCCTTCCGCGCTGCGAGTTAAGGTTTTCCAAAAGCTAAGGAAAACGAGTGACGGCGTTCCGCGACAAAATGGCAACCAGGGGTTTTAGGCCTCCGCCCGAGGCAACTCCATTTCGACCATGAGGCCGCCCAGGCGCGACTCGCCGAGCTTGAGCACGCCGCCATAGGCGCGGGCCAGCTCGTCGATGATGTTGAGCCCCAGACCCGAGCCCGGCGCCGATTCGTCGAGCCGCGCGCCGCGCAGGAGAGCAGCCTCGCGCCCTTCCGGCGTAAGCCCCGGGCCGTCATCCTCGACGGTCAGCCGCAGGCGTGACGGACTGATCTGCTCGGCCCTCACCCGCACCCGGCCGCGACACCATTTGCAGCCGTTCTCCATGGCGTTGCCCGCCAGTTCGAGCAGGTCCTGCCGCTCACCCAGAAAGTGCAGATCGTCGGCGGCGTCCCAGTCGATGGTGACGCCCTTGTCCTGAAAAATTCGCTCGAGGGTCCGGGAAAGCTCATCCAGCACCTCGGCGACCCCGGTGCGTTCGCCGGAGCCCTGGGTCCGGGCGGCGGCGCGGGCGCGGCGCAGGTGGTGATCGACCTGGCGGCGCATGGCCTCGGACTGGCGGGTCACCACCTCCGACAGCGGCCCGGGCTGCTGCACGGCCTCGGTCAGCATGACCGACAGCGGGGTCTTTAGCGCATGGGCGAGATTGCCGACATGGGTGCGCTGGCGCTCCACCACTTCCTGATTGTGCGCCATCAGGGCGTTGAGCTCCTCCGCCAGGGGGGTGAGTTCGCTGGGATAGTCGCGGACCACCCGCTCGGCCTGGCCGCGGCGGATCTGGGCCACCTCGCGCCGCAGGGCGAAGAGCGGGTTCAGGCCGACCCGCACCTGGATCACCACCGCCGCCACCAGGCCTGCGCCCAGCAGCAGGAACACCACGGCCGTGGCGGCCACGAAGCTGCGGATATCATTGTCGACCGGGGTGCGGTCCTCGGCGGCCATGAAGATCACCGGCGCGGCCCGGCCGGCAGCTTGGCCTGGCTGACCATGGCCCGCAGCGGCTCTTCCAGCGGCCCGCGGGTGTCGTAGGAGACCGGCTTGCCGGGATTGGCGCTGAGCGCCTCGACCGCGCCGACGGGCGCGCGCAGGTCGCTGTCCCACAGCGAGCGGGAGCGGACCAGGATGTGCAGCCTGCCGCCGGCCGGCTCGGCGATCTGCCAGTACTTGCCGGAATAGGCGCGCAGGGCGCGCAGGTCGGTCAGGGCCGGGGCCAGGACCTGGCCCTTGTCGCCAATGGTGGCGCCGGCCACCAGATTGTCGATCAGCTCCGCAAGGCCCTGGTCGAAGCGCCTCAGGGCCGCCTGCTGGAACAGCAGGGACAGGACCAGCGCCGAGACCAGCAGCACCGCGAGGCTCCAACCCGCGGCCAGGATCACCAGCCGCCGGACGAGCGAGGGACGGCGCAGGGCCTCGGGGATCACGAGCGCGCGGCCTCGCCCCCCAGTTCCTCGGCCGGCGCGGTCAGGCGGTAGCCGAGACCCCGCACCGTATCGATGCGGTCGGATCCGATCTTCTTGCGCACCCGGCCGATGAACACCTCGATGGTGTTGGAGTCGCGGTCGAAGTCCTGGTCATAGAGATGCTCGACCAGCTCGGTGCGGCTGATCACCCGGCCCTGGTGCATCATCAGATAGTGCAGCAGGCGGTATTCCAGCGAGGTCAGGCGCAGGGGCTCGCCATTGACGCTGGCGCGGGCCGCGCGCGGATCCAGGCGCAGGCCGCCGCAGGACAGGCTGGGGGCCGCGTGGCCCGCGGCCCGGCGCAGCAGGGCGCGCAGGCGGGCCAGCAGCTCCTCGGTGTGGAAGGGCTTGGTCAGATAGTCGTCGGCCCCGGCGTCGAAGCCCGCGACCTTCTCGCTCCAGGCGCCGCGCGCCGTCAGGATCAGCACCGGCGTGGAGACCGCGCCGCGCCGCCAGCGCTCCAGCACCGAGACCCCGTCGACCTTGGGCAGGCCGAGATCGAGCACGACAGCGTCGTAAGGCTCCGTCTCGCCCAGGAACTGGGCCTCCTCGCCGTCGGGGGCGTGATCGACCGCATAGCCGGCGTCGGCCAGCGCCGCCTTCAGCTGCCGCGACAGATCCGGATCGTCCTCGACCAGCAGGATGCGCATGGGATTCCTCTTAGCCGCCCTGGCGGCCGATGATGGCGCCGCTCTCGGCGTCGACGATGAAGATCATCACCCGGTTGTCCGGGGTTTGCCACTGCACGAAATAGGCGGGTCGTCCGCCATAGTCGCCCATGGTCGTATTCAGCTGGCGGCCGGGCACACCGGAGCCGCGAATGGCGGCGATCACCCGGGCGAGCGGCACCTGGCGGCCGCCGCGGACGGCGTCGCGAGCCTGGTCCTGGTCCCCGCGCCCGGCCCCATAAGAGGGCCGGCCGTAGTCAGGATAGCCCTGGGCCGAGGCGGCCAGAGGCGCGGCCAGCAGGACAAGTATGGCGAGAAACCGCTTCATCTTCGCTGTTCTAGGCGCCCCTGACTGAACCCAAGCTGAATGGCCGGTTTATGAAGTCGCAAACCGGGCCTGTCACGCCCGCTCAACCGGGACGGCGTCGCGGCGCATAGGGACGCTCACTCCGCCAGCGTTCGGCGAAGGCCTCCAGCTCCGGATCGGGCGTCTCGGGCAGCATCAGGACGATGCGGGCGATCAGGTCGCCGCGCTTTCCGACGCTGTTGGACAGCCCCTTGCCCTTAAGCCGCAGGGCCTGGCCGGAATTGCCGCCCTTGGGCACGGTGAGCGTCACCGCCCCGTCCGGGGTGGGAGCCTGGACCTTGCCGCCCAACACCGCATCCGGCACCGAGACCGGCAGGTCCATGACCAGGGTCTCACCCTCGCGCTTGAAGACCGGATGCGGCCGGATGGCCAGGTCGATCAGGGCGTCGCCCGGCCCGCTGCGGCCCGGCGAGCCCTGGCCCTTGAGCCTCAGGGTCTGGCCTTCCTCGGCGCCCTTGGGGATGGTCACGTCGATGGTGCGGCCGTCCGAGAAGGCGATGCGCTTCTTGCCGCCGTGGATCGCCTCTTCCAGGTCGATCTCCAGCTTGGCCCGCACGTCCGCACCGCGTTGGGAGAAGCCGCCGAACCCGCCGCCCTGGCCGCCCCCGCCCGGCCGGCCGCGGCCGAGGATGTCGCCGAACAGGTCGGACAGGTCGATATTGTCGAACCCTTCCTGACGGCCGGGGCTCCAGCCCTGGGAGAAGCCGCCCGGGCCACCGGCCCCGCCGCCGAACGGGCCGCCGCCGCCGAAGCCGCGCATGGTCTCGCGGCCGTCGGCGTCGATCTCGCCGGCGTCGAATTTCTTTTTCTTGGCGGCGTCGCCCAGGATGTCGAAGGCCGCGCTGACGCGCTTGAACTTTTCCTCCGACGCCTTGTCGCCCGGATTGGTGTCGGGATGGTGCTGCTTGGCCAGCTTGCGGAACGCCTTGCGGATCTCGTCGGCGCTGGCGCCGCGAGACACACCCAGTTCCTGATATGGATCGCCCGCCAAGGAATAGCCCTTCAGATGCTGTGGAAACTCTGGGCCTCAATTAGGCGGTTTAGCCTGGGGCGCAAGAGCTATTGTTGCAGAAAAGTCACAGTCCGTTTCGTGGTCAGTCCCGGCCGCGTTCTTCCATCAGATCCCAGGCCGCATAGTCGAGCGCATCATCCGGATCGTCGAGGGTCGCCTCGCTGATCGTCTCGCCCCGCACCGAAACGCCCGCGGCGTGGACGCTTTCCGGGTCACCGCTGACCAGCGGATGCCAGTCGGCGAGGCCACGGCCCTCATTGATCCGTCGATAGGCGCAGGACAGTGGCATCCAGGCGAGCCGTTCGACATTGTGCGGCGTCAATTTAATGCAATCCGGCACATGGCGCTTACGGTCGGCATAGTCGGAACAGCGGCACAGCTCGGGGTCGAACAACTTGCAATGCACGCGCGTGGGGACGACCTCGCCCGATTCCTCATCTTCGAAGCGAACCAGGCAGCACAGGCCGCAGCCATCGCATAGACTCTCCCACTCCGGGACAGTCATTTGTTCGAGGGATTTTGTTTCCCAGAAAGGTCTTTTGGACATGCTAAGCAGCGTCCTAGACCAATCCCCAGCCGCCTCTCACTAGTTTTCTCGCACCGTGTCCGACTGGAACCTCGAACCCTACCGCTTCCCGGACGGAAAACCGGCCCAGCCTGAGGCCGCGCCCACGGCTGCGCCCGAGGCGGCGCCGGGGCCTGATCCGTTCGCGGGCGAGGCGACCGAGCCCGAGGAAACCTTCCGCGCCGACCTGCCGGCCTCCAAGTCCAAGAAGGCCAAGAAAGCCAAACCGCCCAAGCCTCCGAAGCCGCCCAAGCCGCCGCGGCGGCGTGGCGGCGGCGGTGGGGGACCGCGTCGGCCGGGTCGCTGGGGCTGGGTGCTGCCGACCCTGGGCGCCCTGGCCCTGGTGCTCGCCCTCGTCGGGATCGGCGGGGCCATCTACATCCAGCAGGTCTATCTGAAGGACATTCCGCCGCTGCCGGCGCGGGAGTCGCTCTATGCGATCAACCGGGCCCCGGCGATCCGCTTCTTCGACAAGAACGGGGTCCAGATCGCCCTGCGCGGTCCGAAATACGGCGACCGCCTCGCCCTCAACCAGCTGCCCGACTATGTGCCCAAGGCGTTCCTGGCGGCCGAGGACAAGCGCTTCTACCACCACGGCGCGGTCGACCCCCTGGGGATCTTGCGGGCGGCTGTCGCCAACTATCGCGCCGGCCGCGTGGTCCAGGGCGGCTCGACCCTGTCGCAGCAGCTGGCCAAGGGCCTGTTCCTGACGCCCGACCAGACCCTGAAGCGCAAGCTGCAGGAAGCCGTCATGGCCATGCGGCTGGAAAAGATGCTGAGCAAGGACGAGGTCCTTGAGCTCTACATCAACCGCATCTTCTTCGGGGCCAACACCTTCGGCATCGACGGCGCCTCGCGCACCTATTTCGGCAAGCCCGCCAGCCAGCTGCGCCTGTCGGAAGCGGCCCTGTTGGCCAGCCTGCCCAAGGCGCCCTCGCGCATGGCCCTGAACCACAACATGGTCGGCGCGCTCGCCCGCCAGCGGCTGGTGCTGGAGAACATGCGTCAGGAGGGCTGGATCACCGCCGAGGAGATGGAGGCCGCCGTCGCCGACACGCCCCGGCTCAGCCCCACCGCCCTCGGCAATGACGGGGACATGGGCTACGCGCTCGACTACGCCACCACCGAGGTCCTGAAGCTGGTCGGCCCCAATTCGCCGGACCTGATGGTCCGCCTGACCATCGATCCGCATCTGCAGGCCGCTGGCGGCCAGGTTCTGCGCCAGGTGGTCGGCTCCACCGGCGCCGCGGCGGGCGCAAGCCAGGGCGCCCTGGTCGCCATGTCCTCCGAGGGCGCGATCCGCACCATGGTCGGCGGGCTCGACTACAATCAGAGCGTCTTCAACCGCGCGGTCCAGGCGCGCCGCCAGCCCGGCTCCAGCTTCAAGCCCTTCGTCTATGCGACCGCTCTGGAGAAGGGCGTCATGCCCACTGACGTCCGCATCGACGGCCCGGTGAAGTTCGGCGACTGGCAGCCGGAGAACTATGGCGGCGGCTATAAGGGCGCGGTGACGGTCGAGACCGCCCTGATGCTGTCGATCAATACGGTCGCCGTGAAACTGGCCCAGGAGGCGACAGGCCCGGCGATCGCTGAGCTGGCCAAGCGCTTCGGCCTGACCACCATTCCGTCCAATCCCAATCTCTCGATCGCGCTGGGCGCCTATGAGGTGCCGCTGATCGAGATGGTCTCCGGCTTCCAGGTGTTCCAGCTGGGCGGCAACCGGGTCACGCCCTACATGGTCGACGAGATCAAGACCGTGGCCGGCGCGCCGGTCTATCAGCACCAGACCTCCTCGCCCGTGCCGGCCTATGACGTCGCCCGGGCCAGCATGATGGTCAAGATGATGGAGAAGGTGATCTCCGGCGGCACCGGCACCCGCGCCAATTTCGGCCGCCCCGCAGCCGGCAAGACCGGCACCAGCCAGAACTGGCGCGACGCCTGGTTCATTGGCTTCACCCCCGACTATGTCGCCGGTGTCTGGGTCGGGAATGACGACGAGAAGCCGATGAACAAGGTCACCGGCGGCATCGTCTCGGCCGAGATATGGCGGCGGTTCATGATGGTGGCGCACGAGAACCTGCCGGTCCGCGACTTCGACTGGCTGATGCCTGATCCGGTTCCGGAGATGGAGGCCGATCCGCGCAACGCCTTCTACGAGGAGCTGTCCGGCGACTTCGCCGCGGCCGGCCGCGACGCCCAGGCCGCCCTGCCCGACGGCCCCGACAGCGACAAGACCCCCGACAAGCCGGCGGAAGATATTCCTTTCTAGCTTGATCGCGGCCCGCGCGTCGCTATGTCGGGGCCCGCATGAAGCCACCCGTCCTCGCCCTCAAGGAGGTCCGTCTCGCCGACGGACCCAAGATGCTGTTCGACGGCGTCGATCTCGGTCTCGAACCGCGTAGCCGCGCCTGCCTGGTCGGGCGCAACGGGGCGGGCAAGACCACCCTCTTGAAGGTGCTGGCCGGCGCCCTGCAGGCCGATGAGGGTGAGCGGGTCGTCACCCCGGGCACGACGGTGGCCTATGTGCCCCAGGAACCCGACATCACCGGCGACACCGTGCTCGACTACGCCACCGCGGGCGGGGCCCAGCCTTATCAGGCGGAATCGACGCTCGCCCTGTTCGGCATCGACCCGGCCAAGTCCACCGTCGGCCTGTCGGGCGGCGAGATTCGCCGCGTGGCCCTGGCCCGCGCCTTCGCCGAGGATCCGGACGTCCTGCTGCTCGACGAGCCGACCAACCACCTCGACATCCTGGCGATCGAGACGCTGGAGACCGAGATCGCCGGCAGCCGCGCGGCCATGCTGATCATCAGCCACGACCGCGCCTTCCTGGAGCGCACCACCGGCCGCTGCTTCTGGCTGGAGCACCGCAAGGTGCGCCGACTGGACAAGGGCTTCGAGGCCTTCGACGCCTGGGTCGAGCAGATCATCGCCGCCGATGTCGAGGAAGGCCGCCGGCTCGATAAGCAGCTGGAGAAGGAAGAATACTGGCTTCGCCGGGGCGTGACCGGCCGCCGGGCCCGCAACGAGGGCCGCCGCCGCGCCCTGCTCGACCTGCGCGCCCAGAAGCAGGCCCGCCTGCGTGAGGTGCGCGGCGACCTGACCATGGCCATCGCCTCCTCGGGCCTTTCCGGCCAGCGGGTGGTGGAGGCCAAGGGCGTCAGCAAGAGCTTCGGCGACCGCGTGCTGTTCAAGCCGTTCTCCACCCGCATCCAGCGCGGCGACCGGGTCGCCATCGTCGGCCCCAACGGGGCGGGCAAGACCACCCTGGTGAAGCTGCTGCTGGGCGAGATCGCCTCTGACTCCGGCGAGGTGAAGCTCGGGGCCAATCTGGAGATCGCCTATATCGATCAGGCCCGCGCCGACCTGAAGCCGGACATGATGCTGCGCGACGTGCTGACCCCGTTCGGCGGCGACCAGGTGATGGTGCGCGGCCAGGCCAAGCATGTGGCGGCCTATGCGCGGGAGTTCCTGTTCACCGACCAGCAGATCCGCCAGCCGGTCCGCAGCCTCTCGGGCGGGGAGCGCAACCGCCTGCTGCTGGCCCGCGCGCTGGCCACGCCGGCCAATCTCCTTGTGCTGGACGAACCGACCAACGACCTCGACATGGACACGCTGGACCTGCTCGAGGACATCTTGGCCGACTATGAGGGCACCCTGATCCTGGTCAGCCACGACCGGGACTTCATCGACCGGCTGGCCAGCTCGACCATCGCCCTGAACGGCCGCGGCGACGTGGTCGAGACCCCCGGCGGCTGGCAGGACTTCCTGCATCAGAACCCGGGCTATTTCCGCGCGGTCGGCGCCACAACCTCCTCGGCCCCGCCCAAGCCGGCCCCGGTGAAGGTCGAGGCCGCCAAGCCGACCAAGCTCTCCTACAAGGACCAGCGCCGTCTGCAGGAGCTGGAGGCGGCGCTCGCCGCCCTGCCCGACAAGATCGCCAAGCTGGAGGTCGACCTCGCCGATCCGGGCCTCTACGCCCGCGACCGCGCCGCCTTCGACCGCATCAACGTGCAGCTGGAGAAGACCCGCCAGGAGCTGTCGGCCTCGGAAGAGGAATGGCTGGCCCTGGAAGAGCGCCGCGAGGCGCTGGAGGCCGGGCGCTGAGCGGCCTGCGCCTTAGCTGTGGATAAAATTAAGGTTTGATTCACCAGGACATTTCGGCGGCGACCCACGCCTTGTCCACAGCTTACCCACTGATCCGCTTGGGTTTTCCCACATCGGCGGAAACTCGGGCGGTTGCTTCATACCGGGTTCGGTGAGAACGTCAAGGCGTCGAGAGGGACCGCGGCGCGGCCCGGACGGAAAGCCGGAAACGGCGGACCTGTCGGGGCAGACGAGCGGAAGGTTCTCGGGAAGGCCGGCGCCGGGGCGACCTGGGGCCAGGACTTCGCGGGGACACCAGTCGGTGACGGATACCAGCGGGGCGACTCGCGAACGAAGTCAGGGCTGACCTTGCGACCCAGATCCCCCAACGGATCTGAAATAGAGGGCGACGTCGCGGGAAACCGAGGCGCCGCCCTCTTGCTTTTGGGGCCGGCGTTTCGCGTTACCCAGATTGCCTTCCGCCTAAAGCGCATTAGGGTCCCAGGCCATACTGTTGGGGTCCCGTCATGAAGTTCCTGCGCGCCGCCGCCGTCGCCGCCCTCGCCGCTCTCGCCTGCGCCTGTTCGCCCAAGAAGGCCGAGGTTGCGCCCGCCGGCCAGGTCACCATCCGCTTCGCCACCGACTGGCGCGCCCAGGCTGAGCACGGCGGGTTCTATGAGGCGCTGGCCACCGGCGAATACGCCAAGCGCGGCCTGAACGTGCAGATCGTCCAGGGCGGCCCCGGCGTGAACGTGCCGCAGCTCCTGGCCTCCGGCGCGGTCGAGGCTGGCATGGGCTCCAACAGCTTCGTGGTCATGAACCTCGCCCAGCAGAACGTGCCGGTGAAGGCCGTCGCGGCGATGATGCAGAAGGACCCCCAGGTCCTGATCGCCCACCCCGACCAGGGGATCAACGGCATCGCCGATCTGAAGGGCCACCCGATCCTGCTGTCGGACGCCTCGGTCACCGCCTTCTGGGTCTGGCTGAAGTCGAAGTACGGCTTCACCGACGACCAGATCCGCAAGTACACCTTCAATTCCGCGCCCTTCCTGGCCGACAAGAAGGTGGCCCAGCAGGGCTATGTGACGTCGGAGCCCTACACCCTCGAGAAGGAGGCCAAGCTGAAGCCGCAGGTCTTCCTGCTGGCCGACAACGGCTATCCCTCCTACGCCACCATGGTCCTGGTTCCCCAGAGCCTGATCGACAAGAACCCCGCCGCCGTGCGCGCCTTCGTGGAGTCCAGCGCCAAGGGCTGGCACGACTATCTCTACGCCGACCCCAAGCCGGCCGACGCCCTGATCCGCAAGGACAATCCGGAAATGGCCCAGGACGTCCTGGATCAGGCCCGCGACAAGATGCGGTCCTACGGCATCATCGACGGCGGCGACGCCAAGGCCATGGGCATCGGCGCCATGACCGACGCCCGCTGGGCCGAGTTCTTCAACATGGCCGCCAGCCAGGGCGTCTATCCCAAGACCCTCGACTACAAGAAGGCCTACAGCCTGGAGTTCGTCACCCCCGCGGTGAAGTGATCCGGCTTCCTCCCCCGCTTGCGGGGGAGGGCTTGCCTCCCGAAGCGTCACGGTCCATCCAGGGCGGGCGTCCGCTGTCGATCGGGACGCACCCGCGACGGCCGGCGCTATACTGCGACCCGCGGCGGATCTGGCAGGGGGCGTGCGTTGAGGATTGCGAAGCTGCGGTCGGTTGGACCGCTCGTCGCGTCGAGGGGGCGTGAAAGCCTATTCCCCTCCCCCGCAAGCGGGGGACGCGCCCAATGACCTCCCCCGTCGCCGAACTCACCTCCGTCGAGGTCGACTACCCCAAGCGCGGCCGCGCGCTCGGCCCCTTTGATCTCACCCTGGGCGCCGGCCAGATCACCGCCCTGGTCGGCCCCTCGGGCTGCGGCAAGTCCACCGCCCTGCGCCTGCTGGCCGGGCTGGAGCAGCCGACCCACGGAACCATCCGCCGCGCCGCCGGCCGCGGGGAGACGTCGGTGGTGTTCCAGGCGCCGACCCTCGCCCCCTGGCTGACCGCCCGGGAGAATGTAGCCCTGCCGCTGGAGCTGTCCGGAACGCCCCGCAAGCTCGCCCGCGAGAAGGCTGGCGAGGCGCTCACCCGCGTGGGACTGGGCAGCGCGGTCGACGCCCGGCCCGCCCAGCTGTCGGGCGGCATGGCCATGCGCGCCTCGCTCGCGCGCGCCCTGGTCACCGAGCCCCGCCTGCTGCTGCTCGACGAGCCCTTCGCGGCCCTGGACGAGATCACCCGCCGCACCCTGGCCGACGACGTCCTGGCCCTGTGGGCCCAGACCCGGCCCGCCATTGTCTTTGTCACCCACAATGTCGAGGAGGCCGCCTATATGGCCGACCGCGTGGTGGTGATCACCCGCGGACCCGGCCGCATCGCCGGCGAGGTTCTGGTCAACGCCCCCCTGCCCCGGCCGGAGGGCTTCCGCGCCACCGCCGTGTTCCGCGAGGCCTCCGAGGCGGTGTCCCAATTGCTGGCCAAGGGCGCGGAGGCCGTCGCATGAGCAAGGTCGCCGACGCCCTCGCCCCCTTCGCCCTGATCGCGCTCCTGCTGGCGGTCTGGGAGGCCGCGGTCCGCATCACCGGCGTGCCCGCCTATTTCCTGCCGGCTCCGTCCGCCGTCGCCGTGGCGCTCGCCACTGACACCGGCAGCCTGATCCAGGCGGCCTGGAACACCCTGTCCGTGGCGCTCATCGCCCTGGTCATCGCCAGCCTCACCGCCCAGCTGATCGCCCTGATCGTGGGGTTGAGCCCGTTTCTGGAACGCGCGGTGCGCCCGCTCGCCTCGACCCTGCAGGTGACCCCCGTGGTGGCGATCGCGCCGCTTGTGCTGATCTGGGCGGGCATCGACCACCCGGAGCGGGCCATTGTCGCGCTCGCCGTGCTCGTCGCCTTCTTCCCGATCTTCTCCGGCGCGGTGACCGGGCTTAAGGCCGCTGATCCGGATCTGGAGCGCCTGTTCGATCTCTATGGCGCCAGCCGCATCCAGCGCGTGCTGCGGCTGCGCCTGCCCTCGGCCGTGCCCTTCCTGCTGGAAGGCCACAAGGTGGGGGCCGGTCTGGCGGTGATCGGCGCGGTCGTGGCCGAGTTCGGCGCCGGCTCGGGCGGCGTGCGCGGCCTGGCCTGGCGCATCCTCGACGCCGGCAACAAGCTGCAGACCGCGCGGATGATCGCCGCCCTGGTGGTGCTGGGCCTGATGGGGGTCGTGCTGCACGCCCTGCTCGATCGATTGGAGCGCGTCGGGCTCGCCTGGTGGCGCGGTCGTTAGAGGAGGGTTAAGGCCGCGGCCTTAGCCTTGAAGGACCATGCGTCTCTCGCCCCTCCTGGTCGCCGTGATCCTCGGCGCCGCGCCCGCCGCGGCCCTGGCCGGCGACCGCTATGGAAACGGCGATTACGCCCCCGAACCCCGCCCCTCGCTGATGAGCCGGGCCCTGGGCTGGGCGCACAAGTCCGACACGCCGCAAGACGACCAGGCCCCCGTGGTCTACGCCCAGCCCGAGCCCCTGGCCCTGGCCGGCCAATTCCTGCGCGGGCGCAGCCCGACGCCCGGCGCGGCGGCCCTCCGCCCCTCGCCGTCGGACCGGTCGCAGGTCGCCTATGCGCCGGTCTATCCCGCCTTCACCCCGCAGGAGCCCTATCGCCCCGCGGCCGCCCGCCCGGCCGTGGCGCCTCCGGAGGCGCCGACCGCGCCGCCGCCTGAGACGCCGAGCGGATCTCCGGCCCTGGCGGGCGGTCTGCCGCCCTATGTTCCCCCGGCCCAGGCCGCCGTCTCCACGCCTCAGCGGCTGGCGGAGGCTGCCCCCACGACGCACAGCGGCGGCGAGCAGGCGCGCCTCTATTCCGTCCATCGCCCCTATGGCCTTACCCCCGACGCCATCGCCGAACCCGCCCAGGGCCAGCAAGGCTATGTGCTGATCGGCCCGTCCGGCGGCGGGGTCGCCCAGGCGCCGGCGGAGGACGCGGCCGGCACGGTCGCCCGTGACGACGCCGACGGCGACGGCGGCGACAAGCGCGAACGCCCGTTCTGAGCCTGACCATGTCCCAGTCCAAGCTGCACGATCTGATCGCCCTGGCCCAGGAGCCGTCGAGCGCCCGGCGTCGGGAACTGCTGCGCGGGGTCACCGACCTGTTCTTCAGCCCCACCGATCCCCGCGGCGAGGCGGAGACCGCCCTGTTCGGCGACATCATGACCCAGCTGGCCGGCGAGATGGAGGATGCGGTCCGCGGCGAGCTGGCCGAGCGCATGTCGCATGCCGAGGCCCCGCCCGCCGGCCTGATCGGCGTCCTGGCCCGCGACAGCTCCATCGAGGTGGCGCGCCCGATCCTGCAGCATTCCTCGGCCCTCACCGACGACGACCTCTTGTCGGTCGCCCACAGCCGCGGCCAGGCCCACCTGCGCGCCATCAGCCAGAGGCGCACCATCTCGGAAGTGGTCTCCGGGGTGATTGTCGAGCGGGGCGATGACGAAACCCTGGGAACCCTGCTCGCCAACGAGGGCGCCCTGCTCTCGCGCGAGACCCATGAGCGCGTGGTCGACCGTGCGGTCGACAACCCCGCCCTGCACGCCGCCGTGGTCGCCCGCCAGTCCCTGCCCATCGACCTGCTGAACGAGATGTATTTCGTGGTCGAGGCCAAGCTGCGCGGCGAGATCCTCGAGCGGAACTCGGGCATGGATCCCGAGGCCCTGGATCGGGCGCTCGCGGTCGGGCGCAAGCAGGTGGCCGCCCGCGACGGCGCCCTGCCCGCCGACTATGACGAGGCCGAGCGCAGCATCCGCCTGCTGCGGGCCCGCGGCGGCATCACCCCTCCGGTCCTGGCCGGCTTCCTGCGCAATGGCGAGACCAGCAAGTTCTTGGTCGCGCTCAGCGAGCTCGCCGACATCGACTTCCACACCGCCCGCCGGATCCTGGAACGCCGCGAGCTCGACGCCCTGTCGATCGTCTGCAAGGCGGCGGATTTCGACCGCTCGCTCTATCTGACCTTCGCCGTGCTGATCCTGGATCGGGAAGACAACGCCCTTGGCCGCGCCCGGGAATATGGCGAACTCTACGCCGCCCTGCCTCGCGAGGCGGCCCAGCGCACCATCCGCTTCTGGCGCATCCGACGTCAGACCGGCGACGTCGCCGCCGCCTGATCGCTCGCCGCAGCCGCCTCGATGCGGGGCGGCAGTCCGATCTCCGCCAGACGGTCCAGAAAGGCCTGGGTCAGGTCGGCGAAGTCCGAGGTGCCCCTCACGAATTCAGGGCGGTGCAGCACGCGCTCAGGCATGATCAGGCCGCCATCCCCGCGACGCTCGAGATAGCCGCGCTCCACCAGCAGCTTGGCGTGACGCCGCACGGTTTCGTAGGGGACCAGGAGCGCCTTGCCGACCGCATAGACCGATACCGCGCGGCGCAGCTCATCCGGCGGCACCGCGTCCAGGCTGGCGTACTGACGGCCTAATTCGAGGTCGGTGATCAGATGCTGGACATTGGCGTTGGTCACATAGCGCAGGATCAGCACGCTCAGGGTTTCCAGCCCCAGCGCCTGGGCCGACCGCTCCAGGCCCTCCAGAAAGAAGGTCATGGTCTGGCGCAGCGCCTCGCGGCGGGCGTCCGGCACATCCATCCGCAGGGCGCCCCGGCCGTGCAGCCCCGTCACCGCGGCGTCGGCCACGAACTGGGTCAGCGCCTCCCAGGTCTCCGTGAGCGCGCGCTGGTAGCCCGGACCCTCGATGGTCGAGGTCGGCAGGATGATCCCGCCCTCGACCGCCAGGCACAGCCCGTCGCCCTGCAGCTTGCGGACGTGACGGCGGACGGTCTCGTAGGGAATGCCGGTCGCCTTGGCCACGGCGTAGATGCTGACCGGCCGCCGCAGCGAATCCGGTGGAATGGCGTCGGCCGCGGCGTAGCGGGCCGCAAGCTCCGGATCGGCGAAGAGGGGAGCCAGATTGGCGCGCACGATTCCAAGGGCCACCAGGGCGGTGATCAGGTCGCGGTCTATGGTCAGGGCGACGATACGGGCGGCGCGCAGCAGGAAGCGCGCGCCCAGCCGGCTCAACTGCCGCTGATGGTCTGCCGACCCCGTTCCCCCCGCTTGCACGATCGTGTTTCCCAAACTGCGACTCGGGGGATTTGACCACACGGTCACCTCGGACGCGAATGGCGTAATCGCCGCACCCTGGGGTTGGGTCGGTTGCGCCCAACTCGCCTTGAACGCCCCCGGCGCCCCCGCCCGAAAAGATGTGCGCGATGCTTAGGCGCCGGCTCGGACCCGGGCCGAAAGCGACGCCTGCGCCATTGCCAGCGGCGCCCCGCGGCCGAACCTTGAGGAACAGAGTTCCGGCGCCCCGGAACCTGCGGAGCAAGGTCCCATGTCCCAACAGCCCTTCGATTTCGCCCGCATGGGCCGACGCTCGTTCCTGCGCGCCGCGGCGTTCGCCGCCGCCACGCCCATCCTGGCCGAGGCCGACCTGGCCCACGCCGCCCAGGCTGGCGCGGTGCCCGCGGGTCTCGCCGTCCATGGCCAGGGACCCGACGTCCCGCCGCCCGGCGCCGTGCTGATCAACGCCAACGAGAACCCGCTCGGCCCCTCCAAGGCGGCGCTGGAGGCCATCGCCAAGGCCGCCCCCCTCGGCGGTCGCTATGACCGCATCGGCGAGACCGAGATGCTGGCCATGACCTTCGCCGAGCAGCACGGGCTGAAGAAGGGCTATGTCGAGATCTATGCCGGCTCAGGCGAGGCCCTGCACTACACCGTGCTGGCCTTCACCTCTCCCACCCGCAGCTTCGTCACCGCCGACCCGTCCTATGAGGCCGGCATGTACGCGACCCTGACCAGCGGGGCCAAGATCGTGAAGGTCCCGCTGACCTCGACCTACGCTCACGACGTGAAGGCCCTGGTCGCGGCCGACCCCAACGCCGGAGTGATCTATATCTGCAACCCGAACAATCCGACCGGGACCCTGACCTCCAAGGCCGACATCGTCTGGGCGCTCGACAACAAGCCCAAGGGCGCGATCCTGCTGGTCGACGAGGCCTATATCCACCTGTCCGACGCCGAGGACGTGATGGACATGGTGGCGGCCGACAAGGACCTGATCGTCCTGCGCACCTTCTCCAAGATCTACGGCATGGCCGGCATCCGTGCGGGCGTGGCGGCGGGCCGCCCTGACCTCCTGGCCAAGCTCAAGGCCTTCGGCCAGAACCCCATGCCGATCACCTCCTCGGCCGCGGCGCGAGCCTCCCTCTTGGATTCCGACCTGATTCCGGCCCGCAAGAAGCTGATCGGCGACACCCGCCGCGACACGATCGCATGGCTGAAAGCCAATAATTACAAGGTGATCGGCGACAGCCAGTCGAACTGCCTCATGATCGACACCGGCCTGCCGGGCAAGGCGGTGATGGCCGCCATGAAGGCCCGCAACGTCTATATCGGCCGCACCTGGCCGATCTGGCCCAACGCCGTGCGCATCTCGGTCGGCACGCCCGAGGACATGGCCGCCTTCAAGACGGCCTTCAAGGCGGTGATGGAGAACAAGGCCATGGCCGAGCTGAAGGGCGCGCGCCACGCGGGCGTCGACCTCGCCGCGATCGAGCCGCGGCTGCACTGGTCCTAGGGCTTGGGCGCAGGCGGCGGCGGCGCGCCGAACTCGAACCGGAACGGCACCCGCAGCCGGGCGCCCACGGTCGGCAGCCCCTCCGGGGTCCAGACCGAAACCTGCACATAGGGCGCGACGGCCAGGGCGCTGGCGCCGAAGCCCTTGTCGGGCGGAGATTCGCTGGCGACCTTGCAGTCCGAGACGTGGCCGCCGGGCGCGATCAGACAATCGAGCGCCACCCGTATCGTGCCCGTGGGCTCTGACCCCTTTGGCATCGCCGCTGTGAACTGTTGGGCGGTCGGCGCCGAGATCCAGTTGGGCTTGCCGACAACAGGCGTGGAATCCGACTTGAGCATGTCCGTCACGAAGACGACCGAGATCTGCATGACTGCGCCGCGGGTCGATCGCCCGTCGGCGAGGGTGGTGGGAGCCTTGAAAAGCGGTGCGAGTGATTTCGCAGCCGCGCCAAAGCCCAACCCGCCGGGGTCTTCGGTCAAGACGGTGCAATACTGAATCTGTCCGTCGCTCCGGACATTGCAGCTCAAGGCGGCGCGTCCTCCGGCGCCTTTGGCGCGGGCCTTCGCGGGATAGGCCTCCACGACCTGCGCATAGGTCGGCGCAACCGTCAGGAGGGCCACGGGGAGCAACATGCGCCCCTCCACGCCGCCCTGAGGCGGTTCATAGGAGGGAAAGGTGATGGGTATGCGGACTTCGCTCTCGACCGGTTTTCCGTTTCGGATGGCCGGCTTCATCAGGAATTGAGACGAAACCATCACCGCCGCCGCGCCAAAGCCGGCGCCAGCGGGGCTCTCCGACAACACCACGCAGCTGTTGAGCAGGCCGCGCTCGGTGACCTTGCACCCGATCAACGCCTTGCCGCCGGCCCCGACTTGAGCGGCGTCATGCGGCCAGACCGCCATCAGATCCGCCTGGGTCGGCTTCTTGAGCCAATCGGCGTTGGAGTCGCCCGGCGCCAGCTTGCTGTCCGCCGGTGGCGCGGCGGCCGCCGTCGTTGCGGCGAACACCGAGAGCGCGGCCAAAAGGGCCCGTTTCACAAAAACCAACTGTCGTCCCCCGCCCACCGCAAACAGCAGTGATCGCCCCGGCGCCCCCACGGGCCGGGCTGCCACCTATGCTTGCACGTTACACGGGTGGGCGAAAGCCTCAGGCCGCCGGACGGCGTCTCACTGGCGTCGTCGCGTCGAGGCGATCCAGGGCCTCGGCGGCGACGATGCTGAGCGAGCGCAGGCCCTGTTCGGCGAAGACGTCGAGAGCGGCGTTCAGCGCCATGGCGGCGGCGGCGCGTTCGCCGCGATCCTTGCCGGTGATGTCCATCCGCGCCTCATAGAGGCGGGCCAGATTGACCTGCAGCAGGGCCCAGGCGGTCGGGTCACGGCCGGCCGACAGCGCCGTCAGTTCGATGCGGAAGGCGGCCTCGGCGGCGTCCAGCACCGCCAGATCGCCGGTCAGCTCCGCCGAACGAGCCAGGCACAGGGCGCGGTTGGAGGCGGCGACGGCGCGGAGCGCCAGAGCCGGCGTCTCCTTGAACACCAGTCCGGCGCGGTCGTAGCAGGTCACGGCCTGCTCATAGGCCCGCTCGCTGGCCCCGGCCTCGCCGAGCGCCTGGAGGCCTTGGGCCAGGGCCGTCTGGACGCGGGCCCAGTCCAGGGGGCTGTGCTCCCGCGACAGCTCGTTCAGGACATCGGCGAGCGCGGTGACGGCGTCGGCCAGGGGTTCGATCTGGCCGCCGATCTCGCCCAGCAGGGCCATGGCCTGGCCGCGGGCGGCGGCGACACGGGCCCAGCTCAGCGGCTCATAGGCCTGGTCCAGGCCCTCGCCGGCCAGCTCGGCCTCGTTGAGCGCCTGTTGCAGCAGGTCGCGGTCCTTGAGGCGCGCGCCCCAGCCAAGCAGCAGATCGGCGCGCACCAGGCGCGCCTCGACCGCCAGCAGGCGCGCGGCCCGGCAGCGGCGGGTCAGGGTCCGCAGGCCCACGATGGGGGTGGAGAAGCGGGCGGCGGTCACCCGCGCCAGCTGGGCGTCGCCGTCGCCCATGCGATTGCGGCCCTCGATGGCGGCGATGCCGACCTCGGCGAGCGGCAGGGCCAGGCCGCCGCGGGCGGCGGCGCGGGCCTCACGGAAGGCGGCCTCGGCGGCGGCGTTGAGGCCGTCATCGCCGAACAGCTCGGCGCCCAGCATGGCGCAGAAGGCCTGTTCGCAGCGGGCGCGGGCCCAGCCGTCAGGACGGCGGTCACGTCCGAAGAGTTCGGCGGCGGCCTCGGCGCCGGCGGCGGCCCGGCGCAGGGCCACGGCGTCGCCCGAGCGGCGGGCGATCTCGCGCCAGACGATGGCGGCCTCCAGCCTGCGCTGGGCGCGGTCCTTGGCGCCCATGCGGCCGGCGGCGATGTCGGCGGACTTGGCCTCGGCCCGCAGCATGTCGAGATCGAGCAGCTCCAGCAGGGACGCGTCCCGCCGGTCAGACCATCGCGCGCCACGTTGAGATTCTCGGCGCCGAACAGACGCTTCAATTCCCGACCGAACTCGAACATGGATCCACTCCGATCCCCCGCCGGAGTCTCAACACGGGACGCCTGGGACGGGTTCAGATCGGAAGCAGCAAAGCCGGAGCCGAAGAACTTAACAAGTGGTTAACTGCTTGATTATGGTTAACGAATTCCGAATCTTCGCGATTGACGCGATTTCGCCTCGCTCAGGCGGCGATCAGCCGAAGATCGCGGCGTGATCCGCAGGGGTCAGGATGCGCCAGGCGCCGGGCTCCAGATCGTGCGGTAGGGCCAGGCCGCCGATGCGGTCGCGGTGCAGGGCGGTGACGTGATTGCCGGTCGCCGCGAACATCCGGCGCACCTGATGATAGCGGCCCTCGGTGATCACCAGCCGGGCTTCCTTGGGTCCCAGGACCTCCAGCGTCGCCGGCTCCAGGGGATCGGTCTCCCCCTCCAGCATCAGGGTCCCGGCGGCGAAGATCGCCCCCTCCTCGCCGCTCAGGGGCCGATCCAGCATAGCCACATAGCGCTTGGCCACATGGGCGCGAGGCGAGATCACCCGGTGCAGGAAGGGCCCGTCATCGGTGATCAGGAGCAGGCCCGAGGTCTCCTTGTCGAGCCGGCCGACCGTGGACAACCCCGGCATTCGGGCCCGCCAGCGATGCGGCAACAGCTCATAGACGCTGCGGCCGACCTCCTTGTGGGAACAGACCACGCCCAGCGGCTTGTGCATCATCAGGGTGAGCGGCGCGGGCGGGTCGACCGCGACGCCGGACAGGGTCATGCGGGCCGGCAGGTCGGCCGTGACGGCGATCCGCGCGCCGGCGTCCTTCAGGGTCACGCCGTCCAGCACCACCTTGCCGTCGCGGACCAGGCTGTTGACCTCGCGCCGCGAGCCATAGCCGAGATTGGCCAGCAGCCGGTCGAGGCGGGCCATCATCGGCTTGGCGGGCTTCTCGCTCACTTGCGGGCCTCATAGACCTTGAAGCCGCCGACCTCGACCTTGGGCGTCACCTTGGCGAAGGTCTCGGCGAGCGTCGCCTCGTAGGGCAGGTGACGATTGGCGACCAGCCAGCAGGTCCCGCCCTTGGCCAGCATGGCGCCCGCCGCGCGGATGAAGGCCGAGCCCAGGGCGCGGTCCTCTGCGCCGCCGTCATGGAAGGGCGGGTTCATGACCACGAAGTCGAGGCCGGTGACCTGGCCCTCCGTCCGCCGCACATCGGCCCAGCGGACCTGGACGCGCGGGTCGTCGAGATTGTGCCGGGCGCATTCGACCGCGCGGCGGTCGATGTCGATGGCCGTCAGCTCACTGATCTCGCCCTGGGCCAGGATATGGGTGGCCAGCACCCCTATGCCGCAGCCGAGGTCCGCGCCCCGGCCCTTCAGCGGCGGCAGGTGCTCGATCAGCCGCGCGGTGCCCGGATCGATCCGGTCCCAGCTGAACACGCCCGGCTGCGACCACAGGCCCAGGGATGCGACCAGGCGCGGTCCGCCCGCGGCCATGGCCTCGGCCAGGCTGGTCGGCGCCTCCGGGCGCTCGACATAGCAGAACCGGTGATGGCGGCGCGCATCCTCGCTGACCTCGCAGCCAAACCGCTCCAGCGCCTTCTTCAGCCGCGAGCCGCCCTTGTCCTTGGGCGCGAAGGCGGTCAGCGCCGCATTCGGCTTGAGCACGCGCAGGGCGTGGGCGAGGACGAAATCCCGCTCCAGCACGCCGGGCGGCGCCAGGATCACCGCCTCGTCGACCGAGGCGTCGGCCATCGCCGCCAGGTCCGCCGAGCCGGGGATCAGGGGCGAGACCTGGGTCGCGCCCGGCGGAATGTCCGTCAGGCCGGGGGCCGGGTTTCCATAGAGGATCACGCCGCTCATCGGCGGCTAGCCCCGTTCCTTGGTGCGCTCGAAGCCGACCTTGGGATAGCGCTCGGCCACATAGCCGATCTCCCAGGCGGACTTGGCCAGGAACACCGGCTGGTCGTCGATGTCGGTGGCCATGGCGGTGCGGTGCTTGTTCTCGAAGTCCTCGACCTCGGCCTTGGCGCCGGTCAGCCAGCGGGCCTCGGCGAAGGGGCTGGCCTCGAACTGGACCTCCAGCTGATATTCGTTGGCCAGGCGGTCGGCCATGACCTCGAACTGCAGCTGGCCCACGGCGCCGACGATGAAGTCCGCCCCGAACTGCGGGCGGAACAGCTGGGTCACCCCCTCCTCCGCCAGGCCTTCCAGCGCCTTCTTCAGGTGCTTGGCCTTCAGCGGATCCTTGACCCGCACGCGCTGGAGGATTTCCGGGGCGAAGTTGGGCAGGTCCGCGAAGCGCAGCAGGCCGGTCTCCGACAGGCTGTCGCCGACCCGCAGCACGCCGTGGTTCGGAATGCCGATGACGTCGCCGGCGAAGGCCTCTTCCGCCAGTTCCCGGTCGGAGGCGAAGAACATGATCGGCGCATTGACCGACAATTGCCGGCCGGTGTTCTGCACCTTCAGCTTCATGCCCCGGGAGAACCGCCCCGAGGTCAGGCGCAGGAAGGCGATCCGGTCGCGGTGATTGGGGTCCATATTGGCCTGGACCTTGAAGACGAAGCCGGTGACTTCCGGATCGCCCGGGACCACGTGGGTCGGCTCGCCCGACTTGGTCGCGGCCACGGCCTTGGGCGGCGGGGCGTAGGCGCCCAGGCCCGCCAGCAGCTCGTCGACGCCGAAATGGCGCAGGGCCGAGCCGAAGAACACCGGGGTCATGTGACCTTCCAGGAAGGCCTGGGGATCGAAGGGCTTCGAGGCCTCGGCGACCAGCATGGAGGCTTCCTCCAGCTCGGCGCGCTCGTCGGGCTCCAGATAGCTCATCACCGCATTGCCGCCGAAGGCCACGGCGTCGGGGTGGCCGTCGTCCGGCTCGGCGCCGCGCTTGGCGTAGGGCTGGAACTTCTGGGTCCGCAGATCCAGCATGCCCTTGAACCGCCCGCCCGACCCTGCCGGCCAGAACAGCGGCGCAGGATCCAGCGCCAGCTTGGAGCCGATCTCGTCCAGCAGAGCGAAGGGGTCCTGGGCCTCGCGGTCCATCTTGTTGATGAAGGTGACGATCGGGATGTCGCGCAGGCGGCAGACCTCGAACAGCTTCAGGGTCTGGGGCTCGATGCCCTTGGCGGCGTCCAGCACCATGACCGCGGCGTCGGCGGCCGTGAGCGTCCGATAGGTGTCTTCCGAGAAGTCCTCGTGACCCGGGGTGTCGAGCAGATTGAACATCAGACCTTCGTGGTCGAAGGTCATGACACTGGCCGAGACCGAGATCCCGCGCTCGCGCTCGATCTTCATCCAGTCCGACCGGGTCCGCCGGTTCTCACCCCGCGCCCGCACCGCGCCCGCCGCCCGGATCGCGCCGCCGGCCAGCAGCAGGTTCTCCGTCAGCGTCGTCTTACCGGCGTCCGGGTGGGAGATAATGGCGAAGGTGCGCCGACGGGCGGCCTCGACGACGGGAGAAGTGCTCATGCGCGGGCGATACCGCGCCCGGGCCCGTCAGGCAAATGGTGGCGGGGATAGATCGCGCTCGCGCGCCCTCATCCGCTCATCCCGGCGAAGGCCGGGACCCAGATCATAGGGCGCAACGCTATCCAGATGGGGCCGAGCGACCTTCCCGCCACACACTGAGCTTTTCGCTCTGGGTCCCGGCCTTCGCCGGGATGAGCGGAGTTAAGTCGCGGTCAATTGCGAGCCCGGGTTCGCCCCTTAAGCCGCCAACCGCCGCCAGACCTGGCGATCCGTATGCAGGGTGTCGAGCTCGCCCTCGTCCTGGCGCAGGCTCAAATGGGCCATGGTCTCGAAGTCCACCTGGCGATAGCTGACCAGCACCTCGGCCGGCGCGCCGCCGAAGCGGGTGGCGATGAACTGGGCGGCGTTGATCGCCGGCGCCTTGGCCAGGATCAGGGCCGCCAACCGCTTGGCGCGGTCCGGCCGCGTGAGATGCAGCAGGGGCTCCTCGGCATAGAGCTCCTGGCCCAGCCGGGTGACCGCATTGAACGTCAGGGCGTCAAACCGCCGGCTCATCGCCTTCGGCGCGAACTTCGGATTTTCGAGTTCAAGCACCACGTCGTTCATCAGGAACAGCATCAGCGGGTACGCACCGGTCAGTTGGGGAAGCCGATGCGCTAGATCTCACACCCCTGCTTTCGGCCCGGTGCACAAAGGCGGTGAACGGGCGTTCACCGTGATGGGTCACCCCACCTCCACCGGCTCCGTCAGGAAATGCCGGCCGTCCTTGTCCTCGACCTCGACCACCCAGATATCGGGATCGACCTTGATGGCGCGCTCGATATAGCGGTCGAGGTCGCTTTCCTGCTCCGAGACCGCCGGGCGCATCCAGACCCGCTCGCCGTCGCCGCGGGTGGCTTCCGCATAGAGCCTGACCGTCCTGTCGCTGCGGTTCAGCACCTTGACCAGCACCGAGCCGGCGCGGGCGTCGCCCTTGCGGATCAGCATGGCGAAGCCCCCGCCCAGCTCGACGCGACGGATCAGGGCGGCGACCCAGATGTCGGTGGACAGCATCATCGCAGGGTCGGGCCTCGCTAACGGAACAGAAAGGCGCGGCGCCTAAGGTCACGCTCAGTTCTCGAACCATACGAGAAAACAGGTGAGCATGACGAGTACGCGCAAAGATGCGCGGCGCGTCGTGTGTGGATGGATGGGGTTATTGCTCGGCGCCAGCGTGATGGCGGCGCCCGGGCTCGCGAGTGCGTCAAGCCTCGACCTCTTCTACGAGCGCACGGTGATGGCCGCCGCCGACACCCGCTGCGGCCTGTTTTCAGGCGGCGTGGGCTCGGCCCTGGCCGCCGCGCGCGTCCAGGCCCGCGGGCCGCCATGCGGCCGGCGCCGACCGCGCGACCCTGAAATCCGTCGAGGCCCGAGCCATCGCCCGCGCCGCGA